>JAZDCY010000042.1:0-180991 GCA_036679645.1 Gemmatimonadota bacterium | reverse complement strand
GCCATGCGGGCGCAGTCCATTCGCATAGTGGCGCCGATTCCCGGGAAAGCCGCTGTGGGTGTCGAGGTACCGAATCCCGTTGCCCGGATCGTCCAGTTACGGGAGTTGTTCGAGGCGCCCGAGTGGGAGACGACGCGCGGGACGCTGCCGATCGCTCTGGGTCGAGATCTCGAGGGCCGGCCGGTGATAGCCGATCTCGCGAAGATGCCGCACCTGCTGATTGCAGGTGCCACGGGTTCGGGCAAGTCGGTGTGCATCAACACGATCATCACGAGCCTGATCTACCGGTACACGCCGGTCGAGCTGCGCATGCTGATGATCGATCCCAAGATGGTCGAGCTGTCGGGCTACAACGAATTGCCGCACCTGCGGCATCCGGTAGTAACCAACAACAAAGAGGCGGCACAGGCGCTCAAGTGGGCGGTCCACGAGATGGAGCGGCGCTACGGGCTTTTCAACGCCAATGGCGCGCGCAACATCGAAGACCTCAACCGCAAGGTTACGGACGGAAAGGAACTCGTTCTCCCGACACCCAAACGACGTCCCGGAACGGACGACGCGCAAGAAGAACTTCCGCTTCCCTACGAGGAGGGACTGCTGGCGCAGATCGTGGTGATCGTGGACGAGCTGGCCGATCTCATGATGACGGTCCAGAGCGAGGTCGAGAAACCGTTGGCACTTCTCGCCCAGAAGGCGCGCGCGACCGGCATTCACCTCGTGCTCGCGACGCAGCGTCCGTCGGTGAACGTGATCACGGGTCTCATCAAGGCCAACTTCCCGAGCCGGATTGCGTTCCGAGTGGCGTCCAAGGTGGACAGCCGGACGATCCTCGATCAGAACGGCGCCGAGGCGCTACTGGGGAACGGGGACATGCTCTTTTTGCCGCCCGGCAAGAGCGAGCCAACGCGCTTGCAGGGGGCGTTCATCTCGACGGAAGAGACCGAGGATCTCACCGGTTGGTATGCCGACCAACGCAAGCTACGCGATGAAGCGTTGGAACAGCGCGGGCTTGTGGCACCCGAGACTCGCGAATCGGACATCCTCGAGGTGATCGAGGCGATCGAGGCGAGCGAGGGCGCGGACGGCGCGGCTGTTGAAGTGGGTGATCGCGATGCGCTGTTCCGCGAAGCTGCGGAGACGTGTCTTCAGCATCAGCTCGGCTCGACATCGTTGTTGCAGCGGAAGCTCAGGATAGGGTATGGGCGTGCGGCGCGGATTATCGACCAATTAGAGGCGGTGGGTATTCTAGGGCCGCCGGATGGGTCGAAGCCTCGGGAGGTGCTGATTGGTGCGGAGCAGTTGGACGAATACAGTAAGTGAGACGTGCGCTCGACAGTCCGCGTGCCGCTTAAGCCAACAGGTCCCTCCGCGCGCTGCAGCTCGTGGGGTACTTTGCTATCGCGGGCTGGGGCAGCGAGCTGACGCGCGCTCCGGGACCTGTCGGTCTGCGCGCCACGCCCGTCGACTTCCGCCGTACCGTACACCCTGCACTCTGCGCCCTGCACGCTGCGCGTCACACGCTGCACGCTGCACGGTGTCCTCATGTTGGAAGCGAGCCATATGTGTTGGGCTGATTCGGCGTGGGCGGATGGTGTTGGATGCTCGCCCCATCTCAGTAAGTCATTATGAACAAAATACTTGCGCGTGTCTGCGCTGAGCGCTCGAGGGCCCGAAATGTGCAATAGCTCACCTTTGCCAAGGACCGTCCCTCCGTCTCGCGGTGGTTGGGAGCTGGGAATGAGTGTGTGTTCGAGGGGGGACGATGGCTGAGCGGAAGGTCCTGGTTGAGGAGAAGGCCGGTCGGAAGCGAGTTCGGCCGCTAGCGGAAGACCCCGAAACGGGGTGGCGTTGGATCGGGTGGATTGGGTTCGTACTGCTGGTTGTGGGAGTGGGGGACTTTGCCCTGGTCTGGTACCCCATGCACCTTGGGACGCCGGAATGGGAGTTTGGGACGATCGCGGCGAGTTTCAGTGGGCTGGCGCTGATCGCGATCGGGTTTGCGGGGCTGCTCGGGGCGGGGTTGGCGTTGGGTAGTCGGCGTTTATTGGTTGCGGTTGCGGTAGTGCTCGGGATGTGGTCGGTGTTTCTCGCAGCGGCGTACTTGCTGTTCCTGACCGACGTCCCGATGGCGTTGGGCTCCGTCGAGGGGCCTGCCGCGCTTGGTGTGAAAAAGGCCATTGTGAAGACATCGCTGCTGGGAGTGACCTTCACGGTCGCGTCCGCGGTCGGCGCGTACGCGGCGATAAGACATCTTCGGGGTGGTAAAGGGGAAGGTTCATGAGAAAACTCTTCGGCGGGTTGGTTGCCTTGGCGGCGGTAGCGGCGGCACCAACACCCGCGCACGCACTGCCGTCCGGATGGAACCCATACTGTATAGGCGGCCCGCTCCTCGGCGTCTGCGCCAGTGTTCAGGTGGAAGTGGTCGACGGCGGCAATGGGCTGATCATTCGCGTGCGCAACCTCCAAGGCACGTTCGGCGTCAAGCACACGATGACCGCAATCGGTCTTTACAACGTGTGGAATAACGTTGGCACCGTCGGCCTCGCGGGCGTATGGTACAACCAGACTGGTGCCGTTGGCGGCGGGACGGATATCTCGAGTTTCTGGTCTGCGCCGTCGAACGACATCAAGACCCTAGCCGGAGTGAGAATCGACGGGTCCGCAGGGACCTCGGGTGCGGACGGAATTGTCGGTTGTATGGATGCATTTGGCGGGACACACTGGAGCACGTGCTCGACGGATGCTGACCCCTATATGGTAGTGCTGAAGTTCACCACAACTGGCCAGTTTGCGCTGACCGGCGATACGCAACTACGCTGGCACTCACAGCAGATCGGGCCGAACGGGAACCAGTCGCTCAAGTGTGACACGGGCGGGGCCGGGGACTATCCGCCATGCACAGTCGTGCCGGAACCAGTCACGATGGTGCTCCTGGGCTCGGGTCTCCTGGGCATTGGCGGGGCTGCATTGCGACGGCGCCGCAAAGGGCTCGACATCGAGAACGCGTAGCATCCCCCCAATCCTTAGATGGTCTACGGGCTCGGCGGTTGGAACGCCGGGCCCGTCTTGACTTCCGTCCATCCGCGCCCCGCGCCGACCGGCCTCTGCACGCTCGACAGTCCGCGTGCCGCTTGAGCCAACAGGTCCCTCCGCGCCCTGCAGCTCGTTGGGTCCTTTGCTATCGCGGGCTGGGGCAGCGAGCTGACGCGCGCTCCGGGACCTGTCGGTCTGCGCGGCACGCCGTGTGTTTCCGTTACATTCTGCACGCTGCACGCTGCACGCTGCACGCTGCACGCTGCACGCTGCACGCTGCACGCTGCACGCTGCACGCTGCACGCTGCACGCTGCACGCTGCACGCTGCACGAGAGACCCGTCTGCAAGAAGGCGATACCAAACTGAGCTGTTTCGATGACGCTCGCCCGCACACCACAGCCTATTGTGCGCCATGCGCATCCGCACGGACCCTGCAAGCTGGAAGGACCGGCGTCACCGTTTGGGCGTCGACGGCGAGGAGCTGGCCAAGGAGTTTCTCCGGCGGCGCGGCTGGCAGATCCTCGACCATCGCTTCACGATGGGCCGGCTGGAGATCGATCTCGTCGCTCGGCTCGGGACGATCGTGGCGTTTGTGGAGGTGAAGACTCGGCTGAGCCGTACGTTCGGGAGCCCGCTGGAGGCCGTCACTCGGAGCAAGCAGCGAGACATTGCTCGAGTGGCCCAGGCCTGGATAGATCGGCACCGCCGGCCGCACGATGTCTACAGATTCGACGTGATTGGGATCGAGCGCATACGCCGGGGGCACCTGCGGGTGGTGCATGTCGAAGACGCGTTCAAGGCAGGCTGGCGGTGAGACTGGCTTCGGTATATATTCGGTTGCCGGCGGCGCCGGTCAGCCGGCGATTCTTAGGCCCGACAGTCAGGCTCACCGCTTACCGCTCACCCCTTACTGCGCACCGCTAACAGGGATCCTTTCCAATGGCCAAGACTGACGTCGAAGTAACGCATCAACTCTCCGAGGACCGGCAGAAGGCCCTGAGCCTCGCCATCTCGCAGATCGAGAAGACCGTTGGCAAGGGTTCGATCATGCGGATGGGGCAGGAGTCCTGGCCCAAGGTCGACTCGATCTCGACGGGTTCGCTGAATCTGGATGCCGCGATTGGGATTGGCGGTGTGCCGCGCGGTCGGATCACGGAGATCTATGGTCCGGAGTCGAGTGGGAAGACCACGCTCGCGTTGCACATAGCCGCCAGCGCGCAACTGACGGGCGGTGTGGCCGCGTATATCGACGCCGAGCATGCGCTCGACGTGGAGTACTCCAAGAAGCTGGGTGTTAACGTCGAGGACCTGCTCGTCTCGCAGCCGGATACCGGTGAAGAGGGGCTGGAGATAGCCGAGATTCTCGTGCGCTCTGGTGCGGTGGACGTGATCGTGGTGGATTCGGTGGCGGCGCTGGTGCCCAAGGCGGAGATCGAGGGGGACATGGGGGACGCGCACATGGGGCTCCAGGCGCGTCTCATGTCGCAGGCGTTGCGGAAGCTGGCGGGAAGCATCAACCGGTCGCGTACCTCGGTGATCTTCATCAATCAGTTGCGCGAGAAGATCGGTGTGATGTTCGGTAACCCCGAGACGACTACCGGTGGTCGCGCGCTCAAGTTCTATGCGTCGGTTCGCATGGACGTGCGGCGTATTGGCGCGGTCAAGGAGCGCGACACCATTGTCGGGAGCAGGGTGCGAGTGAAGGTCGTCAAGAACAAAGTGGCGCCCCCGTTCCGGCAGGCCGAGTTCGACATCATGTTCGACGAGGGCATCAGCAAGTCAGGGTTGCTAATCGATCTGGGGGTCGAGGCCGGCGTCGTGGACAAGAGCGGCGCCTGGTACTCGTACGGCAAGGAACGCGTGGGGCAGGGACGCGAGAACGCGAAGCTCTATCTCAAGGACAATCCGGAGATGGCGGCGGAGATCGAGGTGCAGGTCAAGCGGCATCTTGGTATAGGCGAGGACATCGAGGAGGCAGTACCGGTCGCGGAGTAGCTGTTGCGGATCACGCGGATCAAAAGGACCACCCGGGCTCCCGACCGCCTCGTCATCGAGGTGGACGGGGCCCGGTTCGCGTCGCTACCTGTGGAGGTCGTACAGCGGCTCGGCCTTTCCCAGGGCTTGGTGCTGGATGCCGACCAACAGGAGCGCCTGGCGGGCGCTGTGGCCGCTCAGAAGGCGTTTGATGCGGCCGTCCGCATGGTGACAGCTCGGCCCCGGGCGGTGAATGAGCTATTGCTCAGGCTCCGCGCCAAGGGTCATGCACGAGAGGCCGCCGAGGAGGCGGTAGGCCGGCTCGAAGCCGCCGGCATTCTGGACGACGTTGCCTTTGCGCGCCATTTCGCTCGCACACGGGTTCCTCGAGGATACGGTCGGTCACGGTTGCTGCGCGATCTGCTTGCCCGCGGGGTGGAGCGGCGCGTGGCCGAGGTGGCAGTGGATCAGGAGCTTGCGGATGCAGGCGTGGACGCGGCCGCACAGGTAGAGGAACTTGCCAGGCGCCGAGCGGCGCAGTTGAGGGATGTGGAGCCGGAGAAGCGGGTGCGGCGGATTGTGGGGTATTTGGAGCGGCGGGGGCATGCTGGAGCCGATGTTCTGGATACGGTCAGAGAGGTCGTGGCTGAGCAGGAGGCGAAGGCGTCAGTTTGAGCCTTCGCAGGGGGCTCCTCTCAGTGCTGGGATCGACTGTTGGTATTCGCAGAACAGGGTTACGGGGTCGTACCGGCCGCCTCCCGCGGCTCAGGGATCAGGCCCCGTGCCACGAGCTCGGCGTAGAACACTGGGAGGAACTTCTCAACGGCAGACTGCCGCATGTGGTGGTAGTCATAGAAATCGGTACCTGGAGTCAGGTCGATCATGCCGTTGAAATCCACGTACTCTGCCCCTGCGAGGGTTACAGTCGCTCTAATCGTCTCCGACACCTCCGCGTAGTTTTTGATTGCCCGCCGGGTCGGCTCGGGGATCGGCTGGACGATGCAGAGCACGCGGCTTCCTCGCCGCCTCAACCACTCGATAGTCCGTCGCAAATAGCGAAGCTGTGTATGGTTGATTGCTATCGATCGGGTTGGCGCCCGTTGCTCCCAGGTTACGTCGGATCTCTTCTCGACATAGCCCCGACCGACGTACGTGTCGCCTGGGTCGAGCCGAGGTTCAATTTGATCGACCGGGACGCGGTGCAGGTCCAGCGCGTCAAATAGCAGGGCATTCAGCGCCGGCAGAGATTTCGTGGCTAGGACCATCCGCACGGTACTCCAAGACCACGCTGTGTTTTGGATCAGGTCGATAGACGAAAACGTTCCATCTAGTCGGAAGATGTCGGGGTAGGTCTCGATCACGACCAGCGGTGCGCGCACCTGATCGAAATGGTCCCGCATTAGGAAGTACGTATTCACCGGTGTCTGGCCGGTGGTCCCCATGTTGAACGTACGGAGATTCTTGGTGTCAAAAAAACGAGGGTCGAAGGTCCGGTAGGCGTGCGAGGAGCCGGTGAAGAGAATATCGAGATCACGCGCTACACCCAGCTCGCGAACCATGAGCACCGTCGGCTTGCCGAGCATGCTCTTACGGGTCTGATTCGTCCAGAGGTTCGTCTCAGGGAACCGGATCCTCGGGGAATTGACCACGACGAACAGCAGTGCTAGGTACGCCGTCGCGAGAAGGCTCGCAAAGGCGACTGCACGCCGCCCGAATTGCCATGGGCTCATGCCTTGGCGCGTGCCGCCATACGGCGATCGGAAGGAGCGCGAGGAGCCAATGGCTCGCTAGAACTGGAAGTAGATGAATTGAACTTCACCGAAGTTGCCCAAGACGAGTATGCTGAGTCCCACCGCCAGGTACAGCACCCAGCGCCCCGCAACCGGAAGACCATCCACCGCCATGGCGTGCTCTTTCTCTCGGTGCAGCCACTCCGGTAGGACGATAGCGGCGCTCAAGAGCGCTCCCCTGAGCAGCCCGGCCAGCGGAATCACGTCGATTGTAGGGGTTGGTCTCGCGAGGTATGCGAAATAGTCCATTGCGTCATGGAGAGAGGCGGCGCGAAAGAACACCCATGCTACCAGCGTGAGGAGAAACGTCATGGTCATGGCCAGAACCTCCCGAGCACTGGGGAGGAGCTTCCCCGGCGCCACCGGCCCGACGTTCGCTCGGTGCGTCCCGCTCACCATGAGCGGGACGTAGTACAGCGCGTTCAGGAGTCCCCAGATGACGAACGTCCAATTCGCGCCGTGCCAGAGGCCGCTCAGTCCAAATGTGATCATCACGTTGATGAGACGCCTGCGTGTGTTGCTCTTGCTACCGCCCAGTGGGATGTAGACGTAGTCGCGAAACCACGTAGAAAGCGAGATGTGCCAACGGCGCCAGAACTCCGCGATGTCCCGGGCGAAGTACGGGTACGCGAAGTTACGTCGTAGGGAGAATCCGAAGAGCCGCGCACTTCCAATGGCGATGTCCGAGTAGCCGGAGAAGTCGCAGTATATCTGTATCGCGAAGAACACGACGCCCGCGATCAAATCGATGCGACCAGCGCTTCCTGCCTGGCTGAACGCGTTCTGTACGTACAGCGCGAGGTTGTCCGCGACGACGATCTTCTTGAAAAGCCCCCAGAGCATCTGGCGGGCTCCGTCCGAAGCTGCGGTGGAGTCGAACCGACGCGGCGCGAGAAATTGCGGCAGGAGGTGTTCGGCGCGCTCGATCGGACCGGCGACGAGTTGGGGAAAGAAGCTGACGAACGCGAAGAAGGCGATCGGATCGTCGGTTGCGGAAAGCCGTCCCCGGTACACGTCTATTGTATAGGAAAGCGTCTGGAAGGTATAAAAGCTGATACCTACTGGGAGGACTACGTCGAGAGTCCAACCAGGCGACGGTAATCCCACTGCAACGAAGAGATCGCGAAGCGAGTCGACGAAGAAGTTGAAATACTTGAACGTCCCCAGCAGGCCGAGGTTTGTGAGGACGCTGAACGACAGCAGGGTGCGCCGCCGAGCGGCGCCGGTGGAGCGCGAGAGGGCGCGTCCAACGACATAGTCGATGGTCGAGGAGAGGACAATGAGCGCGAGGAAACGGTAGTCCCACCACCCGTAGAAGACGTAACTCGCGACGAGTATGAGGATGTTTTGCACGCGCAGGTCGGAACGTTGTGCCGCCCAGTAGAGGACGAATACAACAGGTAGGAACGCGGCAAACGGTAGCGAGTTGAAGAGCACGCGAGTTAATTGCTGGTCGGAAATGGTAGCGCGGGGAACGCCACGCGTCGGACATTCTGGAACGGCAGCCGCGAGGTGTACCTCGGCGAAAGGCTCCCTTCGGCGGGAAATTCCAGTGATTTCCTACCGTACATGTATAGAGCACCCGATTTCTTTGGACAGTGAATAAGACCATCTTTGAGGGGTTCAGAGGATGGGAGCATATTCGCCAACACTACTTGCTATCGAACGATTTCTGCGAGGCGGCGGGTGTAGACTTGCGCCGCGTCATGTATCAGGTGATCAGCATTCTGCATCGATTCCTTCGGGAACGCTTGGAATTCGTCAATATAATGGAGCCGCGGATTACTGGCATCCCACACACGAAATTCCGCCTGCATCGGTGCCACGTGTTCGCGAAACGCCGGAGACGCGAGGAGACCCTCGAAAATTGGCGCTGACGTCAAATAGATATCAACCTCGTGGGCATCGGCGAGCGCCCCGAGTTCCTCAAGTGCGGCCCGATTCTCGGCCGAGATGTTGAAGGCTTGTGTCTCCAATGCCCGCAGATGCGCCGCCGCGTCACGCTCGACTGTTTGCGGATTCGCCTCCACCTCGCGCATGTAGCCATTGTCGCCGAGGACGAATTTCGTCTCGAACAGCGTGCTTGGGTTGCGCAGCGAATTGCGCAAGGCGGAGCTCTGACTAACAAGCGGCGCGTACCGTGACAATAGCTCCCGAGCCGTCTCCGAGAGCGTGAGCACCACTGACGTATTTCCCTTACCCCACACACCTCGCACTGGAATGCGTCCTAGAAGCTCTGGTGTAGGACGCCTGTGCCACATGTCGTGTACATGGACTACGAGAACGTTCGGTGGACTTCCGATGCGCTCTGACAGCGCGGCTAGCATCCAGACACCATTGAGGAGCAGCAAGTCCCCTATGGTACACAGATTAAGCGAACGTCCGCCCAGCGCTCGATCCCAGGTCTCCGTGTCGATGCCCTGGTTGCAAGAGGAATCCCCGATGATTAACCAGTCGATGGGGTGGTCTACCCTCTCGAGAAGCTCCCATTTGTGCTTGATCAGCCAGTAGCCTTGGTTAGACGTGTAGCGTGAGAGATACGCACCTGCGAGGAAATTGAGCGCTCCCAAGACGAAGAGTGTGGCAGCAATTGTCCACGCGACCTGCGACCATGAGACCGATCGAATGATCTCGCGCGGGAGCGTCTCGAGCGGCGGTTGGTCAATGCCTATGCCCCCTATCGCGGCCTGGTCGCGGTGTGGCACCTCGGCAATGACGTTGTCAGAGTTGACCAAAGGCCTACCTCAAAACTGGAAATATATGAACTCCATCGGTTCACGCGAGCCGAAGACCGCCAGCATAGCGAGTATTCCGGCGAATACGATAGCCGTGATGGGCATTGGCAACCGAGTCAGAACAAGCAAATCGCCCGTGCGACGCTGGACAAGCTGGATTACGAACAAAGGCCAGGCGTAAAACACGATATTGGCGGTCCAGGTGAAGCTCATGCTGGACGGGCGGACTCCGAGTGAGGAAACCATACCGACAACCTGCGCGAGGCTCGTGCTCCGAAATAGCAGCCAGCCACCGAGGGTGAAGGCGAACATCAAAATGATTGTTGACCACTCAGAAACCCTTCCGTACCGTGATTTGCCCCCGGTCGCGCGCCACTGCGAGAAAGCTCGGTGACCTGCGAGACCCGCACCGTGGTAGGCACCCCACGCCACGAAGTTCCAGGCAGCGCCATGCCAGAGTCCGCCCAGCAGCATCGTCGCGCACAGGTTTCGGTAGGTGATGAGCTGGCCGTATCGATTGCCGCCGAGTGAAATGTACAGATAGTCTCGCAGCCAGGTCGATAGGGAGATGTGCCAACGGTGCCAGAAATCAGCCGGCGAGGTCGCGAAGTACGGGAGACGGAAGTTGACCATGAGGTCAAAACCCATAATCCGGGCCAGCCCACGCGCGATGTTTGAGTAGCCGGAGAAGTCCCCGAGAATCTGTAGAGCAAAAGCGAAGACGCCAATCAGGATATCGAGACCCTGATACTTCTCGTAGTTATTGAATACTTCGTCTGCGATCCTGCCGACGTTGTCGGCGACCACAACCTTCTCGAAGTACCCCCAAAGGATGAGATAGAGCCCGGTCCAGACACGCTCAGGGGTGATCACCCTCGCGGCCGCGAACTGAGGAAGTAGCTTGGCTGCGCGCTCAATTGGTCCCGCGACGAGCTGAGGAAAGAAAGCAACGAAGAGCGCAAAGTTGAGAAAGTTTGGGTGCGGTTTTAACTTGCCGCGGTAGACGTCGATCGTATAGCTCAGCGATTGAAACGTGTAGAAACTGATTCCGACCGGTAGGATGATGTTGAGCGTGACATGATCTGGTGCGAATCCGATCGCCCTCATCACGTCAACCGCGCTATCTGCGAAGAAGTTGAAGTACTTGAAGAAACCAATGATGCCGAGATTCGTCGCGATCGATGCCGTGACGAGCAACTTTCGCCGCCGCTGTTCGGTTGCTGAGTCCGGGTCGAGACGACCGATCGATCCGGCTAAGACGTAGTCGATTAAGGTCGAGAGCAGAATAAGGCCGAGAAACCGCCAGTCCCACCAACCGTAGAAGAGGTAGCTCGCGGCGAGCAGTAGCCCGTTCTGAGCCCGATACCGTCGCATCAGGCAGAAATAGACGGTGTAAGTCGCGATGAAGAACGCGCAAAACACCAGTGAGTTGAAGAGCATGGAGGTCGCTACGGATTCACCAAGAGAATCTGCTTTTCCCTATCCCCAGTATTGCCCTTGGTGGTGGAGGTGTCCAGCCAGTTGGATTTTCCCTGATTCCACGGACAGGTGAGTCAGGGTAGTCTATCCACGATTCTAGCGTACTAGCTGGTGGTAAGCCGTTGGTGTGGGAATGGCGGCGGCGACGGTTGTAGAACCGCTCGATGTAGTCAAGAATGTCCGACTGGGCCTCGGCCCGGGTGCGATAACGGCACCGGTTTAGGCGTTCGCGTTTCAGTATGCCAAAGAAACTCTCCGCCACGCCGTTATCGTAACGGCTGCCGACGTGGCTCAAGCTACGCACGATGCCGTGATCGGCGAGGAACCGTCGAGCGTGTTCCCCCTCGCCGCACAGATGCACGTCGATCTCGATTTGGGAAAGTGGGACGGGGGAACGAGGCGGCGCGGTTGCCGTGCTGTGGGCTAGCGAAGCGTCTTGAGGTACTTGACTAGCGCCTTACGATGTAAGTGGTTGGTAACGCCTTCCGACATCATGAGATTGCCGGGCGCGAAGGCCTGAGGATCGGCCAAGAATGTGGCCAATCGTTCACCCGTCCACGTTCCGGCGCGTTGCTCCAAGGCGGGGGAGTAGTTGTAACCCGATGCTGCGCCTATCCGTCGGCCGACGACTCCCCACAGGTCCGGCCCGATGCCGTGTGATTTTCCGTCGGCCACGGGATGACACCCGCCGCAGGCTGCGAACAACAGTTCGCCCTCCTCCTCCCCCCCCACAGCACCTGATCCAGCGGAGTTCGCAAGCCGTTCCGCGCTGCCGGCGGGCTCGAGGAAGATCACGGTCGCTCGGTCGGTCCAGAGAACCAATCGTCCTTCACCGTCCTCGATGATGTCGCGCACGCGCTCGCCGACGGGGATGTTCTCGACCAACGCGACACTGTTGTCCACGATTCGCATCCGGAACAAGGATACCGCTCTGAGGGACGACACGACCAGGTCTCCGCGCCAGAACGGGAACAGGTCGCGTTCGATACCCACGAGATTCGACACGGCGATGGATGGCAGCCAACCGAATACGGGGCGCTCAAACCCGAGGTGCCGACCCTGCTGGGCATTCAACGGCCACTCCAGTTGGCTACGGGCCGCGCCGTAGGTGACAAGCGGCCAGCCATAGTTGGTCCCTCGCACAATCCGATTTAGCTCGTCACCTCCCTTTGGGCCATGCTCCGTCAGCCAGATCTGGCCGGAGGGGGCGGCATAAAGGCCCTGTGGGTTCCGGTGCCCAAGGCTGTATATCTCCCCCGTCCCCGTATCCAGATCGATCAGCACTGTCTTACCGTAGGCCACCCCGGGATCCTGCGATAGCATTTCCTCAGCATCTACGCCGTCAAACTCGTAATCGCCAAGTGCCAGCAGCAGGCTGTGATCGTCCAGCAAGACCAGCCGTCCCCCGATGTGCAGTCCCGCAAATACGTTCCCCTTGGGCTTGAAGCGCAAGCACGGGGCGCTTTCATACAGTGTGCGCCATGTTACGGGTCCGCCGTCGGTCAGGAACGATGCAGATGACCCCTCCGCCACGGACACGCGAACTACAAAGCAGTCCTGCTCGGGGTCCCAATGGTGGTGTGAGCTGAACAGGCGGCGAACGGTGTCGGTGGTCTGGACGAGAATATCCGCTGTCCGAAACCAGATCGTGTTGACGTTAGGGGTGGCGTCCGCGAGAAACGCGCCGGTGTTAAGGGGAACGTCCTCGTGGAGGCGCACAGCCTGCAGTGAATCGCCGGAATCGCTGCGGGTGAAGTAGTGAAGCTCGCCTTCCCCGGTAGCCAGAAGATAGCCGTCACCCACCGGCGCCAATCCGCCCCCCGGCACGCGCGAATCGAAATAGCCACGGAAGGATGTGGCCCTGAGGTTGTAAAACGTGGTTGGGATGATCGTCCTGTCGGCTCGCCGGTCCGCAGCGGGTGGTAACGTGACGACGGCGCCCCACACCACTGTACCGATCGTCGTGACTGCGATGATGATCAGGGCGACTGGTTGGAATGGCCGTTTGAGCACGAGCGGCAGCGATATGCACACCGCGGCCAAGACGAGTGACGTGACCAACTCGATTCTGGAATAGGAGACCGCGGACAGCAGGAGGAGAAGAAAGAAGGACCCGAACACCCCACCGGAGCTCAGCACTACCGTACGCCAGGAAGGCTTGCCCTGGCGACGCACGGAAAGGATGACAAGAGAGGCGCTCACCAAGTAGCTGACTACGATGCCCATTCGAAACAGCCGCTGCCCGCTGGGCATTTCCCAGACTGGGCGGTTCGTATGGAGCTGTGTGGAAACGGAGACAATCAAGATTGCCGCAAGGGCACTCCACGCGGTCCAGAAGACGGGCGTGGCCGCTGTCGGTTTGCGCGGTTCCATAGGTGCTCCGGCGCTTTGAGTGACTACCAGTCCACGACTGTTGGCTGTATGCCTCCGTATGCCGTGTCGGGTCACAGCCGCGCCAAGCAGTTGTCTTCAGCCGTTGGACCGGGGGGGTCGAAGTCGTCGGCTCAATCCTGGGTGCAGACGAGCGAGGCGGAGCCCCAACTTGGCGAATATACGCCGATCTGTGTTTCCATGTTAGCCGTTGATGTTCGCTGGGTTTGGCGGCCTCCAAGTTGCTCGATGTGCCGAGCTTGCTCCTCGAGCGTTCGACGCGGCAGCGGTCTGCTAGGGATGGAGCCTTCGACCCCCGTCGATCGGACCCGCCCACCTCACGCAACCGAACTAGCTCCCCTCGCTGTAGTATTCCAACGAGTGGCCTGAAGTATTCATGACAAGTGCGCGATGCTCTCGCGGGCGGGCCGAACGGTCATCCCCAAGCGTTCGAGATCCGGCCTCGTGTTCTGAGGTATCAGGCTGAGGAGCCCAAGCACGTTCTCCGAGGAGATCGGTAGCGAAAGGCCGACCCGTTCCGCTAGGCGTAGAACCCACAGGACTGGGCGTACTGGGAGGGGGACGGCGAACATCGACTTGTCCAGCTGGCTGGCGACCATTCTCATCAAATCGACAAGTGGAACGCCCTCGGGCTCGGCGAGTCGCAGTAGGCCCGAAACGCTTGTGGCGAGGGCGTGTGCTACCGCCGTGCAGAGATCATCGATGTGAATCGTCTGTATGCGCTGGTGCCCACCGGCGAAAACAGGGACGACCGGAAGACGAGCGACGCTGCGCCTGATCCTGCTGTAGAGGCCCCCGTCGTAGGCGAGGATGAGCCCAGGCCTGATGATCAGATCACGTGCGGGGTCCATCAGCTGTTCGAGCGCGTGTTTGCTACGGCCGTAGTAGGATCGCGATTGGGGGTGAGCCGCTAGACTCGACATGAAGACAAAACGTCGCACGCCCGCAGCGCGGGAAGCCGCGAGCAGGCGACGAGTGCCTTCTTCGTTCGTTCGTTTGGCGGCCTCGATGCTGAGAAAACGCGTGGTATAGGCGCAATGCACGAGGGCGTCGGTCGATTCGAGTCCTCGAGGATCGATCACGTCCGGCAGGTCGCATGAAAAAACCTCGATGCCAGGCAGTCGAGGTGTAGCATCCGGACGCCGGACGAGCGCGCGGACGTGCCAACCGAGGTTATGGAAATGCGAGCAGAGGTGACGGCCCAAGAGGCCGGTGGCACCAGAAACCGCAACCCTCATTCGAAACCGGTTGACGGACGGAACGTGTTTCGCATCCAGATGCCCAGGAACCTCCACGCCGCCGCCGGGCTGAATATGTAACGCAGGCCGTCGACCAACGTGACGGCGCCTGCCGCGGAGATCGTGTGAAAGCCATGCGGGAAACGCGCGTCGTTGGGGTCGAGTGCCGCGACGATTTCTTCCGCGAAGTCGGATGGGGTCAAGGTAAGCACACGGTTGATGACGATCCGCCCGCCATACCGCTCCGAGCAGTCCTGCGCCGGCCGATAAAACTCGCCGTGATGCGCGAATGGCGTACCGCCCGGTCGTGCGGAGCGCACGTCGACCTTCACGGGGTTTCTCTCGTGCGGTATCCACGGCCCCTCGAGGGCATCGGCATGCCATACACAGAGATGACTGTCTGCCCCCCGGTCGGCGTCTGTGGACATGAGCCACCATCGACCACCGTGCTGGAAGACGGTCGGATCGGTACCGGCGAAGCCGTCCACGAGCACCGCGATCTTGGTCCACTGTTGCAGCGTCGGGCTCGCACGATACAAGGCAATCTCGCGTAGGCGAAATGATTCAGGCACGCAGTAGACAGCCGCTTTCGTCTGGATCGTGTAGGGGTAAGACAAATGGTGATCTTTGCGCAGCACCGTCTCTGTCTCGCAGCGGTCCAGTCCGTCCCCCAGTTCAAAGCGTACGATGTGCCCGCGGCCCGTACCGTACGGATACGCTTCGCAAAGGATCGTTACGCGATCACGTTCAACGAGGGCAAATGGATCGGCGAAAAACGTGTCTCGGGTTGCTCGACGCCAGTGAATTGGGGGAAGAGTATGCCAATCCAAACAGTCGCTGATCGGCGCCTCGATGACACCAATGTTCCACTGCGCGTGACGGAAGAAGCGTTGCCAGGCCAGACGAGCACGCCGTGCGAACACTCGAAGAAGGAGCAGTGCGACATGCGCCATGGTGGGCGGACCAGATCCACTTGCTGCGGCCTCCGAGGTAGGTGGCAGGTCGTCCGCTCTACTCATCTCCCGGCACGCTTGGGGAAGCCAACCCATCAGGGCGCGGTAGATTCGGACGCTGTTGCGGCGGAGTGAGTGACGCTCGGTGCGCAGGAGGCCGCTCCTTATGACGGTGGTGCCAGCCGGTGCCTGCCGTAGCAACGCGACGCGCGTGAGCGGTAGCCCGCTCAGAACTTCCCAAAACCCGGGTGGCGTTCCTCGAGACGCTTCCGCGAGGTCGTGCCGGAACACGAGCAATCCGTGACGTGCCGTCCTTGCGATGCCGTCGCTGACTCCCACGACGCCCAACGAGACGTAGACGTCGATCCGGCTGGTCGCGAGGATGGATGCTGTCTCGGGTGTGACAACGAGAGACCCATCCGATCCGGCGACGCCTCGGTGGCGGGGCACTGTGCCGAGCAACACGTGCTCGTCGGGAGCCGGCGCGACGTCTGCCCCGGCGAGCCGGCGGAGGATGGCTGAGGCGCCGAACCCGGCGCATGGGCTTGCTCGAGGGTCATCGATGGTGAGGACGAACTCGACCATCGCCTCCTGGGAGAGTTCGCGCAGACAGCGCGCGTGCCAAGTCCGGATGCCCCGCTCCGGCCTAATGACGCCGACACGAATCGTGTCGGGTGACGGGATCGGAGACTCGGGCGATCCGTCCTGAGTAGGCTGGAAGTTTCCCCTTCTTGTCACTCGCCGGAAGGTCGGCGCGCGACGAAGACGAGATCGTTTCCCCATCGGCCCAACGGCGTAACGCGCGCCACCTGCATGAGCGCGCGGTGGACGGCCAGCTCGACGGGAAAGGGCATGAGACGTCCCACGTAGTCGAACTCGGCGAAGCCGTGCCCGGTCCATTCCAACACGTCAAACCCCGCGTCGCCCAGCAGGTGCCGAAACCGAGAGACGCTGTACTTGTGTCGCCCGACGCGCCCCGGGTAAATCTTGGGCGCGAGAACGCCGAGGGCGGTGAGCGCTCGGCGTGCGTACAAGGGAAGCCCAAAATAGTTCGCGACCTTGACCTCTGTGGGCCCTGAGACGACCAGGAGCCCGCCGGGTTCAAGTAGGTCGCGAAGTCGCAGCAATACCGGCTCTTCGGCGTCCTGGTACTGCAGGAATCCAAGCGCCACGATGGCTCCGAATGCGCAGCTGGGAAGGGATGCCGCTTCCAGTTCCGCCTCGATGAAGTCGAAGGAGTCTTGGGGGACTTCCTCTCCGCTAAAGAGCTCCTTGCTCAGGGCGATCATGCGAGGTGCTATGTCGATACCCACCACCCTGAACTGTCGGCGGACGAGGTCCAGCGCGGTGAGACCCGCGCCGCACCCGGCGTCCAGTACAAGGCTCCCCGGCGTCGCGTGCCGGCAAACCGCGTCGACCGCGATCTGCTTTCGGTACTGCAGGACGTGGTCGGCCACCCGGCGCGGTGCCGCATACGTGTCCCGCCATGTCTCTGCGTTCGCGTCGAAGTACTGTTCGATCCGGTCGTGCTGCGTCTGGGTCCGGTTCGCCTCAGCAGTCGCCGAGGTATCCGCGTGCCTGCCAGTATCTCTCGGAGGTTGAATCACGTGTCCTCACGGAATGCTCGCACCACTGCCGCGCGGTTGATATCGGGGGATAAATCGTAAGGGGTCAAGAACTATGCCATGTGTGGCGCTCCGCCGATGTGCGACGTCCATTCCGATCCGGCGAAGGCAGTGTCACCCACGTGAGCCGGCCTTCAGTCCGGAATGGGGGAATCCGTCCGCGGCGCGAGTGTGCGTGCCAGGCCGTGCCCGACGCGGTCGGCATTGGCCATCATCGTGAAGGTGAGTCCCTTTGCCGGCAGGTGGGGGAAAACCGCCCCGTCGGCCACGAAGACCCGCTCCGTTCCGGCGAGCCTTCCGTTGGGCGCCGTCGTGAGCGGTCTGCGTTCGCTCGCCATCGGCAGCGTGCCGGCGTAGTGAATGGATGAGCCGTGTCCCGGTCGGATGCGGCGCAACGCGATGCACCCGAGCCGGCGAAAACACGCCAGCAGCCTCTTCTCGGCCCTGGCGTGGCCACGGTGTTCTTCGTCCGAGATGGAGTAGACGATGTCGAGGCAATCTTGCTCACCCGGACCGCCCTTGCGCAACACACAGTATTTCTGGGGCGATGGGTAGTCGGGATGATGAATTCCGAGGATGTTCAGCCAGGGTACGACGACGCTGAGCAGCTGTAACCCTTCGCGGTAGGGGAGGGCGATTTCCTTCAGGAGCTTGAACGACAGAAGGGAGCGGTACGAGTAGACCGAGGCCAGCGAGGCACGTGATGTATCACCGCTCAGGGGGACGAGGAAGGCCGCCAGCTGACCAAGCGAATACCGCCGATCGCGTTGCGGGCGCCCAACCGCGCGGGTGTTGATGACGGGAACGTAAGTGTAGGGGTTACTGACTATGGGAACCTGGATGTCGTACTTGTCGAGCGAGCGCAGGGCGATCCGTGCCGAGCCCAGCGCGCCGGCCGCGAGAACGAGAGCACGCGCGCGGTGGCGTTCACGCTCGCCGCCCGGCACACGGCGCGCAATGACCTCGACCTCGCCGGCGGTTTCCCGGAACAGCGTTACCAGTTGCCCGGCGACGTACCGGAATTTCGGATGCTGTTGTAGTTCTTCAACCGTCCAGCGCGGTCGATACACCGCGCGGTTCACGTCGCTCCAGAAATCCATGTCGCCATGCGCGTGCGGCCCTCGGCCGCGGTGGCGCGACGAACACGCCGCAATTCGCTGTCGTCCCAGGTAAAAGCCGCGCGCATGGAGCGACGATCGCCGGCGTTCGTACGCCCGCAGCATGACGTCGGCGTTCGCATCGATTTCCAGCGGTGGGAGCATTGCCTTGCACTCACCGTAGAACCGTGCCAGATCATCATGAGTGCCACTCACCCCAATCCGATCGGCCACACGCTCCATGTGCGGAATGAGGTCTTCGCGGCGGAGCGGCGTTCCCGCGAGGTCGTCTTCAGAGAACGGAAAAACACCTGCACCCCATGCGGACGCGAGTCCCCCAAGCGCGAGGCTCTGAGTTGCACTGAATGTGGGAGCCTGAACTGGAAGCAGGTCTTCGACGTCCGCTGTGACATAGCGGTGTGGCGGCGTCAGTTGCGCCCCTACGCGCACGGGTCCGAATGGTACACCCTCAAAGGCATCGCCGAGGAAGTAGCGATGCTGGTCTTCATCCGTTCGGCGAACTTGCGAGAAGGAATCAGGTGGAATGAGTGGGGCGTATTGCCGGTCCGTATTTCCGACATCGAGCATGGTGATCCGTAGTCCGGCTTCTACCAGCGCCGCCGCAGCGTTAGCGCCGCTTGCGCCGGAACCGACGACCAGCACATCAACTGTCTGGCTAACTTCGCTTGGTGGTGTTTGAGTCACGGGGCGGGCAGGGTCTAGTCCGCGCACGCATGAACAGGCGAGCCGTACGCAGTGCGCTGGGGGATTTGAACGGTGTCCACGCACAAAGGTGCTTTAGTATCGGGACTATTGGTGCCAACTCGTAAGAGAGCGAAGGAGTCGGCGGGCGAAGGGTTCGTGCCGCCTCCGGCGGAGGACGCCATGCGCGAACAGGGTGGGGTGGGAAGCTCATTTGCCTCAAACACGGCGAACCGCGGTCGCGTACAGAATGAGACCCAGGGCCGTCTTGCTCAAGACGGTCACGCAGACTCGCCCGAGCGTGGTGGTCGCGCGGAGAATGGAGCGGTGCGACGGAAGAAACCGATCCGCTGCCGGTGGCCAGGTCTCGACGAGAGCTGCTACGAGTAGCAGCTTCCGCCTGAGAGCGGAGTCGCGCCGGAGCGCGGCCTCCGCAGCGTCGAGATACGGAAGTGTCCAGGAAAAGCGACGCGTGATCGACAGCACCCTCGCATCGCGCTCCGATGTGGGTGCGAGTGGGAGCACGTCGTGGGCTAGGACGTACCGGTTCACGACGGCCTCGGGAAGTGAGACGTCCGCGAGGTAATGCGCAAGAGCGCGAGCCTCCGTCTCGAGCACGGAACGTGACACCCGCATCTCTGGTGGCATATTGCCTGTTCGCACGAACCAAACCTAACGAGAAGGTGAGTCCGCCGGGAACGAGCCTCCGGTATGCGGACAGCCCACAACGCGCTCCTGTTGGCATAGGGGCCTTGCGTAAAAGGAACAAGTGTTGCGTGGCCGCAACAAATTGCACTGAATGCCTTGTGAGTAAAGCTCTTACCTAAACGGGGCCGTCGCGAGTCCGGTCAGCGTCGGGTAGTCCCCCACTGCCATGGACATATCGCGAGACGGACGCTTCATATGCAACCGAGGGCGGAATGCTGATCGTCAGGATTCGAGGTGGCTTGGGTAACCAGCTTTTTCAGTACGCTTTTGCAAGAAGTCTGAATTTGAGAACGGGCTACGAGGTAAAGCTGGATGCGGTGTCCTCGTTCCGGTCGGATTTCTACGAGCGGCGCTACTCGCTTCAGCATTTCAAGATCCGCCTTCCGGTCGCTTCGGCTGAGGAGCTGAGACGCCTCGTCCCGCGACATCGCGCCGATGCCGTATGGCGCCGGCTACGCAGAACGTTGGTGACGGAAAAAGACCCTCGGTTCGATCCGGTATGGCTGGCCCCGCGTCTCAAAGGCGACAAGTATCTGATTGGCTTCTGGCAGTCTGAGAAGTACTTCATTGACGTCGGTGACGACGTCCGGCGAGAACTGGGCGTGAGATACGCGCTCGAAGGCAGGAACCGAGAGCTTGCCGGGGTGATCTCGTCGACCAATTCCGTCGCCGTTCACGTCCGCCGCCTTCATGGCGTCTCGGAGGGCGGACAGCTTCACGAGCAGGGTGTAAAACGTCATGGCGGGTGTTCTATCGAGTACTACGAGGAGGCCATGCGTCGTCTCGTTGGTAGGATCGGGTCGGATGCCGTGTTCTTCGTGTTCGCCGATGACATCGCGTGGTCACGTGAGCACGTGCCGCAGATGGGCAGGGCACAGCACTTCGTGGACCACAACGGGTTTGCGAAGGACTTCGAGGACCTCCGACTCATGTCCTTGTGCAGACACCAGGTGATCGCGAACAGCACGTTCTCGTGGTGGGGGGCGTGGCTGAACGCGAACGAGGACAAGATCGTGGTCGCGCCGGAGATGTGGGTGCATGACGAGACGTTCGACACGTCGGACCTCATTCCGGCTGAGTGGATGAGGTTGCCTTCCACTTGAGGTGCAAACTTGGCTAGCCCGGCGAATAATGGCGCAACCTGAGTACGGTGGCGGCGGCGAGAAAGACGATTGGCAGCAGCATTCCAAGTGCGTTGCTACCGGCACGTGCCGCTGCGATGCCCAGCGAAGGCTCGTCAAAGACGAAATGGGGAAGACTGTCGTACGTTTGTGCGGTCATCCCACTGCGGCTCACAATACGTGGGGCAAAGAACTCCTCCCACGTGTCTTCGAAGACCCCTACTTGTCGCAGATATTCGATGTGTCTTCGGATGTCGGTCCCCGCGAGAGACGTGAGTGCATCATCCATGAGGAGTGCGGCGGAGGCGAATCGATACCGGTCAGCCAGTGAACGCTGCCGGGCGAGTTGCGCCTCGAACGCCTCCCGGATGGGACGTGACTCCTCGCGCACGGCTTCCCTCACAGCAAGCTTGGTGGCGAAGTAGGATTGCATGTCCGGCACGGACGCCCGCGCCACCAATTCCGGGTGGTCGCCGTAGAAGGATGACAGCAAGTCGGCGCCCCTTGCCTCGGCCGTAGCGGTAGCATCACGGATGGCATTGGTGAGAAGAATGCGCGAGGGAACGGGATGCAGTTGCTCGGCGAGGACGTTGAGCGTGGTGGGCACGACGATCGTGAGCAGCAACCAGGCCGAGATCAGAATCGTGGCGTTGGTGCTCGAGTGCCGTCCGTACACGTTGACGGCGGCGGCGAGGGACAGCCAGAAACCAGCGTAGATGATCGTCACTCCGACCCAGACGAGCAGCATGGGCGTGAAGTGGCCGGCTCGCAGTTGGACGGAGGCGAGCGCTGCACCCAATACAGAGATAGCCACCACAACCACTATCGCCGCTCCACCGCGCACGATCATCTTTCCCGCTAGGAGTTCGCCCAAGGTTATCGACTGTGTGAGGAGCAGTGGCAGCGTACCCGATTCCCGTTCCTCCGAGACAACATTGTAGGTGAGCGCCAGGAGCACGAGCGGAAACAGGTAGACGATAACAAACGCGAGGTCGAAGCGACCCAGCGCGAGGCGATCGGGGTTCTCTTCCTCGTCGTCGGCTGCTGAAAGCGCCTGCCGCGTGGCCAAGCTCGTGCGGTGGAATACTGGAAGCACATCCGCCAGGCCGGTAGCGAGACCGGCGAATGGCCCGGGTGGCAGAGCAACCCATTGGGGCGCCAGAGTAAACCCCACAGCGCCCGGGTCGGCGGGATCGTACAAACCGAACTCGTGGCCACTCTCCACTTGACGCAGCAGGTTAGCCACGCGGGCGGCCTGACGCTGGGCGCTTCCCTCAACCATGCCCATGTACCCCCGCACGGTGATCGCACCACTCAGCACGGCGTACAGCGACGCCGCGGCGAGCATCAGGATCAGGATCCACGATGTTGTCTCCCGCCGAACGCGGAGCAGTTCTTGTCGGACAATCTGCGCGAGACGGAGCGTCATGCCGGCATCAGTCGGCGAGCGACCCGCGTCGGACCGCCAGGACGGCGGCGAGTAGTGATGCCACGAGCCATCCCCCAAGGGTCATGGCGTCGACCGCAGTGTTGCGCAGCACCTCCCGCAGCGGCGGCGGCGCGTACGAAAAAGTGGGCGCACGGCGCCAGAGATCTACGTCGCCGCGGTACCGGGCATAGTCGGTGTTCGATGCGTTTCGCGTGATGTCGTCGTTGAGCACGCGCACAAACCGGCGGCGGTACTGCTCCGCGGCCTGGGCGAAGTGTCGGTGGTGGGCGACATCCGTACCGGCGAGCCCCTGGGAGAGAGAGCGAATGGCGATGAAAGGTGCCGCGAGCGCCAATACCCTTACGGTCGCATGCTGCCGTTCGAACGTTGCCCAGAGGCGATCGTAGTGCTCATCGATGATGACAGCGGCTGTGTCCTCGCCCGCCTGGAGTTGTGCGCCGATCAGGCTGATAGGGAGGTCCTCAACGCGTTCCACACCGTATTGAGCGAGAACTTGGGCTTCCATTACCGCGACACGCTGCGCCCCTCGTTGACCGTAAACCCGTGAGCCGATCTCATTGAGAATCTGCGCCTCCAGGTCGACCGCGACCGGCGGGCGAAACGCGTGCTTCGCGACGTCCGCGCCCACACGGGGCGCAACTATCGAGCTGAACAGCCAGAACCCCATGAGCGACACGAGTGCCGCACGACCCGTCTTCGCCCACGCAGAAATGGCGAGCGAGAGCAGTAGCCAGATGGTGGCGTATGCAGCGTACGTAGCAGCCATGAGTAGTAGGCGGGGCGCGTGCCCCACCACCGCCGCAGTGCCTGCGCCAATCCACATGATCGCGATACCGACGGCGAGCGCCGGTAGCAGCAGCGCCAGTAGGGCCACGGCGGCGCCTGTAGCTTTGCCCACGAGGAGCGTCGTGGGATGTATGCCGAGGCTGAGGAGTTGCTTCAGGGTGCCCCGCTCCCGCTCCACGGCAAACATGGGGCTCGCCAAGAGGATGACGAGTAGCGGAACGAACAGTTGGAGAACGCTTGCTGGCGAGAGAGTCCCGAACCGCAGTGCGGTCGTGGCGTCCTCGGCGGCGGCGTTGGCGACGGTTTTCTGAATGTGTGCCACCAGGTATACCGACACGCCAGCCCAGCGGGTGATTCCCTCGTCGAAGTACGACAAGATGGGCCGCGGCTTGAAGAGATACATGCCATAGTGTGCCGCCGTGTGGGGATTCTTGGGTGGTTGACGATCCCATTGGGCGCGCGCCACCTGTTCCGCAGCATCGCGCTCAGCCCGAATGCGTTGTTGCCCGCGCCAGCCAAGGAGGAGAGAAGTCGCGAACAGCACACTGACAATCACGGCTGCCCAGCGCAGTTGCCCGGATCGTGCGATCTCACGCAATTCCTTGCGAGCGATACGAACGATCGCTCCCAATTCGATTGGCATCAGTCGTGCATGTGCTGCAGATAGATTTGCTCGAGATCGGCATGCCCGAGGGATTGCGTGCTCAGCTCGGTCACGAGCTGCCCATGCCGCATGATCCCGACCCGGGTTCCGGTTTCCCTGGCGCGAAACAGATCGTGAGTAGCCATCAGTATGCCGACGCCGGTGTTAGCCAGTTGGACGAGTAGGGCGGAAAACTCGTTGCTTGCTTTGGGGTCCAGACCTGACGTGGGCTCGTCCAAGAGGAGGGCATCGGCGCCCTTGGCCATCGCCATCGCAATCCCCACCTTCTGGCGCATGCCTTTGGAATACGTGCCGACCCGCCGGTTAGCGGCCTCGGCGGCCAACCCCGCGCGTTCGAGAAACCCGCTCAGTTCGTCCTTGCGGAGGCGCGGGTTTCCCGAAAGGGCGGTGAAATATCTCAAGTTCTCGAGGCCCGTCAGGCTACGGTACAGCATCACCTGCTCGGGGACATAGGCAATGCGGTCCTTCGTTCTGAGCGGGTGAACCGTGACGTCTAGGCCCCCTATGCGGAGCGTCCCCGTGTCCGGCCGCGTGAAGTTGAGAAAAAGATTGATGGTGGTGGTCTTGCCGGCCCCGTTGGGCCCGAGGAGGCAGTAGATATCTCCGGCACACACCCGCAGGTCTAGATTGATGACTGCGCGGAGTTCGCCGTATGACTTGCTAACGCCAATGGCCTGGAGTGGAAGGGGGGGGGACTCACCCGATCTGGTCTGGTGCTCTCCGTCGCCTGAGTTCATAGGCACTCCGCGGCGCGCGATGTTCCGAGAGAAGAGAATGCTGAACGTAACCAGTTGGGAGGTTGGTTTGACACAACACGCGGGGCTGCGCCGGGTGCATTCTTAAACTTAGCAAGAGCGCCGAGGGATATGCAACGTGATCGCTCCATACCGAGGTCGTCGCTCACTACGAACGCCTCGTGAAGCTCATGCGGTGTTCAATGCCGAGATCGGCTTGCGAAGCGCTGTAACGCGATGCTCCGTGACTGCACGGCGTTGGTGCACTCACTCGCCTGGTGGCTGACTCGATGAACGCATGTCGCGACGTCCATATCGAACGCTAGGGTGACGCGCTATTGGGTCCGCCGCGGACGTCGGCACGTGATCCTGGGGATTGTTAGTGGCCTCCTGACCGCGGCATTCTACTTTGGCCTCACCAGCACAGACGCCGTGTGGCTTCTGAGCATATCGACCGGCTATGTCGGACTGGCGCTCCTGGCAGCCTCGCTGGTCATTGGGCCCTACAACGTGTTGCGTCGTCTTCCCAATCCGGTGAGCATGGATTTCCGACGCGACGTGGGTATCTGGGCTGGCGTCTACGCGCTCGCGCATGTGGGCGTTGGCCTCTTCGTGCACCTCCGCGGAAAGCCGTGGCTTTACTTCGTGTGGGAAGAGCCGCAACGGTACCGAATCCCGCTCCGGTACGACGTCTTTGGATTCGCCAATTGGACTGGGCTCGCAGGTGGGCTCGTGATCGCAGTGCTCCTTGCAGTATCAAACGACTGGTCACTCCGGAGGTTCGGTACGCAGACGTGGAAATCGATCCAGCGGTGGAACTACGTCGCCGCCGGAACCGTCCTGGCGCATGGCGTGGCATATCAGATCATCGAGCATCGCCAGCCACGGCTGATCGTCCTATTTGCGGTGCTGTTCGCCGTGACGCTCGCGAGCCAAGCGGCGGGATTCCTCAGTCGTCGAGCGGATAGGAACAATCGGGCGTAGATACCGATCCGTGCGTCGCCAGCACCCGATGCGGGGCGTACTGATTTCGCTGTTGCCGGAGCAATGCTCGTACGCCTGCTCGCTGCGTTGCTCCAGAAGTGCTCTGACAACGCCGCGTGATTGCGTCGTGACTAGCGAGGGAGTTGTGCTGCAATCGCGTCGCACGCCGCGGCTACGTCGAGCGTCTCGCTTGCCGAGATGGGTGCCGGACTGCCGGTCCTTGCTGCGGCGTAGAAGCGACTGACGAGCTCCCGCAGGCCGGGATAGGCCGGCTCGCGTCGGACGGCACGTTTCTGCAGGTTCCAGATGGCACGCGTCAATGTCTTCGTGGGCAAGCGCAGCGGATGCGTGATCTTGCGCCATCGCGAGACGGTGGGTGTTTCGATGACCGCGAAGCCGTGAAACAGGTCAAGGTGGATGCTGCCACCCTCCCCTATCAAATGCAACGTGTTCCTCGTCGGACGGCCGCTCATCGAAACCAGGATGCTTGCCGTGACGTCGTCTCCCGCACCGGTCACGCGAATCTCGCCTGGTACTGGCGAGATCGCGCTCCACACGAAGGCGGGAAAGTGATCGGCGGCGACCGCGCGGAGCAGCGACAGCGGGTGGGGAAGGATCGCCGCCGCGATGGCCGCCGGGGTTCCCGGAGCGTGGTCCTCCGCGCCTGCGGAACACGCGAGGGCATCGATATGGCGCAGAGGGGCAATGCGGTCCATCATCGTCTGTGCCTCCCGTGTCCCGCTCTGAAAGACGAATTGATGGACGGGACAGAGGAGGACGCCGGACTCTGCGGCGCGGTCGAGCATTCGTGTCGCGGCGGCTGTGTCGGGTGCAATTGGCTTTTCGACGAGTACATGTGCGCCCCGATCGATCGCGGCCGACGCAAGATCTTCGTGGGTCGCAAGCGGCGTGCAAACGTGAACGACCGCGCTCGAGTCCAGCTCCACGAAGCTGTCGAGCGACGTTCCGACGGCGGCTCCGTGGCGACGCGCCAGCGCCTCGGCTCGCGAGCGATCCCGATCTACGACCGCAATGACCCGACCGCCGCTATGACGAACGGCGTGTGCGTGCCATCGCCCCATGAGACCGGCGCCTACGATCACGGTGCGCAGGCCTGCCGTCACGGTCCGGTCGCTCCGAGATCGAACTCGTGCACACTACGCATCGCATCAGTGTCGGTGAGGGAGATTCGACGACCGCGCTCGGCACTGAGATATGAGGCCGCGATGATCTGTATCATGTCACGAGCGTCGGCCGCACTCACAGGAGGAACGCTGCCCTGCGCGAAGGCGCTCAACGTGTCGGCGAAGAGGGAGCGTGTCGCCTCCATGCCGGGGTCCTTCGAATTGCGACCGATGACGGTTCGTTTCGTTCCCGTTTCTCGCCACGCCACACCAGAAGCGCCGAACTCGAGCCGGAGGTGCGGCGTGGTGCTGCGCAGCAAGCCCAAGCTCACGCGTGCCCGACCGCCGAATGAGGCGCGCAGAGACCCCAGCGTGCCCTCGACCCGAGCCTCCAGGTATTGGTTCTCGCCGCGGCAAACGCGATTCTGGATGATTTGCACGACGCGGTCGCCGGAGAACTCGAGCGTGAGGATCACGATCGCGTCGACTCGGCCGTTGCCTCCCGCGCCCGACGTCATGGCCCAAACCGATATCGGAAGCTCCCGAAAGAGCGTGATGGCGAGGTCCACGAGATGCACGCCGGCTTCGAACAGGGTACGGTGACGCAACGCGCCCCTCCACCCTGTTTCGTTCCAGGGTGGCATGTCCACGTTTTGCCATAGCTGGGCGAAGACCAGATCACCGACGCTCCCGTCCGATACCGCAGTATGGAGCGCCCGGAAAATCGGCATCTCGCGGAATTCATGATTCAGCGCGACCATGCGGTCGGCGCGACCGGCGGCGGCGATGATGCGGTCGGCTTCGGCGACGCTCGTTGCGAAGGGTTTCTCGCAGATCACGTGTGCCCCGGCATCGAGGCTCGTCAGACAGTATTCCTCGTGGAACCTCGGGGGTGTACCGACAACGACGACTTCCGGACGTGCTATTTCCAGGAGCCGGTCGAACGACTCAAAGGCCGGGACCCCGAACCGGCGCGCCGCGGCGGTGCTGCAATCGGTGTCCGTATCGAAAACGCCCGCGAGTGACGCCGATGAGATCCGGGCCAGGGCGGGGAGGTGAAGACCGACTGCGGCTTCTCCGAGTCCGACGACGGCAACGCGCATGTTCCACGTGGGTGATTGGGTGACGACCATGACCCTGCCCCGTGGCGGTGCAAGAGGCATGCTCCCGGCCACTCGCGCGGCCCGGCGCCAGTCAGTTCCTATCTTGTTGCCTGGGAACGAGTTTTGCCAGTCACCCCAATATGCGTCTAGGAATAGACGGAAAGCGGCTCGTCCAGGCCCGAACCGGCCCGGCCCGGTGGCTCGAGCACATGCTCCACCAGTGGGCGGCGGCACCGGTCCCGTTCGAGGAGGTGCGGTGCTACACGCCTGCCTCAACGGCGCACCGGTGGACAAACCCTCCAACGCTGCAGCACGTGGTGCTTCCGACCCGCTTGCCGGTCTTCTACTGGGAGAACGTCACGTTGCGGCGGGCACTCTGGTCGGACGACATCCTCTTTGGGGCGTCGTATACGATTCCACTGGGTTTCAGGGGGCGCTCGGTTGTGAGTATCCAGGGAATCTACGAAGGCCCCAACGCCGAGCGCGTCCCGTGGTGGTATCGCTATCGGTACTCGGCGATGTACAAGGCTAGTGCGCGGCGCGCGGATCTGGTGCTCGCCAATTCCATCTCGACCAAGAACGACCTCGTCGAGTACTACGGCACTGACCCCGACAAGATCCGCATCGTCTACCAAGGCGTCGGGCCGCCGTTCGGGTGGCAGGACGATCGCGAGATCGTTGCCCGTCGAGCAGCCGCGGTCGTGGGACACGACGGTCCGTACCTGTTGTTCGTCGGCAAGATGTCGCATCGGCGAAATGTTCCGGGGCTGCTACGGGCGTTCAGCGATGCTCGGAGGTTGCCGGATGAGACGCGGTTCGTCTTTGTCGGGCCGAACCACGTGAATCTCGACTTCGACCGGCACGTCGCGGAAACGAAAACCGGCGACCGCGTCACCCATATCCCGCACCTCGAACAGGACGATCTAGCCTCCGCGTACTCCGGAGCGACCGCGTTCTTCCTTCCGACGACACACGAAGGGCTCTCGGCAACCATTTTGGAGGCGATGGCCTGCGGTACCCCGGTCGTGACCGTCGACCACGCGCCCTTGCGTGAGGGATTCCGTGAGCACGCCCTGGTGCTGGAACAGCCCACGCACGAGCTTCTGCGGGACGCGATTACCCAGGTTGTGACGGAACCGGATCTCCGAGAGCAGCTCAGCCGGGCAGGTAGGGAGTGCGCAGCGCGGTTCACATGGCGGCGGACCGCCGAAGAGACGATGGATGCATTGTGGGAAGTGGCGCAACGACGCACGCTCTAGCGTGAGGTACCTGGTCTAGATGCATTCGCTCTTCGACCACTCGTCCACGAGTGTTCCCCCCCCGCGCAGCACCCGCAGGCGTTTCCGAGCCGTACGCGCACGCTGGCTTTCCTGCCCCACAATGTCCACCTAGACCGGCAACTAGGATCTTCTCAGTATCACTGGTTCCGGGTTGAGCGCCAGGGCGCGAGTATCCAGCGTCGTTCGTGAGCGTTGAGCAGGCTCAGCGCACCCACTGCGACGCCGACGTATGCCAACGCTCTCCACACGAACGGGGGATCGACGCGCGTCGTCCAGAGCGCTCCGAGGGCAAGGACGAGCAAGCCGAGCAGGAGGAGCGAGAACGGTTTCATGGCGCCGCGCGCGCCGTGCGCGTGTTGAAGGCGTCCGGCAGTCAGCAGCAGTATCAATGTGTGGCCCGCTATGAACGCCAGCGCAGCGCCCAGCGGTCCCTGTGACGGAACCAGCGCCAGCGATACGCCCGCAATGATAGCGTTGCCAGCAAGCGAGATGGCGACGTGTGAGCGAATGTCGTCGAATCCTATGAGAAGTGCCTGGTACACGCCTGCGACGAGCAGGATCGCTTCGGAAACGAGGAACGCGCCTAGGAATGCGCCGGCTGGCAGGAAACGCTTCGAGTAGAGCGCTATGAGAAACAGCTGCGGGAAGAGCGCGACCGCAGCCGCGCCCAGCACCAAGATCACCATCAAAACCCTCATATACTCGCCGGCCTTGGCTGCCCGGACGTTCTTGGGGGTGCTCTCGTTCACGATAGGGCTGAGGTAGAGACCGTTGGCCTGGTTTAGGACTACACGAATTGCCACGGCGAGGCCGTATGCCGCGTAGAACAAGCCGGCCGCCTCCGCCCCGTGATGCGATAGGATGGTGACGCGCGCGACCAGGTACGCAAGTGGCGACGCCAAGGAGAGGAAGTGGATGCTCGTGCAAAAGCTGATCAATCCCCGCTCGCTCCGGAGGATGCCCACCGTGCCCGGTCCGGGAGAGGGCGTCCCCATACCAGGGACCCGCCGGATGAGCCCCATCAGAAGTACCGCCAACATAGTATGCACCACGAGGTTTCCCACGTAGAGACCTGGCAGTCCAACGAGCCGAACACCGGCGTACGAGCTGCCGACGAGGAGCACGGCGCCGAAGAGTGCCACCAGGGCGGCGGCCCGGTAGCGTTCGAGCGTAGCGAGGACATTGCGCAACAGCGCCACCACGGCAAGCGGCGCGGCAGTCAGCAGCCCGAGTATCAGCGCGGTACGATGAGGGGAGAGCTCGTCCGACAGGACCCCGGTCCGCGCGAAGGCGAGTGCCACGCCAAGCGCAGTCGAGAGGACGCTCGCGACGAGGAGCGACATGAGGAATGCTCGGTACAGCCGCGCGAACGCTTCCATCCCTGCGCTCTTCCGCTTGGACAGGAACTTCAACGCCGCAAGCGGTAGGCTGAGGGTGCCCAGGTGCGTGAAGAAGGCCACGGTCTGATCGATTACGCCAACGATCCCCAGCCCATCAGGGCCGAGCAGCAACGCGAGCACCTTGGTACGCAGAAGGCCGGCTAGCATCGTACCGGCTTGGATGGCGCCCAGCCCGATGATGGCCTGGAGCGGCTGGAACGCCTGCGGGGCCGCGCCCCCCTTGGCTGCCGTCCTCGGGCTGTTCAGTTCCACGGCCGGTTCAGCCCGCACTCGTGGAGATGGGTATCGACGTCGCGAACAAAGCGATCAGCGGCTGCCTTGTTCATCGTTAGCCGCTCCCTGAAGCAGCACGTGCGCAAGCATCACGGCCGATGGGCAATCTGCTCCTTGTGCCTCATGCACGTAGGAATAGGCTGGGTGGACGCGCGCCCGGAAGGGGCAAGTTCTGTTCCCAAGAACGCGTTATGATTCCGGGCACGTGCAGGGCGCGAGACGATAGGGGCACTGGGAACCAACCGCGAGTCGCGTGTAGGAACGCGACTTGCGACCGCCTATGTGGCGAAACGCGTCAAAGTGATTGGCTTCTTCCGCGACGCATGGAAACCGCTTGGGGTGAGGTGGCCGGACGTTGCAAATCAAAGGATCGTAATGGCGACCCGTTCGATTGGGCGTCGAAACGACGCCGACCGAGCGGCGTGGGTTTCGGCACAGTTGGAGGCCCTGCCTGCTGGATGGCGCCTGCTCGACGTGGGGGCAGGTGAGCTTCGATTCCGTCCCGCCTGCGCCCACCTCCATTACGTTTCGCAGGATTTCGGTCGCTATGACGGGCGAGGAGACGGAGCAGGCCTGCAGACCGGCACGTTCGATCAGTCCGGTATCGACCTGGTGTGCGACGTGATGGACGTTCCTGAACCCGACGGGTCCTTCGACGCCATTCTCTGTACGGAAGTTCTGGAGCACGTCCCGGATCCAATCGGCGCGGTCCGCGAAATGGCGAGGTTGCTGCGGCCCGGTGGCCGACTGATCCTGACAGCCCCCTTCGTTTCGTTCACCCACTTCTCGCCGTACCACTTCCACACTGGCTTCGCTCGGTATTGGTACGAGCACTGGCTGCCTCGGCTCGGGTTTGCGGTGATCACGTTGGAGCCTGCTGGAGACGACGGATTCTTTGACTTCCTCGCACAGGAGATTGGCCGGATACCGGCCATATGGCGCCGCTACTCCCACCTCCCGGTAATCTGGACGGGGCTCCTCGCGGTAGTGGGCCGCTTGGCGGACCGGATTGCTCGGCCATTCCTCTCGCGCTTCCATGCTTGGAGTGACCCGAGTATCGACTTTTATACCCATCGGTGGTGCTGTGTCGCCGAGCGGGCACCCCCCACCCGATGAATTTCCAGTTCGGTGGCACAACAGGGTAACACCTGTTGTATGGCTGCGCCCATTCGGACTTGCAACGTTCTCTGAGCGGGACGTGCTAGCCTCATGCCGAGCTGCGACGAGTTGTCGCCCTAGCGTTCGCGACTGCCCATCGCGATAGTCAGATGATTCCCAACACGCGATCGTACAGAGTTCCCAGCCGGCGAGTTGCGGTGGCGCGCCCAAACTGGGCGACGGCGTATTGTCGTAGGCTCGCTCCGGCAATGGAGGGACGTCGCCGCAGCATCTCGTCGATCGCGTCAGCGAGGGCGGCCGGATCCTCCTTGGGCACGAGGCACCCGGTCTCAGGGGTCACGATCTCCTCGGGCCCTCCGCAGCGGGTGGCGACCACCGGTGTCCCACTTGCCAGGGCCTCTGCGGTGACTGCCGAGAACGTCTCGCTTCGGCTGGGTACCACGACTACCGCGCTCCGTCGCATGTGCGTCGCGACCTCGGATGGCTGAGCCTGGCCGACCCACGTGACGTGGTTCATGAGCCCAAGTTGATCTACCAGTCCGCGCACTTCGGCTTCATCTCGTGCGTAGCCACGGTAATACGCGGCACCTACTACTACGAGACGAAGCGTGGGGCGGTGTTCTACGAGGCGGTGCAATGCGCGGACGAGGACATCGAGGCCCTTCACGCGACGGACAACCCCTACAAAGAGTAGCCGGTCCGGATCCCATGCATCTTCGCCGTTGCGGATGTCGAAGACGCTGTCGTCGACGACATTGTGGACCACGTCGACCGGAACCTGCATGTTGGGGATCGCGCTGTGGATGTTCCTGCGCAAGAACTCACTTACCGCCATCACGCGCTGAATCGCGGGCAGGGCAGCGCGGACTTGTTTCCCGACGCGAGGATACCTCTTGAGCCACGGGTCCCACGGCGCCTGCTCGGTGGTTACGACGGGAAGGCCGAGGTGTTCGGAGAGCCTCGCCGCAATGACGCCTTCCGGATAGATGAAGTGCGCATGAATGATGTCGAATGCCCGAGCCGCGTGCAGCCGCGCGGCAAGCTGCCGGATGGGTCGGTACCAGAGGTCAGCCTCGAACTGGTGCAGGGAATACCCGGGTCCGGTGAGGACCCTCGGATGGTGGACCGGCACACCGCTTTCGTCGCGTCGCCTCGGGACCTTGCGGAAGCGACTGAAGTACTCGACAGGTAGTCCCGGGGGAGACCACGGAATCGGTGCGATCACTGTCGTATCGGCGACGTGTTGCGCGGCTTGGGTCAGGCGATCCGTCCAGATCCCGAGTGTTGGCAATACGGGATTGGGATAGTTCCGGGCGAGGACGAGGACACGCGTACGCGTCATTCAGCTATCTCCGGGAGCGTGGGGTGCCGACGTGTCATGGCCAGACGTGCTCTAAGGCGTGCTCCCGCAGCTGTGCTTCGATGTCGGCGATGAAGCGATCGGCGAAGCTCTTCGGTTTGAACGGATCGAAGGCCTCGCTCGCGAGGCAGTCGCGTCCCGCTTCGCGGTACGCTTCGAGCTCGCGGGGGCCGAGCTGGTCGATGAATCGACTCAGCTCGTCGTATGTTCCGAATTGCTCAAAGTCGATGAAGCAATCTTTCGAGACGTGGTCCGTGATGTCGGGCGCTCCGAGGTAAACGGGGACGGTCCCGGCGTAGAAGCAGTCGAAGATCTTCTCGGTGATCCAGCCGCGGAGTGCCATGTTTTCGTAGCAGACGGCGAAGCGATACCGGCTCAAGACATCGTACTTCTCGGCAGCGGCACCTTGGTAGGATCGCCGGACCGGGTCGCGAAACTCTTCATCCAGGTCCATGATCCGCTCGTTCCACCAGCGCCCCCAGATGTGAATCCCGCCATGGTTAGCGAAGTGTCTTATGGCCCGAAGGCGCTCGGTGAAGAGCTCGCCCTGCGGGACCACCGCGCGTTTGTTCGCCGCGATGAGTACGATGCCGTTGCGGTCCGTCCGCGACCAGTACGGTTCAATGACGGTGTCGCGAGGCATCGGCATGAAGAACGGCTTGACCGTTACGGGGCCAGAGACAAACGGCGCGAGGTGATCGGCGTCGGTCCAGGAGTACAGCGATCGAAAGTACTGTGTGAGGTCGGGGATCGCTCGGTACATCTCCGGGGCCAACACCATGACCTCAAACAGATAGAATGCATTGAGCAGTACATCCGGTCGCTTCGCCAGATCGCGATAGTGATCCAAGACGCCGAAGGACGAGTAGACGTTCACCTCCGCCCGTCGAGTACGGTCCACCAAGTAGTCAGCGGTGTGAATCTCAACACCCCGTTCGCGGAAACGGTCGTGCAGGTGGTGCCACGGGCTCAGGAAGTTGTCCCGATTGACCTTGGCCGCCGGGTCGAAGATCCCGTCACCGTAGAAGTGCGTCGAGAAGGGATCGAGAAAGACGGTAAGCCGTGGCCGAGCGGATGGCCGTTTGTGTCCGTCGTCCTCCGTTGGTTCCGCTGCGAGGGTCTGCGCCGCGGTCCCCGACTGAGCGGCGAGCCGGCGTGGCAACCACCTCCGGAAGCGGGCCATATACACGGCCGCGCGGGCAGTACGCCCGCCACCGACCGCAGCTGCCAACCGCACCAGGGAGCGCAAAGCGAGAATTCGCAGCACGGTCCACTTCCGTGACGAGCGTAACAACGGTCGCACGAAAGACGAGTTGACAAGTGCCACCGCCTTCGTGTGATCACCCAGCAGGAGAATATTGGCGGCGCGCTCGGTCTCGTCCTTGACTTGCCAGATGCGATACAGCGTAAGGGCTTCGCGCGTGACAAGTGCGCGTACCCCAGGCCGAGACAAGTGTTTGTCCAACACAGCGAAGAATAGTTCGGGGGTCGTCCGCAGTTTGCTGTACGCGTCGGACCACTGTCGAGAGTGATGTCGGTACCCGTAAAGGTACTCGTGCAAGAGACCAATCTCGTACTCCAGCGAGAGGCGCAGCCAGAGGTCGACGTCGGCAGAGATACCGAACTGTTCTTGATCAAACCCTCCAACCGCGTCGAACGCCGAGCGGCGGAACATCACCGAGGGCGTTCTGAGAAACGTGCACTTGCTTCGAAGCATGGCCTCTGTCAGCGTCCGCGCATCAAACGATGTCACGTCCTGGAGTCTGCGCGGCAGGCGGACGCGGTCGTATTCGTGTCCGTCGGCATCGATGAACCAATCCAGAGTGAGCACCGCGCCAGCGGCGGGATGCGCCTCGAGGTAGGCGACCTCCTGCTCCAGGATTGTCGGGTGGTAGACGTCGTCGGCGTGGTAGACGGCCACGTAATCGGCGCGCGTCTCACGCACGGCGCGGTTCATCGCACCGTAGCCGCCCATGCTCTCTTCGTTGCGAATCACGCGGATACCCGCGTTGCTGGAGGCGAAGTCCGCGAGGATTTCCGGCGTGTGGTCGGTTGACGCGTCATCGCAGACCGCGATCTCGGCGGCCTCGAGGCTCTGGCTCAGCATCGTCTCGAGGGCCTTCGGCAGGTAGCGCTCGGCGTTGAACGCCGCTATGGCGATAGCGGGCCGGGGCAGGCTGCTCGGACTCGTCGTCACGGTATTCTCGAGAGGCAAGTTCCGTTCTCGACTGTCTTGCTGCGAGCGCGCACGAACACCGCGGGTCGACCTTGAGAGCCGGCAAGTGCCCCCGGGTTAGTCGTGGTCCGCCCGCCTGTGCTGATCGCTCCCGCGAGTGGACCGCGGTGCATCGAGCAGGTTCGTGGGAGAGCTGATGATTACCGGCGGGCGTCGCTTCGACTGGAGGTAGAGTACCCCAACAAACCCGAACCGCACCCAAATGCCTAATCCACAACGAGTTGCCGGGCGCGAAAAAGCAAGTTCTGTTCCACACTCGGTCACGGCCCTGGTCCATCTGCCGAGCGGGCGTATGGGCGGCTCGATGAGTGGAACGCGACTTGCGAATCGGATTGACGTGGCCCGCCCGGGGCCGCGAGATCGTCTTTCAACAGGCCCAAACCGGTAGGGCGAGGCCGCATGGAAGCAAACGACCTGGTGGTTGTCGGAGGAGGAGGTGGGTTCATCGGTGGACATCTGGTGGGTGCCCTCCTGAAGGCTGGAGCGAACGTGCGAAGCATCGACATCAAGCCGTTTGAGCAGTGGTATCAGGTGCTTCCGGATGCGGAAAACCTCCAACTCGATCTGCGCGACCTCGACGCATGTCGTCAAGCCACGAAGGGGGCGTCGGACGTCTACACCCTCGCCTGCGACATGGGCGGCATGGGGTTCATCGAGAGCAACAAAGCCCTCTGCATGATCTCGGTGCTCATCAACACGCACATGCTAATGGCCAGCCGAGACGCCGATGCACAGCGGTATTTCTATTCCTCGTCGGCGTGTGTCTACGCCGCCGAAAAGCAGATGGATCCCAACGTCAAGCCGCTCAAGGAATCAGACGCGTACCCCGCCATGCCCGAGGACGGCTATGGTTGGGAGAAGCTCTTTTCAGAGCGCATGTGTCGGCATTTCCGCGAGGATTTTGGCATGCACACGCGTGTGGCCCGTTTCCACAACGTCTATGGGCCCCATGGAACGTGGGATGGAGGGCGAGAAAAGGCCCCTGCTGCGCTCTGCCGAAAGATCATTCAGGCGAAGGACACTGGAGATCGCAACATCGAGATCTGGGGCGACGGAGAACAAACCCGGAGCTTCATGTACATCGATGACTGTATCGAGGGCATCCTCAGGATCATGGACAGTGACATCGGAGAGCCCATCAACCTCGGGTCGGATGAGTTGGTCACCATCAACGGTCTCGCGAAAATAATCGCCGACATTGCCGGCATCGAGGTCGGGCGTCGCTACAACCTCGACGCCCCAAAGGGCGTGAACGGCCGGAACAGCGACAATTCGATGATCCTCGACCTGCTGGGATGGGCGCCCAGCACGAAGCTCCGTGAGGGACTGGTGCCGACATATGCGTGGATCAAAGATCAGTACTACGCTAGGAAGCAGCAGAAGGCGCACGTGGTCTAGGTACGGAGTGCGCCATCCTCCGTCTTGAACGTGACGTGGAGGAACTTGGCGGCCGGGTCTGGAGAGTGTCGACGAACGGCATCGGCACTGCGTTGTCGGTCTTCAGGCGGACGGTCCGACCAGCCGGTTGTACAGGGTCCCGATAAGGCGTCCCAGCGCGTAGCCGATCACGAACGCGTAGACAAACCCGACCAGGCTCCCGAGAAACGTGACGCGGTATCCGGGGAAATAGATGGAGAGGAGGCTCAGGTGCTGCCCGACGTTCCTACCTCCCCGCAGCACAAGGACATTCGTCGCGACAAACAATCCACCGCCCATGAGGAGGCCCATGGCGATCCCCCACGCCCTCGCGTTCAGGCGACGAATCGCCCGGTGGAGCGCTTCCTGTTCTTCTTCTTCCCGCGACGTAGTCACTATTCTGACAATTCCGAGTTGAAAGGTCCTTGGTAGGCGGGCGCATTTTTCGGACCAGCGTTCTAGCGCGGGACCGGCCCTGCTGCCTGTGGCGTAGTATTTGCGCCCCCCGCCCCTCAGCGCAACCGTCGGAGTATCGCAATCCTCGAGAGTACATGAACGCCGTTCAACAGGCCCATTGATGACGCAGCCCAAGTCGCAGGCCGAGTCGGCAGAAGTCCGCGGTGTGGGTATCTGGCTGGTCGCGATCATTGTGGTCGCGGGCGTCTTGCGGCTCGTGCGAGTCGGGAGCCAGCTGTGGCTCGACGAGATGTCGGCGCTCAACAGTATCCGTCGGTCGACTGGCGCAATCCTCACCGAGTGGCCCGGTACGACGACCCATGTGCTCTACGAGGTCCTCGCCCACGTGGGGTACCTGGTCTCTGGCGAGAGCCCTATCGGCATACGGCTGCCCGCGGTGATCTTCGGTGTGGCAGGGGTGTGGGTGCTCTACCGGTTGGTAGAGCACACGCTTCAGCCGCGTGCGGCGCTCTTTGCAACTGGACTGTTCGCGCTCTCGTACCATCACATCTTCTTCTCGCAAAACGCCCGCGGTTACACGGCCCTCATTTTCCTGTACCTGTTAGCGTCCCACCTCTTGCTGAGGGCGTGGCAACGGCCCGAATCCCGCGCTCCGTGGGTGGCGTACGCCGTCGTCGGAGCGCTGGCAGCGTATGCGAATGTCCTCGGCGTTTTTGTCGTTGGTGGACATGCGGTTGTCGTTCTCGGGGCCGTGCTCCTGAAGCGAGCGCGACGCGCGGACGTGAACGTGCCGACCCTACCTTTTGTCACGAGTGCAGCAGCCGCGGCGGTCGCGACCGTATTGCTCTACCTGCCGTTTCTCGGCTCGCTGCTTGCGTACACCCGGGCGAACATCGCGAGCCCGGTAGAGGGTCCGCGTATCGGCCTTTGGCTGGTCGCCGAGGTGTTCGAGGGACTGAGTGCGGCGTTCGGCGGAGTCCTGGGGTTGGCGATGGCATCGACGATCGGCATGATCGGTCTCGTGTGGTGGCTGCGCAGGCGAATCCTTGTCATGCTGGTGCTCATTGCGCCGGTCATCGTGCAGGGCGTAGCGCTCGTGCTCTCCGGTGCGGGAATACACCCCAGGTATTTTGCGACGGCCCTGCCTGTCGTGTATCTCGTAGGCGGGATGGGTGCGTTCCTGGTGGTCCGGGCGGCCGCCGAGCGCCTGCCGGTGCGCGAGAGCGCCACGCGGCTCGTGACTGCAATTGCACTGTTTGTGGTGGTGATCGTGTCGGCGGCCCCCCTCCCGCGTTACTACCGGTACCCCAAACAGGATTTCCTCGGCGCTGCCGCCGCCGTTGATTCGTTGGCCGCACCGGGGGACGCAAGAGTCGGTGTTCATCTTGCGGGCCACGTGCTAGGCGACTATGGCTTGCCCTTCATGCAAGTCGAAACCTTGGACGATCTCGTGGCCCTCGAGGGTTCCCACGAGCGCTTGTGGCTCGTGACAACGCTGGAGCGGCTCCTGGCCGTGCACGACTCGGCACTCCATCGCCACGTTCACGACGAGTATGACGTGGCGCGCGAGTTCCCTGGCACGATCGGAGACGGGATGGTACGCGTCTACGTGAGTCCCCCGTGAGCATGCACATCGCCGTGGTGATCCCGTGCTTCAACGTGGAGCGACATATCGCCGAGGTGGTCGCGGGGATCCCCTCGATGGTGCGGACGATCGTTCTCGTTGACGACGGGAGCCGGGATGGTTCGCGGGGGGCGCTGGATCGCATCGACGACCCCCGTGTCGTGAGCGTGTTCCACGAGCGCAACAGAGGGGTCGGGGCGGCGGCCCTCACGGGCTACGAAGCCGCCATGGCGCGCGGTGCAGACATCTGCGTCAAGATGGATGGAGACGGGCAGATGGCGGGGAGCGATCTGCCCTTGCTCGTAGCTCCCCTCCTGGATGGAAGAGCGGACTACGCGAAAGGAAATCGGTTCTGGGACTTCGGGGCCCTCCGCACGATGCCGCGGGTCCGCCTGATCGGGAATGGCATTCTGTCGTTCCTCACGAAACTCGTCTCTGGCTACTGGTCGTTGTTGGATCCCACCAATGGGTTCACGGCGATCCGCAGCGCGGTGCTGCGCCAGCTCGAAGTGCAGCGTGTTCAGCGTCGCTACTTCTTCGAGACAAGCATGCTCATCGAGCTGAACATCCTCGGCGCGGTAGTTTGCGACGTCCCGCTCCCCGCGCGCTACGCGGACGAAGGCAGCTCGCTCAGCATCGTCAGGACCCTGCTGCAATTCCCGGCTCTGCAGGTCCGAGGCCTGCTACGCCGATTCATCTGGCGCTACGTCCTTCGAGACTTCAACGTCCTGACACTGTGTGTGCTGGTTGGGGTTCCTGCGGTGACGTTTGGCGTCGTGTTCGGGGGGATTCGCTGGTGGCACTCGTCCACGACGGCGACCGCCGCGACCGCGGGAACGGTGTTTGTCGCCGCACTGCCGATCATCATTGGTGTGCAGTGTCTATTGGTGGCGTTGGTGCTCGACATGCTCTACGAGCCGAAACACCCGTTGTCAGACGGTCGGGGCGAACCGGTCTAGGAGAGCGCGACCGACGCACCTGTGCCGGTGGGGTCTCATTTTCCTCTAAGATGGCTGCGCTTATGCCAACAGTTAGCTGCCTGACCCGTATGTGTTGCACGCGCGCAACATCGCGGCTTCGCCGTGGCGGTCTGGTTGCGCGCTCGGTCACCCAATCATCTGGCTGATGGGGACGGAGCGGATCTGCGCAAGGTCATCCCCGTGCAGGTCCACCCGCCGACCCGTTTTTGCCGCGTGGTAACACGCCGCGACGACCTCCAGGCTTTCCTTCCCGGCCTGGCCGTCGGCCGGCACGGCAGCGCCGGTCCGGAAGCCGTCGAGCGTTTTTTCCAGGAGACGTCGAGTTGCGACCATGCCCGCGTCGCGCGGGTTGCGGGCGATCATCGTCCGATGTCCCCCCTGTTCGCCCCACGCGATACCGGCCGGTCCGTACTCGATCCGTGCGTGCGGGGCGGTGCTATGGAAGAGGCCGACGCTGAGCCGGGCTCGCCCGCCGAAGGACGCGCGAAGCGATGCTTCCTCCGTGTCCGCTCGGACCTCGAAATATTGCGTGTCGCCGCGGCAGAGACGGTTCTGCAGGACGTTCGCCAACCGTCCGTCCGAGAACTCGAGCGTGGCGACCGCGATAGCGTCGGTTTTCTCAGGGCGAGTCCCGCCCGTCGAGACGGTGGCGGACACCGCCACCGGCCGCTCGTCGAATAGCGCCAAGGCAAGATCCACGAGATGTATGCCCGCCTCGAAGAGCACCCCTTGCATTAACTCCCCACGCCAGCCGGGCTCGTCCCACGGCGGGAGGTTCATGTTCTGCCAGATTTGGACGAAACGCAGCGGGCCAACGCCGGGCTGGCCGATCCGATCCCGAACCGCGCGCATGATACACATTTCGCGGAACTCGTGGTTCACGGCGATGCGCCGACCGGCCGTCGCGGCAGCGGCAAGGATCTCGTCAGCTTGCGCCAGTGACGGCGCCAAGGGTTTCTCACAGATCACGTCTGCGCCCGCTGCGAACGTCCGGGCGCAGTGATCGGCGTGGTGGTCCGGCGGTGTCGCGACGATGACAACCTCCGGCGCCGTCTCGGACAGCATGAGGTCCAGGTCGTCGAAGACCGCGATTCCCCACCGCTCGGCGGCGCGCCGACGGCGGTCGGCATCGAGATCGCAGGCTCCGACGATTTCAGCATTCGGAAGTGCTGCGAGCGCTGGCAGATGCAAATCGAACCCGGCGTTGCCGAGCCCAACTAACGCGGTGCGCATGCGTGCGTTCCGGAATGCGTGTGTCTGCGTCGCATTGTGATTACCTGGCCTGACAGAGGGCAACGAGTGATCGACCGAAGGGAAGCCGGACACCGGCGCAGACCGCGCGCCCTTCGAACCGGAGCCATCCACGCTTGATCTTGGCGGGCCACCGCCATTGCGCCTTCGGGGTGGAATGCACGACTTCGTACGATGAGTGGCTGCTTGCCGATCGGCGGCGGAGATCGCGGGGAATCTCGGCCAGACCGAGGAGTGCATTGACCCTACTGAGCCGGAGGATCTCGAATCCCGTCCGCTCGAGTTTCGCGCAGAGTTCGTCTGGTGCGTATCGATGCCATTGTGCCTCAATGTCGTCCGGCCGCTTGGGGAACGCTTGCGCGTTGGTCCGGATGAGCAGGACTCCGCCGGGCTTGAGCACGCGGTGCATTTCGCGAAGGGCGACTTCGTCACCGCCGTCGAGTGGGAGGTGTTGGAGCACGTCGAGCGTAATTATCACGTCCGCGCTCCGTGCCGGACACGGGAGTGCGGTCGCCGTCGCCTTCAGGATGCCTTCCAGGCCGCCACTACGCGCGGCGCGGAGGCCATCGTCACCGAGATCGAGACCCGCGACGTGCCATCGCGGGTGCAACTCGCAAAACCAGAACATGCCCTGTCCTGATCCGCAGCCGACGTCGAGCGCGTGGCCCTCATCCGGTAGTGGTACGCGCGACAGCAGCATCGTCGCGACGTCGCGCATACCCGCGCTCCACCACGAAGCAGCTTCGAACCGACGCCAATACGTGTAGTACTCCGGGCTGAAGATCGGTGGCAGGCTCACGCGACCTCCCCCGAGCACTCGACGAGCGGTGCGATCCACGCGACCACGGCGCGCACAATGGGAAACCGGCGCAGCGCGGCGTACACAGGAATCATCGACTGGCCAACCGTTCCCATCTGGCTTCCCTCCGCAGGCAATACGATCGCCGCGCGCGCGGACACGTTTCGAAAACCGGCGCCGCAGAATGCATGGCGAAGCTCTCTGGCGGACAGGGTACGGTGGTGCTCATAGGGGCCTCCAGTCCGCAGCTCGACGTATGCAGGGGCTAGTCGTCGCGGAAGGAATCCGACTCCCCACAGCTGCACATGCGGTTCCGGTAGCAGCGAGTAGCGGTTGACCGTGCGCACGTGCATCCGACCGTCTGGCCTCAGCACCCGAAACGCCTCGCGGCACACAGGCTCGGGGTGGGTGCAATGCTCGAGCAAACCCAACGCAGTCACTCGCGAGAACGTGTTCTGCGGAAAAGGCAGGTGCTCAGCGTTGCAGCACACCAGGGCGTTGTTGTCGTTTTGGAGTTCCGGCCGACGGCGCGCGACGACGAGCCAGCGGAGTGCGATGTCGATACCGATCGCCCGCTCGGCTCGGACGGCGCATGCCGCCAGCAGATCGCCCGTCCCGCACCCCAGGTCCAACGTGAGGCGATCCGAGATGTCGCCCCTCACATCCAGCGTGTCGAGCCATTCGGCCGACCGTTGCTGCGCTCGCGTCACATGACCGACGAAGCGGTCGGCCAACCATCGAGGTGTGCTCGGGGTCATGTCCCAATAGGCGCGAACGCTCTCCTCAAAACTGAGATTGGCCGTCACCGAGTGCAGCCGGATCGCCTTGTCCCGATCGCCCTCGAAGTCGAGCCATGGATCGGCCGTCACTCGGAAGTCGGGGATACCGGCGATGATGGGGTACGTCGTGTCGCACTGGCCGCAGCCATAGAGGTCGACCGAGGCATCGAGCGGGCCGCGGCAACGTGGGCAGACGTACGGCACGTTGGTCACGGGGTGACACCTAGGACCTGAACGCCTGGCGGACTTGGCGGCCAACGGCGCGCAACCGGAGGTAGCGTTGCAGTCGCGGTCCCCATGTTTCGAGCCGCCCGGGCCGACGGAGATAGTACGCGTCCAGCCGCGGCAGACGGTGACGATCTTCGTTTCGTCCCAGCGGTCGCAGGACAGTGGTGCACGCCCACCCACATGCACCCTGGACGGCGTCGACCACCCGCCGGTCGCACGCGCCGTAGGGGAAGGCGAACCCGATGGGCCGTCGACCGGTCTCCATCTCGATGCGCTCCACCGATCCGACCACTTCGTCGTTCAGGGCGGCATCCGACACTACACGCAGGTCGGGGTGGCTCACGCTATGGGCTGCCAGCTCGAGCCCGTCGTCGGCGAGCTTCCCCAAGGCGTCCCAGTCGAGCAGCGGCAGTGTGGGCAGGGTGGAAGACATCTCCCATGCATTCGTACCGCCGGCGAAACCCGTGACGACAAATAAGGTTGCTGGCAGCCCAAATTCGCGGAGCACGGGCCATGCCTGGGTCGCGAAGTTTTCGAACGCGTCGTCGAAAGTGATTGCGACGGCGTTACGGATTGTTGGAGCGCTCATCAAGTCTCCAACCGTCGTTACCTCTACGTCGGCGTTCGCCAGCCATCGCATGTGCGCGCGGAACGCGGTGGCGCCTACGGATATGACGGACGCGGTCTCGTCTATCGAATGATAGGTCAGGATTCCACGCATCGATCGATCGGGGACTAATCGCGTGCCGCAACGGCTCGTTGGTGCACAACCACGTCCTCGATGATTTGCTCCAGGGGGATGCGCGGACGAAAGCCGGTCATGCGCTCGAGCTTAGCGACGTCCGGAACGCGCCGGTGCATGTCTTCGAAGCCCTCGGCATAAGCTTCGTCGTACGGGATATGAACGACCTCCGACCGGCTTCCCGTGGCCGAGACGACCATTTCCGCCAGACGATTGATCGTGACCTCTTGGTCGGTCCCTACGTTGAACACTTCGCCGGTGGTAGACGCGTGCTCCATGAGCCGGACCATCGCTTCGGTCGCGTCGCGGACGTGCCCGAAACAGCGCGATTGCTCTCCGGTCCCGAAGACGGTAACTGGGTCGCCCCGTAGCGCCTGCGATACGAAGGTGGGTAGCACCATCCCGTAGCGCCCGGTTTGCCGGGGGCCGACCGTATTGAAGAGCCGGGCGATCACCACAGGGACGCCCTTCTCTCGCGCGTATGCCAACGCGAGCCACTCGTCGAGCGCTTTCGAGCACGCATAGGCCCAACGGCTGTGGGACGTGGGGCCGAGGACGAGATCCGCCTCCTCCACGAACGGCGATGCGGCTTTGCCGTACACCTCCGACGTGGAGGCAATCAGGATCGGCTTCTGCTTGCGCGCGACTGCCTCGAGGACGATCTCGGTTCCGTGCACATTCGTCTCGATGGTGTGGACCGGGCGCTCGATGATGAGTCGAACCCCAACCGCCGCCGCTAGGTGCACCGTGAGGTCGCACCGGTCGACGAGCTCGGCTACGAGCGGCGCGTCTCGCACCGACCCGATGCGGTAGTCGAAGCGGTCGTTGCCGATGAGGTGCTCGATATTCTCCATCTGTCCGGTGGAGAGGTCATCTAGGGCGATGACGCGATGGTCGTCATCTATCAGCCGCTGGGCGAGGTGCGAACCGATAAAGCCCGCGCCACCGGTAATGAAGATTCTCATGCAGAGCCCTCTGCAGCGACCGCAGCGGCGACGTGATGATTCCCCCGCCGCTGGGCCGCCCGCTTGACGATGTCTAGGTACTGAGGCATAACGGCCTCCTCCGACCAATACCGCTCAAACGCGCGTAGTCCCGCCGAGGCGAGCCTGGCGCGGCCATCCATGTCGTGTTGGACCCGGGCGAGCGCAGTACGCAGCTGCTCGGGGTCGTCGAACAATAGGCCGGCGCCGCTACGATCGATCAATTCCGGAAATGGGCCGATGCGGCGCGCGATAACGGGCACGCCGGCCCGGAACGCTTCGATGAGTATGATCCCGAACGTCTCGTAGCAGACCGACGGAACGATCAACGCGATAGCGTGCCGGTAGTAGCGCTGCAGTTCGTCGGTCGGCACCCGTCCCAGAAAGTGGATCCGGGGATTCTCGGCGGCGAGGGACTCGAGAACAGCACGGTGCTCTCCATCGCCCGCAATAACGAAATCGGCATCCCCGTAGTCGGCGAAGATCGGGATCACGTCTTCCACACCTTTGATACGCTCGAGCCGGCCGACGAACAGGAAGTATGGCCTTTCGTACGGCGACGGGTGGTCGTCGATCGAATCGGGTTGCGTTTCGTCAGGTAGGAAGTAGGGTAGTACCTCCATGGGGCGCGGGAAACCGAATTCACGATGCTTCGCGCGACTGAACTCGGACATCGCGATGAACGTGTCCACGTAGCTGAGCTGCCGCTCCAGAAACCCGGTGTATCGCCACATCTGCGGCGGGCGCCGATAATGCAGGACGCAGCGGAGGCACTCGCGCCCGGTGCAAACTTCTCGGCCATGACGCCACAAGACGTGGGACGGACAGATGAGCCAGTGCTCGTGCGCCATGTAGAGCTTGATGGCGTTGCCCAGCCCGAGTACGCCCGGCCCACCGGCGAGCGAGATGTTGTGGAAGTTGATCACGTCGTACCCACCCGACTCCAGCAGCCGTTTGAGGCGCCGGCCGTGTACGAGGGGCCGGCCCGACTGGTGGTCCAGCAGTGCCGCGGCTCGTCCCAACCGGTGCTCGAGTGACACTACCTCGACTCCGTCTGGCTGGGGCGGTTCGGGCGCCACCCCATTGCTCAGCAGATGATAGGCGCTCGCGTTGTGCACGACGGTGACCTGATGTCCGCGACGAACGAGCGCCTGTGACAGGCGCTGCACCCCAATGCCGTCACCGCCGAAGTTGTAGGGCGGGTAGAACGTGGTGATCATGCAGAACCGCAACGCGTTCATGCCGCCGCCTCCCTCAACGCGTCGAGTGCCCGGGCCGCCGAGGCTCGCCACGATAGGCGGCGTGCTCCCGCGAGCGCCGCGCTCGCGAGCGCCTGTCGGCGATCGGGCGCAGTCGCGAGCATCGTCATGCCAGTTTGTAGAGCCGACAAGTCACGTGGCTCGACGAAAACCCCGCCGCCGGCGAGAAGTTGCGGGAGCGGGCTCGCTGTAGGCGCGATGACCGGCGTTCCGCACGCAGCCGCCTCGATGGCGGGGAGGCCGAATCCTTCGCTCTCCGAGAACATGACGAGGGCGATCGCCCCCGACAACAAGTGCCGGAGCTCGTCGTCCGGAACGAATCCGGTCCAAAGGACCTGTGCCTCGAGGTTGTACTCCGCCACCACGGCTCGAATCGCTTTCGTATTTCCGAAGAAGACGTTCCGGCTCGTGGATCCGACGAGGAGGAGGTACGGAGCCGGATCGGGCAGCTCGGCAACTGCCGCGGCGTAGGCCCGTACGATGCCGTCGACGTTCTTGTGCGGATTGAATCCACCGACGTACACGAACCATTTGGCTCCCTGGGGGAGACCGGCGCGCCCGGCCGCAGCGGCGATGTCCTGCGCGCCTTCGCTCGGTCGGTACGCGGGCGCCGGTGCCTCGAGTGTCACACGGATGCGCGAGCGCGGAATCCGGAGCACCGCCTCGAGTTCGTCCGCGGCGAACTCGGACACGGTAATCACGAGGCGACATTGCCACAGCGCGAGGCGAACCTTCGCGTTCCAGAACCAACGAGCCCGTCTCGATGGGAGTGTGAGGTGCGGAAAACGTTCCGCGATGGCGTCGTGGACGGCGACGACCGCACGTTGCCGGGGGGGAAGCGGGAAGTACGTATACACGGACGGCGAAAAGAATACGCTCGGTGCGGTCCGCCACACGGCCTGGGTGAAGCGCAACATGTCGATGGGTGACCGGCTCCCGTCGGTGCTGGCCGCAACGGTGGGCGGAGCACGTTGTGGGACTTCGACAATCTCCAGGTTAGGTGCTTCGAACTCGAAGAGATCCCGCGATGGCGCATCGATGTAGCCGACGAACTCGTCTGTCGGTGCCGAACCAATCATGGTCGGTACGAGTTCGCGGACGTACCGGCCATATCCACGCTCATTCGCCCAGCAAGACAGATCGATCCCGATTCGCATGGCGAGTCACCTCCTCTGGGAGGCTGCCTCCTCCGTCACGTCAACAGACCCGGGAGAGCGCGTCATTCGGACCGAACCATGAGCCAACGATCTCTCCGCTCGTCCACGCGAGCACGAAGGGAAGCAACAGCGGAAGGGACCTAACGAGCTCGCGGCGGTAGCGCCCGCTGCGCCACACGCGGGACACGATGCGATAGAAGAGGACAGGGGGCAAGGCCAGCGCAGCGATGCCGAACACGGCGCGGCGCAACGCGCTCGCCTTGGCGAAGCGCAAGCCAGCGAACGCCCGGGAGTAGAGATAGCGCTGGCTCAGGTATTCCGTCGCGCGGTAGTGTTTCTTGTGTCCCACGCGGATCTCTGGGTGGCTCACGAGTACGATGCCATCACGACGCATGGCATCGTGCAGGTCGTTCTCCCAGCGCTCATCGTCGAAGACCGATATGAAGCGCTGCAGCACGTCTCGCTGATACGTGACGTTGTTGCCCACCAGCCAGTCGGCCGGTCCGCTCGGCGGTACAAGGCAGTGGCTATACTCACATAGGAAGGCCGCCCAATCCGTGATGGTTTCGCGCGCCGCGTTGTCGACCGCTCCACCAACTACCAGAGCACCCGCGCGATGCGCGGCGAGCATGCGTTCCGCCCAATCCTCGGGTACGATGATGTGGTCCTCGATCACGCCGACTACCCGACCGCGTGCAGCGCGTACGCCCATGCCGCGCAGCGCGGGGATGGTCGTCCCAGGTGGCGCCTCGAGTAGGCGAACCTGCGGGAATCGCTTCCGCAGCCGCGTGCGAACCGAATTACCCACACGGTCGGCGACAACGACCTCAACCCGTCCGGGACCCAGTTGCGCCGTGCACGCCTCGAGGCACCCCGCGAGGTCGCACCATCCATTGACCGATGGAATGATGATCGAGAGGTCGGGCCCATCGGTCATGGAACCGCCTGTCCTCGTGGACCGAGCACGTACCCGACGGCTTCTCCGACACCCCAGGCGGCGAGGAAGACGAACGTGAAAGGTAGGGCACGTCGGAAGGCGGCTTGCTGTGATTGGCCGATGACGCGCGCGATGCGCGCCGTCAGAATGATGGGGAGAACGGGAGACGTGAGGACGCGCCACCAGCGTCGTCGCATTGGGCCCTCGGTAACTAGACGTCGGCGGGCGTAGTCACGCCCGTGCACGAACCGGTCGATGCAAAAACTCCCAAAATGGTAGTTCTGGTTCTGGGAAACTGCAGCCCCCTCGACGAAGGCCAGTGCGTGTCCCGCCGCGATCAAGTGGTCGTGGACGACGTTCTCCCACTCGCCACGCCGCGCCATCGCCGCCACGTCCCCAACCACGCTACGTCGGTACGCAACGTTCGCGCCAGTGATCAGCGGGCGGGACCCGGTGCCGGCGCCTTTTGCGAAGAAGCCGTACTCGGAAAAAAACGCAGCCCAATCCAACACACGCGTCCGCTGTGCGTTGTCCATCGCTCCACCGACGGCGTCAACATGATCGGCTGCCCCGACCAGCACGCGCAGCCAGTCAGGCGACGCGACGCAGTGGTCTTCGGTCAGCGCGACCACGTCACCAAGCGCTGCCTCCAGACCGATCCCGCGTAACTCGGGGATCGAACTCCCCGCTGGCGCGGCAATGAACCGAACGGTAGGCCAGCGTTCCTGTAGTGGCGCGAGGCCCACGGTTCCGGCGCGCGCAACGAGTAGTTCGGCGCCTAAGTCCGCGCATTGCTGCAGGAGGGAGTCGAGACAACTGTTCAGCAGCTTCTCAGCGCGAAAGGACGCCACCACCACCGATACGACGGGCGTCCCCGACCCATCGCGGGTGGGATCGGGTGCAGTCATGCGAAACCTGGCTCGCCGGTGCCGGCCAGCGCACCGATTGCCTCGCCCGCTGCCCACGCAATCGTAAAAGGGATGAGAGCGGGGAGCGCCGACAGGGCGGCAATGCGGGTTCCGGGAACGCGTACGGCGCGCAGGAAGATCCGCGCAACCAGAACAAGAGGGACCAACGGCGCCACGCCGGCGACGCGCCACCGTGGTGTGCGGTGTCGGACGCGGTACGCTCCGTAGTGCCGGCCGTGGTGAAATCGTTGGCGGAAGAACGGCCCGAAACGGTAGGACAGGCCAATCTGGGCCGAGGCGTCGTTTGTAAATGTCAAGCTCCCCCCCTCGGCGCGGATACGGCGGTGGAACTCGACCTCCCAGAACCCCCTCGCGAATGTGCTTGCGTGCCGCACTAGCGCACTTCGAGCATACGCTGCGTTGTCTCCAGGAATCTCGTGAGCGGGTCCCTCGGGCGGATTCATGAAGCTCGAGTAGCGTGTGAAATAGACTGCCCGACTCACCACGTCCGTGTGTGCCTCGAGTCGAATGGGGCCGCTCGCGCCGACGGCGCCCGTGCGGACCTCGGAGAGCAAGGCACGTGCCCAGGTCCGACTCACCTCGAAGTGTCCCGTTGTAAGTGCCACGACTTCGCCGGTGGCTGCCTTGATGCCACGAGCCCACAGCACTGGTACGGAGGCGTCCGCGGGCGCCGTGACGTATCGAGCATTCTCCCCGGCGACCGTGTGCCCGTGTGGTGGCTCGTCGCCACGGTAGACCAGCAGAACCTCGCCAGCTACTCCCGTCAGCGACTCCGCAACCGACCGGAGCGTGCGCGGGAGGGTGTGGCCGGAATGGTCGCAGGCGATGACGACGGATAGCTCCGGAGGGTCGCTCATCCTATGATTCTGAGCTTCCGCCAGGCAACGCGGTCCGTTGCTGCGATTGGGCCGTCAGTTTCTGGAGGAACCGCCCGAGGGTGAGGCCCATGATCGCGCCCGCCCACACCGCGGGTCGCATCGGCTCGAGGTGTACGAAGACAGGAGCCAGTGATAAGGCAAGGAGGATCACGACGGCTCCAACGATGCCGTGCCACCCGCGTCTGACCCAAAATGCGTAGGGTAGCATGAGCAGCATGGTCCAGAGCGCGTTCATCGCTTTCTCGGCCCATGATGGCAGCGCGGAGATGTTCTGGATGAACGTCCACCCCACGCCGGCAGAGAAGCCAACATTGCAGTCCTGCCGATTGTTCAGCGCGATGCAGATCGCGTCATCGGAGCCGCTCACCACAACGACGATCGTGTCACCGGGATGGACCCCGTCCATCGCGCCACGGAATCGTCTGCTGGGGTGATCCAGCAGAACATCGGCGGCGCGCGGACGTACCTGGAAGACGAGGTCGTCCTGGTTGGGTCCGATTAGCAAGATGCCCCGCTGTCGGTGATCGGTGATGCTGAACAGAGAGCCGAGGGCGGGGACGGGTGGTCCCGCGATCGCGTGCACGAGCACGGTGGCCCCGTCCAGCAACGACGAGCGGACCGCGGCCGAGGGACCGATTTCCCAGGAAGGGATCGGGGTGCCGCCGACCGACGCGTCCAGCACCGTCCCGTGATACCACTCCAGGTGACGCAGTTTGGGAGTCCACTGTCCGAAGTAGCGGCTCCGGGGCAGGGAAGCTTGGAGCAGCCTGAAGAACTGCGCCCCCTCGACGCCGATGGAAAACGCCGCCCCGAACAGCAGCGCGGTGAACAGTTTCATGCCGCGCGCCGCCAAGGCGATTCCCAAAGGGGCGAAGAGAATGACGTTCCGGATGGCATCGGAAAGGCCTTCTTCCCCGCAGAGCAAGCACCCAAGAGGAGACGTCGCTTGGTGCAATTGGGGCACGAGTGTGACCGTGGTAATGAGGACCACGATCACCGGCAGCAGCCAGGAAGACCGCGCAGATCTCCCGACTGTTGTGCTCATACAACGGTCCTTGGCTGACTTGAGCGTTCGACGCGCCACATTTTTGAAAGTTGGTGTCGTATCACCTTATATGACATGTGCTTACCTGTGGTACGGATCGGTCTGAGGGGCCCTGGTGGGCGCCGCATGGGCTGCTGGATCAGATGTGGTCCAGGAAGTCGCGATTGGCCCGCAGCTCTTCGCGGGTCCGGCCGATGAACAGCGACACGGCAATCACGAGATTGTGGCAAAAGGCCGCGAACCAACCCGCGGCGAATCCGGCTACGAAGGCCCACGCCGCTCCCACGAACGCGCCAAGCCAGGAGACCGTATAGCCGTAGAAATACTCTGCCAGCAGACCCAAGTCGAAGCCGGGTTGCGGGTCCCGGAGCAGGTACACGGCTGTCGCCCCAAACACGACGATCGCAGCGGCCGCACCCACCGCCATGCCGAACGCCCGTTTGTGCAGTGGTGCAAAGGCGAGCCGGAGTTCGTGCGGTAGAGGCTCAGTCATTTCGCTGCTCATGGGACGCCGGCCCGTTCCCCGCAGCCGAGGCCCCGGCTTGGGATGGTCCCGCAGGCTCCTCCAGACGCTGCTCCTCGTGATATTCGAAGTCGGTGTTGACCGCCCACACGTCGTGCTGCGCGCCCCGCATATTCCAGATTGTCATCATAGCAGTGAGCATCGAGTGATCCTGGTTGTTGTACTTGTGCATCCCGTTGCGGCCGACAGGGTGCAAGTTGGGAATGTCATCGACATAGGAGCGCACGCGGTCGAGATGCTCACGGTAGGAGCCGTCGTAGATGGGATAGGCCTTCGGCATTCGGACGACCGTTCCATCGACGACTCTCGTGGGGTCAGCCAACCGCAGAGTCGCGAGTTCCTGAGTGGCCAGTGCAATCAGATCCGCGTCCGGCATCTCCCACAAACCGTCGCCTTTGAAGCAGAAGTACTCGAGCCCCAGACAACTGTGACCCGGAGTCGGGACCATCGCCTTGCTCCAGTTGCCGAAGTTCTGGATCCGTCCGACCTGGACACCGGACGTGTGGATGTATATCCAATTGTCGGGGAACAGATCAGCCTGATCGATGATAAGGGCAACGACGAGAAAATCCCGGTAGCGGAGTCCCTCGGCCGCCTGACGGACTTCCGATGGCGTCCCGTCGAGGGCGCGCACCAGTGACCGAACGGGCATCGTCGAGATGAAGTGATCTCCTGTTATGCGTTGCTCGCCGTCGGAGGTGGATACCTGTGCCGCCCGAACACGGCCGTCGGCCATCTCCAGACCAGTCACGTAGTGACCCATGCGGACGCAGCCGCCTCGCTCGGTGATCAACTCGGCGCAGCGTTCCCACATCTGGCCCGGTCCCAGCCGAGGATACTGGAACTCGTTGATGAGGCTCTTGATCTTGGTTGACCGCTTTGTGAGGGAAGTGGCGGACAGAATGGCCTTGGCAAGCGAGAGGCCCTGGATACGCTGCGCGGCCCATTCCGCACGAATCTCTGTGCAGGGGATGCCCCACACTTTTTCCGTATAGGTCTTGAAGAAGATTTCATAGAGACGCTTCCCAAAACGGTTCGTGACCCACTGCTCGAAGTTTTCCTCCACCTCGCTTGGGTGGTAGTGCGCATGCAGATAACTCGCAACGATGCGGATGGCGTTCCAGAGTCCCAGTCCGCGCAGTGCATTGATAGCCTTGAGCGGGTAGTCGAAGAACGTCCCATTGTAGAAGATGCGCGAAAGACGGGGGACCTGGATGAACTCGGAGCCAAGGATCTCCTGCCACAAGTCCTCAACGGGCTTGACCTTCGTAAAGAACCTGTGGCCCCCGATATCGAAGCGATACCCTTTGTACTCAGCGGTGCGGGAGATGCCCCCAAGCTGATCGTCTGCCTCGAGCACGGTTACCGCGTTGCCGTCCTTCGCAAGCAAATAGGCCGCCGTGAGTCCGGCCGGGCCGCCCCCAATCACGACGGTATGATCACCCGAGCGCAGTGGCGTAACCGAACGGGGCAAGGTGGACTCGCTCATTGGTGGCCAGGGCTCAGCACTCCGCTCTGGTCGCTATTCCGGATTGGAGACGGCGGACCGCCGCACGGGCGCGTCGGGATCTCGAGGGGTAGGCGCGCGCCACATGGTTGACCGCTGTGCTAGCGGGGGCGGCCATGTCTTGAAGCCCACCTGCGCGAAGGCCTCTCGCTCCGGAGAAGGTGCGGGCTCCCCGAGGAAGACCTGCATGATCCACCCCGATCCTGACGATAGCAGGGCGACGACAAAGTAGGCAAAGTGTAGTGGGATGCAAGCGAGCGTCGACAGCAGGCCAAGTCGCTTCCTGAGAAACATGTAGAACTGGTGGTTCAACATCAGGATGGCGATGCCGGCGACCCCCGCTACTCCGAGCGCCAACCATCCATACTTCAGAGATGCGACGGCCGCCAGGATGACCAGCCCGGCAAGCACGACGCACCACCGCTGCGTACGGCGCAGGTTGAGCGCTGCCGAACCCGGTGACGGGCCCTCGTGGAGTAGCAGCCACATCCAGGGTACGCCGCGGCTCTTGAAGTCGGTCGCGAGCATGCGCCCAAGCGTCCATCGCTTGAGGTGTGTGCCCTGGATGCTTGGGTCGAGTACGATGGTCCGGCCGGCGCGCCGGAGTCTTCTTCCCAACTCGATGTCCTCAATCTGAGGTCGGGAGTAGTGCCACTCGTCAAATCCGCCGACCGCCTGGAACACGCCTCGGCGAACGGCACCCAGACCGGCCCAAAACGTTTCGGCCGGGCCCGCGTTCGCCTGATGTACGTAGTGATGAAGCAGGTTGCGGTATTTTGATAAGAGGCCGGGTGCCTCCGGCGCCATATCGTAGCAACCGAACACGGCGCTCACTTCGGAGTCGGTGGACAACCGCTCGGCGCACCGTGACAGGGCATCGGGATGAACGACGACGTCCGAGTCCACAAAAACGAGGGCCGTGCCGCGGCTCACGTCTGCGCCGCGATTCCGGGCGTAGGCCGGCCCGTAGGGGTTGCCAGCCAGCCGCACGACCGTGTCGGCATACTCGGCTGCCACCAGTTCGGTTTCGTCGGTGCTGGCGTCATCGACTACGACAAGTTCCCACTGAGCGGGTGCGAGGTCAGACGCCCGCAAGGCACGCAGGCAGCGGGGGAGAGTCTCCGCGCAGCCATGTGCAGGGACGGTCACCGAGAGGAATGGTTCGGCCTTGGGGTTCGGGGTATCCCCCCCGCCTCGAGTGGCAAGAACAAGAGCCTCCAGCCGGCGTATCGCGCCGGCCGGTGTTGTGTCGACAAAGGCGATGATGTCGGCGTCGGTACTCGCGAGTCCGATACGGCGCAGCTCGGCGGCCGTGGCGCTCCCGGGCGCCGCGACCGCGCGCACCGCGGGTGACAACTGCTCCACGGTGTGAGTGACCGCGCGATCGGCGACTCCGACCACGACGAGCTCTATGCCGAGGGCATGGCATGAGGTGGCGAGGTCACGAAGGTGGTCAGGCACGGAGTCTCTCCGTGCGACAACCACAGCCGTGATTGAGGGGTGAGGGCCCATTCTGACGTTGCGAGCGCCCGGTGGCGTTCTCGGCTTCATCTGCAATCAGACCTCGGTCTGCCCAGGAAGAGTAATGCTCGCTCCAGGCGCAAGAGGCGTGCGAGAGTCATTGGCCAACGCCGATCGGGATTGCTGGACGTCACCGTCGGTCGGGCGCCGTCCCCCCGTGAGCCGCGTACCAACCGAGGGCAAGGGGGGGGGCACCGAACCGGCCCGCACTCCAACTCCTTTGGCGCATGTTACTGGGATGCAGCATCTATGCGATGGCCGGCTACTGCCGCCGCTTGTTGTGTCGGGCAGGGTTGAACTCGCTGGCGAAGTCCCGGTTGAGGTTGGCGCGGCGCAGGTCAGCGAGGACCTCGCACGCCGTCGTGTCGTCCGGATCAGCTTGAGCGCGCGGTCGAAAGAGAGCGGTACGGGGAGGGAACTGCGCAACTACTGCGAGAGTCCGGCAATTCGGCTCCAGCAAGTCAGGAAACCGACTCATCTCGAGGGAGTTGAGACTTGCTAAGAGAATGTAGTCAACATTCTGATTCTGGAGAAAGCCCGTCAGTGTCCCGGGAGTCTGTGCGGCTGCGGCCTCGCGCGAAATGGTTTGGCGACCGGTATAGTAGAACAGCGGTTGCGGCTTGGCGGTGAGGAACGTGGCGTCCGCCGGCGTGTTCGCTTCGATGAAGCGGAGTGTGGCAAAGAAGCTCGCTTGGTCGGGGCTCACGCAACTCCTGTCCGGGTATCGGGAGCCGCGCGGGCACGCGCCCGCACTGATGGTCGCTATCGAGCGATAGGTCCCACCCGCGAACAGGTACGCCGCCAATGCGGTCGTGGTCACACGGGCAACTTGGCGCCACCGCACCGCGAGCAGCTGGTACGTCCCGATGAGGATTGCTGGGACCACGATCGGTAACAGGGGAGTGAGGAATCGGCCTGAGCGATATGGCCAAACTGCGAGCACGCCGAGATACACGACCAGGTAGAGGCCCGCAACGCGCCACGCGCGGAAGAACACGATGATCCCTGTCGTGAGTCCAACGACGACAACCCCCGCCGCAAACAGGTTGTCCACTACGGTCCCGGGCAGCGTTGGGAATGCCAGCGCCGCGGGAAGGGATCGCCCGACATATTCCGGGAGGTTGTTCATGACCCGAGTTACAACGGTGTGCAGCAGTCCGGGGCTGCCCAATGCTCCGTGGGAGGGGGAGCCGGCGAAGTCTGCAGCGTACGATGCGCCCGCGAATTGGACGGGAGCCATGAATGACCAGACCAGCCAGGCGCCGGCCAATCCGCCCCCGATGACCACCAGCACGCTCGCGGCCCGCCAGCGCCGTTCGAGGAACCAGTGAACAGCGGTGGCTACGAGAAGCGCAACGCCGATCGTTCGTGTTAGCGCTGCCAGCGTACAGGCCGTGCCTGCAATGATGAGTTGCCTGCGCGTCGAGTGAGGTGTGCGGATAGCGAAGAGCGCGAGAACGGTCAGGCTAGCAAACAGTGTCTCCGAACGGAGTATCCCCGGGGTAAACACGAGCGCGGGATTGACGACGAGCACGGCTAACGACGCGAGGGCGAGCCAGTCCGACGACACTTGTCTGATCACTTTGTAGACGAGGGCAAGTACCAATACGGATAGCACGATGTTGGCGCTCACGAGGAGGTCGAGCCGCTCCCCGAAAACGCTCGTCAATACGGCGAGGAATCCTGGGTAGCCGGGCGGATACAGACGGTGGGCTGGCGCGCCTATCTGGAAAATGTCGGCATAGCTGAAGTGCCGAAGCGACCGCCCCAGGAGCAAGTAATAGGCGTCATCCTGGGCCGTCAGGATTGCCGGGAGGCGCGCGAGCCACGCGAGAACTGCGTGGCTGAGAAGCAGCACGATCACGGCACCCTGCCGGAGGCGCGACCGCGGAGTTTCTAGGACTTCGAGTGGGAACTGCACCGTATTCGGACCGGGCGCACGGAGGAACTCGGGTGGCGAGCCGCAACGAGGCTCTCGGGGACTACCGTTACCGAGCGTGTCGTCCGTTTCTCACGCGCGCGCGTTCTATTCGGAGTGACCATGATAGCGCTCACGCACTCGCAAGATGCATGCTCTGGTCGTAGGTGCTTCAGGTTTTTCGGCACGGGACACTGGGCGGTGGACGAGGTGTGCAACGGATCGCGGCTCAGCTATGTCCTACGGATCCCATGCCTCTAGGTACTGGGGATATTGTAGCGATCATACCACATCATTGGTACGACTGGGTCGGGCACGTAAGTGCCGTGACTGTGGTCACGCACGCATCCCCTTGCATGACATGCGTTTACGTGTGATACTGTGGAGGTTCTGCCGGGCCGCTGGTACGGGGCTCCAGGATTGCATCCCGTCCGTTGCTTCATTCACGTCAAACCTGTGTTTCCATCTGTTGGAGGAGCACTGCGGCACTACATCGTAGCCCTCGCTCTCATCGGCGCCGTAACGCCGCTCGAAGCCCAGAGCATAAGTGCCGGATCGATACGTGGAACGGTGATCTACACAGCTGGCGCGCCGTTCGCGGGTGCGCCCTCGCCAATGTCCGTAGCGTACTTCTGTTTCCCACAATAGCCGGACCGATGTGCCGAGCGTCGTATCAGAACCGCGTGCATTTCCCGCTCTTGAGCAACAACACAGGTCTTACCGCTGTGTAACCATGATCGGCGCACCAACTGCGACCGCTGGCGGACTGTCTGATGCGGGTTTTGCACCCATTCGAAGCGGAGCGTCTCAAGCGTCTGTTCGGCGCCGAGCGCGCTCCGGACTGGGTGTCTGAATGCACTGAAATACGCACCCTAACGTGGCCGCCGGTTCAAGCGTGGCCGATCTGAGTACAGGGGGGAAGAAACAACTGCACGTTTGAGGAAGCACGCGGGGTCATCGCTATTGTATCGAGACGCATAATGTGAGTCGTTCCTTGAATGGCACGGCCATCGAACCCCGGCCGATGCCCGTCAGGCGCTCACAAAAAAGGCGGCGTGATGAACCGCCCACTTGTCCAAGATCGGTACCGCTACAATGGTTTTCAATTCCATCACATTCCTGCTGTTCTTCGCCGCCGTGCTTCTCATGCACACGTCTCGCGCTTCATGGCGCGCGAAGAAGACATTCCTCGTTCTGGCTTCATACATCTTCTACGGCGCTTGGAATCCACCATTCGTCCTATTACTGGCATTCTCAACACTAGTGGACTGGCACCTCGCCAAACGGATGCCCGCAGCAACCGACCACCAGAGGAAACTCTTGTTGTCCTGGAGCCTCTTCACGAATCTCGGTCTCTTGGCAGCATTCAAATATGGAGATTTCCTCCTCGGCAACTTCAACGCGTTTCTCCGACTACTCGGTGTCGAATACGAGCCGGTGGACCTCGGTATCATCCTGCCCGTTGGCATCTCATTCTACACGTTTCAGACGTTGTCTTATACGATCGATGTGTACCGCGGTAAGCTAGACCCTTGGCCGAGGTTCGTCGATTTCGCGCTGTTCGTCTCGTTCTTCCCGCAATTGGTCGCGGGACCAATTGTCCGCGCGTCACATTTCCTGCCACAGTGTACGACAGTCCGGAGAGCAGACAAGGACGAATTCGCGTGGGGTGCCACTTTATTCTTAGTCGGGCTATTTCAGAAGGTGGTTCTTGCTGATAGCATGATGGCACCGATCGCCGATCATGTCTATTCGAATGCTGTGGATGCTGGCTTCGTTGATGCCTGGGTTGGAACATTGGCGTTCTCAGCGCAGATCTTCTTCGACTTCGCAGGCTATTCCACGTGTGCCATTGGAGTTGGTTTGATGTTGGGCTTCGCGTTGCCTGACAACTTCCGATATCCGTACGCAGCCATGGGTTTCTCAGATTTTTGGCGGAGATGGCACATATCGCTTTCTTCGTGGCTACGAGATTACCTGTATGTGCCATTGGGCGGCAATCGGTTGGGCGCGCGGCGCACGCAGGTCAACCTGTTGGTGACGATGCTGCTGGGTGGCCTGTGGCATGGTGCTGCGTGGAGATTTGTCGTATGGGGGGGGCTGCACGGTGCATTCCTCATGGTCGAGCGTCGTGTGAAGAGCATGTCTTACATTTGTGCGCTTACAACAAAGAAATGGGCGATGTTCGGACTCATACTCATCACCTACGTAGCGGTGTGTTTCACATGGGTGTTTTTTCGCGCGCCAGATTGGAGGAGCGCTGTGAGAATCGTGTCATCAATGGCAGGCATAGCAGGTGACAGGAACATCGTGATTGGAGAGGATAGTGTGCTGACTGTATTCGCCGTTACCGCAGCGCTGCTTCTCTGGCACTGGTGGATGAGAGATTCTAGCCTTGAGGAGAAATGGCTGCGATTTCCATTGTTGGCTAAGGTATGCCTGATAGCGATCATGCTGTTTGCAATCCTTGTTACCCCGGTGACTGACCGTGCGTTCATCTACTTCCAATTCTAGATCCAGACTGCCTCGTATGCAGTGGCTCCCAATGTGGCTCGCTGCTGTGGTGGTTGCCGGAGTTGGGGTTTCGTTGTGGACTGTAGGATGGCGTGCACGCGGCTTTACGCCTGGGGTTCCGAACAGCGCTTCAGTCTGGGCGGCGATGCGCGCGCGGGTATCCACGAAGTCAGTGGTGATTCTTGGCTCGTCTAGAGCACAGGCGGCGATAGATCCAATAGTGTGGGAAGAAGTCTGGCCTGAGCGACCAGTGTACAACCTGGCGCTCGTCGCCACTTCACCGGTACCGGTGTTGGAGCATGTTGCGCAGGATAGGTCATTCTCAGGGATTGCCGTCGTAGGTTTTGCGCCCTTCTTTGTCTTCAATGTTGATCAGAACCCGAGCATATTCCTTGAAGCAGCCGCGGCGTACGATGAGTATCGTTTGAGTCCGTCTCGCCGCTTGGAGACGTGGATCCGGCAATGGCTTCCTTCGGCAATACCGCTGCGCCATCCGACGCTGAATTGGCGAAGTCTCGTAGGTGGAGCGGTTCTGCGAGTGATGCCAGATCCTCCTGACTTCACGACGCGTGATGACCGATTCCAGCCGTTGGCAAGGGACTATCGGGAACACCCTCTCGGTTCTGACGACTATGAGCAATTCCGGCTGGACGGAAGACAGGCAAGCCCCTTCCAGCGTGACAGCATTCTGCGAAGAGTGCAGTCGAGTGTCGATGCAATTCAGAGGCGTGGTGGAACTGTCCTGTTCGTGATGTTGCCTACTTGTGGAGAGCGCAGGAGCATCGAGAACGAACGGTATCCACAGACAGAGTATTGGGATGTTGCTCAGCAAGTGCTTGACGCGCCGTTCTTGAGTGATGTGCATGCTGAGTTGAACGGAGATTCATGGCGATGCGCTGAGGGGTCTCATCTTTACGTAGGTGATACAGGAGCCTTCACGCGGTGGCTCGCGTCAACCGTAAGATCAATTGTCGACGACCGTTGACACTGTTGCACAGCGGGCTGCGCGCCTGATGCGGACCCATGGGATCGTTGGGGTCCCCCCAGGGTGCTGGCGGTCGCGACGGTCGGGCCCGCGTCCGTCTGGCATCACCAACCACCTGTCGCGGGACTTCGTGGAGCACGCCCCCAACACGAAACCCACGACGGCCTGACCGCGCTGACGCTGATGCGCCTGAGAGACCAGGATTCCGCAGGTCCCTAGCGCTTCATCTGACACGTTGCAGTCACGCAACATCACAACGGCGCAATTGAACGCGACCCTTGCGTCGCGCGTGTGATGTCGGAACGCTGGCACCGGCCCTCCGACCGCGTGTCACCGAAATCCGCAAAACCGACGCGGCCACCGTTTATGGCCGGTTCGACTGGCGCCTCGCCAAGGGGCAACAGCTCAGCGTGCGCGGGCAGTTCGCGACGGTCGCCGGGGACGGTGTGGATGTGGGACCTGACGGGACGTGGACGCCGGGGACGACCCTGGAGGGGAGCGATCTCGCCGCGACTGCGGCACTCACGTCGCATTGGGGCTCCGGCTTCGCAAACGAGGCGCGCGTGGGATTCGAGTTCGGACAACGCGGCTACGCCGCCGCCGCGATTCCTTCCACCCGCATCGTGGATGAGGCGATCGCCTTCGGGAGTGACGCACGTCTTCCGGCCAGATTCGAGAGATCGACCGTGCGCGCCCGCGAAACGTTTCACCTCTGGAGCGGCACGCGTCAGATCAAGCTCGGTGCGGACGGAGATTTCAGCTCCTGGAAACAGACTTTCGCGTTCGGGAGTGCGGGCGAGTTCGCTTTCTCGCGCGCTGTCGATCTGGACGTTCGGAGCGGTGTGTTCACGCAGGCCGTGGGCTCGCTTCCGATTTCGAGTTTCTCCACGCAGTTGTTGGGACTCCTTCTCCACGACAGGTGGAGACTCGCGCCGGGTCTCGACTTGCAGGTGGGGCTGCGCTACGAATGGGAATTTCTCCCCCAGACCAGTATCCCCGCCAACGCCGAGTTCCTGGCGCGCAGCGGATTGGCGAACGACTCATTGGATGAGACACGCGGCAAGTTCAGCCCCCGCATGAGCCTCACGTGGGATATCGGGAGTCGTGGCGAGTGGATGGTGATCGCACATACGGGTATTTTCTACGATCTCGCCGATCCGGGGTTGCTAGGCGAGTTGGTCTAGTACTGTGGGCGATACCTCGATCATCGTGCTGAACGGCCGTTGCGCCGATGCAACAGCGTTCGGTCCGGCATGTGACCTGGGCCTACGTAACGTGTTGCGGTCGTGTTCGTTACAAGGTCTGCCCCGCTGGGTCCCACAGGAAGCCCATCTCTTGCGTTTACGATGCGAAGTTGATTGGAATGCGGATGCACGGAACGCACGGGAGCTTCGGTGACGGCAAGCAGATACATACTTGGAATCTCGGCCTTCTATCACGATAGCGCGGCATGTCTGCTTCGCGATGGGGAGATCGTCGCGGCGGCGCAGGAAGAGCGGTTCACGCGGAAGAAGGGTGACTCTTCGTTCCCCAAGCACGCGGTCGACTATTGCTTGAAAGCCGGGGAAATCACCACTGCGGACCTCGCATATGTCGGGTTCTACGACAAGCCGCTGCTGAAGTTTGAACGAATCCTGGAGACTTATCTTGGTGTGGCACCAAGCGGGTTTCGATCGTTCCTGATGGCCGGACCGCTCTGGATCAAGGAAAAGCTGTACATCGATCGGCAGTTACGCGATGACCTCGCTTTCGATGGGCAGATCCTCTATGCCGAGCATCATGAATCACACGCGGCTTCCGCGTTCTTCCCCTCGCCCTTCGAGGAGGCCGCGTTTCTCACGATGGACGGCGTGGGTGAGTGGGCGACGGCATCGTTCGGCGTTGGCCGGGGGTCGGAGATCGAACTGCTCAAGGAGTTGCACTGGCCCGACTCACTGGGGTTGCTCTACTCTGCGTTTACCTACTTCACCGGCTTCAAGGTGAATTCCGGTGAGTACAAAATCATGGGGCTGGCCCCGTACGGTGAGCCAAGATACGTCAAGACGATCCTCACAGAGTTGATGGATCTCAAGGAAGACGGCTCGTTCACGTTGAACCAGAAGTACTTCAACTACCTCACGGGCCTGACCATGACGAATGGGGCGTTCTCGAATCTCTTTGGCGGTCCGCCCCGTAAGCCCGAATCCAAGCTGACCCAGCGGGAAATGGATCTCGCGCGTTCAATACAGGACGTAACCGAAGAGGTCATGCTGCGCATGGCGCGCGCGGTGCACCGTGAAACGGGTCTCGAGAATCTCTGCCTCGCCGGCGGTGTCGCGCTCAACTGCGTGGGGAACGGCCGGCTGCTACGAGAGGGACCCTTCAAGCGACTCTGGATCCAGCCCGCGGCGGGAGATGCGGGTGGCGCACTCGGGGTCGCGCAGCTCATCTGGCACCGGCACTGCAAACAGCCCCGCACGGTTCCGTCTAGCGGTGATGGAATGCGTGGTGCGTACCTCGGTCCGAGTTTCTCGGACACGGAGATTGAGGAGTACTTGCAATCCGTCGGCGCAGCGTACGAACGGCGCGAGCGATCAGATCTACATCGCTGCGTGGCGGAGGCGATGGCGAGCGAGAGGATCGTCGGCTGGTTCAACGGGCGCATGGAGTTTGGACCGCGAGCTCTGGGCTCGCGTAGCATCCTTGGCGACCCCCGCAGTCCCAAGATGCAGGCGCAGATGAACCTGAAGATCAAGTTTCGGGAGAGCTTTCGCCCCTTTGCTCCGAGTGTCCTGCGCGAGCGAGTGAGCGATTACTTTGAACTGGACAGCGATTCGCCGTATATGTTATTGGTCGCCGACGTCAAGAAGGACCGCCAGATCCGCATGACCGATGCTCAGGAGGGGCTCTGGGGTATCGAGAAACTGAACGTTCCTCGCTCCGACCTCCCGGCGATCACACACGTGGACTACTCTGCGCGGGTCCAGACGGTCTCGCGCGAGACCAATCCGGACTACCACGACTTGATCGAGGAGTTCGAGCGCCAGACTGGATGTGGCGTTGTGGTGAACACGTCGTTCAACGTGCGCGGAGAGCCGATCGTTTGCACACCAGCGGACGCGTACCGATGCTTCATGCGGACCCATATTGACGTCCTGGTGCTCGGGCCCTTCGTACTTCAGAAGGCGACGCAGCCCGAGTGGAAAGAGGAGGGAGATTGGCGGGAAGAATTCCAGCTCGACTAAGCCCTCGCGAAGGGCGCAAGTTCGGACTCACCGTGGGGATTGCGTTTCTGGTCCTCGGTGGCATCGTGTGGTGGAGAGGGCATGAGCCCGTGGCTCTCGTGTTCTGGAGCATCGGTGGTTTTCTGATCCTCGCCGGGCTACTGATCCCAGCTCATTTGGGGCCGGTGCATCGAGCGTGGATGGGTCTGGCGCATGCCATTTCAAAGGTGACGACCCCCATTTTTATGGGAATCATCTACTTCGTCCTCATCGCACCCATTGGAGGTGTGATGCGTCTGTTTGGCCGGAATCCGATGACGACGCATCACGGTAGGCCGTCCGTTTGGGTTGGGCGCACGACTGGCAGTCGCAGTGACTTGGAACGTCAATTCTAGGGCGTGATATGAGCCATTCGAGTTTGTTCCGTGAATTTTGGGCTTTCATGAGAGCCCGCAAGAAATTCTGGTTGCTCCCGATAGTCGTTGTTATGGTCCTTGTGGGTGCGCTGCTGGTTTTCGCCCAAGGCTCGGCACTGGCGCCTTTCATTTACACGATCTTCTAGCGCCATCCTTGGCCGCGCAGCCAAGAACAGCCGGTGCTGTGGGACCGTTAATCCCTCACCGGCCTATCATCTGCCGGGCGAGTGCTCCGCCGAGTGCTCCCGACAGGGCTCCAGCCCATTCGACAATACTTGTGGCGTTCAGGTGGACCCAAGAAGGAGCGATCAACAGGCCCGCGACAAGGAGGATTCCTCCAGCTGTGCTTTGCCAGCTCATCCGGGCCCAGAAACCGAACGGAATGACTAGCAGCATGATCCAGAGCCCATTCATTCCTTCCTTGGCCCATGGCGGTAGGGCGGAGATGTTCTGGATGAACGTCCACCCCGCACCAGCGGAGAATCCGAGGTCGCAGGTTTCGCGATCATTCAACGCGATGCAGTACCCGTCTGCGTTGCCCCACACGACTACCTGGATAGTGTCTCCCGGATCTACTGTTGCCATCACACCGCGAAATCGCCTGTCCGGATAGTCCAGCCGCACTTCGGCTGCCCGCAGCCGGATCTGCAGGACGAGGTCGTCCCGATCCGGTCCGATCAGGAGAATCCCGCGCTCCCCGTCTGTGATACTGAACAGCGAGCCCAGGGCGGGCACGGGGGGCCCCGCGAGCGCACGCACCCGTACCGGCGTTCGTTCTAGCAACAAGGACCGCACCGCCTCCGACGAATCGATCTCCCCCGACGGAGTGGGGATCCCTCCCACCTCTGCCTCCATCACGGTCCCACGATACCACTCTAGGTGGCCGAATCGGGGTGTCCAATGACCGAAATAACTATTGTGGGGCAGGGAGGTCTGGAGCAGCCACCCGGTCATCAGGACGGTGGCCAGCATAACGAGCGATGCGACCAGCGAGCGCCTCGCAGCTGGTCGCGAAGCCGGCATGAGCCAGCTCCAGCGCGTGGCGAACAGTAGCGTGCCCGCCGCCGTCCCGATCATATTCGTTAGCACGTCGGCCAGGCCCGCGTCCCGGCCGGGAACGAAGAACTGCGTCCCCTCGACGCCGATGGAGAACGCCGCCCCGAGCAGCAGCGCTGCGAACGGTTTCATTCCGTGCCGCGCCAGGGCGAAGCCGAATGGGGCGAAGAGGATGACGTTCCGGATGGCGTCCGACAAGCCTTCCTCACCGCAGAGCAGGCAGCCAAAAGGAGATGTGCGCTGCTGGGTTCCGGGAACAAGAGTGAGCCAGAGAATGAGGCCGACGATGGCTGAGAGAACCCACGTGTTACGGACTTGTCTTTGACCTGTTGCGATCACGCTACACCATCTGGCGGGTGCGTGTGTTGAATGCGCGACGTGTCGGGGTTGGATACCGCATCCCCTTGCATGACATGCGCTTACGTGTGATACTGCATACTCCTGAATGGTCGTTGCCAGGGGGCTCCAGGATTGCGTCCCCATCCGTTGCTTCATTCATGCTAAGCCTGTCTCCCCATCGTGTGGAGGAGCACTGCGGCACTATATCGTAGCCCTCGCTCTCATCGGCGCCGCGGCGCCGCTCGAAGCCCAGAGCATAACTGCCGGATCGTTGCGTGGAACGGTAATCGATAGCGCCGGTGCTCCCATCGCGGGGGCCCGCGTCCTCCTCCGTGAGGCAACGACCGGGATGATGCAGGTTGACGTTGCGTCTGCCGATGGGGGCTTCCGTTTCGCGATGCTCGCACCGGGAATGTACGCTGTCACTGCGGAAGAACTCGGTTTTCAACCGCGCACGGTCCTTGACGTCCCCGTGCGACGGGCGCGTGACGTTGACCTCACCATCGAGCTGCCGTTTGCGGACCCGCCCGTGATGACGATCGATACCGTTCGGTTCGCAGCATCGGCGCTTGAGCTGGACCCGCTGAGTCGCGCATTCGGTCGTCTCGAACTCGAGCAGGTCCCCGACGGTCGCCGCAACCTCGGCGAGTTGGGCGAGCAGATGGCGTTGGGCGGAGATGCACTCGAGATCGACGGCCTGCCAGCGGCATCGAGCGGTGCGGTATCTGACGGTCTGCGCACTAGCGGCGCGCGGCACCCGTGGCTCGTCGATCGCACGCAGTTGTCCGCGTTCGTGCCTAGCGCGCTCGTTCGGTCCACACTGGTTTCCGATGAGACGGACGTCGAGTGGTCTGGCTATGCCGGCGGATGGTTCCTTGCCGATACTAGGCGTGCGCCGCAACGGCTCGAGGTCTCGCTCTTCGGCGACTGGACCGGTGACGCGCTCGTCTCGTCGGACCGTTTTGGCGGGGACCTGATATCGTTCGGATCGGTGCGCGGCGGACTGCGCGTCGGCGGGCCGATTATCGCGGATACGGCGTTCTTCGTGATCGGCGCCGAGGTGAACCGGGTCCGCTCACCGCTGCCGCGCGCGTGGGTACCACGACCCGTCGACGTTGCGCTGGCAGCCAGCACGGATTCGCTGGGCGTGGACCTGGCACCGTTCCTCCGACCACGCGTCACGGAGACCGACGCAGCGACGGTCTACGCCCGGTTCGACTGGCGCCTCGCCGAGGGGCAACAGCTCAGCGTGCGCGGGCAGTTCGCTTCTGTTACGGGAGACGGTGTGGACGTGGGGCCTGACGGGACATGGACGCCGGGGACGACGCTGGACGGGAGCGATCTCGCCGCAACGGCGTCGCTCACCTCGTATTGGGGTGGCGCCCTCGCCAACGAGGCACGTGTGGGTTTCGAGTTTGGAAAACGTGAGTACACCGCCGATGCGATTCCCTCGACCCGCATCGTGGACGAAGCGATCGCATTCGGGAGCGACGCGCGTCTCCCGGCCAGATTTGAGCGGTCGACCGTGCGCGCACGCGAGACGTTGCACTTTTCGAGCGGCACGCATCAGATCAAGCTTGGGTTAGACGGGGAATTCAACTCTTGGGATCAGACGTTTGCGTTCGGGAGCGCGGGCGAGTTCGCGTTCTCGCGCGCCGTCGATCTGGACGTTCGAAGCGGCGTTTTTACGCAGGCCGTGGGCTCGCTTCCTGTGTCCAGTTTCTCGACTCAGTTGGTGGGCGTCTTTCTCCAAGACCGATGGAGCCTCGCGCCCGATCTGGATTTCCAGATAGGACTGCGGTATGAGTCGGAATTCCTTCCCCAGACCAGGATCCCCGCCAACACCGAGTTTCTGGCGCGCAGCGGATTGGCCAACGATTCACTGACCAGGACGCGTGGCAAGTTCAGCCCCCGTGCCAGTCTCACCTGGGATATTGGGAATCGTGGCGAGTGGATCGTGATCGCGCGCACGGGTGTCTTCTACGATCTCGCCGATCCAGGGTTGCTGGGCGAGCTGGTGAGTCATGCGGGCCGTGTCGAGGTACGGCGCGGGGTAGGGAACCTCACCTCATGGCCGGATGCACCGCCCGTGAGTGCCGCATCTGTCACAGGTCAGCGTCTCGTGTTGTTCGCGCCGAACTACGAACCGCCACGTTCCAGCCGTGCGTCGTTCGGGATCACGCGCACTCTGGGACACAACAGCGCGCTCCATCTCTCGACCGCATTTCGGCACACCGACTTTCTGCCGCGTCGTCAGGATCTGAACATCTTGCCGAGTGTCACGGCGACCGATCAGAACGGACGACCGATCTATGGGGAGTTGCAGCAGTTGGGAGGCATTCTCGCGGCAACGCCGGGGTCCAACCGGCGTTTCGCCGGCTTCGATCTCATCTCGGCGATCAATACCGACGGCGAGTCGGAGTACTGGGACGTTCGACTGGCGCTCGAGAGTCGCATGGGACGGGTGTTGGAATTGTATGCGGACTACCGCTACTCCCAGACGAGCGACAACTGGCTCTCGGGTCGTCGTGGCGGGCTGGAGGGGCAGCTCACGCCCTTTCCCGATTCGCTCGCCGGCCTCGATTGGGCCGACGGGCGGTCGGATTTCGACATCCCACATCGTCTATCGGTGGCGGCGGTTCTTCGCGTGCTGGGCCATGAAGGGCTGAGCATCGCCGCGCTCTATCGATACCGGTCGGGATACCCCTTCACGCCGGGCTACCGGGACGGCGTGGATGCCAACGGAGACGGTTCCGCACGCAACGACCCGGCGTTCGTGGACGACGGGATCACAGGCGTAGACGACCTCGTTGTCGCGTGGCCGTGTCTCCAAACGCAAACGGGACAATTCGCCGAGCGGAATTCGTGTCGCGGGCCCGCGGTGGATCGACTGAATCTGCGACTCGAGATTGGCCCGTTTTCGTTAGGTGGATACCCGGTGTCACTCCAGATCGATGCGCTGAACGTGATGGACGAGGACAGCCCGGTGATCGACCGGGCGCTTTACCTGGTCGATCCCACGCAGACTCTTACCACAGATGCCGCAGCGGGCACCGTCACGGTCCCGTTGATTGCGAATCCCGGTTTCGGCCAACCAACCGCGTTTCGAACCAGCGGCCGAGCCTTCCGCTTTGGCCTAAGGGTGAATTACTAATGCCTTCCGCCCTTCCGCCCTTCCGCCTTTCCCCCTGTCTGTTAGTGGGTTTGCTCACGCTCGGATGCCAGAACGCCGGCGAAGATCGTGTGCTGGCGGTTGAGGCCACCGGGAGTGTTTTTGGTTCGGCCTTCTTCGATGGTGATGGGAATGGCCGGGCCGATGGCAGCGACCTCCCTATGGAGGATCTACGCGTGTACCTGGTCGTGGCGGGCGGCCTCGATACGGCAGGTGTGGGGACCTCGAACAGTCAGGGGACGTACAGCATTGAGGATCTTCCGGTCGGGAGGTACGACGTCCTGATCGATACGAGTACGGTGGGTGATACCGCTATCATCGTACTAAACGACTCGGCGACGGTGACGGTCCGCCCGGCCGACTCGGTCTCGATCCTAATGGGCGTGAGTTTCCCCAGCGTGAGCCTGACCGAGCTGAAGCAACTGCCGGTGGGCGAGCGTGTTTTCACGGAAGCGGTAGCACTCACCGCCCTCAACGCGTTTGGGGACACGACGCTTCACGTCGGCGACGCGGCCACTTCGCTCCGGGCGACGCGCGTCCAGTTCCAGACGGTAGCCGCGGGCGACAGTGTGCGACTTCTCGGCCGCCGGGGCAGTCGGGACGGGCAGCCGACGCTCGATTTCGTGCAAGCGTTCCTGCTCGGTGTTGGGACGGTGAGGCCGGCCGAACGCATTACGACGGCCTTGGCGGCAACTGCCGACAGCGCACGTCTCGATGCGGCTCTCGTCCGCGTCGTCACCGCAACGATCAGTGACACCACGACGCGGCAGTTCGATTTCGTGGTGACGGCGGACGATGGTTCCGGAGCACTCGAGATCGTGTTCGATATCGATGCTGGGCTGACGATCCCGATTATCACCCTACCGGACAGCGTGACGCAGGCGACGGTCATGGACGTGACTGGTGTCCTGGTGCCCGACGGCAGTGGTGCCTGGCTGCTCAAACCACGAGTGAACGCGGATGTCACACTTCAATAGAATGTCCAGCTGTCTGCCGGTTCGTGAGGGGGCGATGAACTGCTACCCCGGGCTCCATAGGTGAGCGCGAACCGATCGTCGCGCTCTATTGAAGTCCAGCATTTCTTCACGGTCGATGTCGAGGAGCATTTCCAGGTCTCGGCGTTCGAGCGCTTTGTCGATCGCGCCGCATGGGAGACTTTGGAAAGTCGTGTCGCCCGGAACGTGGAACGGTTGCTCGAGTTTCTCGCGGCCCATGAGACGCGGGGGACGTTCTTTGTGCTCGGCTGGATTGCCGAGAAACACGCGGATGTCGTGCGCGCGATCTCCGATGCGGGTCACGAAATCGCATCGCACGGTTGGGGGCATCGGCGGGTGACCGAACTCACGCCCGACGCCTTTCGCAAGTCGGTGCGCCGCTCGAAGGCGATCCTTGAGGATCTCATTGGCTGCAAGGTCGTCGGCTATCGGGCGCCGAGCTTTTCGATCGTCCGCGGCCGGGAGTGGGCACTCGACATTCTGATAGAGGAAGGGTATCGGTACGACTCCAGTCTGTTCCCGATCAAACGTCGGGGGTATGGGTACGTGTCGGGAGGGCGCGACCCGCATTGGATCGACCGTCCTCGGGGCGGAATCTATGAGGTCCCGCCCTGCACTCTTCGACGCGTCGGCCAGAACCTACCTGCGGCCGGCGGCGCGTACTTCCGAATCTTTCCATATGCGCTCGTGCGGGCGGCATTTGAAGACGCGGCAAAGCGTGGGGTCCCAGGGACGTTCTACGTGCACCCGTGGGAGGTCGATCCTGATCAGCCGCGCGTAGCAGCCTCCGCCTGGAGCCGGTTCCGGCACTACACTGGACTCCGTCGCACGTTGCCGCGTCTTCGACGGCTGCTGTCGGAGTTCCGGTTCAGGCCGATTGCCGAGAATCTTGCAGCGGTTCTGTCGCCCGCTACGTCGTGACCGTCGCGATTAGCCGGTTCAGCGGCAGTCCGACGGAGTGGGATGGTTTTGTCACCGCACAGCTGCAATCCACGCACTTTCATCAGTTCGGCTGGAAACGAATCATCGAGTCTGTGTTCGGCCATGAGTGCATCTACCTCGAAAGCAGGTCCGAGAGTGGAACTCTGAACGGCGCTCTTCCACTGGTGCGGGTCCGAAGCCGCCTGTTTGGACATTTCCTCGTTTCCATGCCGTTCTTGAATTACGGAGGGCCGGTGGGCGAGCCCGATGCTGTTACTGCGCTCTGCGGGGCGGCGACGAAGCAGGCAGAGGAGGACGGCGCAGACCTGCTGGAACTGCGCAGTCGGCACGAACTGGCGACAGACCTCGCCGTGTCTCACCGGAAAATCACAGTGCTTCTCGACCTTCCCAAGGACGACCCCGCCCCGCTCTGGGACGGTCTCAGGACGAAAGTGCGCAGCCAGGTACGACGTCCCATGAAGGAGGGAGTGGAGGTTCGCTTTGGCCGCCGGGAACTTGGTCCTTTCTACGACATATTTTGTCGACACATGCGGGACCTGGGGACGCCTGCTCAGTCTCGGAGTCTCTTTGAGCGGATCGTAGATGAGTTCCCGGAGAGTGTGTGGTTCGGGTGCGCGTACCTAAGAGGTCGTCCAGTGGCGTCGGGTTGTGGGTTCCGATGGGACGACGAGTTCGAGATCACGTGGGCGTCGTCGCTGCGGGCATACAACCGGATCGCCCCCAACATGCTCCTGTATTGGAAGTTCATGGAGCGCTGCGTAGAGGAGGGAATCCGGGTTTTCAATTTCGGTCGGTGCACGCCGGGTAGCGGGACGCACCGCTTCAAGCGGCAGTGGGGATCGCGGGATCACCAATTGTGGTGGTATCAGGCGGGACCGAGGGGAGAGCTGGGTACCCCTACACCGGATGATGGTAGGTTCTCATGGGGGCCGCACGTGTGGCGTCGCCTGCCGATCGCCGTGGCCAACGCGGTAGGGCCGAGGGTGGTGCAGTACATCCCGTGACACTCCGGCGGCAGCTCCCGGTATACTCACCGATCACGTTGCGAGCGCTGGCAGCCGGCTTCCGCGCGGCCGTGACCGGTGACGCCGCCAGCGCTGAAGAAACGGTGCGCACCTGGATCCAACGGCGATTCGGGACCGACCACGCTCTGTTCACCGACAGCGGAACATCCGCCCTCGCCCTCGCCATCGCGGGCGCACTCAAGGACCAACCTCGAGTCCCGGTCGCGCTTCCTGCGTATTCGTGCTACGATGTCGCAACGGCAGCGGACACGGCTGACGTTCCCGTCGTACTGTACGATGTCGATCCGAAGACCCTCGGGCCAGACTTTGATTCGTTGAGGGCTGCTCTGGAGCACGGGGCAAGGGCACTTGTCGTCGCTCACCTGTACGGTTTCCCGGTGGACATGTCGCGGGTTATGGAACTGGTTCGTGAATTCGACGTCCCGTGCATCGAGGACGCGGCACAAGGGGCGGGGGGGCGGTATCAAGGGAGGGCGCTCGGTGGATTTGGGAGCGTGGCTGTCCTCAGTTTCGGGCGAGGGAAAGGCACGACCGGCGGGGGAGGCGGAGCGCTACTCGCCCACGACGAGCAGGGACGAGCGATACTCGATTGGGCACTGACAAGACTCCGCCCAGGACGCCGGGGGATCATCGAGATGATTGCGCTGGGGGCGCAGTGGCTTTTTGGGCGACCGACGCTTTACTGGCTTCCCACCGCGCTGCCATTCCTCAGGCTGGGCGAGACGATTTACCGGGATCCGCACGCGGCTCGCGACGCCTCGCTCTCGTGTCGAGCTGTTCTGGCTCTCACGGCGGGTTTGGACGATGTGGAGAGGACAGCTCGTCGCCGCGCGGCGGGCCGGCTTGCTGCGGAGGTCATCGAGGGGGCCGAGCCATGCTTGCCCACGGTCGTTTGTGGGGGGGATCCGGGATACCTGCGGCTTCCGGTCCTGTGCTCTCGTGAAACGCACGGAGCGAGCTACGCCGCGCTAGTGCGCCTCGGCATCTTGCCAGCATACGCCAGATCACTAGCGGATTTGCCCGGTTTTGACCGCCGCGTTTCGAACGCCGCGCAGGGGTTCGAGGGGGCTCGTACGTTGGCCCGCCAGTTGATGACCGTCCCGACCCACAGTAGGCAAAGCGAGCCGGATCTGAATGGTAACGCATCTTGGCTACGGGGCACCCTATGACGTGGCTCATGCTTAGCCTGCTACGCCGCGCCCATGGGTCAAGAAAACGACGTATGTCTTGCCGCCCCATCGTTTTCGACTGCTGACGCCTCACGTCTGGCTCTTGCTATTGTGGCGGAGGCTGTCGGTCGCCAAGCTTCGTTGTTTCTACGCTAACCCTGGAAGGCACTGGGTGCCAACACGTGCCAACCCCCCCCACCGTCGGCGCTATCATTGCGCACTGCCCCATGCTAGACTTCTCGGCGCTTTCGAGCGCCATTGGGCAAGAAGGCTCGTGAAACCATCCATCGTCATCGTGGTCGCTGTTGCAGCCATCGTACCGACGGCGGCGGCGGCGCAAGGCATGACATCGGGTTCCGTGACCGGCCGCTTGCAAACCGTGGCCGGTGAGACGATCGGCGATGCCATAGTCCGCCTGCACGACCTCGCAGGAGGCCTAAGAGTTTGTCGAGGTCACAGATGCCGAAGGCAGATTCGGCTTTGCCCTCTTGCCCCCTGGCGACTATACCGTGACGGCCGACTTGTTTAAGAGGGGTCGAAGGCGCTCGGTCCCGGCGATCAAGTGCTTTCTTGATTGGGCATGCTTGCTTGGTCTCCCTCACACGTGAGCGGGTTTCGCTCCTTTATGCGGTGGATCAAATACGCGCCGGATCGTCTACTCCATCGTCGTCGGCGCGGTGCGGGGCTTGCCGTCCTTCGTCGGAAGCGCGACCTTCGCCGGCTGTTATTCGTGTGTCATGGCAACATTTGCCGCAGTCCTTACGCGCACCACGTACTTGCCGCTCGGATCGCCGACGTGGGCGCGGAAGGACCGCAGGTGGAATCCTCTGGATTTCTCGATGGTGGCCGCCCGGCTCCAGCAGAAGCCATAGCTGCAGCTAAGGCCAGGGGCGTGGACCTGACCGGGCACATTTCCCGCCAGTTGACCGCCGAGGCCCTGACCGAGGCCGACGTGGTATTCGTGATGGACCCGGCTCAGAGGGGAGCCCTTGGCGCCTACGGCGCCAGGGCGGTGGTACTCCTGCTCGGCGACTTCGATCCGCTAGACATCGAGACTCGGCGCATTCCGGATCCCTTTGATCAGCCCCGCGAGACGTTCGACGCGTGTTATGACCGCATCGACCGTTGCGTGCGCATCGTCGCTGGCGCGGTTCTGGAGCCAATGCCCCGGCTGGCATCGGCTCCAGGGATGGCCACCGCAGGAGCCCCACGCTCGGCCCGCCGCAGCGCACTGGTGATCTCCTATCACTTTCCCCCGGACGGTGCGGTGGGAGGTCTTCGCTGGCTGGGTCTTTCAAGACACCTCGCGTCATTGGGTTGGCGTGTGAACGTGCTCACGGCCGCATCCGGTCTTGCGCCGAGGACTCTTCACCACGTCGACATCACTACGTGCCGGCGGCTGCCCACGCTGAACGACTGGTACCGAAGACTAGTCCGCGCGAACCAACGTGCGCGGCTAGCGTCACGACATCAGGCCTCAGGGAAACGCAACAGCCGCGTCGACCGCCTTCGATTGGAGATATCCGCACTGCTGGAACTGCCGGATCAGAGTCGTGGCTGGATTTGGCGAGCGGTCCTCCGGACGCGCTCCCTCATCCGGCAGGTGCAGCCGCATGTCGTTGTGAGTAGTGGGCCCCCGCATTCTGCTCACGTCGTCGCTGCGTTAGCCACCGCTGGCACACGCGTGCGCTGGCTCATCGATCTCAGAGATCCCTGGTGGAGTCCAGGCGGTGACTTGGGGCGCTGGAGCGATGTTCTCGGGAGCGGCTCGGCTCGGCGACTGATCCCGTGGCTCGAGCGCCAAACTTTCCGCGCCGCGGACGGGATCATCGCCAACACACGGGAGTTGGCGCAGGCCCTCCGGGAGTGCTATCCATCGGCAGCGGTCGTATGGCTGCGGAATGGAGTGGACCACGAATGCCTCCCTGCAGATATGGGAGAGCGCGATCCCGGGTTTGTGGTCAGCTACGTGGGAACTCTTTATGGGAATCGGGAACTGACACAGGTGCTGCGTGGATTGCGCACCCTCTTGGACCGGAACACGGCGGACGCGACGACGCCGGTGGTCCTACGAGTCGCTGGCCACGTCGAGGGCGCGCACGAGATGGATCTTCGAGACGAGATCGAGCGGCTCGGCCTCACGGCAAACGTGGAGCTGCTCGGCCTCATACCCCCTTCTGAGGCGCTTCGCGTGTCGGTGCGTTCGGACCTCGCTGTAGTCCTCGCCCAAGACCAGGATCTGCAGATCCCCGCCAAGCTTTACGAATTAGTCGCCATGAGGATTCCTACGCTGGTTCTCGCGAGTGCGCCCACCGCCACGGCGCGAGAGGCACGGGACCTCGGGCTGCGGGTTGTGGATCCCCGTGACCATGAAGCGATCGTTGACACGCTCGAGTGTGCCCGGAGCCGCGACGCCGCGCTCGTGCCGCCGCCGAATCCGCAGATCGACTACAGTTACCTTGCTCGTAAGCTGGAGCCCATCCTCGAGGATCGTGACACGTTTACAGCGGCCGCTGCAACGCTTAGGGAATGAGGAGAGTGCGGGATTCGGGGGCGACTTCTCGCGGCTTGCACGCGAAGTTCGCGCCATCTGGGACCCGTCGATCAGTCAGCGACGGTGTTCGCCGAGGTTTAATGGCGGATCGAAGCCTGCGTGGCAGTGCTGGCCGACGCGTTCGCCAGGCCTGGATCGAGCGTGCGGCGTGCAGCCAGGAATAACGCTCTATTCTCGATCTCCTTAGCGCCGCGTGAGATCGATGCTCCCGGACGGGAAGCGTTTTGCGTTCACGATCATGGACGATACTGACGTTGCCACCCTTGAGAACGTGGGGCCGGTATATCGTCTTCTTGAGGAACTCGGGTTCCGCACGACCAAGACGGTTTGGCCCTTCGCCTGCCCGGAGGGCAGCCGAAAATTTGGCACCTCAAGCACACTGGAGGACGAGCTGTACCTCGACTTCGTCCGCCAGCTAGCTTCGCGGGGCTTCGAGATTGCGTACCATGGTGCGACGATGGAGAGTTCCACGCGTGACCGCACTGAGCGGGGCCTGACCCGGTTTCGGGAGCTGTTTGGCGCACCGCCACGGGTCTACGCCAACCATGCGTCCAATCGCGAAAACCTGTACTGGGGGATCGAGCGCATCGATGACCCGCTGCTTCGCACCCTCTACGCCCGTGCTCTCGGAAAGAGCGGGCGACGTTTCTGCGGGCACGTCCCGGGCACGCCATGGTGGTGGGGTGACCTGACAGCCCAAATCACGTACGTGCGCAATCTGACGTTCTCAGAGATCAATCTTTGTCGCATCAACCCCTCGATGCCGTATCACGATCCGCGCCGGCCCCTTGTACGATGGTGGTTCTCCGCCACCGATGCCGAGGATGTTGGAGAGTTCAACCGTCTCATCGGTCCCGCAAGTCAGGAACGGCTGGAACGCGAAGGAGGCATCTGCATCGTAGCAACGCACCTCGGCAAAGGGTTTGCGTCTGGGGGATCTGTTCATCCACAGACGCGCCTCCTCCTTGAGCGCTTGGCGGAAAGGCCGGGCTGGTTCGTTCCTGTAGGACAGCTACTCGACTGGCTACGGACCACGCGGAACGGTCCGGGCATCCTGTCGCCACCTGAATGGAGGGGCATGCAGTGGCGCTGGGCTGCCGATTTGGTTGTGAGGAAATGGCGCGCTGCATGGCGGGAGCTACTGGCTGTCCCGGCCTAGTCAGCGCGGCACAATGGCAAACCAGCTTCTAGGTTCCAACTTCCGGTAACGCGATGCAGTGAGCCTCGGCATCTGGCCCAGAGGGCGTTTGGATTTCACGCCACGGCAACGGTTGGTGGCGCCGCAGTTCCTTCGCGACCATCGCAGCCGCGAGGCGGTGGCCGCCCTCGGTCCAATGTCCGTCGCCTTTCAGATAAAGGGCAGATCCGCCGGTAGCTGTCCACTCGCGGAATCCCGGTAAGAGATCAATCACCGGCAGGCCGAGGCGGTCGGCGATGGCCCTCATGTATCGCTGCGGCTCGTCGAGGTGCATCTGTGATGTCGTGTCGGCGGCGGTACGAACGAAGGCAGCGAAACGGGCGTCCGAGACCTGTGTCTGGAGTGGCAGCAACACCAGAACCACACGACCTGACCTAGCCATCGTAAGGCTGCGGATCTCCTCCAGCAGCAGTTCGGTGAGCTCAAAGCCCTGCACGATGCTCGGTGGCGTCGACTCGGCAAGCAAGTCCACGACATGAGCACGTAATTGCTTTCCCGTAGTACTGATTTGCCGATTAAGTCTGGCCTTTCTTAGGAGCTGGAAAAAGTGAGAGTGGGTGGCCAGATAACTCTTCAGCTGTACTAGCTTGTAGCCAAGGACCGACGCTCGCCTTCGGGGTTGCTCCGTGAGGACACCATTGCGTACGGAGTAGAACTGCTCGCGCAGGTTATCGCTTATATCGTTGTGTAGCGTCATCATGATGAGTACCAAATCCGGACTCCACGATAAGCCGTAGTCCGTTAGATACCGCAACTGCTCGGCCGTTCCCCATCCGCCCACGCCGGCACTGACAACTTCGATCGGATTTCGCGACTCCGCCGCGAGACCCCGCTCGAGCAGGGCAGGGAACGAGGAGTCGAAGCGCACTTGTAGTGCTTCCATAAAGGAATCACCCAGTACCAGTACTCGGCATGTGCCTGGCGGCTTCGCTAGGGCATGTTCTCGGTCGCGCATGCCAGCGGAATTGAACGATATGCGTTGGCCGAATCGTGGCAGATAGGTGACCAGCCCTGGCCAGTGCACCGGGAGGCCATAGGGATCATGGTGGATTACGCCAAGCGGCTGCGGGAGGGCCACGCGGAGCCCCAGCTCGATGAACGCGACCGAGAGCAGAACGGCAGTGGCGGCAATCAATCCATTGGTGAACAGTCTCATTGATCTCGTGGTCCCGCGCGCGTCTCGGTGCTTGCCTCCGCTTGGCGCCGCCGTCACCGTCTGGTCCTCTTTGCCGAGCTCACACGTGCTCCCGGTCGAGGTGTCGACATCTTCCCGATTTCAATCCCCCTCATTCGGGAGTCATACATCTGGGTGATTGCGCTTCCCACTGCAACCAGCACCCAGATATGGGCGTAGTACAACAAGGACAAGAACAGCCCATTCACAAGGACGGCTAGCATGCTTGCACGAATGGCGTCCGCGTAATGACCCAACGCGACGTGATCGCTCTCGCCCGGCGGCCTAACGCCGCCTCGCTGTACGCGACGGAGGTCGGTCCATGTACGCAGGACGATTACGCCAAAGATGATCGCACCGACTAACCCCAGGTCCACCAGTAACTCTACGTACAGAGAATGCGCGTAACTTCCCCCCACGGCTCGTCCGATCATCTCCAGTTGCTCGACCGACTGGTACTCTCCGACGACCCAACGGAAGTTTCCAGGCCCGACTCCGAGGAACGGACTTGCCTGCCACGCTCGCAAACCCATTGCCCACAGTTGAAGGCGGAGGTCGGCGGTGCCTTCTTGGTAATTCGTGATTGTCTTTACCTCTTGAAGGTACGCGGTGCTAGCAAACACCAATACACCTGCGGTCACGGCCGCGAACATGCCGAGGCCAAGTCCCTTTCTGCGCGATCGCATGATGCAATACAGGCCCACGGCGAACATACCAACGAATCCACCTCGCGAAAAGCTCACGACCGTCGCGCTGCAGAACACGAGGATCGCGAGCACGAGGAGCGTCCTTACTACTCGCCGCGATTCACAGTAGATGGAAAAATACGCCAATGGAATACTCATCCCCATCAGTGCCGCCACATAGTTCTCGTCCTGGCCCCCAAACGCCCCCGAGGGCCCATACCCGCCATGAAACATGGCCCAAATACCTACGAACACGGCAACCGCGACGAGTGCGTGGGTCAAGACTCGCAGTCGTCGAACGCTGGTTACGATCGACGGGAGGGGTATGACAACAAACGTCAACGCCACCATGTAATAGGTGGTCCACACCGCTGAGAACTCGTTTTCTGCCAGCGGAATGCCAATAACCATTACGCCAAGGAAACTGAGGAATCCCCACGCCAAGGTACCCAATCGCTTATCACTCTTGAGAGCCCAGCCCACGCCCAACGTAACCGCAATGAGGAGGGGGATCCTCAGCGTTACGGGGGGTCGTCCAAACTCGAAGGCGAGCCAAACCAGGAGCAGGGGGAACAGCACGCCCAGCCGTTGCGGGATCCGCGGAACGGCCGCGGCGCCGCGCCCGGTCACCCAAGCAGGCCACGGAGGTGCGGGTGCCGTGGGAACCGGTGTGGGGCGGCGACTCATTCTACCCTACAGGCCTGGTGGGGCACACGGGCGTAATCGCCCGTTGGGAGTCCGAGCACGTCCGAGAGTTCCGGAGCGACTGCATTCCACATGACTCGGTGACCGTCTGCGCTGGGATGCGTGTCCACGCGGCCGTACAGCGACAGACCGCGGGCTTGGGCTGTGCGTAATGGCTCGAGGAGTGAAACGTACCGGAGTTTTCGTTTTCCGAGCTCAGCGGAAAGCAGACGACTTGGCTGATCCACGTCGAGCGACCCTGGCTCGATCCCAAACGCGTGGACCCTGGTCTTCAGGACTTGGGCGTCCACCTGCTCTATCGACGGAATGAGAACGAAAAGGGCGGAGATTCCGTGGACTGTCGCCAGGGAGTCCATCGCGGCAAGAATGTCCGCAGTAATACTCCAGCGCGGCGAGCTCGCCTGGTCTCGGCGCAATTCCGTAGGAACCTCGATTGCCGTTAAACCAAGGCGCATCAAGATACCCTGGAATCGGTTCTTGAGAAAGACGAACAGGTGCGACCGAGTTTCGAGGCCGTCATTGATCGGTGCAAGAATGGCGTCGATGAACTCCCGCGGCGTAAAATCTCGAGGTACGCGGAACCGGCGCCGCGGCCACGGCTCACGCGGCGCATACGGTCGACGGTAGTCGACGACATCGTTCCCAAGAAAGACTCCGACAACCATCACGTCAAACGTCGCGGCGTTGAGCACCCGAGCGGCCTGCAAGTAATACTGATTCGGGCCCCAACCGCTGACGGCAGTGTTCCACACTTCGGCGGTTTGTCCACTGGAGGACGCCAAACACTGCTCCATCAGCCCGGGTAAGCTTTGCTCATACTCGACTTGCATTGCGGCCAGGAATGAATCACCGAGAACCAGCACGCGGGGCCGACCTCCCGCTCGCCCCGCCTTGGCCACACGGAAGCCGCTGCTGTCTGTGTGCATCCAGACGGGTCCGTTCCCAGTGTTCACTTGGGTATGGATGTTCGGCTGGTGCATCCAGCCGAGTGAGTCGACGGGTCGGAAGAGGTCCGGTCGCAGCTGGATCAGCTGCTGTGGGGCAGCCAGGCGGACGATCACCTCAGCGAGGCCCATCGACGCCACGGTCCCGAGTGCGAAGAGGGCAAGGTTGGGCAGGAGCTGCCGCAGACGGGACGCCGGCCGACTCAGGTACATACAGAACGAAGCGTCTGCACGGATAATGCCAATCATCGGTCGGTGAACGTCCCCGCATCAACTCCAGCTACCTTGTTCTGACATAAGCACTTATAGGGAGGCTGACTTCAGGGCGTATCCCGATCCCGTGTCTCGAGGACCTTTCTCCGCCGTTCAGCTAACCGGCCCACGTCCGGAGCGGACCCAAGGCGTATCGACCACAGGTGGCCGGCGGACGTGCGAAGTGGATGGCGAGAGGATCTAGAACGGCTGCCTGTTGACCCGCCCGATGTCACTACGGATCATGGGCATGATGTGCCGGAAGACGCGTTGTGCCAGCACGTGGTTCGCCTCGGGCGTGAGATGCGCGTAGTCGGTGAATACCTGTCCATCCATTTGGCGAAGGATTCCCGTGAGGTCCAGATAGGTCTGGCCATCCTTTGCGACGGTCTCGGCTACGCGCCTCGAGACCTCGGGTACTGCCCGGTGTATGAACTCCTCCCAACCGGGCAGCCAGCTTGCGACGTTGAACTCGAACAGCCTCCGCTCAACCTCGGGCATCTGCGAACGCTCACGTTCGAGGATAAGTTGGGGCTGTTGCATGAAAACGGCTCGGATTCCTTCGTGGTGCAGGAGAACGGCGATCCGGTCGATCATCTTCAGCGCCGTGCGACCGAACACTTCACGGTGGATGGCGAGCGCCTCCTCGACATTGACCGGAGTGCGGTTCTTCGGAGGGGATATCAACAATGCCTTAGCCGACCGCAACGATCGGATTGCGAGGTGGGCAAACGCGCTGGTGCGGAAGATCCACCAGCTGTTCATATAGGCCAGGCTGTACAGGGTCGGGTCGCCCATAATGACAGCGGACGTCTCTTGGTATGCGTAGGACGCAAACTGATCGTGGCTCGGGTCTACCATGTACCAGTCATTGAAGCCGTCTAGGAAAAGGATCATGTCGGGATCGAAGCCAAGGATGGTCTGGTTGAGGTAGATCAAGTGGTGGTGCATCCAGACACTCGCGATGGCGGCATTAATCACTTCAACGGGGACTCCGAGGGAGTCCTGCAGCATCTCCTCAAGATAATGGTCAATAGTCTGATCGCTCTGCAGGACCGGCCAGTCGCGCTGGATGTGCGGCCACAGACCACCGAGCCCGTACGCCGTGGAGGCGCCCATCAGAAAGATGCGATATGTTCCGGGTGGCTTTGCGTGAGAGACGTCGGTATCCCGCCGGAAGCCGTGGCTTTCGTGCCGGACGCCGCGCAGGTCCACCAGGTTCGGCGTCGGAAGTACGTTCTTGTATGGGTCAAACACGTAATGAAGGAGGTGGCGACCGTCGTAGCCTTGCGTGTGACGCAGGACGAGGACGGCACCGACCTCCAGCGTGGCGCCCAGGAGGATGACCGGCACGGCGGTGAAGACAAGGCGCTTCCAAAGTGGAAGACGGCTCGCGGGTGGAGTAGTCAAACGTACCTCATGTGGGGCAGGAGCCAATCGCAACCCCTCTAGCAAGACGCGTACCGGCGCGGGAGCCTTGAGGTTGGATCCAGTGTTTCATGCACGCCACGCTCGGGGTTCTTGGGCGCAAGTCGCCGTCGTCGTTCAAGAGCAGTCTCCGCGGCGGGTATCCATTTCGCGGGCTTGGTGTCTCTTGACTCGCGCGGGTGGCCTGGGCTAGAATCTGGGGCTCCCTTGGAGCTAGCCAGTTTGACGGTTCCTTTCCGCCGAGTCCGCCGGAAGCGGGGAAGGAAACCAACCGCAGGAGCCAAGATGTCCCTCCAGCGCAGCCTTGCCCTCCTGGTCCCGATTGGCTGCATCCTCGGGTGCGGGGGCCCACAGGCCATGGTGGTTGCCACCGCGACCCAGATCGTCGTGAACGACGGGGACAACCAGTCAGCCTTCGTTGGTACTCAGGCTGCAACGGCCCCTAGTGCCATCGTCCTGGATCAGTCTAACAATCCCCAGGCAGGTGTGGAGGTCACGTTCGCCGTAATGAGTGGCGCTGGCAGCATCACCGGTCCGAACCAGACGACCGGCTTGGACGGCGTGGCCAAGGTCGGCAGTTGGACGCTCGGGCCAACTGCTGGTACGAACATGCTTACGGCGACGAGCGAGGTTCTTCCGGGATCATCTGTGACCTTCACCGCCACCGGCCTTGCGGGCTCGGCTCCCCTTCTGGCCGTGAACGACGGGGACAACCAGTCAGTCTTCGTTGGTGCTCAGGTTGCGACGGCCCCTAGTGTCATCGTCCTGGATCAGTCTAACAATCCCCAGGTAGGTGTGGAGGTCACGTTCGCCGTAATGAGTGGCGCTGGCAGCATCACAGGTCCGATCCAGACGACCGGCGCGGACGGCGTGGCCAGGGTCGGCAACTGGACGCTAGGGTCAATTCCTGGTACGAACACGCTTACGGCGACGAGCGATGGTCTTACGGGATCACCTGTGACCTTCACCGCCACCGGCCTCGCTCCGCCCGTTCCGCCCGTTGTGGGCGAGTTCTACAACTCGTCGGAACCGGGGTGCGACGGGTCGGACCCGAACATGCTATACTGTGACGATTTTGAGGCTGGCTTCTGGTATACGCAGGATTGTGACAATGGCGGCTTCACGGAGGAGCAGAAGGGCTGGTGCGGTAACATCTTCGCCAATCCGATCACTCCGCCTGGGGCAGCGGTTTGTGGCGCCGCAGGTGCGAATGGCACGAATTGCGCGGCCCACGGTGGTTTGCATACGTCCGTCGGCGGAGTGAACATGGCGATGCACAAGTTCGCCGGTGGCCCGGTCACCGAGCTGTGGGCTCGGTGGTACTACAAGGCCGAGGCGGGCTACATGTGGGGGGCGGAGAAATCCACCAACTTTACCAAGGCCAATGGCGACATTACCTGGTTTAATGTCCAGTTCAATTGCGGAACTGGAAGCGCGAGCAGCACGGCCACACCGTATATCCAGATCATTAATGGCAGCGACATCTGCCAGAGTCCTAACATCAGCGGCATCTCGCTGGAGAGCGGCCGGTGGTATTTCTTCGAGGTGCACGCTCGCTTGAACTCACAGGGCACCGTTGGCGACGGGCTGATCGAGATGTGGATAGACGATTGCGGGACGGACGGTGCTTGCACCGGTAGTCCAACGCTCCGAACTCAGATGACGAACGTGGTCTTTGATCGCAACCAGCTCGGCTGTACGACGACACCATGCCAGGTCGAAGTGCTATGGTGGGAGAACTGGGCCAACCCGGCCTCCGCTGGCATCCCCTTCTACGATCAGATGGTAGTGTCAAAGGTCGGGCCGATTGGGTTCATGCCGTAGAGCCACCCGGCCACCTTGTCCTTGCCGACCAGAATAGCCACGGCGTAGCGCAACTCGTCGAGACTCCAACCATCCGATTACGCTCGACAGCTCTGAGTTCAGGCGGTCCGCTGTCCGCGCAGGATTCTTTGCTGTAATCGTGACGCGACACTGAGCAACACGGCTGAGTCTGCTTCCCAGTTGTACCGCGTTCGCACGGCTTGCTGACCATTGTGCCGGCACCGGTCCCACGACGAAAGATCGAGAAGCATACGCAATTTCGCCGCCAGATCCGTCGCGTTGACGCCGCGGAACACCAGCCCGGCTCCAGTTTCCGCGATGATCCGCGCTGCGGGGACAGCGTCTGAACTGACGACCGCTAGGCCGGCTGCCATGTAATCGAACAGCTTGTTCGGAATGGTCGTGTTCCATGATTCCCTGGCGTGGTGGGGGACCACGCCAATGTGGCTCCGGGTCACCACCTCGATCGCCTGCTCGTGGCGGAGGCGGCCGTGAAACACAAGCGCAGGTGCACGCATGCCAAGCCGGGCGGCATGGGCTCGGTATGCGTCGTGGTCTCTCCCGTCCCCGACCAGATCTAGACGCAACGCAATGCCGGCGTCAGTTAGCAGCTTGGCGGCCTCTAGCAACTGCGTCACTCCGCGGTGCGTTTCCATGAGTCCCAGGTACACAACGCGCAGGGGGTCGCTTTCAGACCGACGGGCAAGTTCGGTGATTCGGCTCAGTGGAGGGGTATTCGACACTACCGACACACGCTCTGCCGGGACGCCCAGTCGGAGCAGCCGGGCTTGCGACTCTTCCACGACGGTCAAAACATGGGTCACGCGGCGCAGCGCATGCCGTTCGATCGCTGCAACGATTCGCGGGTTTCTGACGACGAAATCCCATGGATGTGCACGCCCATCATCCCAGATATCCGCGATCATGGCCGGGTAGTTTTCAGCCATGTCTAGGATCACAGGGCACCTTCCTCGAAATGTCAGGAGGGCGGTGGGTGCTAGCGGCAGATCCCGCACGATGACGAGATCGATTCGGTGCCGCCGGTGCAGTTTGCGCAGGTGTCCCAGCCAGAACGGATTGAAGAATGCGGGAAAAGACAAATAGTCGCCGCCCGGGAATCGAAACGGAGGCAGTCTCTCGACCACGCCTTCGGGCCGGGTCTCGCTACGCGGCAAGCCTTGGCGATTGCGTGCCGCGATGACGACTTGATGGCCGTCTTGCGTTAGGCTAAGGCAGATCTTCTCGGTCCGGACATCCCAAGGGTAGTCGGCATCCCACACGTAGAGGATGCGCATCATGCGAGAGCGAGCGGATGCGTCATGTCGCTTTCCAATGTGACTGCCAGTCCAGGAAGAGCAAGAGGGCCCAAAGTGCTAGCCCGCCACCACGCCGTTCCGTCATCAGATCGCGCCACGCCCTCAAGGCGGGCTCTGCGCGTAGTATAGGGATCGAATGTATCCCTGCCAGCAAGTCTTCGGCCCAGGCCCGCAGGGGGCCCCGGAGCCACGCCTCGATCGGTACCGAAAACCCTGTCTTAGGGCGGTCCAGGAGCGTCCGCGGCACGTGCCGATAGAGCACTTGGCGCAAAATCCACTTATTGGTTCCGTTGCGGACCTTCATGTCGAGCGGCAGACGCCAGGCGAACTCCACGATGCGGTGGTCGAGCAGAGGTGCGCGGACTTCCAAACTCACGGCCATGCTGGCCCGGTCCACCTTAGCCAGCAGGTCATCAGGCAAATAGGTCAGTTGATCCGCTAGCATCATGCGATCGAGAATGTGCGACGGTGAGTCGGCGCTCAGCAGGCGCAAGACATCGTCATCCAACGCGGAGCTGCTGTTCACCACTCTCTCTGGATGTTGCCAGGCCGAGAGGAGGGAACGATACCCCTCAGCGTCGTCCCATGAGTCCAAGATCGCAGCGACCTTGTGCAGTTTTTCCCCGACGAGACGGTGTCCGTCCACCCTTGGCAGAACGGCGCTGGCCCCGCGGTACATCCTATTCCACGCGCGCGGGCTCACGCTCGTTATTCCCGCGGCGGCCACCCGCCGCAGGAATCGTGGCAGCGCGCTCACTCGACGCAACACGTGACGTCCATACCCGTAACGGTTGTAACCAGCGAACAGCTCGTCTCCCCCATCGCCGACGAGCGCGACCGTCACGTGTTGACGCGCCAGCTGTGAGACCAGAAACGTGGGTAGCTGCGACGGGTCGGCCAGAGGCTCGTCAAACATGACCGGCAATCTCGGCACGAGTGCAAGAGCGTCCTCACCGGTCACCATGAGCTCTGTGTGCTCGCTTCCCAACTGCTGGGCTATTGCGCGCGCATGCGGCGCCTCATTATGGACGGGCTCATCAAACCCGATGGTGTACGTGCGGACGGGCCGTGTGCCTGCTTCCTGCATGAGGGCGACGATGGTCGATGAATCCACGCCGCCCGACAGGAGCGCCCCAAGGGGGACGTCCGCAACCGTCCGCAACCGAACTGCGTTCCTCAGAAGGTCTTCGAGCGCATCCACCGCCTCACCGTCACTTCCGGTGAACGGGTGCGCTAGTCCCGCGCGCGCGGCTTCCTCTACCTCCCAATAGGGTTCGCTGTGAGGGAGCGGCAAACGAGGGTCCCTGATGGTCAGCAGGTGGCCGGCTCGCACCTTCTTCACGGCTCGGTAGATGGAGCGGGGAGCCGGCACATACAAGTACCGCAGGTACTGTTGGAGAGCCATCGCGTCCAGTGTTCGATCGAACGCGGGACCCGCGGCGAGCGCCTTGATCTCGGAACCGAACGTAATGAGCCCCGGTTGATGGTACACGTAAAGTGGCTTCTTGCCGAGGCGATCCCGCACGAGCGTGAGCGCACGATCAGTCGCGTCCCACACGGCCATCGCGAACATCCCGACGAACCGACGAACGGCGGCACGGATGCCCCACGCCTCAAATGCCGCAAGCACGACTTCGGTGTCGGAGTGTCCACGGAAGCGGGCACCATGCCCCTGTAGCTCTCGGCGCAATTCGCTGAAGTTGTAGACTTCGCCGTTGTAGACGATCGTGAAGCGGCCCGATGCGGACGCCATCGGTTGGTGACCGAGGGGCGAGAGGTCGATGATGGACAGCCGACGGAATGCGAAGGCCACGCCGCACTCCGGGGCGCACCAGATACCCTCGTCGTCCGGGCCACGGTGGACCATCGTCCCGGCCATGCGGGCAGCTACCACTTGCAGCGCTTCGGCGCCACGGAGGTCGGCGCTATGCAGGCCGGCGAAACCGCACATAGTGGCTAGGGACTTTCAAACCCCGGGTTGGCGTGGCATGGCGGTTCATTCTTGGTCAGCTCGTAGGTTCGCGAGTATTGCGGTGGCTTGCGTCTGCCCAACGATAGCACTCGCGGTGGGCAGCAGGTGATAGTCGAACTTGTTGAAGAGTCGGTCACTACCCTCGTACGCACGCAGAGCGGACAGATTATCCACGAACACCCACTCTAGTTCGTTAGCCAGGCTGCGCAGGCGTTCGTAAAGACGCTCCTCCTCCCGCACGCCAGATTCGTAGCTTACGGGCACTCTTTGCAGCACTCGCAACAACGCTTCATCCACCGGCCGCTCACCCGCCAATTCATAGGAGGGGAGAGGGCTCATAACTAGAAGTATCCCGGGATTCTCGTTACGAATCATGTTCATCAGTTCTCGAACTCGTCGGACGCTTTCCTCACGGCTACCCGGAAAGTGATGGAAGAATAGCTGTTGATTCAGCATCTGCGCCGTGAAGGCGGCCGAGTACCCCACCGTCGGCTCGGTAGCCTTTCGCAGGTCCAGGAGATACTCCAGAACCTCACCGAACCCTGCATCCTGTTCCGCGGCGAGGCGCCGTAACTGCATTATTCGCAGGAACGTGCCTCGCAGACCGGACCTGTTCGTGGCAGTTCTCAAGGCGAACAACACGCGGCTCCTGCGGCGCACCATTGGATCATCTAACAAGTACCAGACCGGCTTGGCTATACGATAGCTCGTGCCATCCGGCACGAAGTGCGGGCGGTCATCCACCCGTAACATGTCGAAGAAGTCGTTACCGGTGTACACGTTCATCACCAACACACTCGGATTATACGGTCTGAGCACCGTTCGAAACGCAAGGTAGGCTTGGATCGGCGAGTAGCGACCAGAGCCGTAGGCAAGAACGACTGTTGGAATGCCGTGTGCGCGGAGGGTCGACTCTAGTACGCCGGGATGCGTTTCCCGGTTAGCAGCGCACAGGTCGGTGTGGGAATCACCCGTAACGGCAATTCTTGCTGCTTTGGTGTCTGCGCGGGTCTCATCGACACTTAAGGTCGTCCGTACGCCGTCTTCGTTTCGGACGTAATCCACAGTCTGGCCGGTCGAGAAATCCGTACACCGGTCGACTTGCATCCGTCCGGTGGCGGGAGCCGGCCGCCATCCCATGTCCGCATCGCCGTAGTTATGAGTTGGTGGAAAAAGGTCGAAGGCGATGAAGACTGCGTCGACTAGGAAGAGCGTGCCAAGAACGACCATCACGTATGTGAGCATGTTCTTCACAGTCCGTTTGGTGGCTAGGAATGGCATCGCCGTATAATCCTCATGCTCGCTGTGCTAGGCCGATGTTGTGGTGGCACACACGCCCCATCTCGGCGCTTTCATCTGCTGCGACTAACGTACCCAATCGGGCCAAAACGGGTGCTGGCTTATCGCCCAACTCGGTGGCCATGACGTCAACCCACGTTCGCCCGGCGGAAAGATGACGTCGAAAGCCGCATGGCTAATCCCGCCGCGACCTGTTGCGTCAGCGCGCAACAAGGTTCCGGGGGGTGAAGACTAGCGCCAGTCAGACTTCGAGCCGCAACTGGTGAGCACACCCGACTCGGTCCTGTCACGTGGCCAATCCAGGGCTAGGGAAGCGTCGAGTCCAACCCTGCCGCGACCTTCGCGCCTTCCGGAACCGGTGATGTCGGCCTCAGTTTCCGCGCCCGCCAAGAGGACAGCGAGAACCGGCGGCTGAATCGCATCGATGGTCGTTCCACCAGCGCCCACGCGATCCAAGCCGTTCCGACACATATGGCTACCGCTGCTCCAAACACGAGCCAGACGATGGGTCTTGCCGTGTCCGCTTCGAGTAACAGACCAGAGGCTCTAACGAATCGCCAACCAATGGTAGAGTGAAACAGGTAGAGACTGTAAGAAATGCCCCCAAGGAACAACAGTGGTCGACTCGACAGGAACGAGGCCATCTTGTCCCGCTGGTATGACCACCAGAGCATGGCGCTCACCGTGACCGCAAGCAGCTCGTAGAGAGGCTGCTGCTCGATTATCACAATTGCGCCTGTCACCAGCCACATCCCGGCCAGGGCATACCAGGAGGTCTTCCCCGAAACCACCCACCAAACGCAGACACCCATGAAGAACTGGAACCATCGCAGCACAGCAAATCCCGGATGCGCTGAGACACCGAAAGCGTGGTATCGGGCCATGACCGAGTACAGGAAGAGCGCGGACAGTGCTAGAACGGCAACCCGGCGCGCCGCAGGGCGCCCCAGGCTCTCTTGGAGCCTTCTATGAATCGCCAGAAGTAAGATGAGCCCCAGGTAGAACTGGATCTCGAAGCAAAGCGTCCAGAATATGATGATGATACCGCCGTAACCCAGCAGGTCCTGCGCGTACAAGAAATGGGAGAAAACCTGACGCGCCGAGGGAAGGGGCGTCACTGTCAACGCCATTCGAAGCCCGAGCCATATGAAGGCGATCTCGAGCGCCATTGCCGCCCAGTACGGCGGGTCCAGCCTGATGGAGCGTCGAAGCGCGAACCGTCCAATGAATCCGAATGACAAATCGGCGTTTCTGACGCTGTAAGTGATCACAAACCCGCTGATAACGAAAAAGGCGTCAACGCCTAGATACCCGTGTCCCAGAATCGAAGCGATGAAGCCCGGCGCCCAGGGCCCGTATGTGTGGACCAGAGCCTCGTTCAGGTGAAAAAGGACCACGGCCAGCGCAGCCAAGCCCCGAAGCCCGTCAATCGTTCGGAAGCGCAGGCGCTGCTTGGTTTCAGGCGATCGACTAATCTCCTGCGGCAACTGAGCGATCCGCGTATCTAACGAGAGTTGAAAACAGGAGCCGCTCCTCCGATCTTACACCATCAAGGGCTGTGGGCAGGTGGGCCTGCCACCATGCCTAGCGTGGGTTCGAATGCGCGCGGCCAGACGTGCAAGCCACATGCGCGGCGGCGAATCCAATCCGATGACCTCATAACTTGTTGTCAGCGTGGTACTTGAATGCCGCTAATCCTGGGACGGCGAACGACATCCGTAAGATGCTGTGGACTCCTTACCACATGAGCTCACGGTCGCGTACTTCGATAGATGGCAGCGTAGGCCCTCACCATGGCATCCAGTGTAAAGTGCTGCAAGACCCGGTCACGGGCGCGCCTGCCGTCCGCGATTCGACGGGCCGGGTCGCGCAGTGCGTTGCGCCACGCCTCTGCAAGGGCAGCAGGATTCGCTGCCGGAACGAGCCGGTGACTCAACTCTAAGCCCAGCACATCGGCGTTACCGCCCACCTGCGTGACAACCGGGCAAAGGCCAGCGCTCATGGCCTCAAGGAGGCTGACGGAGGTGCCCTCACTGTGGGAGGACATACTGAAAACGGAGAAGATCGGGTATAGCTCGGTTACATCATCGCGCCATCCCAGAAGTCTCACAGAACCGCCCACCGAGCGGGCCGCCGCAAGTTCCTCAAGCGGGTGCCGTTCAGAACCGTCCCCCGCGATCACGAGAATCGGTGGCGTCCCGTTGGCCCAGCTCGCTGAGAGTTGAACGAACGCCTCGATCATGACATCATATCCCTTCACAGGCTCGAGCCGGCCGATGCTGCCGATAATCGGGGCGGCGGCGGAAATGCCAAGTTCTGCTCGCAGCTGGCCGTTGTCAGCCCTGGGAAAGACGGCGTTTGGATCCACTCCATTCGGTACGACGACGACGCGCTCTCGATGCCACACGACGCCTGCAAGCTGCTGCGCAACTGCCACTGAGACGGCGATTACCATATCTGTCCGCCGCGATGCGAGGCGGTCCAGAGCGCGTGAGAGCCAGTCTTCGTGTAGCGGGCGGCCATGGTCCGTGTGCACCACGCGAGGCACGCCGGCCATTCGCGCCGCCAGTGACACCTTGTACCACACCCCCGAGTGCGTGTGAACCACATCGGGCCTGATCGCACGGATGCGCCGCGAAAGGCGCAACGGAAGGATCATCGATGCCCGTGAGGACCGGGCTGGCTCGTGGAGAGTCGCATATGCTTCTAGTCCTCTTGCGAAGCGACCCGAGTACTGTAGGGTCAGCACATGATTATCGAACCGCTGTCGGTCCGCCCTGCGCAGGATCTCGAACACCAGCCGCTCCATGCCGCCATAGTTGAGATTCTGCACCACGTGTAGCACACGCCATCTGCCCCACCGCGGGCTGACTGCCGGGACCCCAGCTTCGCCCTCGGTCCCTATCGTCTCAGAAGCCAATCGAGTGTCTCCCGCACTGCCGGGACCGGGTCTTCCCAGCGGAGCACCTCATTATTCCCTGGGGCCGTGAGCCAGGCGAGGACGGCCCGAAGTCGACTGCGACTTCCTTCCGGGGCGTGACCGCGCAGCCGGGCAATGAGATGGTCCACGTCGCCCCACCACCAACGTGTGCGAACGCCGACCTGATACGTGTCAATAGGCTGTGGATCCTCGCCGAGGGCGGCGCGAACGAGGAGCGACGGGAAATCGACGCCTGCGTCAATCGCCAGCTGCAGCGAACCCCAGAAGCGGGCGTTGACCTCCATCAGGTAAGGTACCCCTGTGTCCCGTTCGTCCTTGTACTCGACCATGGCCGGGCCGCTCCAGCCCAGGTGCAAGAGCAACTCACGTGACCGCTCGAACAGTGTGGAGTCCAGCACCACACTCTCCGCGTATGTGCTCACCCCCCCCTCAGGTGGCTTCTCGCGGATGCGGCGGTGCGCGAAGCGGGCAAGCGTCTGACCGTTCCACATGAGCAGGAAGACCCCAAGTCCGGAGCCCACTACACGGCGCTGCAGTAATACGGGATAGGCTTCCGCCGGAATACCGCGGAGGGTTGTAAGGAGGCTTGCCTCGTCGGCGGCGTACTCAACTCCTCGCTTTATCCGGACATCGCCCGCGACGGACACGGAGCGGGCCGGTTTTACGACGACGGGGTACCAGCAGACCTGATTGGCCACAGCAGTGCACTTGGTAGGGTCCTCGACTACAAGTTGCTCAGGTACTCGGATGCCGAGTTGGCGCGCGAGGTCGAGGACGACTCGTTTGTCCGAGGCTTGTCGATACACGCTCGTCTCGGGAAACGGAAGTAGAACACCTGGCATCCGCGATCGGGCAGGCAGCAGCCCCATGAGAGAGGCGTCGGAGATAGGGACGAGGATCCGTACCGACCAACGCTCCACCAGAGCGCACACGGCCTTCACGAAACCCCGAGGATCATCCAACGGGTCCGGCGTTCGAGCATGGGCAGCCGCATAGCGAGAGGTACCAGCGAGTGAATGTTTCCGCGGCGAGCATACATGGACGCGGTGCCCAGCACGACCAAGCGCCCGCACCACTGCCAGCGCAGCCCGTTGTTCTCCATCGGTGACGAGTATCGATGACGTCACGCGAGATTCTTCTCCACAGCCGCGTCCACAGCTAAACATTCGGTGCAGGGCGTCATCCCGCACCCCCGCTAAAGAGCCCCGCGCCCCGAAGGACAAGCCCCAACGTCGACAAATCCCTAGGCACGTTCATCCGCGGCAACGCGTAGCGATCGCTGGGGGTGTGGAGCCATCCCCCGCCAATGCCAAGGGCGGCGTGGTAACCTGCCGCTGCGGCTGCACGCGTCACGCGGGTGTCGTACAAGCCGTAGGGATAAGCTAGCCACGGTAGTGGCTCGTCGAATCGCTCGCGCAACCACGTCAACGGTTGCTCTAGCTCTGTTCTCAGCTCGTCGTCCTCCAGGAGTGTGAGATTGGGATGGCTCCAGCTGTGCGATCCCAGTGTTACTCCAGGTCGCGCGGCTGCGCGAGTGAGCTCTTCTTCCGAAGCCGCCCTGAACAGGCGTGGCACCGTCGCTGTAGGCATTCCCGTACGGGCGGCCCAGTCTCGAACCGGGACGTCTGCACCACGGTAGATGTGCAAGGCCGCTTGCCGGACATGAGGATCAAGGCCCGAAACGCTGGCAAGCGCATCCCACCAGAACGAGCGACCGCCGATGAAACGGGGAGCTACAAAGATCGTCACAGGAAGCCCTTGCCTCACGACTTCGTCCACACCGAGCGTTAGCGCCCCACAGTATGCGTCGTCGAACGTAAGCGCAGCCATGGGCCGCGAGCTCGGCGCTCTAAGCTTCAACGCCTCCACGAGCGGAATAACGTCGTGCGTGGACCGGAGGGCCGCCAGGTGATCGGAGAAGCGAGACAAGGTAATGTGGTTGGCCCGATCACCGATCAAGAGCTCGTTGTCGGGAATGATGTTGTGGTAAGCCAGTACCAGGAGCTGACCGCGCACACTTCGCCGCGCCACGGCTGCCACGCCGCTTAAAACAAGCCCCACTTCGATTACGTGCTTGATTGCCGACCGCGACTTCATCGCCTGAACTCCCGACCGCGCTCCGGTGGTCACTCGCAGGCGCCGTCGCGCCCAGGTGCAAGCTCACCCGAGCCGACCTCCCCACCCCGGTGCAGCTTCGTCAAGTGCCAATCAGTCAGGAACAGCCGCCCCCCGAAATGCACGGGCGGCTCCTCGCAGCGCTGCTGCAGTGCCACGTCGCGCAACAGGGCCCACTCTACCACGTACTCGTTGGCCTGTACGCGCCTCGCCCCTCATACCAGTAAAGCACCGGCGCCCGTTGGTTGCCTTTCTGCAGCACGTAATGATGGGCTCCTCACAAGAATCTGAGCAGAGAAGAGGTTGAGCAGCATGTGCCAACTTGAGTCTTTCCAGGGGACGTGAAGTACCGGCGCAGCCTGAAAGCAAGGTCCGTGCTTGGCGTTGTGGGGAGGCCGCCGTGAAGCAACCGCATATCATCCGAGAGAAGGCTCTGTAGTCCCTGTGTTGCATCAACGCAACAGCACAGGGACGGGCGGGAACCAGTGGAGTGCCACATGCCAGCAGGTCCTGGAATTGCGCTATAGGGTGAGATGACTCTTCCCGCACAATCGGGAGCGACGGATAAGGCCACCCGCCAGTCGCGAGACCGGTCGCTGGTTAGTAGCCTCGCGTGGAGTACGAGCGCCCGGTGGGGCGTTCAGTTGGTCAGCTGGGCGACTACTGTCGTCGTGGCGCGTCTCCTCACTCCGGAAGATTATGGGATCGTGGGGATGGCGATGGTCTACCTCGGGTTCATTACCATCCTTACCGAGTTCGGGATCGGAACTACCATCATCGCATTGCGTGACTTGGACGAGGACCAGGTTGCCCAGGTCAATGGGCTAGCCATCGGGTTTGGTCTGGTCGCGTTCCTGCTTTCCGTTGTGTTGGCTGTACCGATCGGGCGGTTCTTCCGGGCACCCGAGTTGGCTCTTGTGGTTGTGGTCATGAGTGCCACGATCGTTATCAAGTCGTTTGAGGCAGTCCCGCTGGCGTTGCTCCAGCGTGAATTGCAGTTCCGGCGGCTGGCGCTAGTCGAACTGATTCAGGGAGTGACGCTCTCGGCCACGATGCTGCTCCTTGCCTTTCTCGGTTTCCGCTACTGGACCTTGGTGCTCGGAGGCATCGTCAGCGCGGCGTTGTCGACCGGGATGGTCCTGGCACTCAAGACTCATCGGATAGCGTGGCCACGCCTCTCGAAGATCCGTGCCGCCGTCACCTACAGCTGGCACATTATCGTGGGCCGTACGTCGTGGTACGTGTACTCGAACACCGATTTTCTCGTTGCGGGAAGATTCCTCGGCAAGAGCGCGCTCGGCGCGTATTCGTTTGCATGGACCCTAGCGAGCATGCCCGTCGACAAGATCACGGCTCTGGTTGTCCGCGTGGCGCAAGCGTACTTCTCGAGTGTGCAGGACAGCCCCAGCGAATTGCGCCGGTATCTGCTGCGTCTGACGGAAGGGATCGCGATCCTGACCTTCCCCGCCAGCCTAGGAATGGCCATTGTCGCAGACCCGTTCGTTCGGGTGGTGCTGGGCGACCAATGGCTCGCCGCTGTCGCTCCGCTCCAGCTCCTCGCTCTATACGCCTCGTTCCGTTCCGTCGTGGCACTGCCACCGCTCGTGCTTAACGTCACCGGAGATACGTCACTCACGATGCGTGTGGGGATTGCGTCGGCGGTGATCCTTACTGCGGCCTTTGTCGTTGGTAGCCATTGGGGAACTGTGGGTATTGCGCTGGTGTGGATTCTGGTCTACCCGCCGCTTACGATCCCGTTGTACCTCAGGCTCGGCCACCGGTGCGGTCTGACGGTTAGGGCATATCTCAAGGCGCTGTGGCCTGCGGCATCGAGTGCCGTGCTCATGGTTGCCGCGGTCCTGGCGGCGCACTTTCTCGCGAAGGGATGGTCAGCGTCGTTGCAGCTTGCCGTACAGGCTGCGGTGGGTGTGCTGACCTACGGTTTCGCGGTATTGATCTTCCACCGCGGTCGGCTACTGGCACTGCGAGAAACGATGCACAGTGGAAGGGTGGCAGGAGCACCATCGAGTCCTGGCCAACACTTGAACGCCATAGCCACCACAGATCTCAACAATGCGGTAGCGGCCGACCACCTAAGGAACACGAGCGTACCAGAGATCAGCGTCGGTGACAGTGAGCACATGGTGCCGCCGCGGAATGACCGCCCCACCCGATTGATGGGATGGCTGCGGTTTGCCCGGGCACATCCGGTCGTGAGCCCGGCTGTGTGGGGCTGGCAGTGGCGCAAGCGGTTTCGGAGCAGTGTGACGATCCCAAAAGCGGCGACGCGCGATCGGCTGCTTGCCGGGGCGGAGTGGCTCGCGCGGGCCCAGGATGCATCGTCGGACCATGGTATCGCCCGCGCCTACGGACTGATCTGGGTGCCGTACCTTGGCGCACGCGGTTGGCAGCCCGCGTACCCCGAAACGACGGGCTACATCATACCCACGTTGTACGAGATTGCGCGTCGTCTCAACCGTCCCGACTTCGCCGAGCGCGCTACCCGGGCGGCACGTTGGGAGCTCGGCTTGCAGCTGCCCGGTGGCGGAATCCCGGGTGGCGTCGTGGGGCAATCGGCGCTGCCGGCTCTGTTCAATACGGGCCAGGTACTCTTGGGGTGGATGAGCGCGATCGAAGAAACGGGCGGGAGGGAATTCGTTGCGCCAGCCATCCGTGCGGCCACGTTTTTGTCGAGCGCCTTGGATTCCCAAGGGCATTGGAGTGAGGGACAAGGGGCATTCTCTCAGGACGGGATCGTGCTTTACAATGCGCGAACGGCGTGGGCACTCGCGGTTACAGGGGTCAGGTTCGACCGAGCGGATTTTCGGGATGCGGCACAGCGCAACCTGCGGGCCGTAGTCGCGCAGCAGCACGATAACGGCTGGTTGCCACAGTGCTGTCTGAGCGACAATCGTCGCCCTCTCCTCCACACACTGGCATATGCCGCGAGAGGGCTCATCGAGGGTGGCTTCGTGTTGGAAGACGAACGGCTGGTGGGCGCCGGTACGCGCGTGGCGGCAGTCTTGGCCGAGCAGATGGCACCAGACGGCCGCATGGCCGGTCGGTTCACCGCGCAGTGGCAGCCGGGCGCGTCATGGAGTTGTCTCACGGGGCAAGTCCAGATGGCGAACGTGTGGACCCGGTTGGCCGAGGTCACTGGCGACCGTTCATGGCTTGCGCCGGCCGAAGCAGCGACCGCGTTCGTCGCGCGGACTCAGCGGTTGCGCGACCTCGATTTGGGTGTCCGCGGTGGGATCATGGGGACGTTTCCGGCGTCGGGAGCGTATGGGCGGTACGAGGTCCTCTCATGGGCGACCAAGTTCTTCTGCGATGCGCTCATGCGTTTGGAAGACGCCGAATCGGGCCGGTCTGCATCACGGAGCTTTGTGCTGGCCTGACCGATGATGGTCAGGGCTTGCCGCTATGCGTCGAGCACCAGTTTGCGACAATGGAACGCCTCAGCATATCACACGAGCTGACGGGGGGTGTGGAGGCGCCCTACACGATGCGTTGTCGCGGCCCCAGGGCCCTGGATTGCCCGTGCTTTGTCAGACTTTGTCAGACTGTTCCTGCCAGGAGAGGGTTGGATTCCGTCTGTTCAAGGGGACATCCTCGTACTCCGCACAGCGCCGGGAGGTGGTCGTACTGCTCGGCCAGATTCCGTCGATACAGGCGCATGAGGTGCTCGAGATGGGCCTGGCATTCCGTCTGATGGCTCTCGAGGTTAGCGAGGAGATTCAGCAGATTGCCGGTGTTCACGCTTGCCAGTGGAAGGCACTGGGTGGCCAAGTCCAGATCCGTCATGAGGCGAGTAACCTTGCGATGATACGCGACGGCAATGACGGGCCTACAGAGGAGCGCCGTCTCTTCGAGTGGGGCGACTACAGCGGCTTCCGTTCCACGCAATTCGAGCGCGATCCAACAACGGGCGCCTCTCAGCTCGTCGAGATGACGGTGGGGCAAACCGTCGACAACGTCGCCTGTGCGATTGCCAACGGCGTTGATCACCCCGCGCTGGCCTACGACGAGCGGCAGCGCACCGTTCGGGAAGCGCCACTCGTGCTATGCGGTAAGCCATAGCTGCGCATGCTACCGCGCCAGCGCAACCGGCGACGATGTGTCTATGTGTCGCTTAACACGCGCGCTCTGCTCCAACGGGCACGCGCATTCAAAAGGAGCCGCCTGCACACGCTCGGGCGGTTATCCTCATGGATGTTCACATGGTTCACAAATCCCCGATCATCCTGTGGAGACTGTTGAGACCCCACCGCCGAAGCTACTGGAAGATCATCCTGCTCGCCGTTGGAGGCTCCGCCCTCATGGGGATCCTGGCGAGTTGGGGCGCCGCCCAACGGTCGGGTGTGGCGTTGGTGTTGGGCGGTCTCGCCGCGCTGCTGGCGGTCTTCGGACTGGCCGTTGCGCTTGGCGGCCTGATCGCCCTTTATCTGGACGTCCGGGAGGCGCGGGGAGCAGACGTTTGGGGCGCACGGCACAGAAAGCGGTACCGCCTTGAGGCCGCGCCGGTTCCCACTGATCAGGCCGGGTCCTTCATTCTGACGCACCTCGTGGGGCTGCGCGTCGGCGATCTGGTAGAAGTGCGGACCAGAGAGGAAATCTTCAAGACGCTGGACGCGCGCGCGTCGCTGGACGAACTGCCGTTTATGCCGGAAATGCTCCCCTATTGCGGCCGGCGGTTCCGCGTCTTCCGCCGCGTGGACAAGATAAACGACATGATTCGGAAGACCGGTCTCCGGCGGATGTGCGACACCGTCACCCTCGATAGCGTGCGATGTGACGGAAGCGTCCACGGAGGTTGTGAGGCGGGATGCCAGATCCTCTGGAAGGGTGCGTGGCTCAAGAAGGTCAACGACGCGAGCGGGCACGACGGCCCCACCGCCGGGGCTCGAGGGGAAGACCCAACGCCGCCTTACTTACGAGACGAGGCGACCCCCGTCGGCGCCGCGCTGGCCGCGGCGACCCGCGCACCTCAGCCGCGTGGCGGTAGCCATGGCGAGCGGTATTCCTGCCAGATCACGGAGCTTCGCCGGGCCACGTCTGAACTGGCACCCTGGGATATCCGGCAGGATATCAGGCCCTTGCTCTCGGGCAATGTTCGGCCGGTGGATTACCCGGTGGCTATGCTAGTCCGCTTGTTCAACTGGGTCCAGCGGCGACGTGGGGGTGCGGGATTCCCGGAAATGGGATCGGGTCAGCTCGATCGCACGCCGGAGCGGGTATTGGATCTCCAGCCAGGGGAACTGGTTCGTGTAAGGAGCAGGGAGGCAATCGCGGCGACCCTGGATACCGACGGGAGGAATCGCGGGATGCGCTTCGATCGGGAGATGATCCGCTTCTGCGGGCGCACCTTTCGGGTCCTGCGCCGCGTCAACAGGATCATCGACGAGCGTAACGGAACGATGGTGACTCTGCGTAACTCGTGCATCGCGCTGGACGGCGTGACCGCGACCGGCGAGTTTCTGCGTTTTTGCCCGCAGAACGAGTACCCCTTCTGGCGAGAGGTCTGGCTCGAGCGGGTGTCCGAGCCTCCCGTGTCATAGCCCGAGCACGGCCTTCCGGCAGTGAAACCCCTCGGCGTATCCCGTCACAGCGGCGCACTCGACACCTCGCAGCCGCATGAGTCCCAAGAACGTCTGCTCGTCATACCACTTCTTGGAGCGCTGCGATCCAAAATGGCGCATCAGGTGGCGGATCTTGCGTTGGCGGATCCGGGCCGACAGCGGGACAAAGAGGTTGGGCGACCCAAGCTCTCCGTCGTACTTGGGCACCTCGTACTCGAGAATCAGATGGTGGCGAAACGTGTTCCAGGTCAACCCGGAAACCGTGCGGTGATCCTGGTGTAGATCGTCCCGGTGGTGGGTGAAGATGATATCGGGCTTGACACGTCCCTTCAACGACTCGAAGAACTCCTTGATTTCCGGCTGGTACGGGAAGAAGCCGTCGCGGAAATCCTCGACGCGGATCTCGGCGCGCGTGCCCCGCAGGATGTGCTCAGCGCTTCGACGGGCCTCTTCGCCACGTTCGCCGCCCCCGCTGAGCACTACCCACTCTATCTGCGCACGGCTATACCTGGCGAGCAAGCCAAGGATGGTGCCAGCGCACCCGATTTCGATATCGTCGGAATGTGCCCCCAGGCAGAGGATTGACACGGGGTCTGAGGACGCCCGGCGAAGGGTCAACGGGAGCATCAGCCGCCGAGCGCTTTCTCCGCGGCGCGCTCACCGCTGATGAAGCTTTCGTCGGTCCACATGTAGCCCCAATCACCGTACCGCCCGCAAAAGGCGACGCCGATATCGTCCAGGTAGCCGTGGACTGTTGCGAGCGCCGCCGCGCGCTCGAGGTCGAAGATCACATTGGCGTATCGCAAATGCACCGCGTTGCGAAACAGGATGCGGTCGTCTTCGCGGAGCAGCCCGCAGCGGGTGAGATCTGCGATCACCGGGTCGATCAGGTCTTCCGGGCGTTGCGTGAGTGGCCGGTACTTCGAGGAGTAGTACACCTCCGCCTGGATGCTTCCAGCACCCGGTGGAACGTTCGCCGCGGAAAGCATGTGAGGGAAGCTGAGTCGCGTAAAACAGATGTCCTCGTCGTAGAAGTACGTCATGTGTGCGTCGGACAGATCGCTCCGGTCCACTCCAATGTTTACCAGCACGCAGGTGGAGCATGCCAATCGACTAGCTGCCTCGAGGACATCGGGTGGCGTGCCACCAATCATCGGTACGATGTCGGGCAGAGGGATGGACGAGATGACGCCATCGTAGCCAACCCGCGAGCCGTCCGCAAACGTCAGCTCCTTCGATCGCGGATCGAGACCGACGAGTTCGTGTCCCAGCTTGAGGTCCGCGAGCGGTACCAGTTTGTGAAGGTACGAAACGAAGCCGCCTCGCTTGGGATATCGGAAGTGAGTGATGTAATGCGTTTGTGGCGCAGAGGCGGAGAGCGCCCCGCGGAGGACCTCTTCGAGGTTTGGCCGGTAGATGCGAGGACCGAGCCAGTCCGTACTCATGTTCTCAGCTGTCGTCAGGTGATACTTGCGCGTGTACTGCATTGGAAACTGCTCGGCGAAGGTCCGTCCAAAGCTGGCGAGCAGCCAGTCTGCATAGTTGTGCACGTCGCGCTCGGCGGCCTGCTGTTCCGCAACGAAGTCGGAAATCACGTTGACGATCGTGTCTTCGGGCAACCCATGGAGGTGCAACTGCACCGGATGCGTCGGCCAGTATCCACGCCAGTAGTTGTTGAGGTGAATCTGTACCGTCTCGTACTCGTGGCTCACATTTTCTGCGAACAACTCCTGGATGCGTTGATCTTTCGTGAACGAGATGTGGGGTCCCTGATCGAAGATGAATCCCTCGGGGTAGTGGAAGGACGCAGTGTGACCGCCGTAGTAGGCGTTCTTGTCATACATGGTCGGGCGGAGTCCCTCTCCGTGCAGCCGATACGCCGCGCCGAGGCCTCCCATGCCGCTCCCGAGGACTACAATGTTCGGCGCGATCTCAACCTCCCCCGTCGGTGTGATCCAGCATGTCCGTGTATCGGGCGATCTGTTCGCGTGTCGTCCCGCCAAGATCACGCCCGCTGTCATGCTGGCGGTACCACTCCACGATCCAGTCGAGCGCCTGATGGAGACCGAGGACCGGAACCCATCCCAGTTCCTCGCGGGCCTTGGTTGCATCAAGTCGGAGCACTGGCGCCTCGGGAGGATGCGCCCCGCCGTCGCGTGTCCACGTTGCGCCTTCGCCCCACGCGTGCGCGAGGCTGTCGGCAAGCCAGGAAACTGGCTTTGCATCCTGCCTTGCAGGGCCGAAGTTCCAACCGCCCGCAAAACGTGCCCCATCCTCCGCCAGCCGCTCCGCGAGTAACAGGTAGCCTCGGAGGGGCTCCAGCACGAACTGCCAGGGACGGATACCGCCGGGGCTCCTGATTGGACATGGGTTGCCGGTGCGGAACGCCCGGATCAGATCGGGAATGAGCTGATGCGGTGTCCAGTCGCCGCCGCCAATTGCGTTCCCGGCTCGTGCGCTGGCGAGCGCGACGCCGTGTTCGCTGAGGGCGTGGGGTGGGAAGAACGAGGCGCGGTAGGCCGTCGTGACCAGCTCCGCACACCCCTTGGAATTGGAATACGGGTCGTCCCCGCCCATCGGCTCGTCCTCACGATAGCCCGGCCCGTCCACCCGATGCGCGTAGCACTTGTCGCTCGTCACGTTTACCACGACGCACGCCTGAGACAAGCGACGTACGGCCTCGAAGAGATGCACCGTACCCATCACATTTGTTACGTACGTGAGAACCGGATCGTCGTACCCTTGCCGGACGACCGACTGCGCGGCCAGATGAAGTACGACGTCCGGTCGGCAGGCCTCGACGGCAGTAGCGAGGCGTTCGCCGTCTCGGATGTCGGCAATGATCGACCGCAAGGTCGAAGCGACATCTGCCTGGGCGTACAAACTCGGTGTCGTGGGTGGGTCGAGCGCGTACCCGGTCACTTCGGCCCCAAGCCCCTCGAGCCAGAGCGCGAGCCAACTGCCTTTGAATCCGGTGTGGCCCGTCAGGAACACGCGCCGGTCGTGCCAGAAGGTCGGGTCCGGCCTGCCCGAGGCGTGGCGGGGCAACGGCTGCGGAGGTGCGGCGTTGGGCGTCATTTCCGGTGGCTATCGCCGCCAGATTTCCCACGGTGGGTCGCCGCGGGCGACCAGCTCGTCGAGCTGCAGTTTGTCCTTGAAGGTGTCCATGGCTTTCCAGAACCCGTCGTACTGGTATGCGAGGAGCTGTTGCTCCTCGATGAGGCGGTGAAAGGGGCCGTCGACCAGCTCCTCGCCGGGGCGCAGATAGTCAAAGATCTCCTGGCGGAACAGGAAGAAACCCCCGTTGACACGGAGGGGAGTGCTGCGTACGTCGGTCAGGCTCTTCACTATGCCACTATCATCGGCGGAGACATAGTGGAAGCTCGCGTTCGGGGCGACCGTGAGGAATGCGGCAACGCGATCGTGTTGCCGAAAGAAGTCCACGAATGTGGTCAGATCGAGATCGGTAACGCAGTCCGTGTAGTTGGCCATGAATATCTCTTCGTCAGCCACGTACGGTCGGACCTGGCGCAGCCGCTCACCAATGGCCGAAGTCAAGCCTGTATCTGCGAAGGTGATATTCCAGTCGTGGATATCACTGTTCAAGAGACGGATGTCTCGCCCCCCGTCCGCGAGGACGAAATCGTTTGATAGCGCCTCGTTGTAGTTCAAGAAGTACTGCTTGATGACATCGGCTTTGTGGCCGAGGCAAAGGATGAAATCCTTGTGGCCATAATGCGCGTAGTAGCGCATCAGGTGCCACATGATGGGCCGATACCCTATGGTCACCATCGGCTTCGGGATATTCTCGTCGTAGTCTCGGAGGCGCATCCCCATGCCGCCGCAGAAGAGCACGACTTTCACGCGGAGGCGCCCCGGGCCGCAGAAGGCGTGGGCTCCTGGCCGCCCAATGCAGGTGCCGGCCACCGTTGGTTCTGTTCCCGCCACAAGCGGTCGCTGAGCCGTTCAGGGGGGCGGGTGACGTCCGCGAATGAGATCACGGAGTCCTTTGCCAGGTCCCGTGTCAACGTGCACCCCTCCGACAGGCCCATCGGCAGCGCATCGATCTCCCGCGCGGCCGCGCCGTTCTCGATGAGTCCGTAGGAACAGAAACCGCCAATCCCATCGAGCTGTTCGCCGGCTCGGAGGTCGCGTTTCGCCACCGCAACCACCTCGCAGCGCGGCCCGTCGCGTGGCGCGACAGTGGGATCCCGCAGCTCGACTGCGCGGCCAATGGTTGAGGCGATCTGCAAGTGCGGCAGGTGGAACGGCGTATGGAAAACGTAGAACGGCCCGGCGCCCATCTTGTAGTAGCCTAGCTGTGCTTGCTTGAGCGGGTTGGTCTCGTGAATCACAACGAAGGCGCCGGTATGTGGTGCGGCCCCCAACGCATAGTCGACGATTCCGCCGCTCAGGAGGTCGTCCGCCGGGAGCAGATCGGCAAGCTCGCTGACGTGCTCGCAGCGCGGCCCGTACATTCCCCGGCGTCCGACGTGAAAGCCGGTCGCGTTGGCGAGCACCGTCGTTTCCATTGATAGTTTGGTCGCGTCCGCGAACGACGTGACCTTGCGAACATCCTGATCGTGCTCGTCAGCGAACTCTCGCTGCGTGTCGGGCGTACGGTAGTGATCGACCATGCCCTTGATATTGCCAGCCGCGACGGGCTCGAGGCCGAGCGTGCGCAGGTATCGTAGAAGCGTCATGGCCACGCCGGGTTCGTCTCCGTCGGTATTCGTCAACACGACGCCGGCCACGTCGGCCTTTGCCTTGAGAAGGGGGCCGAGTGTCGAGTCGAGTTCGGCATTCACGATCACCGTGTGCTTGCCCGCGTCGATGGCGTCGAGTACTACAGCGGCGGCGACATCGATCGTCCCGGTCACCTCGATGACGATATCAATTGCTGGACAACGTGTGATGTGTGTCGGATCATCGGTTAGCGCCGGGACACCTCGTTGCACCAGGCGCTCGATGTCTGCCGGTGCGCTCGCAGGGCCCCACTGCGTAATGCCGGCTTCCCGAAACGCCCGTTCGGCGTGTGCCGCCGTGCGGTTCGCGATCGCCACAAGGCGGATGCCCGGCACCGGCGTTGCAAGCTGTAGTGCGATGGCGCGGCCGGTGGCACCAGCGCCAATCATGCCGACCCGGACAGGGCGGTGCTGTTCCTCACGCTTCCGGAGGGCACTGTCAACAGGCATACGCCGTGGGACTCCTTACCGCTCCAAGAGCGGCCAATTGCGGTCTTGCTCCGAGAGGACGGCTACCGGCAGCGGCCACTCGATGCCAAGCGCGGGGTCGTTGTGGCGCACTCCACGTGCTGTGTCGGCGACATAGAGGGCCGAGGTGAAGTAGATCATTTCTGATGCATCCTCCAGCGTCTGGTACCCGTGCGCACAATGCTCGGGAACGTACAGCATTCGGCCGTTGTCGGCGCTCAGCTCGGTGCCGAACCACTTGCCAAACGTGGGCGAGGATCGACGCAGATCCACCAAGGCATCGAAAATCGCGCCCCGCGTACACCGGATGAGCTTGGCTTCCTCCGCGGGACTCACCTGGTAATGCATCCCACGTACAGTTCCGCGCTTCAAGCTGAAACCCATGTTCGCCTGGACAGGGTGGAACTGTATGCCGTGGTCGGCAAACTCCTGCGAACACCAAGCACGCATGAACCGACCGCGCTCGTCTACGTGGGGCTCAGGGTCGATCGTCCACGCGCCCTCAATGCTCGAGTGGCTGAATTGCACTCAATCAGGGCGTGGACAGCGGGCGGACCTTGCTGAGACCCCCGTCGTTGCCACACCCCCCCCCCTAGCCGAGCGCATCAGGATTTTGTGGAGGCGGGAGCCCCCGCCCCGATCGCGAACTGGAGTCCCGCGCGGCTGGCGGTTCCTTGCGCGGGACACGCGATGGTCTCGGGTTCCGTCGTGTCCAAAGCTCGGAAGCCAGCTTGTCGCGCTCCGAGATCATGCCCCGCACGAGATACGCGTACAGCCGCCAACGATCACGCGCTCCAAGTGGGGCACGTCGGACTGCCGACAGGAACACCAGGTACCGTCGCCAAAGATGACGTCTGATGTCCAATGTACGCCGCGGGTCTGTGAAGTTGAGCTGGTGCTCGATCGCTTCCTTGCTCGGGCCCTTCCTCCAGCTCGACGACTCCGGATGCATGCGCCGGAAGAAGAGCCGCTCCGGATGCTCGTAGAACTTGCCGTACAGAGTCAGCTCGGCCAGGAGGTTGAGGTCGCACGCCGTATGGTCTCCGAGCAGCGCAGTTCGTGCGAGCTGCTCTCGGCGGATCAGCCCGAGATGTTGATGACACAGGCCAATGCGGTGCAACAATGTGATGAAGCGGTCCGCTGGATTGTCCTGCATGAGGTGGAGATTATCCTCGTACGGCTCCCGCGGCATGCCATCCGCGTCGCATACAGTTGTCTTGGGGTAGCACAGAACAACGTCCTGGTGCTCTTCCATGATCGGCAACGTCTTCTCGAGCATGTCCGGTGCCCAGTAGTCGTCCGACGTGCACCACTTCAGGTACTTCCCTCGTGCAAGCTCGAAGACGCGGTTGAAGTTGCGGTTGGCACCCTGGTTTTCCGCGTTTCGGTAGTATCGAATTCGGGGGTCCCGCGCCGCGTAGTCCTTACAGATCTCGTCGGTCCGGTCGGTTGAGGCGTTGTCGCTGATCACGAGTTCGAAATCGCCGAAGGTCTGACCGAGCAGAGAGTCGAGCGATGTCTCAATGTATTTCTCCCGATTGTAGACCGGGAGTCCGACGGTGATGGGAACCGCTGCGCTCATCCTATATCCTCCCGCTCGGATCACCCACAAGACGGTGTCCGTATTCTCTTCTCATGATCGGCAACGACGGCGACGAAATCCAAATTGTGGGAGAGCTGCGTCGGCGACGCCCTGTGCTTGCCCGCACGTCCCTTATTTGCAAAAGTGAGGCCAAGCACCGGCGAACGGGGACTCCCTGGCCGGCCTCCTCTTTGTGACAAACCGCACGTTTGGACCGGTTTGGGATCTGTCGCAGCGGGCCACAACGGAGGCTTCGGACTATCGTCCGGACTTGTCTGGCGCGGACAACGCCCGGAAGGGAATTACGCGCCGGCTGACCGCGCGTTCGGCGCTCGATAGGCCAACGAACCAGATCCCGGGAGCCGCGATGGCGAGCGCAAGGGCGACCTGACCGAAGTACACCACCAGGTTCGGAGCCGCCCAGGCGTGCTCGATAACGTACGTCGCAATCGCGAATGGAACGAGGGAGATAGCTGGACGGGCCCACCATTCCCATATCAGAGGGCGGGCGCGGATTCCAAAGGTCTGACGCATGATCCATGGCAAGACGAGAAAGGAGGTCACAAGGTTCGGCACCACGGTACCCAAGGCCACCCCGACCAGACCGAGTGTCCGCACCCAGTAGATGGAGAGCGCCAGGTTGAGTGCCGCTTCGACAATCTGGAACGGGACGAAAATCCGATGCCGGCTGACCCCGAAGGCCGCGCCCATGGCGACTTGGCGAGCTGCCATCGGCCCGATCGCTATCGCGAGAATCCACAGGAGACGTCCCGCAACCTCACGGTATGACGGTCCCATCCAGAGGCCAATGAAAGTCCCGCCCCGGAGAACGAACGTCAGCACGATCGGGAGCGTGACGAGCGTAGCGATCCGCCCCATGCGGAGGATCACGTCTGCCACTGCACTCGTGTCAGCACCTAGTGCGCTGAGACGGGGCGGGACGGTTTGCGAAATGCCCCCGACGACGCTCCGCACGTAGTCGGTCAGGGCGCTCGCGATGGCGAAGAAAGTGATCTGCGCGACGGGCAGAAAGGCGCCGATGACTAGCGCATCCGCCGCATACATGACTTGAGCAGTGATGTGCAGAACGCTTGCGTACCCGCTGTACGACAGGATACGCCTGACATGGTGCAACCGAACGTGCCGGAGAGCAAACTCCAGTTCCGGGTAAAGGCGTCGCGCAGTGTACCACTCGAGAGCCCCGCGGAGGGCAGAGGCTGCAAGCTGAACGGTCGCGAGCGCAACCAGCCCCCCGCCGGCTCGCAACGTCACCACCACCAGGGCTGCTCGGAAAACTCCCACCGATACTTCTAGGAGGCCGAGTCGGTCGAATCGCTGCATCGCGGCAATGAGGCCGCCGAACACTCCTGAGATGAGCGCTACGGCAACGCTGAGCCCGCCAAGTACGATTATGAGTCGGGCGCTCGAAAGGAGATGCGGCGGGATGTTGAACCGCTGGGGAACCGCCAGGGCGAGGATTATTGCGGCTAAGACCGCGAGGAAGCCCACGCCCAGGAAGATGGCGAGTCCGGTCGACGCGGTACGACTGGCCTTCCGATCCTGCCCGAGCGCATGGTGTCGGGCAACGTAACGCGTTACGGCGCTTCGGACGCCCAAGTCGAGAAGGCCCATGTAGCCGACCATGGACGCCAGCATCGTCCAGACACCATAGCTCGCATCGCCGAGCGAATGGACAATGAAAGGCGACAAAAAGAAGCTCATCGCCACACCGAAGCCAAACGTCGCCCAGTTGGCGACCACGTTCAATGCAGTGCGCGGAGTGTCACGGCGAGCTGATGGGGAAGGCACGACGGCCCGGAGGGTGCAAGAGTGAGGCTGGCATCGTCTGGACCACGTCGGTGGTCAATGTGCCTGTAGGACAATCACTTATGCCGGCAGCGAGACTGCCGGGGATTGGTGACCTGTTGCACGAATGCAACATACACCACGCGCCACGCACCCTGGCGCTGTGCGCGTTCTGCATCTTCTAGCCCCAGCGGAAATCGGTGGACTCGAGCGGGTGGTGATATCGTTGAGCGCAGGGCAACACCGGCGTGGGCACGACGTTCGAATCCTCGTATTTCTCGATGAGGGTACGACCGATAATCCTGTGGTGCAAGAGTTCGCCGAGCGCGGCGTAAGTGTGGATGTCGTACCGCTTCGCGCGCGCAGTTATTGTCGGGAGCGCGCGGAGACTCGTAAGCTCCTCGCCGGGTTCTGTCCTGACATCGTGCACACGCACGGCGCGCGCACCGACGTGCTCGATGCTGGTGTGGCGCGCGGCGCCGGGTTTGCCACCGTCACGACACTCCATGGCTTCACGGGCGGTGACTGGAAGAACCGGTTGTATGAAACGCTGCAGGTCCGGGCGGCGGCTCGGGCCGGCGCGGCGGTTGCGGTGTCACATCCAATAGCCGAGGTGTTGGCGCACCGGGGCGTTTCACGGGAGCGTATCCACGTCATCCTCAACGCGTGGGATGGTGGGTCGCCCCCTGTTCCCCGGGCGGATGCGCGTCGCAAACTGGGACTAGATGGGACCGGAACATGCATCGGGTGGGTCGGCCGGCTCAGCCGCGAAAAGGGGCCCGACCTCCTGCTGGAGGCGCTGTCGCTGCTCCCGGGGCGGGAAGGGACCTTGGTGATCGTCGGTGAGGGCCGCGAGGGGGACGCGCTCAGGACCCAGGCGAGCCAACTCGGTGTGTCGGACCGTATCAGGTGGTGTGGGGCCCGTGACGCGGCAGGGCGGTTGATGTCGGCTTTCGATCTATTTGTGCTGAGTTCCCGGACGGAAGGGACACCGATGGTGTTGTTCGAAGCAATGGCGGCGGAAGTGCCGATCGTCGCGACGCAGGTGGGGGGCGTCCCGGATGTCGTTTCGGCGACCGAGGCTGTGCTGGTTCCCCCTCACGCGGCGCGTCTTGCCGAGGGGATGGGAGAGGCGCTGACCGATCTCGCGGGGGCGCGCCGGCGGGCGGACGCCGCGCGCGAGCGTCTCGACCGTGAGTTCTCGGTTGAGCCCTGGCTGGACCGCTATGACGAGGTCTACTTGGGGCTCGTGGGCCAGGCGACCGAATGAACCTCGCCGCAGTAGTGCTGGTGGTCGCGGTCGCGGTCGCGTTGTACCCATATGTGGGCTACCCGCTGATACTCCGCGTGCTGGCGACGCGACGCACCGATCCAATACCGGGCGGCCCTGCGGCTGCGGCGTGGCCAACCATCAGCATCACGATTCCCGCGTACAACGAGGAACACGCGATCGGGGAGACCCTCGACCGATTGCTGGAAGCGGACTACCCGGCCGACCGCCGGCAGATCATGGTCGTGTCGGATGCTTCTACGGATGGGACCGACGAGGTCGTTCGCGGGTACGCGGATCGCGGTGTAGAACTGCTGCGCGTGCCGACGCGGAGCGGAAAGACCGGCGCGGAGAACGCGGCGCGCGAGCGTCTGAAGGGGGAAATCATTGTCAACACCGACGCGTCAGTTCGCATCGCCCCTACCGCGCTGAAACCTCTCGTCGCGGCGTTTCGCGATCCGCAGGTTGGGGTCGCGTCGGCGCGCGATGTGAGCGTGTCGAGTCACAGCGAGGACGCGACCGCCGGCGAGTCGAATTACGTCGGCTACGAGATGTGGGTGCGCGGTCTCGAGACTCGTCTTGGCGGCATCGTCGGGGCGTCCGGTTGTCTCTACGCCATTCGGCGGGAACTGCACATGAAGCTCGTCCCCTCGGCCTTGAGCAGGGACTTCGCGGCGGCACTGATCGCGCGCGAGCACGGGTTCCGCACGGTGTCGGTAAACGATGCCATCTGCTACGTGCCGCGCGCGGGCTCCTTGCGACGGGAGTTCCGACGGAAGGTGCGGACGATGACTAGGGGCCTCGAGACTCTATGGTACAAGCGGGCCCTGATGCATCCGTGGCGATACGGCGGATTCGCCTTGAAGTTGATCAGCCACAAACTCGCGCGATGGCTCGGCCCCTGGGCGGTGGCAATCGGGGTTGCCGCGACTACGTGGATCGCCGCGGGAATGGGTGCGGTTCCACCGGTCGCGCTGGCCGTCGGGCTCATCTGGCTCCTCGCCATCGGTGGGTGGTTCTGGCCAGAGTCGAGGCCGATGCCGCGCGCGCTCGCGATCCCGAGCTATGTCGTGTGGGGACTTACCGCCGGCATCTTCGCATGGATCAAGGCGATGCGTGGCGAGTTGAATCCCATCTGGGAACCGACACGGCGCGAGGCAGTCTCGCGTGGGTCGTGACGTGGGTGCCGGCCGGTCCGCGGGCGATCGTGCCGCGCTGCTGCTCGGCCTCGGCGTGCACGGACTCGCCATCGCGCGCTCACTGGGGAGGCGCGGTATCGCGGTCGATGCGGTGGAAACGGATGCGGGGTTCCCTCACCGGCATAGCCGCTACTGCCAGCGTTTGCACCGGGTGCCGAGTCTGGCGGACGAAGGCCTCATCGATTTCCTGGTAGATCGTGGACGGCGAGCAGGCAAACGGGCCGCTCTGTTCCTTACGCGCGACCGCACGGTGCCGCTCGTGTCGGCGCGCCGCGAGGCCCTGCGGGAATACTACGACTTCGTTCTCCCAACGGAGACGATTGTCACTCAGCTCCTGCACAAGGCTCGGCTTGCGAAGCACCTTCGGGCGATCGGCGTGCGACATCCACGAACGGTCCAGCTAGATCGGGCGGACGCGGTGGCGGCCATTGGTGACACGGTGGGATACCCATGTATCCTCAAGCCGGCGCTGCGGCTCGACGCATTCAAGGCGGCCATCGCGCGTTCGCCCCATGAGCTGACAGCGCTGTACTCGCGTGCATCGCAGCACGGGGGTGACTTCATCGTGCAGGAGTGGATTGGAGGCCGTGACGGGGATGTGTACTTTTGCTACGCGTACATCGGTCGCGATGGGCGTCCGCGTGGGGTGTTCGTCGGTCGGAAGCTGCGACAGTTCCCACGCGGAACCGGGATCGCCGTGGAATCCGAGGGGTGCAATGAAGAGTTCGTGCTGGAGGAGAGCCTGCGAATTTTGGAGCAGTCAGAATATCGCGGATTTGGCTCGACGGAGTTTAGGCGGGACGCCACCGGAGCGTTCTACCTGATCGAGATGACGGTCGGGCGGACGGACTACAACGTCGCCTGCGCGATTGCGAACGGTGTGGACCTGCCCGTACTGGGCTACTACGACACCGTCCGGATTGCTGTGGACTCGAAGCCGCCGCGCCAGGTCAACCGACGCCGTTGGGTTGACGTCGAATACAACGTGAAAGCCCTGTGGGAAGAACGACGTGCCGAGCACCGGACCCGCGTGCGTACGATCGCCATGATCGTCCGTTCGGTGGTTGGTACGAGGGTGTTCACGCTGTTTGACCCCGGGGACCCACGCCCGTTTCTTGCCTACGTGGTGACTCGAATTGGGGGGATTCCCCGTGCGATCCTTCGGCGCATGGGTGGTCGGCTCGCGCGAGTCGCCAGCGCGTCGCGCAGAAAGTTTGTCCATGCCCGACATGAATGAGAGCCTTCGACTCTGGGACCGGTACGGACAGTTCGTCCTCATGGCGACGGCGTATCAGGATCGTGTGCTTGTGAAGGCTCGCGGCTCGCGGATCATCGATGCCGATGGGAACGTGCTGATCGATCTGGAGGCGGGGCAGATCTGCTCGATACTCGGGCACAATCACCCCGAGCTCATCCGTCGGGTCGTCGCACAGACCGAAGAGCTTCTGCATCACGGAACGGGATTTCTCAGCACGCCGGTCCTCGAGGCTTCCGCCAAGATGGCGGAGGTCACGCCGGAAGGGTTGAAGAAGACCATCTTCCTTTCCACGGGTGCCGAGGCCAACGAATGCGCGTTTCGCATCGCGAAGCTATTCACAGGTAAGCGCGGCATCGTCGGTTTCGATCGCGGGTACGCGGGGCTCACGCTCGCCACGATCGCTGTTGGGGGCAGCAGTCGGGACGCGAGTTTCGCCGTACCAGGGGCGGTCAAGATCCTCGCACCGCATTGCGCGCAGTGCCCGCTCACGACCGAGTTCCCAGCGTGCGAGGTGTCGTGTCTGTCCGTGTCGGGCAAGTTCATCGAAGCGCATTGCGGTGACGATGTCGCGGCCTTCGTAGTCGAGCCCATTCTCTCCTCGGGCGGGATGATTGTCCCACCACCCGGATACTTCAGACACCTACGGGCGTTGGCAGATCATCTCGGCGCCCTGATCATCGCCGACGAGGCGCAGACCGGGATGGCCCGCACGGGAACATGGTTCGGGATGGAAGCGGACGGTGTAACCCCCGACATTCTGGTTTTCTCAAAGGGGGCAGGGGGTGGTTTCCCCGCGGCAGGCGTTACGGTTACGGAAGAGATCGCCGACAACATTCTGGGCGAATTTGGCAATTTCAGCAGCCACCAGTCGGATCCCGTGGCGGCCGTTGCCGTGTCTGCCGTCATCGACATCATCCGCAAAGAGGATCTGATTGCGCACGCCAAGCGTGCGGGCGACCGACTCATGGATGGCATGCGCGGCCTCTCCGCGAAGTACGGCGTCCTCGGCAACGTGCGGGGGCGAGGACTCATGATCGGCGTTGACAGCCAGGAGATCCCGGATCTGGGTCTTTCGCGCGGAGAAGTCGGGGTCCAGTTCGAGAACATGTGTCGGGAAGGCGGTGTGCACCTCAAGTCGATCCACGGAGGTACCATATTTCGCATTCTTCCGCCGCTCAACATTTGTGATGACGATATCGATGAGTCACTGCACGTCTTCGACGAAGTCAGCGCGGCGATCCTAGACGGAAAGGGAAAGCACGTCTCCGTCGGTAGTCGCAATCCGCACACGCGACGACTCGAAAAGGCTCGTGGCCAGCAGTCGATGTTGCGGCGTGTGGCCCGGAAAGCGTGGGAGACCTCGCCTGCCGGCCTGTACGAGCGGCTGACGCGCCTGGTCGACCGCGGGAGCGGAGAATAGGGTGACGGTCTCGTAACATGGCAGTGGCAGATCACCCGCCGAGTCTGGATTCCCGGGAAGCGATCCTCTGGCGGGTCAGCCTCGCGAGCATCGAGCGTTTCCTCTTGCCCGACTCCGGGATTCTAAGTCGCCGACTCACCTCAGACGCGAGTGGTGTGTCCGTACTCTCGGAGCCGAGTCCCAGGAATACTGCGGAGGTCGTGAAGAGCATGTATGTCGTCCGCCGCCGCGGATTCCCGTGCCCCCTGGATCCAGATGCATTGCTCGAGCGGCTGATCAGTCAGTACCTCCCAGAGCTGGAGTATCCGGATGTGTCGCTTCTTCTCTGGGCCGACGCGCTCGGAGACGGGACCAGAGGCAGCGAACTCGGCGACATTCTCATTCAGCGGCTACCCGCCAAGGCGTCCGAAACGATGTATCTCGGCTGGGCACTTGCAGCCTGCTGTCACGCCCTTCGCAAGGCTCCGGACCTGGAGAGGCTAGCGACCCTCGCGCATGGGCTTTATGGGCGCGTCAGCGCCATTCAGGCAACTAAGACCGGGCTATTCCGCACTTCGGGAGCACGAACCGGCCTGCTCCGCAGACGGGAAGCCGTGACGACCCTGCCCGCGCAGGCATCCGCGATCCACGCATTGGCTCTGTACGGGAACGTCTTCGGCGTTGCCGACGCCGCGGACCGCGCGGGTCGCTGCGCCGAAGTACTGTGCAGGCTGCAGGGGCCGTTGGGACAATGGTGGTGGTCATACGATGCTGCCCGTGCGCAGGTAGTTGACCGGTACCCAGTCTACTCAGTGGCACAGGACGCTTCGGTCCCAATGGCCCTCGAGTTGTTGGGAACGGAGAGCGCACCCGCACTGTTCCGAGACAACGTATCGCGCGGTGTCGCGTGGCTCTTTGGGGACAACGAACTCTCCGAGTCGTTCGTCGACGAGGATCAGAACATCATCTGGCGGGCCCTCGATAGCCACGCCGACGGTTTTCGCGTCGTTCGGGAGATGTATTCGTATCACGCCGCCCGGTGTCTATGCTGGCTAGCAGCACGTGCCTGAACGTCCGAAATGACGGGCGGGCAGTGGGAGAGAGTAACGGCGCTCCCTTTCTCCCGCTAGATCGGCGCGTCCTGTTAGTGGGTCAAGGCCTCTAGGATAGGTTGGTGCAGACAGCGCGCAACCGCCACGTTTGCCTCGGGCGAGTAGTGTCTTGTCAGGAAACGTTCGTCTGCGGCAAGCTGGCCTACACAAGCACTCATGTCTTGGTACGCCAATCCCGTACTCTTCAATAGTCTCAGCGCCCTGCTTCCGCTTTCACCCGACCACTCAGCCATCGTCGGGTCGAAGTATGAGCGCGTCGGAAGGTATACGAGCATCGGTACCGCTCCATCTCCGGTAACGTCTTCAATGAACGATCGAATAACGGCCCGATTGATCGACATCGCGGCTTCATCGGACCAGCGTTCGTCCGGGACGCGCCAGCGGGGGAATCGCGAGATGATGAAGCGCGCGAGGTACGAGTGACGTAGGTACGCGCTTCCCCATGCCGCAGGATTGTAGCTCACGTCGTAGTCCAAGTACGGCAAGGAATCGATCCGGGCGGCGGCGAAGATGCTTTCGGGTGTCGGGACGGGGACGTTGAGGAGCTGGAGTTGGTCATCCACCGTCCTAAACCGAGGCTTTGCGAACGGCAGGCCAGATTCCGGAAAAAGCAGGAAGCTGTAGACAGAGAGCGTGCGGACGAGATCGTGATCGATGATTCCGAATATGACGATGTCCGGTTTCCACGACCGTACGTCGCGCGCATACCTCAAGTACGCTTGGTCAACACCGTACCCGTTGACGCCGAAGTTGAGGACCTGGACGTCCGGGCCCAACTCATTCTGGAGGACCGCGCCCCAGGTGTCCTCGTAAGAGACCTCTAGCCCGAACGTAAACGAGTCGCCGACCAGAGCGATGCGTTGCTTTGCACTCGTCGATCCTAGCTGCTCCCCAGATCGGATACTGCGGAGGCCCTCCGCGCTGGAGAAATACATACTGTCGACGCTGGTCCGGGTCGCTGCAATCGTCCAGCCAAGCAGACTGTCATGCACGAGGTACGAGCCCGTCGCCTGTGCTTGGCTCCAGGCGGATCGGCGATGAGCAGCGACCGCCTTCCAATCCAACGGTAGCAAGGCCATGCCCCGCACCTCCGGTCCGTCCACACCTGGCCCCGCCAACAAGCGCAGCGTTCCTTCACCCACAAGCGCGCCGGTTACGAGGATCAGCGTGTTCATGATTACAGCCATCCCAAACCGCGAGGACATCTTTATGCGGCTCACACGGTAGCGGGTTCGAATCCCAACAACGGAAACAGCCGCAATGATCAGAGCGCCCAAAGACACGCGGCCGGCGGGACTGGCAGCGAACGTGGCGGCTCCTTGCTCCCCCTTCTTGTAGAGCGCAAGAGCGATGAGGAGTATCGTGAATTCGAGAAGAAGCAACCAGAACAAGGCCCATGCGTCGGGCGATGTTTGCCTAAGCCCGACTTTGCCATCGTTCGTTCGCATCACACGTATCCTAACGTGATGGTCTTTCTTGAGCGCCCGTCTCTCGGCCAGTGGGTTCTTTGTTCGAAGGGTTTGGCGGCGGAGTATCAGAGGGGCGCCGTTGACGCGCAGCCGGTGGCGCCTTATAGCGGGAGAGCTTGGGCGAGGGCAGGCACCGTTTCCCGCGCTATGCTCTCCGCCAATTCCTGCGCCTCGGTCTCGGAGCCGCGCACCGGAACCACAATACGCACCAGCGCCTCTTCACTACGTTGCCGTAGCGCGGCGTCACGCAGCAGGTCGAGCTTGACGACATACTCGTTAGCCTGGACTCGCCCTCGCCCCTGATACCAGTACAACACGAGGGCCGTTTGCGCGCCGTTCTTGATGAGGTACCGGTTCACTGTGACAGATCCAGCGGCCGTGGTAAGCGCGACTCGGCGCGCTTCGAGTGCTTCCCATCCTGCACCCGGAAGGCAGTTCTTGGGCGAATGAATAGTCCGTCCCTGGGTTTGCTCTCGGTAGTAGCCCACGTACAACGTGGCTGACAGGCCTGCGGAGTCAGGCTGAGTGAACGACCGGAGCAGGTAGCTGTCGACCCCGGCGACCGCGAGTTGCGCAGCGTCTATGGTGAGATCATCGGACGGCATTCCGCCAATGTTCGTGGGGAGTGCCTGGTCCAGCGGTGTCCGAAGGTCGAGAGCGCGCTGGGTATTTACGCCCACGGTAAAGATTGCGCCGGCGCTCAACAGTAGCAGTGGCGCCCACGGAGTAAGGCGCCTCATGGTGACAGCACCTGCGGGCGTAGCCGTCGCTCGGCGAGGCGAACCGCCCACGCGAGTGTGCCGAGGATGCCGAACGCGACGATGAAGATTGTCCAGCCCTCGGTGTAGTGCATGAGGCCCTCGCCGAGTTCGGGATTCACGAAATAGACCAGAAAGCCCGTGACGAAGATACGGACTGCATTGAGCACCATTGCCACCGGGATCGATGCGGCCAGAGCAAGTGCGCGTCCCCACGTAGTTGTGAGGAAGAGCCCGCCAATGAGAAGCCCGAGAGCAGTCAAGGCCGTGAGCGACCGCAGGCCGCTACACGCCTCAGTGACGAACAACGACTGGCCGGGAAGGTGGATTACGTTGCCCGCGAGGTTGACCGGCACATGGCGCCACTCCAGCAACGTCGCACCCCACTTGGACGCGGTTAGCTGGAGGGGAAAAGCCAGCGTGCCCGTGACGATATCAGGTAGGGGAATCGAAAGCGCAATGAGAGCGGCGGGCAGCCACCAGCGCGTGACCTGTCGCCAACCCCACTGGTAGATGATGAGGGCGGCCACCGCCAGGAGCATGGAGATGCGCATCGTGTAAAGCTCCGCCGCTAACCCAGACATATACCGCAATACTATGGCGGCTGTCAGTGTTATCAGGGCAAGCGCTACCGCGGGTCGCGTTTCGGTCGTGATCCCACGCTTCCACGCCAGCCACACCGCGACCGGGGCGAGGAGGAGACCGTGTCCGGCGTCTGGGTCCATCCACCAGTCCCGAACGAGCGTCGTCGCGGGAGCCCAGAACAGGACCAAAAAGGCGACGGCGGTCCCAACAATCGGAACCGCCTGTCTTGTGCGCTCGGCGCTCAGCCAGTCGAGCCGGGTCGGAAGACGCCTTAGCTTCACCACGCTCCTTTGCGACCAATCATGACCGGAACGGTCATAGCCATGATCCTCAGATCCTCGGCGCTGGACCGGCGAGAGATGTACTCCAGATCATATGCGACTTTGCGCTTGACGTCGTCCACTGACGTATCGTAATGCTGGTTGACCTGTGCCCAGCCGGTGATACCCGGGCGAACCCGCTGCCGATCGTGGTAGCCGTCAATCTCCTCGCGAAGCTGCGAAAAGATGTAAGGCTGTTCCGGCCGAGGTCCCACGATGTTCATATCTCCCAGCATCACGTTCCACAGTTGCGGCAATTCATCGAGACGATACCTGCGTAACGTACGGCCAAGGGGTGTGACACGTGGGTCGTCCGGCGAGGCCCAGACCTGAGCATCCGCTGGCTGCCCCCCAAGCATCGTACGGAACTTGTAGATCTTGAACGGCTTGCCGCCGAGATCCCCAGCACGTCGGGACACCCGGCCCTGACGGTCGCGGCTCCCGCGACGGTCAAGCCCGATACGGGTCTGGGAGAAGAGAATCGGTCCCTTCGACGTGACCTTAACGAGTACAGCGACCAAAACGATTAGAGGAGCGGCCAGCGCGAGTCCGATTGCCGCTACGCCTACGTTGATGATGCGCCGCCCGACGTCGCCAGAGCCTTCAGCGCCGCGCGGACGCGCGAGTTCGTTCAGTTCATAACGTAATGGTACTGATGTCACTTGATTCCCGTAGTTAGAGGGTCGTGAACGCCGACTGACTCGGCAGGGTGCATCCCTGCCGGGGGCGCTGGGGTGCAAGTGGCGTGCAATGCCAAGGTGGGCGGGTCGCTTGTCACAACCCGTTTATTCGCTTGTGTTTACGATACGGCGCGCCTTGTGGGGGGCGCGCGACGGCGTGGTGGGCTGACGGCTCTTGTCGGTGCGACGCTACATCAGGTGGACAACGGGATGCCTAGAGCAGCGGAGCAGGGGGGAGTGCGACGGTGAAGTGGAACCGCGTGCCCCAATCCGGCTGGGTCTCGACTTCGAGTTCTGACCCCATGGCCTCGACCAGCTTCCGACAAATCGCGAGTCCGAGACCCGTTCCCGAAAAGCAATAGTCACCACGGGCAGCCGTCCGGCGGAACGGGAGATAGAGACTCTCGAGTGCCTCTGCCGGGATGCCCCGACCGGTGTCCCGCACCGCGAACTGGGTGAGATGGTGTTCCACAGGGGTCGCAATGATCTCGACCCATCCCTCATCGGTGAACTTCAGAGCGTTCGTGGTGAGGTTGAGTAGTACCCGGCTCAGAGCCAACGGATGGCCCAGCCGCCGATCGCCCTCCGGGATCACGATCTTGACTTCGAGCCCCTTCTCCTCGGCGATGGGCTCAACGATGTCGCGCACCGACTCCAGGGTCTCGGCAATAGAGAACGGTGCCTGATCTTGATCCACCAACCGCTCACCGCCACGGGCCAGTTCGATCACGTCGCTGGTGACCCCGCTCAATCCCAGTGCGGCGCCGTAGATCAACCCCAGCTGCCGCCGCTGCACATCGTTGACGAGGCCGCTCTGCCCCCGCTGGAGTGTCTCGGCGAGAAACAGAATAGACGTGAGCGGGGACCGTAGGTCGTGTGCCACTTCGACCACCAGATCGAGCGCCCCGGGGCCGGTCAGCCGACTCGTGAAGTGATCCGACCAGTCCGGTTCCATCTCCGCTCGCACCCGCTCAAACGCGTTGAGTACCTGGAGCATTTCATTGGCGGCGACGTCACCGTCGCCGCTCCACGTCCGCACGCTTTCTCCGCGCAGGCGTTCGAGCAGGTACCGGCCCAGCGACTGCCGCAGGCTCTTCTCGATCTCGCCCCCGGGCTCTTGTCCAGACGACAACTCCGCAACTCGTGCGGCCAGCGCCGCCGCAACCCGACCTACCTCATCGCGGTCGATTGCATCGCCGTGCTCGTTGCGAAACGCCTCACTCACAGCACTCGCTGCCGACCGAAGACGGGGACAATCGATTTGTGCCAACGGGTCGTCCGCCGCCGGGGAAGGGACGTACGGTCTAGCCACGTCGCGCGGCGGGCTCCGCAACCGGGTTCGTGTCACTCAGCCTCGACCATAATCGTCTCTCGCTGGAGGCTGTGCTTTTCCATGATGCGATACAACGTGGTGCGATCGACGCCGGCAATGCGGGCCGCCTTCGACATGTTACCGCCGGCCCGCTGGACCAGGCGCGTGAGGTAGCCCAGCTCGAACTCGGCCAGGATCCGATCGCGGGCATCGTGATACGTCTCGTCAGGGCTGGCCTCGGTCGCCACAGACAGGCAGTTCGCGGTCGCCGGCTCGCCCGCCGTCCGCATGGCGCTGTCGATGAACGGAATATCGCCCGGATTGATCGGCGTGCCAGGCTCGAGCAGCACGACCGCATGCTCGAGCACGTTCTGCAACTCCCGCACGTTCCCGCGCCAGCGGTAGCTCTTGAGTGCCCGTATGGCGGCGTCAGAAAACGTCGGCTGCGCCTCGGTCCTACTGCGGTGACGCGTCCAATAATGACGCAGGAAATGGTTTGCCAACAGAGGGATGTCTTCCGGCCGCTCCCGCAGGGGCGGGATGCGGATGGGGACCACGCGAAGCCGGTAGTACAGGTCTTCCCGCAGAATGCCCGCCTTGGTGGCCTCGTCCGGGTCCTGATTGGTCGCGGAGATGAACCGTACGTTTACGACGGCGTCGTTGGTTTCACTTCCTACGCGCCGCACCACCCCATCCTGAATGACTCGTAAGAGCTTGGCCTGAATGGGCTTGGACATCTCCGCCAATTCATCCAGGAACATCGTCCCGCCGTTAGCGACCTCGAGCAGGCCGGCCTTATCGCGTACCGCGCCCGTGAAGGCACCCTTGCGGTGTCCGAACATCTCCGACTCGAGCAGGGCCTCCGGGAGTGCCGCGCAGTTCAGGGCCACCATCTGACGGCTGTTGCGCCGGCTGTGCTGATGAATGAACTGCGCGAACAGCTCCTTCCCCGTCCCGCTCTCACCAGTAATGAAGACCGAAGCATCGGTCCGAGCGACCTTCCGTGCCAACTCGATGGCGGCCTGGAACGCAGGCGCTTTGCCGAGGACCGTGATCTTGTCACTGTGCCCATGCTGACGCCGGGAGGCGGCCTCCAGCTCCTGCGACTCGCGCATGATGGCCACGGTGTGGGCCGCGCGGCCAATCAAGACCTGTAAGTGCGTGGCCGAGAATGGTTTAGGAAGGTAGTCCCAGGCGCCGGCCCGGAGAGCCTCGACGCTCGACGCCACGCTCGCATTGCCCGTCATGATTATCGCGACCGTGTCCGGGTTCTTCTTGAGCGAGGTCTCCAGCAGCTCCATCCCGTTGACCCCGGACATATGGAGGTCGATCAGGACAATATCGTAGACCCGCCGCTTGAGGAGATCGAGCGCTTCCTCACCGCGGCCGGATGTCTCGACCCGGTACCCTTCACTCTCGAGGAACATCTTGCAGCTTTCCCGGAGGGTGCGCTCGTCGTCGATCGTGAGGACCCGCAGAGAAGCCCGCACCTCGGGATCGAGTTGCGCCCCATCCGGGCTTGGGATCTCCTCCAGAGGCCGGCCGGCGGTGGCGGTCCCTGGCAAAGAGCTGGCGTCGCGCTCGACAATGGACATACGCTCGATCCTTCGTCCGGGGTCTCGACGGAGCCACCCACGGCGGGAGGTCCGGCGTAGGGGCTTAGGTTTGATCGTTGCCTCCGGGACGCAGAGATCAGGCCGCACTGCTGGATTCGAGCGGCAGGTTATGGAGAGGCTTGAAATACAAGGCCTTGGGAGGTCTGTCAAGAGACGGTGAGGCGGGTCCGCAACATGGGCCCGGAGGCAGAATGCCCCGGTGTTGGCATCATGCAACACACCCGGATTGTCGCGAGAATCCATCACCCCGCTAAGGGAACCCTTAGCGCAAAGGAGTGGATGCGTGATCCCGACAAGCCTAGATCTTTCCTAGGCCTGCGTGGATGAGGCCAGCACCGGGCCGGGATATTGCAAGCGGCACCGGTGTACCTTATTCACTGCGCCCCTTTGCGGGCTGACCGAGCAATAGAGGTGACCTGGACGAATGCCTGACAACCTGCCGACGCCTTCCAGTCGTGAACCGCAGCAGGCCGTCGCTCCCCAATGGAGCGAGTCATACCCGGTGGCGCGCGCACACGAGCCAGGCGAAGAGGGCGTACACTGGCGGCGTTATATCGCGGCGGTCCTTCGGTACAAGTGGCTCATACTCGCTGTGACCGCGCTTGGTCTAGCTGGCGGTATTGGGGCGACCAAGTTGGTCAAGCCCCAATACATCGCGCAGGCAGCCCTCTGGATTCAGGCTCAGCAGCGCGGCGGGGGAGGTCCTATCCGGTCGGCGCAGCTGCTCGAGACGCAGGGCTGGGTGAATCTGCTGCGGTCGTATGTCGTGCTCGATGAGGTCGTGCGTCGTCAACACCTCTTCGTTTCGTACTCACAGGCCAAGGATTCATCGGTGTTCTCGAGCCTCGCGTTGCAGGACAGATTCGCTCCGGGTGACTACGAGCTGCTTATCGATGCTGCGGGGAAGCGCTTCACGCTTCTCACCGCGGAAGGGTCGGTCGTCGATCGAGGGGACGCGGGAGATTCGATTGGCCGGCAGATTGGCTTCAGTTGGCAGCCCTCTTCAGAGGTCTTGACCCCCGGCATCAAGGTCCGGTTCTCGGTCGTCACCCCGCGGGACGCGGCCCTGCAGTTGGGCCAGGACCTGAGGACGATCATCGACCGGGATGGCAGTTTCCTGCGGTTGGAGTTGTCGGGGACGGAGCCATCGACGATCGCCTATGCGGTGAACGCGACGGCCGAGCGCTTCGTCGAGGTCGCGGCCGAACTCAAACGGCAAAAACTCACGGAGCAGCGGAAGATTGTGGGTGAACAGCTCCAGGTCGCGGCAGCGAATCTCCAGGGGGCGGAAGTAGAGCTGGAGGACTTCCGCGTCGCCACGATCACGCTGCCGTCGGAGCGCGGAACGCCTTTGGCTGGGGGCATCGAGCTGACGCGGGGTCCCGTCATGTCGAACTTTTTCGCCATGCGCGTGGAGCGCGACCAGCTCGGTCAGGATCGCGTCGCGCTGGAGCGCGCGCTGGCCGACGCGGATTCTGGGGTATCGGTCGAAGCGCTCATGGTCATAAGTGCCGCGCAAGGTTCCGCGGATCTTTCCCAGGCGATCGGCGAGCTGGGAGAAGCGCGGTCGAGTCTGCGCGCGCTTCTCTACCGGTACACCGAGGCGAACCCCGAGGTGCGGCGGGCCCGCTCTCAGATCGTCGATTTGCAGCGACGGACTATTCCCGCCCTGGTGCGCGGGCTGATCGCGGAAATGCGCATTCGGGAGAACGAGATCGATACGCGGATTGCGTCAGCCTCGGACGAGCTGCGCGAGATTCCCACCCGCTCGATCGAGGAGGCGCGCCTCCGCCGCGATGTGACGATAGCAGAAGCTCTGTACACGAGACTCCAGAGTGGCTTCGAGGAAGCCCGCCTGGCCGAGGCCAGCTCCGTTCCTGACATCTCGATCCTGGACCGAGCGATCGTGCCACGTCGGCCCTTGCGCGACCAGGCCAAGCGCATGCTCTTGATGGCCGTGCTCGGCGCCTTTGGGGCCGCCGTCGCTGGCGCTATCCTCCTCGATCGCATTGACCGCAAGCTGCGCTACCCCGAGCAGGTGAGCGACGACCTTGGCCTTCCCATTCTCGGGGCAGTCCCGCACGTCAAGACACGCAAGGGTGCGCTAGAGGGCCCGGATGCAATCCCGGTGGTCGAGTCGCTGCGCGGGATACGACTTGCGCTTGCGCACGCTCACGGAGCAGCGGGGCCGCTAGTCGTCACGATCTCGAGCCCCGGGCCGGGCGACGGTAAGTCGTTCCTCGCAGCGAATCTGGCTCTGGCGTTTGCTGACGCGGGGCATCGGACACTTCTCATCGATGGTGACGTGCGCCGTGGGGAGCAACACCGCCTGATGGGCGCGAGTCGAAAACCGGGACTCACCGACTATCTGAACGGTGACGCGTCGGAAGAAGAGATCGTCCAGAGCACGAGCTACCCCGATCTCGGGTTCATCGGCGGGGGCACCCGCATGCAGTCTGCCCCGGAACTGCTGGGCTCGGGGCCCATGTCGCAGCTCATGGTCAGTCTTCGGGTGCGCTACGGAGTGATTATCATCGACAGCCCGCCCCTCGGCGCCGGGATCGATCCGCTCGTGCTGGCGACATTGACCGGCAACCTGTTGCTCGTGCTGCGTACTGGCGTTACCGACCGCCAACTCGCCGAGGCCAAGCTCGATATGCTGGAGCGCTATCCCATCCGGGTGCTCGGCGCCGTGCTCAACGATATCCGGGCCAACGGCCAATACCGGTACTATGGATACCAGTATTACACTCGGGGCTACGAGCTGGAAGAAGAGCGTGGCGAGGTGGAGGAGAAGCCGGGAAGACGGGCGTTGCGGGAGGTGGCGTCGGGCTGAGGTGCGGGGCGGGGTTGTCGGGGCGCACTGCGTGGGCGTTTATAGGGGCGCACGCAGTGCGCCCTACAACCGCGCACTCCGTCAGGATCTCACAGCGTTTGACTGGAATTGGTGCAGCCACTCCGTCGGCCCGCTCTCACGCCTTCCCTTACGCAGAGCGTCGGTAGCGTGGATCATGAGGTCGAGCGGTTCCACGTGGGCCGCTTCAAAGTCCTCAACGCCGTGGTACCCCACCCGCAGGCTGGAGCCGTTCTGCAAGACGTCTTTTTCGCTCAGCGCGTCGCCTATCCGCTCGGCGAGCCTCGCGGCCCCATCGGAGTTCGTACCTGGGGCATAGACCGCGAACTCGAAGTTTCCGACCCGGCCGACGGCATCGGACGCGCGCCCGGAATCGCGAAGGAGACCCGCTAGCCGCGCGGCAGACTCCTCGAGCGTCCCGTCGTCGTCGAGGGCTTCCTCCGGCAGCTCGATGCGAAAGACCACACATGCGAGCGGGTCGTGCCGGCGCGTGGCCTGCGATCCCAGCTCCCGCGCCCGGCGCGCGAGTCCCTGCAGGTTGTAGAGGCCGGTGAGGCGATCGAGCAGCCCTTCTTCCCACGCCCGGTCGGCGGCCAACTTCGAACCGACATAGGTGTCGAGGCGGAGGATCAGTTCTTCGGCGTCAAGCGGATGCCCCATGAAATCCCAGGCGCCTGCCCTTAGGGCGGCGAGACGCTGTTGGCGGGTCGGGCGACCGGAGGTGGTCATGATGAGCGGCGTGCCGGGGCGAGTGGAGGGATCGTCGCGCAATGCTAGACAGAGCTCAAGGCCGCTCATGTCCGGTAGGCTCTCGTCGAGCAGGATCATGTCCGGTTGCGCTTTCCGCGCGCGCTCCAGGCCCAGCCGCCCCGTGTACGCTCGCAGGATCGCGTACCCGTTGGGTCCCAGGATCGTCTCGAGCGATCGCGTGGACCACTCCTGATCGTTGATCATAAGCACGAGCGGCGCGCGCCCGTGCCAGCGTCCTGCCGGCATGATGTGCTCCCGAGAGGCCGTCGGGCTGAGGCGTCCCGTCATGAGGGCCTCGGGCCCGCCATCGTAGACGTCTCGAACTCGTGGCTCGGGTTGCACGAGTCGTGCCCTTTCCCTCGCATCTCCAAAACATCACCTCACGCTGGGAGTTATCTCCGGCCGGCGGCCACGTCCGTGGTGCGCTGGACCCACACGCTCGGACGGTGATGCCGCTATCACGCAACGTCTCGCGCCTCTTCATGGGCCCGGGACCGGTGCCCGGCCCCGGATCTGCCACGTCCAACGCTTTACGCTGCCACGCTTTAGCGCAATCCGTCAGTGCGAGGCGGATGAAGGCCCTAAACTTGAAAACGAGATCTGACAGAAGATGTTCCACAGGAGTGCCGAGAGGTGAAACGCGCATGATCTGCTTGCGTTGCAAGGAAACGTCGAATGCCGTCGGCTCCAAGGGCTCGCCCGAGCGCGATTGGGGCGACCGGGTGTGTGAGGCATGCGGTGCATCTCTGAGTCACGCGGATACGACCTCGGCGCTTCTGGCAAAGCTCTCCCAGCTCGCCCGCTTTGGGCTGGCGGCGGAGGACGGCCCACTCCTGCAGCCGGCGCGCGATCGTGACTGAGGGTCGGCGTCGTTAGCTTCCCTCGTATGAGACAGACTCCCGCAGTACTCCTCGCGCTGTTGCTGCCCGCTCTGCTCGCGGCACAGGGACCCAGTGCCCCATCCGGACGGGGCTACGCTAGCCGCCAGAGTCTCGACTCGCTGCTCCAGCGCATGCGGCTCTCTGCCGAATCGCCGGCCTATAGCCAAGACCTACGGGACCGCGCCAGCGCCGAAGCGGAGCGTATCGAGGCACGGCTCGAGCGGGGAGATTTTCAGGTGGGGGACCGGATACTCATCGTCGTCGAGCGCGAAGAGATGCTATCGGACACGTTCACCGTCGAGACCGGTCCCGCCATAGTGATGCCTGACATCGGGAGTCTCTCGCTGAGCGGTGTGTTGCGGGCCGAGCTCCTGGAACGGGCGACGGCCCATATTGCGCAATACGTGCGGGATCCGGTCGTTCGAACGCGAACTTTGGTGCGGGTGCTTTTTGAAGGAGCTGTAGGACAACCGGGATTCCGCACCGTTCCTTCGGACGCGCTCCTCAGTGACGTGATCACGGCGGTGGGTCTGGGTACTGGTGCTAGGCTCGACGAGCTGGTGTGGGAGCGAAATGGTCAACGTCTCTTGAACTCCCGAGAGCTGAGCCAGGCGATCATCGAGGGTCGGACGCTCGACGAATTGGGCATTCGTGCGGGAGATCGGCTGTTTGTGCCGGAGCCTGGCTCCGGGTTAAGTGGGCTCGAGACGCCGCTGCGAGCCTTCACGATCCTCATCACCCTTCCAGCCACGATCTTCGGTCTCACGCGGATCTTTTGACGCGCCGCGTTCTCTCGGTAGTCGGCGCGCGCCCAAACTTCATGAAGCTCGCCCCGCTTGCGCAGGCCCTCTACGACATCCCCGATATCGAGCACCTGGTCGTTCACACCGGCCAGCACTACGACATCGAGATGTCGGAAGCGTTCTTTCGCGACCTCGATATCGAAGAACCCGACCGCAATCTCGAGGTTGGTTCCGACACGCATGCGCGGCAGACCGCGGCGATCATGGAGCGGTTCGAGCGCGTCTGCGACGACGTCCGGCCCGACGCTGTACTTGTCTATGGAGACGTAAATTCGACCGTGGCGGCGGCGCTCGTGGCGGCCAAGCTGGGCATCCGCGTAGGTCATGTGGAAGCTGGGCTCCGCAGCAGGGACTGGTCGATGCCCGAAGAGATCAACCGCGTCGTCACGGACCGGCTCTCCGATTGGCTCTTCACGCCGTCACGTGACGGCGATGAGAATCTGCTGGCGGAGGGCGTCCCCGCCGAGCGGATCCACTTCGTCGGCAACATCATGATCGATACGCTCGTGCGGGCGCTCCCGCGGGCGCGAGAATCGAAAGCGGCGGAACGTCTGGGAGTAGCCGGCAAGCCGTACGCGCTGACGACGATGCACCGGCCCTCGAACGTCGACGATCCGGAAGTGCTGGCAGAGGTGATGGGAGGGCTTTCAGAGATCGCGAAAGACGTTCCCGTGGTCTTTCCCGTCCATCCACGCACGCGGTCGAAGCTCGATGAGCTCTGTTTCAAGCCTCCACCCGGTGTGAAGCTCGTCGACCCCGTCGGGTACCTAGACATGCTCTCGTTGCAACTGGAGGCCGCCCTCGTCGTGACCGATTCGGGAGGGCTCCAGGAAGAGAGTACGTACCTCGGGATTCCGTGTGTTACCGTACGCCCGAATACCGAGCGCCCCATAACGTGCACCAAGGGAACGAACCGCCTCGTCTCGTCTACATGCGACGCCATTCTTGCCGCCGCACGCGAAGCTCTGAGTGAAGGCCGCCGCGAGACTTCCATCGAGGGGTGGGATGGAGCCGCCGCCGGACGGATCGTCGATGTCCTCGTGCGGGAGTTGACCTAGCCGTCTGGCGACGGCTCGTTGATCGTTCGCGCAGGCTCTGCTTCGGTTGATTGCGTTATACACGAACCTCGCACACGAGGGCGTAGTGCCTGGCCCAAGCAGGATGTATGGCTGTGGTCTCTGAACTTCCCAAAACCACGGATGTTCTCGTCGTAGGCGGCGGGATCGTAGGCGTGAGCCTCGCGCGCGAGCTTCGCCGGCGGCACCCTGACCTTCGCGTCATAGTCATCGAGAAGGAACCGGCGTTGGGCATGCATGCTAGCGGACGCAATAGCGGTGTGCTCCACGCGGGCTTCTATTATCACGCAGATTCCCTCAAAGCACGCCTTACCCGAGACGGAAACGCAAGTCTCCAGGCGTACTGCAAAGAGCACGGGCTGCCCTTGAATTCATGCGGAAAGCTCGTAGTTGCTCAGCGTGAGGCTGACCATCCCGCGCTCGACGAACTCACGCGACGGGCGAAGGTGAACGGTGTTGTACTCCAGCAAGTAACCGAGGCGGAGGCTCGGGAGATCGAGCCGCGCGCCCGAACGGTCGGACGTGCGCTCTTCTCGCCCTCCACTGCAACCGTTGATCCTCGCCGTGTCCTGGATCGCATGGCTGGCGACGCGCGCGCTCACGGAATCAGTATCCTCCAAGGCGTCGCGTACCTTGAGCGAAAGCGCGGGAAGGTGCGAACCTCTGCCGGTGAGATTTCACCCGGTTACGTAGTCAATACGGCCGGCCTCCACGCCGATCGCGTAGCCCGAGACTTCGGCTTCGCGCGCGATCACCGGATAGTTCCCTTTCGCGGTCGGTATCTCTACTCCCGCGAAGGGAGCGAGCGTCTTGGAACGCACGTCTATCCGGTGCCAGATCTTCGCATGCCGTTCCTTGGCGCGCACTTGACTGTTGCGGTGGACGGCCGGGTGAAGATCGGACCGACTGCCACGCCGGGGCTTTGGCGAGAGCACTACGGCGGACTCAAGGGCTTCAGTCTCCGCGATGCAATCGAAATCGTACGACAGGAGTCGAGGTTGTTTCTCAGGGGCACCGATGGGTTCCGTGCGCTCGCCTGGGAGGAGATCCGGAAGCTCACGCGAAAAGGACTCTTGCGCCGCGCTAGTCGTCTCGTGACCGGCGTAGGACCTGTGAGTGCCTGGGACTGGGGGGCGCCAGGCATCCGCGCGCAGCTCGTTGACATCCGGAACGGACGGTTGGAGATGGACTTCCGGTACGAAGGGGATGACTCGTCTTTCCACGTGCTGAACGCTGTCTCACCGGCCTTCACATGCGCCTTATCGTTTGCTGAGTTGCTCGTATCCGAGATCGAGAGACTTTGGGCGTCCCAACCACTGGGTCAGGGATCTACGAACGCAAAGGACCAACCGATGTAATCCGTTACCCACCATAAACTTGCCCGTTTCCCGGGCTTCCCTCCCGCATTACCTTACACCCCATGCAGGCCCACGAAATCCGCCAATCGTTCATCGACTTCTTCACAGCGCGCGATCACCAACACGTCGCGTCGTCGTCGCTCGTACCGCTCGACGACCCGACCCTGCTCTTCACCAACGCCGGGATGGTGCAGTTCAAGCGCGTCTTCCAGGGACTCGAGAAACGTGACTGCGCGCGCGCCGTCACCTCGCAGAAGTGCGTGCGCGCCGGCGGGAAACACAACGATCTCGAGCAGGTCGGGCATACCGCGCGGCATCACACCTTCTTCGAGATGCTCGGCAATTTCTCGTTCGGGGACTACTTCAAGCGCGACGCGATTGCCTACGCATGGGAGTGGGTAACCTCCGAAGAGTACCTCGGTATTTCCCCCGACCGCATCTTCGCGACCGTACACCACACCGACGACGAGGCCGCCAAACTCTGGCACGAAGTGACCGGCCTTGCCGAATCGCGTATCTACCGGCTCGGCGACAAGGACAACTTCTGGCAAATGGGCGACACCGGCCCCTGCGGCCCTTGTTCAGAGATATATGTAGACCTTAGACCAGACCCCAGGCGCCAGCCTGGGGTATCAGGAGGACCTAGCCCCGACCCCGGGCGTGAGCCCGGGGTTCGCAAGGGACTCCTCGGGACCCCTGGGGTGCGCGAGGGGGCCCCTGGGGTATCTGGGAAGGTATCCGGGAGCAGAGCTGGCTCGGGCACCCCCACCCAATCCGAATTCGAACAGATCGCCGAAGATGGCAGCCTGCTCGAGATCTGGAACCTCGTGTTCATGCAGTTCGACCAGGCACCCGACGGCACCCGCACCCCGCTGCCCGCCCCGTCAGTCGATACGGGCGCCGGCCTCGAGCGGATTGCCTCATTGCTGCAACAGGTCGATTCGAACTTCCACACAGATCTGTTCGCGCCGATCCTGCGCCAGGCCGAAGAAACGCTCGGCAGGCCCTACGATCCGGGCCCCGAGGGTGTCGGCTTTCGGGTGCTGGCAGATCACGCCCGCGCCGTCGCGTTTCTATTGGCGGACGGCGTCTATCCCGCGAGTTCGGACCGCGGCTACGTGCTGCGCCGCATCCTGCGCCGCGCGGTGAGACACGCATACCTGCTCGGTCGCAGCGAGCCGACGTTGGTGCACCTGACGCTCACCGTCGTGGACACGATGGGGGATGTGTATCCCGAGCTGCGGGAAAAACGCGATCACATCGAGAACGTGACGCGCGCGGAAGAGCAACGTTTTCTCGAGACGATCGAGGACGGCCTCGGACGCCTGGAAGAGATCATGAAAGGCAGTTCGGGCGTGGTCTCAGGAGCTGACGCCTTCAAACTCTACGACACCTACGGTTTTCCCATCGATCTCACGCAAGTGATCGCCAAAGAGAAAGGCTGGTCCGTGGAGACGGCGGCTTTCGAACACGCTTTGGCCGACCAGCAGCAACGCTCGCGAACCGTTCGGGGTGCGGGCGCCGTGGGGCTCGGGCTCGCCTTGGGCGGGAGCGGTCGGGTACGGGGCGGGAGCCGTTGGGAACGGGTGGTCCCCCGCAAGCGCCAACGCTTCGTGGGGTACGACACAACGCAGACCGAAACCGATATCCTAGCCTACCGTCGCGATAGTGAACGGCTCGCGCTGATCCTGCACGAGAACCCGTTCTATGCCGAATCGGGCGGCCAGGTGAGCGACACCGGGACCGTGCGGGGCGAGGGATGGGAACTCGTGGTGGACGACGTCGTGAAGTCGGAGGGCAAACAGGTAGTGGTCGGGCCGGTACCGGAGGCGTTCGAGCCCGGTACGGTCGAGGCGGTTGTCCAAGAGCAGCGGCGGCGCGATATCGAGCGCAACCACACAGGCACTCATCTCGTGCACGCGGCCCTTCGTAACGTGCTAGGCACCCACGTGCGGCAGGCGGGATCGGTCGTAGCCCCCGACCGGCTGCGCTTCGATTTCACGCACCACGCCCCTATCGGTGACGAGGAGTTGCGGGTGATCGAGGAGGAGGTGAACGCAGGGATTTGGCGGAACGTGGACGTCAACACGTACGAGATGTCCTACGACGAGGCGATCGCCAAGGGGGCCATGGCACTCTTCGGTGAGAAGTACGGCGATCGTGTGCGCATGGTCGATATCCCAGGGCTCTCGGTGGAGTTGTGTGGCGGGACGCACGTGCGCAGCACAGGGCAGATTGGCCTGTTCCACTTCTCGGGCGAATCTGGTGTGGCGGCTGGCGTGCGGCGGATCGAGGCCCTGACCGGTCCCGGCGCGTACGACTTGGTCCGTACCTTGACTCGGCGGCTCGATGCGGCGTCCGAATCGCTGCGTACGACGCCAGAACACCTGACGCGCAAGATCGAATCGTTAGTTGACGAACGACGCCAGCTAGAGAAGCAGATGGAGGATCTGCTCAAGGGTTCGTCGTCGGGTACCGCGCGCGGAACCGTCGAGGAGCTACCGCGGTCAGATTGGTGTCCTGATGGATCGGTTTCGCGAGCAGGAATCCGGGGCGGTGCACGTGTTGTTCAGCGCCGGCGACAGGCCGGGCGTATTCGTAGGCGTGACCGATGATCTGCTATCGAGGGGCCTTCGTGCGGGTGACCTCGTGCGCGAGATAGCGGCGGTGAGCGGGGGGAAGGGTGGTGGGCGGCCCCACTTCGCGTCGGGCGGGATCGGGGATCCCGCGAAGCTCGCCGAGACCCGGAGCCGGGTCTCGCACATCGTCCGGGGCGCGCTGGCCTCCCACACCGGGTGACCACGCCCCAGCAGTGGCTGGCCAAGCGATTTGCATCGGCCCCACCGTCGTTGCGGGAGTGCCTCGAGTCGGTAGTCGTGCACACTCCCACGGAAGGCTCGTTGGGAGCGCTGCTGCGTGAGCGAGCCGAGCGTCTGCTGCGTGATGCGACCACCGGGGCGGCCGATCGCGAGACCGCGCTTAAGCTCCTCGCCGCGGATGCACTGATCACCCTCGCGTGCGAGCACGACGCCACGTTCGATTCAGGAGACGGGGACGGGCGGTGATCGATCTCCACTCGCACCTGCTGGCGAACCTGGACGATGGCTCCCGATCGCTCGACCAGTCGGCCGGCGTGCTGTCCAATTTCGTCGCGGCCGGCATCACGGACGTCGTAACCACACCACACCTCCTGGCGAGCGTGATTAGTGACGAGGGGGAAGAACGGATCGCGGACCGGGACCGAGCGCTCGCCGCCCTTCGCTCGGCGGCCCCAAATGGGGTTCGACTCCACCCAGGCTTCGAGATCCTGCTCGATGAGCCGCTCCCCGCCATCGCACTCGGCGATCGGCGATACGCGCTGGCGGGCTCGCGGTACTACCTGGTGGAGTTTCCGCTCATGATCGTGGGCGATCTCGCAACCACCATCCTTGCCCGCATTGCCGACGCCGGGTTGGTGCCGATCGTGGCGCACCCGGAACGCTACCGCGCCTGTTCGGTCGCTTTGGTCGGTCGGTGGCGCAAGGTAGGGGCGCGCGTGCAGGTTGATGCAACAACGCTCACGAAGAGCAACGCGAGAGGGCAGCTGGCACGCGCGCTCATCGAGGCGGGTATGGCGGACGTGATCGCCGCGGACAATCATGGCGATCGGCGGACGCTAACGACGGGAGTCGCGTTTCTCGCCGGCCACGGCGCCAGCAGCACGGCGCAGCTGCTCGCGCGAGGGAACCCGGAGGCGGTGCTGCGGGATGAAGATCTGGCACCGGTCGAGCCAGTGCGGTTACGGCTCGGGTTTCTGGCGCGGTTGAAGGAGTGGATGGCGTAGGTCGCGCCCTAAAGGACGCGCTCGGCGCCTAGCGGCGACGGGCGTTGAAACGCGCTCCCGCCCTTGAGGGCGGACCGTCCGAAGGACGCCGAGCGCGGGCTTCGAGCCCGCGAACAACGCGCGAGGCCGCGCCCCCGTTTTGCTGAAACGAGGATGAGCGGATCATGACCGAGGAGCGTGTTCGCGCCCTAAAGGACGCGCTCGGCGCCTAGCGGCGGCGGGCGTTGAAACGCGCTTCCGCCCTTGAGGGCGGACCGTCCGAAGGACGCCGAGCGCGGGCTTCGAGCCCGCGAACAACGCGCGAGGGTCGTGCCGCAGTTCTCGCTGAACGAGGGCGAGCGGATCACGGTCGAGGAAGCGGGCTAAGACGCCGCGCGCGGGGCGTGTTCGCGCCCTAAAGGACGCGCTCGGCGCCTAGCGGCGGCGGGCGTTGAAACGCGCTCCCGCCCTTGAGGGCGGACCGTCCGAAGGACGCCGAGCGCGGGCTTCGAGCCCGCGAACAACGCGCGAGGGTCGCGCCCCCGTTTCGCTGAAACGAGGATGAGCGGATCATGGTCGAGGGAAGCGGGCTAGGACGCTGGGCGCGGGGGCGCACGGCGTTATCGCGCCCTGAAGGACGCGCTCGGCGCCTAGCGGAGGCGGGCGTTGAAACGCGCTCCCGCCCTTGAGGGCGGACCGTCCGAAGGACGCCGAGCGCGGGCTTCGAGCCCGCGAACAACGCGCGAGGGTCGCGCCCCCGTTTTGCTGAAACGAGGATGAGCGGATCATGGTCGAGGGAAGCGGGCTAGGACGCTGGGCGCGGGGGCGCACGGCGTTATCGCGCCGTGAAGGACGCGCTCGGCGCCTAGCGGCGGCGGGCGTTGAAACGCGCTCCACGGGCGAGATTCTGAACGTAAACGGGGGATCGGTTCTCTGTGGCTGACATACCGTGCGGCGTATCCCAGTGACCTTTCCCAAGACGATCCCCATCCCCAATGAAGTCCTCGACATTGCGCGGACACTAGAGGATGCGGGCTTCGAGACCTGGTGTGTCGGCGGTGCCATTCGCGACACACTGCTCGATTTCCCCAACTCCGATTTCGATCTCGCGACTGCCGCGCAGCCGGACGAGATACAGCGACTCTTTCGCCGCACCGTGCCCATTGGGGTCGAGCACGGGACCGTCGCGGTGCTGGACAAACATGGTGTGCCGCATGAGGTGACCACCTTTCGTGAAGATGTGAAGACCGACGGCCGTCATGCGGTGGTCGAGTTCGGTGTCTCGCTGGACCAGGACCTGGCCCGCCGTGATTTCACGATCAATGCAATCGCCTACCATCCGTTGCGACACGAATGGCGCGATCCCTTTGGCGGGGCGGGGGACCTCGAGGCCAAGCTCGTGCGGGCGGTTGGCGATCCCGCCGCGCGGTTCACGGAGGATTACCTCAGGATCGTGCGCGCCCTGCGGTTTGCCGCACGGTTCGGGTTCGCCATCGAGCCCGCCACCTGGGACGCCGCCGTCGCTGCCGCGGAAGGACTCGACCGGCTCTCGGCGGAACGGGTGCGGGATGAATGGTTCAAGGGACTTGAGGTCGCCCAACGACCGTCACGGTTCGTGACGCTCTGGCGGGATGTCGGTGCTCTCGCGCGGTCGTGCTGATCACCAGCTACCTGTCCGCCAACGCACCGGCGACCCTGACGCGACTGCGATGCTCGAACGCCGAGATCGAGCGCGGGCGCGCGATCGCCGCAGGGCGTGCCTCTCTCCCAGAACTGAACGACCCGGCGGTGCGGCACTGGCTGGCGGCGGTGGGGTCGGCCGCGGATGATCTTTTGGTGATCGCGGATGTTGCCGGTGAGGGGCTTGGCTTGTCCGGCGCGGTGAGCCGCGTTCGCGCGTCCGGGGCTCCCCTCACGCTGGGAGATCTCGCCATCAGCGGCAGCGACATCATGCGAGCCGGCGTGGAGGAGGGACCGGAGGTGGGCCGCACGCTCAGGACGTTGATGCACGAGGTGCTCGACGACCCTGCCGCCAACGAGCGGGAACGGCTTCTCGCCCGAGTGCGCGACCTGTTGCAGGGAGACCACAGTTGACCGCCCTCTGGTACGCGCTGCTCGCGGCCGGCGGGAACGTGCTGGGTGGTGTGGTTGCGGCGCGAGGGGCGCGCTGGGGGCTCCGGTTCATCTCCGGGATGGTGGCGTTCGGCGCCGGGTTCATGCTGGCGGTAGCGCTGGTCGACATGGTCCCCCACGCTATCGAGCTGGGTGGGGCAGGGGCCATGGGCTTCGTGCTGCTGGGCTACATGCTCGTGCACCTCACCCAGCACACCGTCACTCCCCACTTCCATTTTGGCGAAGAGACCCACGAGGTCTCCCAGGTGGCAGGTACGTCTGCCTTGGTGGGTCTGCTGCTGCACACGTTCTTCGACGGAGTGGCCATCGCGAGCGGGTTCGCCGTGTCGGATGCGCTTGGGCTTTTGCTCTTCACGGCAATCATGCTCCACAAGCTTCCCGAGGGAGTCACGATCACGAGCCTCCAGATTGCCGGCGGCATGTTGCCTGGCCGGGCCATCGGCAGCGCTGCACTCCTCGGTGCCGCCACTGTCGTAGGTGTTCTGCTGACGGATGCGCTGGGCTTCCTGGCCGCGCACGGCCTCGCCCTATCGGCAGGCGTGACGTTCTACGTTGCGGCCTCGAACCTCGTGCCCGAGTTCCAGCACAAGCCGGGTCTTCGACTACCGTTGGCGTTCTTTCTGGGAGTCGGCGCGTATTACGCCGGTCGCTTGTTGCTGGAGACGGCTGGGGTGGGGTAGCGAACTCTGAACTTCGAACGCTCAACTTCGAACTCAGAACGCTGACGCTGACGCTTACGCTGAACGCTGAACTTCGAACTCAGAACGTTCGACGTTCGACGTTCGACGTTCGAAGTTCTTTAGCCCATCACGCTCCCCAACCCGCACCGAAACCCCACCAGAACGTCCTCCCCATCCAACACCCCATCGCTCTCGACAAGAGTCTCACCGCCGTCGGCCCGATAGACCCGCACCTGCCGGCGCATCGGATCCACGACCCACACGAGCCGAGTCCCGGCGGTCAACCAGTCGCCAACTTTTTCGAGGACCTTACCGGGGCGATCGCTTGGGGACAGCACTTCCACCACCAGATCGGGTGCGAGACTGGCATAACCGGCAGGTGCAGGGTAAGGGACACGCGAACGACTGACGAAAGAGACGTCCGGCGCTCGCACGGTATCAGGGGCCGACGCGAGCTTGAACCCGGTCTCCGCCGCCAGCACCTGACCCAGATCCCGTTCGCGGACGAAGCATGCGATCTCGCGCGCCAGGTTTGACGCCACGGCGCCGTGCCCGAACCCCGCCGGTTCTTGCACAACGAGCCTACCACGTACGAGCTCCGTCCGCTTCCCGACCAGATCGAGTTGCAGCAGTTCGTCGGCGCTCATGTGTGCGGGAGGAGTCATTCGGAGAATATAGTGCGGGCTGTCAGTCATGGCGTCATCAATCCAGCGCATCACGCCAGATTCCTTCAACAGGACATCTAGGTCGCCGCAGCGCTATAATGGCGGGATGTCTCAGTCGTCTCTTTTCGAGAGTCCCGGCCGCCGTCCCCTCGCCGACCGGCTCCGTCCCTCGACCCTCGACGAGTTCGCGGGCCAGACGCACCTGGTTGGCGAGGGCCGGCCCCTCCGCGATGCTATACTCCGCGGCGATGTCGGGAATGTGATTCTCTGGGGCCCGCCGGGCACGGGCAAGACGACCCTCGCGTGGATCATCGCCCAACTCACGAATAAGCAGTTCGAGCCCTTCAGCGCCGTCACCGAAGGCGTGGCGCGAGTGCGGCAGATCATCAAGGAGGCCGAGGCGAGGCTCGTCCGCGAGGGACGCGGGACGATTCTCTTCTGTGATGAGATCCACCGCTTTAACAAAGCGCAGCAGGATGCGTTTCTCCCGTGGGTGGAGAACGGCACGATCGCGCTGATCGGCGCCACCACCGAGAACCCCAGCTTCGAACTGACCAGCGCCCTGTTGTCCCGCTGTCAGGTACACGTACTCGAGCCACTGGGATCGGACGATTTGCGGGTGATCTGTGAGCGGTGCGCGGAGAGCTGTGAGCGGGAGATCGAGGAGGAGGCGATGGACGCGCTGATCCGCTGGGCCGACGGCGATGCGCGGCGGGCCATCAACGTCTTGGAGACGGCGTTCGAGATGCCGGGGACCGGCGACGGCGGACCGGGCACTGACTCAGAGACCCCGCTCACCGCGCACCGCTTACCGCTCACCGTTGAAGATGTCGAAGCCGTCCTCTCTCGGCGGGTGCCCCGCTATGACAAGGGTGGCGAAGAGCACTACAACGTCGTTTCCGCGCTCCACAAGGCCGTTCGCGGCAGCGATGTCGAGGGGGCGCTCTACTGGCTCGCGCGCATGATTGCAGGGGGCGAGGATCCGCTATACGTCGCCCGTCGCCTGGTCCGGATGGCGACCGAGGACGTGGGTCTGGCCGACCCGCGGGCCCTCTCGGTCACGTTGGCTGCCAAGGAGGCATACCACTTTCTGGGCTCACCCGAGGGGGAGCTGGCGCTGGCCGAGGCGGCGGTCTACCTGGCGACCGCGCCCAAGTCGAACCGGGTTTATGCGGCGTGGGCCGCGGCGCGCCGGGCGGCGGACGAGCACCCCGCCGAGCGGGTGCCGCTTCATATTCGCAACGCGCCGACGAAACTCATGAAAGATCTGGGTTACGGGGAAGCGTATCGCTACGACCACTCCGAGCCCGACGGGAAGGCGGTGGGCCAGACGTATCTGCCCGAGAGTCTCGCGGGTGTCAAATGGTACGACCCCTCGGACGTTGGTTACGAGAAGACGGTGGGGGAGAGGATTGCGTGGTGGGAACGGATGAAAGACGCGGCGTCGTGACGTCGTAGTGCGGGCCAGTCGTTTCCCACGCACGTACGTCTTCGTCACCCGATCGGGGTGATCGTCCGCACCGCCTGTATCGAGAAGAGTGAGCATGTTGAAGCGTCGTGATGCGGGCCTTTGCCGTGAGGAGCTAAACCGTTGACTTGTCTATACCTTAGTGACATTATTGGGTCGCGTCAGGTGGGCCGCGTCCGCGGCGCCGATTCGCACCTAGTCTGAACAACACGAGCGACCGTGGGCCACTCTCACACCCTCGACGTCGAAACGCCTGCCGATATACGTCCAGCCACGGCGGAACGAGCCGCGAACGCACGACGTGCGCGCCCCACGCCCGTTCGGATGGTCTTGCAGCGCCGTGCGCCATCGACGTTGCGACGCCACTCCCTTCGCACACTGTTACGCGTTGCCGTGCTCACATCCGGAGATTTGGCAGCATTTGCGGGCACCCGGTTGGCCTTTCGCGCGGCGCGCGACTCGGGGCTTTTTGGGTCGCGTGTGTCCGATTTCCTGGCGTGGGCGGTACCCAGGGGATCGTTCCCGGGCTGGCCCTTTGTTGCGGCGTTGCTCCTCGGACTGACGATCGCTGGTGCCTATCGCCCGGGTGACTGCAGGCGCGACTCGGGAAGGCTCCTCGCGGGCGTCGCACTCGCGGGCGGGCTCGTTCTATGGCGTGATCTGTGGGTTCGGGGATACGTACCGGTTGGGGTCACGTACGTCGGAATAGTCGCAGGCCTCACCGCGGCGCTGATTCTCATGCGCTTGCTCATCGACCGGGTGGCGGCCCGCGTGCTTCCCATGGTGCGGCCGGCGGAGAAGGTGTTGTTTGTCGGCGATCCCAACGACCAGGAGTCCGTGCGGACCGCCGCTCGTCTGTCGTATTCCGAGCACATGAGCTGCGCCGGGTGGGTCACCGTCGCTAAGCCGCACGAGGGAGGGCCGGCCGAGAACGGAGGCAACGGGAAGAGCGCACCGCATCACGCTGATGACATCGCTCCGTTTTTCTCCCCGAATGGGGAGTGGGAGGGATTCGTTCCGGCGGATTTCTGGCGAATTCTCCGGGATGTACACGTTGACACCGTAGTACTCTGTGGTCCGGTCGTCGGCCAGGTGTTCGATGTGATTGTCGAGGCGTGTGCGGCTGCGGGGTGCCGCCTTCTCTCTGCCTCCCGCTACGCCGGCGTCGGACGTCTCCGTACGTCGCTCGTATGGTATCATCGTTTGCCCTTTATGGAGCTCACCTTGCCGTCGCTCCGCGGGCAGCAGTTGATGTTCAAGCGTGTGTTCGATTTCGTGTGCGCAGTCGTGGGATTGGCGGTGCTTTCTCCGCTCTTCGCGCTGATCGCTTTGGCGATCAAGGTTGATTCCAAAGGTCGCATCTTTTTCACGCAGGAGCGGGTGGGCATGGGCGGGAGGATCTTCCGGCTCACAAAATTCCGTACGATGCGTGATGGTGCAGATTTGCTGAAGGTGGACCTGGCTCACCTCAACCATACGGGGGATCCACGGCTCTTCAAGATTCCCAATGATCCGCGTGTGACGCGGGTGGGTGCGTGCTTAAGAAAGTGGAGCCTGGACGAACTCCCCCAGCTCGTTAGCGTGCTGCGCGGCGAGATGTCGCTAGTGGGTCCTCGGCCCTTCTTCGAGTCCGACCTCGAGACCTACAGCGATCACCACTTCGCGCGCCTGGGAGCCAAGCCGGGCATCACAGGCCTCTGGCAGATCAGCGGGCGGAGCGCCGTCTCTGACTTTGAAGAGGTGGTGCGTTTGGACAGCGAGTACATCGACAAGTGGTCGTTATGGCTCGACTTCAAGATCCTCCTGCGAACACTCCCCGCTGTGCTGTGGAGGACCGGAGCGTACTAGATCAAGGACTCGCGCCACCTCGTGTCTCTTGCTAAGTGGCCGCGGCCAGATGCGGGAGTCCGATGCGAAGATCCTCCTTGGCACGCTCCCCGCCTTCCTTCATCGGACCGGTGCGTTCTAGGTCACTCCGACCGACTCATTTCTCCGCAGCGCGGTTCGCGAATGCGGTCGCCTCCATTCGAGAGAAAAACGCGTGAAACATATCGTACTTGGTGACCGGGTGACTGGGGCCGAGATTCGCCCGCCGGGCATGCTGGCCAGGCTGCGTGCGCAGTCGATCGATGATGCCCAGGCGTTCTTCGGTGGTTCGACGCACGTCGAGACGGTGCCATGTCCCGCCTGCGGGAGCCCTGACGCGTCGGAGGCTTTCCGGAAGCACGGGTTCGTCTATCAAGAGTGCCGGCGGTGCGAGTCTCTGTACGTCTCACCGCGACCCACGCCCGATACCCTCAAGCGCTACTACCGGCAATCGGAAGCTAGCCGCCTTCGAGCGGAGTACTTCGGGAAGGAGGTGACGGTTGCACGCCTTGAGCACGTCGTGAGTTCTCGCGTGGATTGGCTGTGCTCGCTTCTGCCGCGCAAACAGGCAGAAGGGCGGCACTACGTCGACGTCGGCACCGCCTATCCCCAGGTGTTTGCCGAGATTCGCCGCCTCGGGTACTTCGGATCGCTCTACGCAGTGGATCCCCCCGAGAGCCTTAGACCGCTGCTGGAGCGGGACGGGGTCGCGCTCGGTGCGCCGGCGCCTGGTAGTGCCGCTGCCGTCACTGCTTTCGAGCAGTTGGAACACCAGGGTGCGCCAGGCGCCTGGCTCGCGCACCTGAGTGCTCTGCTGACCGAGGACGGGGTGATGTTCCTTACTACACGGTCCGTGAGTGGATTCGATCTCCAGGTGTTATGGGATGCGGCACCGTACATCTTCGTTCCGGAGCACCTGAACCTCTTCTCGCTATGCGGGTTGGAGATCTTGTTCGAACGCCACCAGCTCGAACTGATCGAGCTCAGTACGCCGGGCCAATTGGATGTCGAATTGGTGCGTGAGGCAGCGGAGCAGGACGCGGAAGTGGAGCTTCCACGCTTCGCACGCCGCCTGGTCCTGGGTGGAAACGCGGAAGCGCGCGAGGACTTCCAGAAGTTCCTCCAGAAATACCGTCTGAGTTCTCACGTGCGTATCGCTGCGCGCCAGACGCGCGGAGAGACTGACCGGTTGGTGGACCCAAAGGACTCGCAGTGAGTCCCATTCATCGAAACTTGAGGAGCAACATGTATAGGTTGAAGGACCTATTCGGAGCGTCATCGTCGGCGTCGTCGTACATGGGCGGGTACCTGAAGGTGATGGCCGGCATGGCGACTGGAATGAACGCAGATGCCATCGCGCAGGTGGCAGGGATCGTGGATGCGGCGGGCAGGGCGGGTCGTACGATCTACACGATAGGGAATGGTGGTAGCGCTGCGGTCGCGTCGCACTTCGTGAATGACATGGGCGTGAACACGCTCAAGGAGGACCAGTCGGGGTATCGGCTGGTCTGTCTCGCAGACAACGCGGCCAGTGTGACAGCCGTGTCCAACGATGCGGGTTTCGAAGAGATCTTCAGGTACCAGTTAAGGTGCGCGCTTCAGCCGGGCGACGCAGTCCTTGCTATGTCGGTGAGCGGCAACAGCGAGAACATCGTGCGAGCCGTCGAGTACGCGAACGAGTCCGGTGGTGTGACCGTTGGGTTCTGCGGATTCGACGGCGGACGCTTGGCGAAGACCGCTCAGCATGTGGTGCATATCGAGTCCACGAAAGATGAATACGGACCGGTGGAGGATGCATTCTCGATCATCTGCCACGCGGTTTCCGGGTACCTGAGCATGGGACGTGGCCGATTCCTTCACCACTAGGTGTGCGGGCGAGCGCTGAACGGCTTGGAGGTCGGTTCGGAATGACGGATCGCGTACGGGTCGGTATCGTGGGCCTCGGGAAGATGGGGAGAATCCGGGCGCAGGCGCTGAAAGGTCGGTCTGATTCGGTGGTCACCCGCGGTGCCGACCCGAACAGTGCCCGTTATGCAGACTACCCAGGGGTGCACTGTCACAACGACTATCGGCAGGTCGTCAACGCGTCGGATGTAGATGCAGTCTTTGTGTGCACGCCAAACCGCTACACGGCCGACGTCGCGGTAGAGGCCTTGGATGCCGGAAAACACGTGTTCGCGGAGAAGCCACCGGGACGTAATCGGGACGATGTGGCACGGATCTGCGCCGCGGAGGCTCGCAATCCGTCGCTCGCGCTGAAGTTTGGCTTCAACCACCGCTACCACGCCGGGATCCAAGAGGCCAAGCGTATTCTCGATAGTGGCCGCCTCGGCCGGATCCTCTGGGCGCGCGGCATCTATGGGAAGGGCGGCGGTGCTGGCTTCGAGGACGAGTGGCGCAACTCGAAAGAGATCAGTGGAGGAGGGATCCTGCTGGATCAAGGGATCCACATGCTCGATCTGCTACGCTTGTTCCTTGGCGACTTCGTGGAGATCAAGAGCATGGTCACTACTGCATTCTGGAACGTGGACCTGGAGGACAACGCCTTCGTGCTACTGCGGGATGCGGAGCAGCGTATTGCCATGCTGCACTCCTCGGCCACGCAGTGGAAACACCGGTTCTTGCTCGAGCTGTATACGACCAAAGGGTTCCTGTCAGTGAACGGTATCCTCTCCTCGACGAGGAGTTACGGTGACGAGACGATCACCGTTGCCCATCGCCGGTTCGACGGCGACGCGGCGGTCGGCATGCCACGCGAGGAGACGGTGTATTTCGATACGGACCCGTCATGGGAACTCGAAGTGGCGGAGTTCATTGATGCTGTGGCTGGGAAGGGGAGCGTAGTACATGGGACGTCCGCAGACGCAATGGCCGCAATGGATCTGGTGTTTCGGATCTACGAGGCCGACGATAACTGGACTGCCAATCCGTAGGCATCTGGAGTTGGTAATGTGATGGGCGAGCACGTGGGCGGAGTGGGACGCCGTGATGCTGCCACGAGACATCGTGGGGGAGGCGGTGGCCGTGTCTAAGGTGCGGGTCGCTTGGAGTCCGTCGTCGTTCGCGGTGGAGGACGGTGAGCCAATTCGGGTGCTGGGTGAAGCCGGCTTGGAGATTGTGCCCAATCCACATGGACGCCGACTCACCGAAGACGAGATCATCGCCCATCTTGACGGCGTGGATGGACTGATTGCCGGGTTGGAGCCCTTGACCGAGAGGGTATTGCGCTCGGCACGTCGGCTCCGAGCGATTGCCCGCGTTGGCATCGGCGTAGACAACGTGGATCGCAACGCTGCAGCTGCCCTGGGCATTGCCGTGTCGAATACACCTGACGGCCCGACGGATGCGGTGGCCGAGTTGACTGTCGGAGCAGCACTGGCGGTCACGCGCGGTGTTATCGAAGCCAATGCAGAACTCCATGCGGGCCGGTGGAAGAAGGCCATTTCAAACGGGGTCCGCGGGAGCACCGTACTGGTCGTTGGGTACGGGCGTATCGGCAGGGCCGTGGCCCGGCTCTTTTCGGCCCTGGGAGCCCACGTATGCGCGGTGGATCCCTTCCTGTCCCCGGAGGCCTTCGACGCAGTCGAACGCGCCACGCTGGAGGATGGCCTTCGGCGGGCCGATATCGTGTCATTGCACGGCGCGGGGAGGGAGAAGATCCTGGGGGATGAGGAGTTTTCCCAGATGCGACACGGGGTTGTTCTGCTGAACAGTGCCCGCGCCGAACTCGTCGACGAGGAGGCCCTCTTCGACGCGTTGGATGTCGGTAAGGTGAGTGGCGCGTGGTTCGACGTGTTCTGGGAGGAGCCGTACACGGGGAGATTGACGGAATACCCGCAGGTGGTCCTCACACCGCACATCGGTACCTACACCGGAGCGTGCCGACGGAACATGGAGATGTCGGCAGTGCGGAACTTGCTGCGTGACCTCGCGGGCGCAGGTGTCCTGACCTCTGGGTCGGAGCACCGGGGTTGAATGATGCCATGACCGCAACAATCGATTTCGCCGGGCAGACAGTGCTCGTGACGGGAGGCACGCGGGGGATCGGGGCGGCCATCGCTACGGAGTTCGAGCTGGCCGGCGCGGCTCGCGTGATTCTCACCGGTAGATCAGCCGAAGCCGTTGCCGGCCTGAACGAAGAGGTGGAAAGAACCGGGCGGTCGGCTGTCACCTACGTGCACGCGGACTTCTCAGATGCCGATTCTACGGCTCGCTTTCTCGGGTATCTGGGCGAGCTGGAGCGAATCGATGTGTGCGTGAACAACGCCGGGGTCAACCGGATCGTGCCAGTCGAAGACATCGATGCGGAGACATTCGACTGGATCTGGAGCGTGAATACGCGTGCTCCCATGTTGGTGATGTCAGCGGTGGCGCCCATCATGAGACGTCAAGCGTACGGTAGAATCGTGAACATCGCGTCGATCTGGGCAACCGTGACGAAGGCGGGACGGGCCATGTACACCAGCAGCAAGTTTGCGGTAGTGGGGATGACCAAGGCTGCTGCCGTGGAGTTGGCACCATGGGGCGTTCTGGCCAATGCCGTCTCGCCTGGATTCACGCGAACCGAGTTGACGGCGTCGACACTTTCCCCCTCTGAGATGGAAGCGTTGGCCGCCCTGGTGCCGATGGGTCGGTTCGCAGAGCCGCAGGAGATCGCCAGGGTCGTGCTGTTCCTTGGGAGCGGGTTCAATACTTACTTGACGGGCCAAAACGTGACCGTGGATGGTGGATATGTCAGCACGTGATTTCACCGTTCGGTCGTCGCTCCATGACTACCGCGTGCGGTTCGTAGACGAAGTTGGTGAGAGCCTTGCAGCCGTGGTTGGGAGCGAAGACCGCATCGTTGTTGACGCGGTCATCCAGGAGACACATGCTGATCGTCTCGGCGGTCTCCTCGAACGAAGCCCGCATATCGCGATCACCGCCAACGAGGAGCTGAAGAGTTACGATGGTGTGGCGGGGGTGTTCCAGTGGCTGATAGAAAGTGGTTTCCGTCGAGGCGGACGATTGGTGGGCATCGGTGGAGGGGTCACACAAGATGTGACCGCGTTCGTCAGCTCACTCGTGTTTCGGGGTGTGGGGTGGCTCTTTGCGCCGACGACGCTCCTGGCTCAAGGAGATAGCTGCATCGGCAGCAAGACGTCCATCAACTTCCGAGGCTATAAGAATCAATTGGGTGGTTTCTTTCCCCCTGAGGAGATTCACATTGACACGGGCTTCCTCGAGACCCTTCCAGATCGTGAACTGCGGTCGGGGCTCGGGGAGATGGCGCACTACTTCCCCATAGCTGGAGAGGATGCGTTCGCTGGCTTCGAGCGCGATCTAGACGCGGCATTTGAGGATCGCGCCGTGCTAACCAACGTGATCGAACGGAGCCTGGCGATCAAGCGCGAGTACGTGGAGATCGATGAGTTCGATCGCCGGGAGCGGCAGGTCTTCAACTATGGACACTCGTTCGGTCACGCGCTCGAAGCGGTCACGGAATACCGTGTACCCCACGGGATCGCCGTCGCGTACGGCATGGACCTCGCCAACATGGTGTCGGTCAAACTGGGGCTCCTCGACGACGAGGTGCGAGAACGGATGCGGCGCGTGTTCGCCCGGATATGGGATGGAGTCGATATCCCACCGGTGGACCAGAAGCAGTTCGAGGATGCTCTGATGCGTGACAAGAAGAACCATGGCGGCAAGCTGGGCCTCGTCTTGACACGCGGGTTCGGTGATATGTTCAAGCAGTTCCTTCCGCTCGACGACGAGTTCTCCGGATGGCTCGCCGAGTACTTTGAGGAGCGGGCAACGACCGGAGCGGAAACGGTGGCGCCGTGACTGACAGGGCTGTGGTAGGACTCAAGGCGCGCTTGGCCGCGAACGAGCTTACGATTGGCTCGTGGCTGTCGTTTGGATTCCCACCGATAGCGGAGCTCATGGCTCGCGCGGGATTCGACTGGCTGGTGGTCGATCAGGAGCACACTGCGATCGGTGTGGCGGAGATGCACGGGTTGGTGCAGGTGATCGACCGGACCGGGCCGGTGCCGCTGGTGCGGGTGGCCGCCAACGATCCGGTGTACATCAAGCAGGCCTTGGACGCCGGTGCGCATGGGGTGGTAGTGCCGATGGTGAACTCGGTGCAGGATGCTGAGGACGCCGTTGCTCGGGCGCATTACATGCCACGAGGAATCAGAGGGGCGGGGCTCGCGAGGGCGCAGGAGTATGGGCTGGGGTTTGCGCAGTATCGCGAATGGGCGGTGCGAGAGACTGTCGTTATTGCACAGATCGAGCATATCGACGCGGTGCACGCCCTCGAAGCCATCCTTGGGGTCGAGGGGATCGACGGCTTCATTGTGGGCCCGTACGATTTGTCGGCCTCGTTGGGCCATCCAGGAGACTGGACCCATCCAGACGTGGACGCCGCGTTAAGAGAGGTGGAGCACGTTGGACGCACTGCGGACAGGGCGGCCGGGTTCCATGTGGTCCATTCGGACCGCGAGGAACTCGCCGCGCGGATTGCGGCGGGGTACCGATTCATCGCGTACGGGGACGACATGGTGTTCCTCGCCGAAAAGGTGCGCGATGAGCTTTTCGCCGCAAAGGACATCGTTGAGCGTGCGCGGTGACGATTCCTCCGCTGACGGCTCTCATGCCGATAAAGGCGCACTCGGAGCGCGTGAAGGGGAAGAACGTCCGCTCCCTCTGTGGCCGGCCGTTGTTCCATTGGATGATGGATACGCTCTTGGACTCGCAGTACGTCACCCGGATCGTGGTCAATTCCGACTCGGACGCAATTGGGTTGGAGGCCGAGCGGATGGGAGCGACGTACGTGCGAAGGCCGGAGCACCTGCTCGGCGGCACGGTTCGAGCGAACCCGTTGATTGCATGGGATCTTGGACAGGTTGAAGGGGAATTCTTTCTACAGACCCACAGCACAAACCCGCTCCTAACTCCGGCCACCGTGGATCGAGTGATCGAGCGGTTCTTCGAACCGGGTGACCACGATTCCTTGTTCACGGTTAACTCATTTCGTACGCGGTTCTACTGGTCGTCCGGTCAACCGATCAATCACGAGTTGGATCGAGATCTGTGCAGTCAAGATCTCCCCCCGATCTATGAGGAGAACTCGTGTCTGTATCTGTTCTCGCGCGACGAGTTTGCTAAGCACGGCCGGAGAATCGGTGCGCACCCACTGCTGTTTCCAATCGATCCAATCGAGGCTGTGGACATCGACGAAGAGTATCAGTGGAGGATCGCAGAGGCACTGATGCAGCAGCGCCTAGCCGCGGAGGGGCGCGGACAGTGGGCAGGACACTAGAGGTCGACAACTTTCTTATTGCTCAGTTGAGCGCCGAGGTTCTTCTCAAATGACGTTTCGGCAAGGCATAGCCGCCGTCGCGCACAAGTCTAAGTACATCTTGCGCGAAGAGGGACCGATCACGTATCTGGATCGTGCAAGGCGAGCGTTGACGGTTCGCGTTCGGCGCATGTTCATGGATCGGCGGCCGATTCTGGCGCGATGGCGGGCAATCAAAGGGCGTTACGAAGGCCGGCGCGCGTTCCTGATCGGCAACGGGCCAAGTCTCAACCGGACGCCGTTGCACCTGCTCGCGGACGAGTGCACCATGTGCTTCAATCGCTTCAATCTGATGTTCGACCGGCTCTGCTGGCGGCCAACATTCTTCTTGACGATTGATGATCGAGTGCTCCAGGATATGGTGGGTGAGAACGATGAGATCACGGCCCAGGTCGACATGGCGTTCTTCCCGGACCTGCATCCTTACAACATCGACTTCCGCCCCCTCATTGCGCCGCGCGACAACGTGTACTGGCTATGGTTAGACCGTTTGTCGTTTTCCGACGACCTGCCGTATGCTGGGATCAACAAGAGCGTCGCGAACGTGGGCCTGCAAGTGTTGGCGCATCTAGGCTTCCGCGAGATCCATCTGGTTGGGGTCGACATGGACTATCAAGATCACAAGGGGGCTGCGAAGCTCAACGCGCGAGACTGGACCGCCACTAGAGATGATGATCCGAACCACTTCGACCCGCGGTACTTTGGCGCTGGCCGGCGATACCATCATCCGCGCATGGACGAAACCCTTGCGAAGTTCGAGGAAGCGCAGACGTTCTTCGATCAGCGGGGGGTTCACATCCGCAATGCGGGTGTCGGGGGCCGCTTGGAAGTGTTCCCGCGCGTGGAACTTCGTCAGTTGATCTCCATGTCCCCCGAGCGGGAGCTGGAACTGCTGCTGGCCCCAACTGGGCTTAGCGGCGGTGGCGCGACGCTCCGGGAGTGGGTTCCCGAGGCCGTCTCACTGGCGTCTTCCGAGGAGTGGACGTCGTCGGTGAGCCAGGCGATTCTGCCCCTGGATGAGGCTGTCCGAGTAATCCCTAACGCCGTGTTTACGCACCTTGCCATCGGGCCCTTCGGCGGTGAGTACCTCTTCGTTCCTCGCCGGAGAGCCTGAGTACCTGTGACGTTCACCGTTGCCGCCCACGTCGCCGTTGGCTACCGCTCAAACCGCAAGCTACCGCGCACCGTTCGCCATTGGAGGATGCGTGGAACGCTGGGGGGACCGTGTCTCGAAAACAGCTAAGGCTTCTTCAACCGCTAGAGTGGCTCCTTCATGAATGAATCGAAAGAGTCCATGACCGGATCGGCACGAGCGAATGTTGAGAAACGGATCGATGTCCTGGTCTACAAATACCGTCCGTTTCTTGTTCACCTCTGGGCCAACCGTCGACGCCTTTTCTTGATCAACAGTACTGTCGCGACTGTCTCCGTTTTGGTCCTTCTGTTCTTGGTGCGGCCATACTTCGACAGCTCCGTGGTCATACTTCCCGACTTCGGGAGATCGAATGCCGGCGTACTCTCGCAGTTATCAGGGCTGGCTTCGTTGTCTGGACTGGGTAGCGTCAACTTGAGCGAAGGCATTCCGCCGGAGATCTACCAGAACTTGTTGTTTAGCGAATCCGTACTGAGCCCGGTGGTTTACACAAAGTATCAAACGGAACAATTCGCAGCGCCCGTCAATCTAATCGAGTACTCCGAACTGGAGCCCGACGAGAGTCTGCCCCCGGCCTTGCGTGATAGACGGTTGATGCTGGATTTCATTGAGAAGTTTGTCGGATCGATGATGAGGGTCAACGCGGACAGGATAAGCGGCATCATAACGGTAACTGTGAGGATGCCAGAGTCCAGACTGTCCGCAGATGTGGCGAACGAAATCGTCGCTTCTTTGAACCGGTATGTCGTGGAAAAAACCAGGGACTTGGCAAGGGAGACGATGCAGTACATCGAACGGCGACTCGTTGATGTGAAAGATTCTCTGACGGATGCCGAGGAACAGCTTAGGAGCTTCCAGGAGCGAAACAGGTCAATCGCAACTTCGCCGGACTTGGTGCTGGAACAGTCCAGGCTGTCCCGAACTGTCGCCCTAAAGCAGGCCGTTTACGTTGAACTTGAGCGACAGTATGAGATCGCCCGGATCGAGCAACACAAAGACACCCGGATCCTGAACGTCAGGGAGGAAGCCAGGGAGCCGGTGGAAAAAACCGGACCACGGCGCTACATCATCATGATCATCATCATGTTGGTGTCGGGAACGGTAACCAGTCTCTGGTCTTATCATAGATCAAGCGTGAACCGAATCTTCACATCACTAAGGGGACGCGAACCCGCGTGAGTGTAGAGGGTCCGCGCGTACAGGGAATACACGATTCTGCTTTGGTCGTAGAGTCAACGGGGGAGTCGCGAGCACCCAAGATTGAACGCGTACTGTTGTACGGCATTGTTCTGTTGCTCCCGGTACTTTCCTTGAAGGTGACGAAGGCGCTGGAAGTTCTTGCCGTCTTCGACTGGCTCTTCTTGCCCCTGCTTCTACTGTGGACCGCCAGGAAGCTCTCCGGCCGCGAGCGCATTCTCTTCCCTTCGTGCTTCAAGGGTCCCCTGATGATTCTGTTGTTAGGGGCAATAATCGCCACGGTGTTCGCGTCGAGCGTTTCTGCATCGGTCTACGGCATTCTGATTTTCTTGAGGTTCTATCTGTTCTTTCGAATGACCCTCGACATCATTGAGGACATCGACCAACTGAAAACGATCCTGGTGCTGGTAGCCGCAGGCCTCGTGTTCTCGTCTGGGATCGGCATAATCCAGGGCGTCCTTGGTATCAATATCACGTTTACGGGCATGGAGTTGAATCAGAATACTTCCGCGGCCATCGGCGGAAGGACGGTGGTTCGCACGATCGGTACGTTTGCGAATTCTCTCAATTTTGCCAACTACGTATCCGTAACGATCTTCACGCTGCTGCTGGTCCCATTCGCCTCGCCCTCGGTGCGGCGCATTGTAATTCTGCTGCTCGGCGTCCTCGCGGTGGTGGCGCTTCTGCAAACGCTCTCAAGAGGCCCGATATTGGCCGCTATTGTTGGGGGGCTTGTGTTTTGGGGAGTCGACTTCCAAAGGGGGAAGATGCTTCGGTTGCTCGCCGCCGCAGCGGTGGTCGGATCCATGATCGTGCTACCTGTTTTTGGTACGCGCGCGGCGCAGAGCATCTTGGGACAGAGTCTCGTCGTCCGCTTTGCCGCAATTGTCGAGCGGTATGACCTGAACATTCGCTACGGCCTCTGGCGGGAAGCAGGGAAGCAAGCCGAGCATCACGTCGTTGGCGTGGGGCTCCGGAATTCGGATTATCACGTGGCATGGCCGCAGGCGGCAAAAGCGATTCCGGGATACTTCCCTTACGAAACCAGAGGGTGGAAGCCATTCAATTTTCACTTCGAGAACGTCTATCTGGCTGTCTACATGAATATCGGCATAGTTGGGCTCGTTGGTTTCCTCATGCTCGTATATGGAGCCGTTGGGATTCCATTCAGAATGTTCCGGGGCGCTTCCTCGAAGGGGATCAGGCAGGTCTGTAGAGTCCTTGTGGCCGCCAACGTTACATTCGCGGTGAACATGTTAACGAACCCCGCGATTCTCAGCGATGTCAGGATCATGATTCTCTTCTGGATGCTGATGGCGAGCGTTGCCGCCCTTTCAAAAATCGCTCCCAACATGCAGCCGGCAATGAGAATTGAACAAGCTCGCGTCTGAGAGAAGGCTCCTTAGGAGTTCGTTGATCAACGCGGGCGGGTGGATCGTTCAGGTCCTTCTGCATCTCATCCTGATTCCCGTCGTCATCAGGTATCTGGGTATGGATGCGTTTGGGATCTACACGATCGTGCTGACGATGATTGGGTATTTCTCCATAGTGCAGGGCATCAATCAAGCCACGCTAAAATACGTATCCGAATACATATCGCGAAACGACCACTCCGCCGCACAGGAATCGATCAACGCGGCGTTGTTTCTGAGTCTGCTTATCGGCGTAACGGGGACGGTGTTCATCTATTCCTTCGCCGGCACGTTGGCGACGGACGTATTTCGGATTCCGGTTGATCTCCAGCAGACGGCGAGAACATCCTTCGAGATTGTGAGTGTGGGATTTGTTCCGACCACGCTGGGATTGACTCTCGCCTCAATACCCCAGGCGCATCAGCGGTACGAGGTGCCGAATGTCATAATGGTGTCATCAGGAATCGTGAATCTGATGGTTACCCTCGCCCTTGTGTGGAACGGCTTCGGCATCGAAGCGATCGTGGCGCTCAATGTCATTCTGTCATTCATCAACGCGTTGGCTCTGTCATACGTTTCGAAGAAACTGATGAGAGGGATGGCAATCCGGCCTTCATACTCGAAGAGGCAGTTCACAGCGATCATTAAGTTCAGCGTCTATAGCTTTGGGTCGAGCGTCTCTGGTACTATCGTACATCACTTGGACAGACTGGTGATTGCAGTCGTGAGCGGGACGGCCGCTGTCGCCGTATATGCCGTGTCACAGTTGCCGATGACGCGACTGGCGACGCTCGTGTCCAAACTCTGTGAAGTATTGGTACCGGAGGCGAGTCGCTTGTCGTCGACGGAGCAGTTGCAAACACTGGAACGCACGTATGTGAAGGCTTCGAAGTACGTGCTCTTTCTCACGATAACGGCTTTCACTCCGCTGATCGTGCTGGCGGATCCGATATTGCGCCACTGGGTTGGGTCGGAAGTGGCCCTCCAGGGTACATCAGTAATGATGTTGTTGGGCCTGGGCTTCTTAATCAGGTCTCAGAGTAGTATACCGACGGTGGTGAATCTCGGACTCGGGCGACCTCAGGTCAATGCGATGTTCTCGTTCGCGAATCTGGTTATCGTCTCCGTATTTATTTACCCAGCCATCACCATGTACGGCCTAGTCGGAGTCGCATTCCTGTCGGTCGTGGGCTCAATGAATGCACCGCTCTTCATTTACGTTACCAACAAGAAGGTGCTGCTACACGGAAATCGCGATTACGTTACCAAGGTGATCCCTAGGCCGGTTCTCGTCGGTGGTCTGCAATGCGGCTTTGTGTTGGCGTTCATCCACGTGAACTCTGCGGCGGGGGTCCTAGCGGTCATCATTGCAAGCGTTGTTCTCAGTGGGGTGCTGAGCTGGTTTCTCAATGTGATCGACGTTGAAGACAGGAACTATGTGCGCGCGAGAGTGGCGGCGCTTGTCGGGCACGCATCGTGAGGGGACCACCTCCCGTCATTACCCGACCCAAGAAAGAAGAATAGGGTGCACCTCCTGTGAACATACTGATCGTAGCGAAAAACTCGCCGGTATCATACTCGGGAGGGAGATACCACGCGTGGCTTACGTCTGAGGCACTCGCAGAAGCGGGTCATCGTGTGGTCTATCTTACGAATCACCGACCGGTCTTTGCGGGGGAGACGCTGCCGTCCGGACGGGATCGATCTCGGGTGCAATATGTGACCGGAAGGCTCATGCTTTCCGGACTCCCCAAATGCAGATTCGACGTGGTGCTGACGGTGACCCATCCCCGTCCCAATAGATTGGTGAATAGTGATATGATCTTCTATGCTCGGGCGGGACGGATAGCGCGTAGGCATCGTGCAATGCTCGCTATTCTCAGCTTTGAAACGCCGAACTGGATTGAGGAGATGCTGGGTGAAAGGAGGAGTCCTCGGGCTTTTCACTACTGGGGCAAGGCAGCCCGAGAGGCCCACTTGATTCTTTCTCTGACTCAGCTCGGGAGCAAGTATGCAGAGCAGTATTATGCTGCTTTCCACAAGGACTTGATGTATGACCATTGCTATCCGGCCATCAACAGTTACGTGTGTGATGCCGTAGGGGACGTTGCCAAAGACAAACGCATCATCGTCATGACGCGATTCACTGATGCACACAAGAACAGTCAGAGTGTGCTGGAGTTGATCAATTCTTCGTTGAGGCACTACACTCTGGAGCTGATGAACGGAGTGGGCGAGATTCCAGCGGGATTCGTGAAGTTATTACGTGCACGTTGCTCGCAGTATGATGTGGACTTGCAAGTGCGGGAGAGGATGTCGGACAGGGACAAGTTTATCGACCTTAAGAAGGCGCAGTTGCTCGTTTTTCCATCCCTGTTTGAAGGCTTTGGCATTCCGCCCATTGAGGCACAGTACTGTGGAACGCGTGTACTCGCGTTCGACCTACCCGTGCTTCGCGAAGTCAACCGGGGTCGAGAAGGCATTGATTTTGTTACGCGGGGAGACAGCGAGGCGCTGAAGCGGCGGATGGTCGAGATGATCGCGGAACCATATGATCAACAGAGAGTGCGGATGAGTATTTCTCACATCGCGACGTTTGAGAGCTACGTCGAAAGGATCGACCAGACAGTCACCAATGCACACTCCGTGTTTCTCCGGAAGACGCGAATCGGGTGCTCAGATCGGCGTTGAGGTCGATGGATGTGTCCGCAATGCGCGATCCGTCGTCTTAGGATTCTGCGAGCGAGTATACATATGAGGATTGGCAAGCTTGTGGCGCACATCCCGGCCCGAGGTGGAAGTAAGAGAGTGCCGTCAAAGAACCTGCGCTACCTCGCCGGGAAGCCTATGATCGCCTACGCAGTCGAATGCGCGCTGAAGTGCACTGACCTTAACGACGTCTATGTGAACACCGACTCGGAGCAGATCGGGTCGCTTGCGACGGAACTCGGCAGCAAGGTATATCGTCGTCCCGACTATCTCGGCACGGACGAGACGACGGGTGAGGAGTTCACGGTCGACTTCATTGACCACTTCAAGCCAGATACGCTGCTCATGATAAGTCCGGTGTGCCCGATGATCGAGCCCGTGGATATTTGTGCGGCACTCGATGCGTACGAGGATTCTGATGCAGATACGTTGATTTCCTGTTCGATGACTAACCTACAGACGTTCTGTCAGGGGAGACCGGTCAATATCAATCTTGACGGTCCACTGGCGCCATCGCAGGAAAACCCGCCGGTCGTAACGTGTAACTGGGCTGTCACAATTTGGAATGCCGAGATTTTCAGAAACCTGTTTGCCAAGAGCGGGAGCGGGTACTTTGGACTTCAACGGCTGTTCTGGGCAATCGACCCAATGAAAGCGATCAAGATCAGCACGGAGCAGGATTTCCGCTTCGCTGATCTCCTCCTGCGTCTGAGGTCCGAGAATGCGGAGGCGGTTTCCGGGGAAGCGGACTTTTGGACATCCTCGGGAGGTCGGGAGACGGGATGAGCGGTGGTCCTATTCGCCGCGCTCAACGTCGTCGGGCGACCGTCATGGAGACGAAGAACCACACCGCAACCCGCTCGCCGCGGATGGTGTTCGTGTGCCAATGTCTCTGAGTGAAAAAGCGTCGCCGATGAAAGCGACGGCCAACGTTGAGTACGTTGTCGTCTTCCTCTATGCATCGAACGAGTGACTTGTGCCCCGCCTAGGGTCCCGGCGAGGGCGGGCGAGTGGTGAATAATGCTTGGTTCGCTGAAGAACAAACGACTTCAGGACATGTCGGCTGGTCGCATCTTCAGGGCTATCGCTCGAAGGATCGAGGATGTCCCGCACAGGATTGCATGGGAATGGAATTCTGCGACGACTCGGGACAATAGGCGAAAACTCCTGGAGTTCAAGGACAGACATAGGGGTGGACGATGCGTGATCGTGGCCAACGGTCCGAGCTTGACCAAGACGGACTTATCTTTGCTGAAGGGAGTCACAACAATAGGCATGAACCGCATATACCTCATCCACAAAGCGACCGGGTTCATGCCAACCTATCTCGTCGTTGCGGACATTGAGACTAAGCTGCGGCAGTTTGCCTCGGAGTTCGCAGCGGTTCAGCTGCCGCGATTCTTCCACTGGAATGCGCGTGGCCTTTTTCGCAAGTCGCCAACGATCGCCTATTTCAAGGACTCCTATCGACCCGATTTCCAGAAAGATTCTACCCGCATGCTCGGGAGTGGAAAGAGCGTTACGTATACTTGCCTACAGCTGGCATATTTCATGGGATTCAGCGACGTAATCCTCATCGGAAAAGACCACGATTACGGGGTGGCTGGCCGGCCACATGAATTGGTAACGAGCACCGGCGACGAGACGACGCACTTCATCAAGGGATATCACGCGCCCGGTATGAAGTTCAGAATTCCCGACCTTCACGGAGAGGAGTACGCATACCGTCTGGCACGCGAAGCATACGAGAAGGGGGGAAGGAGGATTGTTGACGCGACAGTTGGCGGTAAGCTCAATGTCTTCGAGAAAAAGGACTTCCACAGACTTTTTTAGGGTTCCTCAGCAGAATCGGTGGGTGACCGGAGTGTCCGGGAGAATTCCATCCTCGGAGATGCATGGGTGGTTTGCTTCGTGTTCGATTCGCCGACTTGATCCCTTCCTGGGTCGCCCGGATCCGGAGCGGCTGGAAGTAAGATGGCAGTCCTCAGAGGCAGTCACGTGAACGCGGGCGGCACGGTGTTGCGCCGACTGGCACGCGCAGTTTACACGCACAGCCTTCAGAAATGGGTGTGGGTTGCCACGGATCGTCTACACGCCTTGGTGTCTCGCTTCTCGGCCTCTGGAGCCAGGGCGGCTGTCCCGGGGCGAGCATACTATGCAGAGCGGGATCCGCTAATTCGGCACCTGATCTCCCGGGTGGTGACTGGCGAAACTGCGGCGGTTGCCCTTTCGGGGTTCGATGCACGAAGGTTCGATGAACGTGTCTTGGAGTACACGATCGTATCGGAATGGCTTCTTCAGCAGGAGGCTGGGCAGGATCTTCTTGACGTCGGTTGTGTGATGAACAACGCTTTGGTCACGTCACTGCTTGAGGAACGGTGCCGCAACACTTGGCTCGCGAACCCTGCCCTCGAGCCGGTGTTGATTCGGAATCCGGTCTTCTATCACGTTCGAGATCTTGAGCGCGCGTTTCCATTGGGGCCGCAGTTCACTCTGATTACATGTCTGTCAACAATCGAGCACATTGGATTCGACAACCGACACTACGGCATGAGAACACCGGCGCGCCATTCAACCCCAACAGATGAGCCCTTTGTCCAAGCGCTTAGCAAGCTAGCGGACCTAATGAGGGTGGAGGGACAACTGCTCGTTACAGTACCGTTTGGCGTGCGGGAGGTTGTCATCCACCCGAAGACCGGACGAACTGCACATCAAGTCTTCGACGTCGCTAGCCTGGCGGCTGGCTTGGAAGTGATGAGCCGGAAGGGTGTGGCCACTTCGGCAGAGGTGTGGGAAGCAACAGAGCGGGGTTGGCAGCGCACTAGGCCCGAGACGTGCAAGCGGCGATACGCCGACGGCTGCCCCGCGGCGGCAGCTGTCGCCGTGCTCCGTGGCGTCAGGAGGGCCAGCCCGTGAGCGTACGCTTCACTACTACGATGCCACCCACCGGTGGTCCTGGTGGGGTGAACCGCCCGGGGGTCTCCGGAGAGTTCGTTACGTGAGTGCCGCCAGCCCCGTCTGGTTCCGTACACACTTGGCTCGCACAACTGCCTCCGAGTTCTACTGTCCTCAGAGTGAGGCAAGCGGGATCTTCACGACGACCTTCTTGACACGCTCGTCACCCCTGGCCGTGACGAGCTGCGGCATGTGCGCATCCTCGGGAAAGAGCACGACGAACGTCCCGTGCACGACGTCCACCGAGGCAGGCGCTGGGCCGGGACGGTGGTAGCGCTGCACATCATTTGCCGGATCGTATACGTCCTTGGCGGTAAGCGATTCGAGAGGGAACCAGTCAATCCGCTCGCTTCCTTGGAGCGCCACCTGCACGTCCACCATGACGCGATGCGCTTCTAGCACGGCGTTCTCGGAAACGGGTGATCTCGTCGCATAGCTCATGACCCTCATGTACATGCCGTCGTTTCCCAGCGGCGTCCGCTCTTCGGGCGAATCGCCGCTGACGCTCTCCAATGCGTCAAAGGCTCGGGTCCAGGCCGATCCGCTGAACCGCTCCCGCCAGTGCTGTAGCCGTCCAACGATCACCGATGCCTCTGAAAGAGCTCTACCGCGCCACCACCACATGTGAGTCGTCGAGGGGGAGAGAGGCATCGGGCTTTCGCAGATCGACGCCGACCTGTCCGCCAGTGCAACCGAGAAACGCCTGGGCTCGGTACCTGCACAGGAAGCATCACCTCGTCGCCACCACGATGATCGCCACCGTACTCGCCAGGATCTGTGCCACTGCCGCAACAAACTGCGTCACGTTGAACGGACTACCGGGCTCCTTCTCAGGGACAAACACGGTGCTCCCCGGTCGCGGCGTAGGCGATGAGCTGAAGAACAGGAACCGGCTCTTCACCCGCGCCGACCCGTTCGCGAACCGCACGCTCACACGCCCCTTGTCCGCGTTACGCGTATAACCGCCCGCGTTCCCAACGTAGTAATCCAGCCCCTCCCCGTCGCGGTACAGCACGCTGGTCGGCGCATTCACCGCACCCTCCACGCGTACCGTGGGGATGAACTCGGGAATATCCAACGAGTCTCCCGGTTGCAGAACAATGTCGCCTCGGCCTCCGGGACTCTGTACCGCCGCGGCCAGGTCCACGTTCACCCGACCGGCCTCGTTGAGCGAGCGGATGAAACGCGCCCCCTCCGGGTAGGCCGTCGGCAGAAACCCGCCGGCACGCTGCACGAGACCGCTGAGGCGTTCATCTTTCCTGGTGAGCGTGTACGTGCCGGGGACCAGCACCTGTCCGGTTACCGTTACCTCGCGCTGCAGCTCGAACGCGGGCTGCTTCAGTACCAGCACCTGATCGAACGGCGCCAGCTCGAACTCGGGCGCCGTTCCCGGTGGATCGAACGGCGGTCCGGGCGGTCCGACATAGCGGCCCGCCGTGTCGCGATTCGCGATGTAGCTCGAATCCATTGGTATTCGAACAACGTCCGCGAGCTGCCCGCCCGTTCGGTCCGCGGGCATGCGCGCAATCTCCGCTTCCCGCAGATCGGCGCCCACGCTCGGCCCGCCGGCGAGGAGCATGAGGTCTCTGAGGGTCATGCCCTCGCGCCACGGAAACATGCCCGGCCGCCTGACCATCCCCGCGATGCGGACGAAATATCCCTCCTCGAGCGGCGGAAGCTCGTGCACCACGATCGAGTCACCATCATGGACCGTGATCTCTGGGACGGCGACCCCGTGCCCTCGGTTGGCCGAGCCGTTTGCTTGCCCGTTGGCTAGCAGCTCCACGGAGATCGCGGCGCGCTGCGCTGCGCCCGGTCCCTGCTGGGCCCGCGGCACGATGCGGTACACCGTTAGGCGTCGCAGGTCCGCATCGGCGCGGAACCCGCCGGCCGCCGCGAGGACGTCCGCCAGGTTCTCACCGTCACTGACCTCGTAGAGCGCCGGTCGCACGACCGCGCCGGCGACTTCCACCCGGGTGTGCTGGATGGGGACGAACACGACGTCACCCGTCGCGAGACGCACGTCGTTCCGCGTGTCGCCCCGAAGCAGGTAGTCATAGAGATCCAGGGTGGCGACGGTCTCGTCGTTGCGGCGCACTTCGATCCGTCGCAGCCCCGCCCGATCCGTAACGCCTCCCGCCGCGTAGATCGCCGTGAGGGCACTGCCGAGGGCCGACAGCCGGTACGTCCCCGGCTGTAGGACCTCCCCTGTCACGAACACCTGCGTGACTCGCACGTTGGCGACCGAAACGTCGAACCGCGTCGCCGCACCCACGCCACGGTTCCGTCGGATACCTGAATAGACCCTGCTCAATCGCGTGTACAGCACATCCCGCAACTGCCCGAGCGTCAGATTGGCCACACTGACCTGTCCGACCTGCGGAATGAGGATGAACCCCTCCCGCGCAACCGTGAGTGTATGCGTCAGCTCGACATCGCCGGTGATGATCAGGACCAGCACATCGCCCGGACCGAGCACGTAGTCCGGCGGGACAGGTCCCGCGAGGGTGGGGAGGAATTGCGTCGACGTGCGCCGGAAGACATCCACCCCGAACACGCGGCTCGGCAGGAACGAGCGGGTGACGAATCCGGTGTCCGCCGGCAGGGCCCGCTCGGAGATGACGAACGGCAGGGCCAACGCCTCGACGGCACTCAACTCCGCCGGCAGCGGTTCCGGTACCCTCCCACCACCCACCTCGTCCTCCAGGTACGCGTCGAGGATGTTCTCCGGATACCCGGCTGCTCGCAGTTGCGCCCTGACTTGATCCGGCGTCAGGCCGGACTGCGCAATACGCTCCCGAATCAGCTCTGGGTTTCGGCGTAGCTGCTCAATCTGTGCAGGCGTCAGGCGCGTAGGGACCTGCGGTTCCTGCGCCTGCGCCGCAGTAGTCAGGGCGACGAGGAGCAGGGCCCCGGGGAGGGCACGCAGAACGGCGGAACGGTCGCAGGTCAGAGCGGGCATGGCGGCCAATATACTTTGTATCATAAAGTTGATGCAAATCGAGATCACGCCGCGCGAAACCTCGTAGGTAAGTGACCACAAGTCAATAGCTTAGGGTGGCCTTTTCAGCGCGCCGAGCTTGGGTTAGCTTGCCCGCACAACTCAAGGGGACCCCCAATACCACAGCTCCACGACATCCAGCCGCCTACCGACCGTGCACTCCTGGTCGGGGCCCCCAGACGCGGTACGCCCGACGCCGCCTTTGCCGAAGAGCATCTCGACGAGCTTGCACGCCTGGCAGATACGGCCGGCGCCGAGATCGCGGGACGCGTCATCCAACAGGTCCGCGCGCCCACCCCCAACCTCTACCTCGGCAAAGGGAAAGTCGAGGAGTTGGGCGTGCTCGCCAAACGATCGGGAGCCACTCTCCTCGTGTTCGACGACGAGCTCTCGCCAGTACAGGGGAAGAACCTCGAATTGGCGCTCGATCTACGGGTGATGGATCGCGCAGAGTTGATCCTGGACATCTTCGCTACGCGAGCCCGCAGCAACGAGGCAAGGCTCGAGGTGGAGCTGGCGCAGTTACAGTATCTCCTGCCGCGCCTCGCCCGGATGTGGGTCCACCTGTCACGCATCCGCGGTGGCATTGGGTTGCGTGGTCCCGGTGAGACCCAGATCGAGACCGACCGGCGCATGATCCGGAGCAAGATCTCCCGACTGAAACGCAAGTTGGGCGACGTGGAGCGGCATCGGGAGGTTCTGCGCCAGGGCCGCAGGCGGCGCGCGGTACGCACAGGGGCGCTGGTGGGCTACACCAACGCTGGGAAATCGAGTCTGCTGCGAGCGTTGACGGGCGAGGATGCGTTCATCGAGGACCGGCTATTCGCCACCCTCGATACCCTTACCCGCGAAGCCGATCTCGGGGCGGGGAAGCGTATTCGGCTGGTCGATACGGTCGGGTTCATCCGCAAGTTGCCGCACCACCTGGTGGCGAGCTTCCGCGCTACGCTCGAGGAAGCAGCGGAGGCGGACGTGTTGCTGCACGTGATCGATGCCGCGGACGCTAGTTGGGAAGAGCACGTGGATGTCGTAGACCTCGTGCTGGCAGATCTCGGTCTGCAGCACGCCCGGGTCATTCACGTGTTCAACAAGTTGGATTTGCTCACCGACCCCGTCGGGTTCCGCCAGCGGGCAAACGGTCGCTTTGAATGGGTCGCGTGTGTGTCAGCCGCGAGCGGTGAGGTCGGGGACTTGGTACAGCTGCTGCAAGACGGCACGAGACGGGTCACGGGTGGATGAGCGACGATTGCCCGAGGGGAGCGGCGTCGGACGCGTAGAGCGCGGGGGCGCTCGGTCTTGGACAAACCCTCCGATGTCCCCCGACATCGGGGATTCCCGTCCCAGCCGTGCGCCCCCGCGTCTCAGCGTCCTAGCCCGCTCCCCTCGAGCAATGGTCGATGCCTAGAGTCCCCGGGCCGTGTGTAGAGGCTTAGCTCGAGCAAGCCGCTCGCAGTTGGTCAGCCACGTCCCGCGCGAACCGGCGCGCGGAGTAGTGATCCTCTGCCCGCACCCGTCCCCATTGTCCCACCTCGCGAAGCCTCTCTTCCGGCATCTCGAGTGCCGTGTCCATCGCGGTGGCCAATGCCTGAGGCGCCCGCGGCCGCACCAACCACCCGCCCTCGGTGACGATCTCCGTCGGTCCACCCTCGGCCGCCGCGAGCACCGGAACCGCACACGCCATCGCCTCGAGGACGACCCGCCCGAACGGCTCCGGCCGCGTCGAGTAGTGTACGGCCAGGTCGAACTCGGGGTACACGACTTCGATCTTGTCCTGAAACCCGAGCCGATGCACACGCTGCCGTAGGCCAAGCGGGACATCGGCGATGGCGGTGGTGAGTTCCGACTCGTACCTGCGTTCGGCGGCGGTATCGTAGATCGAGCCGCCTACGAACACGAGGTGCGTGTCCGGGTGCTGTTGGGCCATGCGCTCGAACGCGTCGAGCACGAGCAACTGGCCCTTCCACTTGGCGAGCACGGCGGGCATGCCGATGATGCGATCGGTGGCGGTCAACCCCAGGCGCTCGTGGATCCACCCGGTGCGCGCACGCGGGCGGAACCGATCGAGATCGACGCCGTTTGGAATCACGCGGAGCGCGGTTGGGTCGGGGCCACCCTTTGCCCAAGCTCGTCCGACCGCTTCCGAATTGGCGATCAGGCGGTTCGGCGTGCGTCGCGCAATGGCCTTCCATGCGCGGCCGGTGAGGGCCGGCGGGAACTCGTGGAGATGCCAGACGACGGGCGCGCGCCGGTACCAGGCTGTGGCAACGTACGGCTTGAACGCGACCGCGTAGACCACATCCACGTCGGTAAAGAACGGGTGGCGCGCCAGTCGCCGCGTCCAGAGCATGAGTCCGGCAACGGCCCCCGGGAGCGTGTGCAACGCACCGGGGCGTTGTGATCCGCGCAGCATGGCGGCGGGACCCGGGACGACCGCCGTCTCAATGCCCAGTTCGTCAAGAATCTCGAGCAGCGGGCCGTCGCGCGGTGTGACCACGCGTACCGCGATATCGTACTCGAAGGCACGGGTGGCGAAGTCCAGCAACACCCGCTCGGTCCCGCCAAGCTGGGCGGACGCCGCGAGAGCGGTGACGGTGAGCGGCGGCTGTTCAGCCAAGGGACCGGTACACGGCGGCGGTCCGGCGCGCCGTTTCCGCCCACGTGAATTGGCGTGATCGCTCTTCGCCACGACAGCGTAGCTCGTTGGCCCATGCGTCGTCCGTTGCAATCCGCTCGAGGGCATCCGCGTACCGCTCGGGGTCCCTGCCTTCAACTACGATACCCGCATCACCCGTGACCTCCGCGGGTGCGGGGGCCGCTGACGCAACCACAGGCAAACCGGAGGCCATTGCCTCGAGCAGTGGCAGACCGAAGCCCTCGTAGTGCGATGGGAAGAGCAGGGCATCGGCGGCTCGATAGACTGCGCGCAGGGTCTCCTCGCTCACCGGCGATCGCTGGACAATCACATCGTCCAGCTCGAGCGTGTGGATGTCGGCGCGCTGGTCGCGCGTGAAGTGCCCTCCTACCTGCAAGAGCCCGGCGTCGAGACCGCGGCGTCGCAGTCCGTGCATTGCGGCGAGGACGCCTGGGATGTTCTTACGCTCAGCGGTGGCCCCTACGTGCAGCACCAGGAACCGTGTGGAGGGGACGCCAAAGCTTTCCCGGGTGGCCTCGCGCGACGCCGCGGGTGGTGCAAAGAACGCCTCATCGACTCCGTACGGCACGACGTGGATGGCGTCCTCGCTTCCCAGCCAGGCTGCAACCTCGCCGCGCATCCACGTCGTGGCGACGATCCAGGCGCGGGCGGCGCGAAGTCCCGCCAGCACGCGCTTTAGCAACGCGTTTCTCACCGTCTCGCGCACACCACGGCGAGCACGCGCGAGCGTGAGCACCGGAAGCAGGTCGTGCACCGTGACCAGAGCGGGAACGTCCGGCCGCGATCGCACGATATGCGCGTATGAGTGATCGAGCACGTGGATGAGGTCGGCGGGCCGGCGCCTGACGCGTCGGGGGTATAAAAGATAGCGGTCGATGTAGCGGAGGAACTCGGAGCGGGCGGCCGCAGATTGTTTTTTCGAGCGCGGGTTTGAGTGTTCGATGGTAAGGTCCGCGATCGGGCTTGCGAGTGCATAGTCGAGGTCCGGCGCCTCGGCGCGGAGATGCCGCTCGAGACGGGACGCGTAGCGATCCATCGACGGCCAGCGTTCCTGCGGTAGATCCGGAACGAGCAGGACGCGGGTCACGAGCTGCGCGTCGACGCATCGTCGTGCATCATCCGGAGCTTGAGAATTGCCCCGAACAGGAACCACCAGATCATCCCGTGGGGCGCCGTTGACAGCGGGGAGCCGATCAGCAGGAGCACACCGGTCGAGACCACGAGGGCACCGGCGCCGATGGCAAACCCCTCGTTCTCGGTGCCGATCAGCGCCTTCGTGGCCCGCCAGACGTGGGGCAACAGCGCGAAGAGCACGATACCGAGGAGGATGATGCCGAAGATTCCCATCTCCGCGGCAGCCCGGCCGGCATCCCCGTCGCTGAACACGAAGTAGTCGGGCGGATACGACTGTACTATCCGGAACGGTACGCCGATCCCCGTCCGGCCGAGTCCGAGTCCAAACGGACTCTCCTTGAGCACCTCCCACGCGATGATGAGCGGCGTACTCACGTAGCGCCACACGAGTCCTTCCTGAAACAGGAGGGTCCCGAACCGCTCGATCATGCGTCCCGCGGTGAGCAAAGTGCCGATGTGCAGTGCACCCATCATGAGCGGAATGAACAGCAATTGCGCCGTGCTGAGACCGCGGAACACACCGATCAGCAGCAGACCGAGGAGCAGGATGACAACGGCCGCGCGGGTACCGGACACGGTCATGCCGACGAAGAACAAGGGGATGGTCAGGGCGACGGTGGTGCGAATCTTCCACCGGAAGAGCTTACTGGTCGCGATGCCGGCGGCGAGCAGGATGCCAAAGACCATCATCCCGGCGAACGGCGCGGGAAACGTGAACGTCGAGAAGGCGCGGAAGTCCCGGTGGGCGCTGCCGGCAATGTCGTAGAAGACGGTTGTGCCGTGCCGTAACTGCCCCAGGTCGGTGCCAAGGGCGATATCGGGTCCCTGTATGTATTGGCGGATACCGTAGACCGCGGTCACGACACAGAGCAGGAGGATGAGCCGGATGTATGCTTCCACCTGGCCGCGGCTCCGCACGGCGGTGAGTGCCATGAGGGCGGCGACCGGGTACGCCGACCAGGCCCGGAGACCGGCGATCTCGATGATGAACGGCGTACCGGGATGCAGCAGGTACAGGGTCGGGACAATCACCAGACCAAGAATTAGCGAGGCGGTGTACCCCGGACCGCGCAGTGAGGCGTGGCGCAGTGCCAGGCCGCCGAACCAGTAGATGGTGGCGGCGATGAAAGAGAGATCGGCGAGAACGTATGGTATGGCCCCCCCTAGACGGTCCTTCAGGTAGCCCTGAAAGGTCGCGAGCGTGATGGCCGCCATGATGAGCAGGTGGATCGGCGTATCCCCGCGGAATATGTCGGTCCACCTATTCGTGAAGCGGTGCGCGTCTACGTGAGACGCAGGTGTGGCGAGTTGGTAGCCGGTCATCTCCGCCCTGAGTCATCGGGTTCGGTGCGAGCGATGGGTGCGGTGGGCCGCGTGGGCCGCTCTAACCTGGGAAATCCCGGCGTCTGGAGCAATGTCATGGAGCCACGCTCCGGAGTGCGGCGGCCAATCGCCCGGTCTGCGAATGGGGGTCGCTGAGCTGTCGGGCGCGATTGGGTCCCGCTTCCGCGAGCCGCGCGCGCGCCTCGCGGTCCGTGACGAGTCCCTGAAGCGCCCCGGTCAGGGCGTCGATGTCCCCCGGCGGGACGAGCACGCCCGTCTCCTCGTCTACTATCTCGAGCGCACCCCCGAGCGCGCTGGTGACCACCGGCACGCCGGCGGAAAGGGCCTCGACGAACGTCACTCCGAAGGCGTCCGGTGCGGTGTTCGCCTGACAGAACAGATCGGCCGCGGCGTAGAGCCCACCCACGTCGTCCCGTTCGCCGAGGAACGCGACGCGCGCGGCCAAGTCGAGCGCGCCGGTCTGGTCGCGCAGGGCGGCGAGGTACTGTTGTTCGGCAGGCCGTTGCGGCCCGCCAACGATCCAGCAGCGCCAATCAAGACCTCGATCGAGATGGGCCAGCGCCTCGAGCAACTCGGGATGTCCCTTGCCGCGTTCGAGTCGCGCGACGCACAGGATTACGACGGTTCCGTCCTCGACCTTCTGTTCCCGTCGCACCCGCGCCCGGTCGGCGGGGCCCGCGCCGACAGGAGCCACGGGAGGATGCACGATCTCCGTGCGCTCCGTCGTCCCGGCATCGGCAACGGTCCGCTGGGTGAACACGCTGTTGCAGATGCTTAAGGTGGGAACGGCGCGTGCAGCGAGCCGCTCCAGCCCGTCGTCCCGCCGGCGCACCCCGTGATACCAGCGTACGAGGGGGACCCCCGCGTGCCGCACCGCACGACCAAAGATGGCCTGGGCCCACGCGGCATGGCACAGCGCCACATCGGGACGCCGTACGAGAACCTCGCGCAGGCGGCGCCTGGCGCGCCATGCGGTCCACGGACGGCTCATGCGCACCCCACCCAGCAGCTCGACGTCGCATCCTTCGAGTTCCGTCCGTAACCGGCTGTCAAAACAGAGCGCGAACCGGTGTTCGAGCTGCGTATCATCGAGACGTGCAAGTGTGGTGAGCACGCGCTCGATTCCGCCAAAGAGATTCCCTGCATGGATATGAAGTACCGAGAGCTGGCGCGTCACTTCGCGGCAGCCGCTTCGTACACTGCGAGCGTGCGTCGCGCGGTCTCGTCCCAACTCTGAGCCGCCGCCACCACTTTGGCACGACCGGCCAACCGGGTCCGCAGTCCGGGATCGGCTCGCAACGACTCGAGTGCGGCACCCGCTTCATCAACTCCATTAACTATCCAGCCTGAGTCCCCCTGCTCGATCAGATCGCAGACACCCGCCTCGCATCCCACGATGACGGGAACCCCGGCCGCCATCGCCTCCGCCACGACCAACCCAAAGGTGTCGTAGATGGTCGGGTGGAGCAGCACGTCGCTCGCAGCGTAGACACGCGCCATGTCGTGCTGTGGGCCCGGCCAGTGGACGCGCGGTGAGACGCCCAAAGATGTCGCCTCCGACAGATACGGCCTGGGCTGCGAGTGGCTCGCCACGAGAAGGTGGCATTCGCGCGTTTCAGCGACGGCCCGGAGGGCCTGGAGCAGGCCCTTGCGGCCGTCTCCCACGTAGAGCGCCACGAATACGTTCTCCGGGATGCCGAGATCGCTGCGCGCGCAGGGCACGGCGACGTCGGTGACGGGCGGGAACCCGTGCGGTACCACGTGGATGTTTCCCGTCTTTCCGTACCACGTGGCCAGGTCGCGCTTCGCGCGCTTGCTCGGCGCTATCACTGCTCGGGCGAACTCCAGGAGCTTGGCCTCCTGCCGCTGTACGTAACCGCCAAAGTAGCGCTCGCCCGTTGCCTGTGGTGCACCCGCGATGCGCGACGCATGGCGCCACGCGGCGAGAACGATGTGGGCGGTGACCACGTCGGCCTGTGACGTGACCCATCCCTGCGCATGGACGATGTCGTGCTGTTTCCGGACCGCGGCAAACGCGAAGGGAAACGACAGGATGGTGGCGTAGGCGCGTGCCCGCAGGGCGGGGACGTGTACTACCTGCACGCCATCGGGTACAGGTGAAGATACGCTCGCCGCGTACAGCGTCACCTCGTGTTTCTGTGCAATACGCGGCAGGAGTTCCGCCACGTAGCCACCCGTGCCCTCGCGCAGGTCACAGTGATGGACCACGATGCCTACGTTCATGCCGGTTTCTCGCGGCGTCGCAGTACCGTGAGGGAGTCCACCGTCTCCACGACCTCGAACCGGTTGTCCTGGACGATGACGTCGCGCGTGTAGCGCACGCTGCCGGCGTCCTCGATGTCGCGCTCTGGCGTCGAGCGGCTGTCGTGCAGCGTCACGAGGCCACCCGGGGCGATCAGATCCACCCACGCTTCCCAGTCTCCCCGCAGCCCGTCGTAGCTGTGATCGCCGTCGATGAACACGAAATCCACAGGATCTCCGCCGGCCGCCGCGTGCGCCTTGCCGGCGGCCTGTCCCGTTTGGCGCACCCACCGCACGTTACCATTCCGCACCTTTTGCACCGTCCGCTGCGCGATGTACCGCTGTGCCGAGAATCCCAGGCGGCCTTTGGCGTATGGGTCCACCGCGTACAGCCACCCGTCATGCGTCATGGCGGCCCGCAGTCGACGCGTCGTGACGCCGTGCCAGACGCCGATCTCGACGAGCCGGGCACGTCCCTTCGCGTACCGGGCGAGACAGTCGCGTTCGGCCTCGGTGGTCTGCGTCTCCGCCCGCGCAAGGCCGAGCCGCCAGAGGATGAGATGTGGGATGGGTCGCACGGGGGAAGGATCGGCTCAATCGGCGGCCGGCTTCACGAACTGCCGACCTGTGTAGTCGACGTAGCGCAGCCCTACCCGGATATCGCGGTCCCGCAGAAACTCGTCGGTCGCCTTGCGGCCGCCAGCCCAATGTCCGTAGTCGTCGATCTGGATGACGCCACCCGGCGCCACACGATCGTACAGGTGGTCCAGGCACACCTTGACGCTCTCGTACCAGTCCCCGTCGAGATGCAACACGGCAATGCGCTCCATGGGGGCATTTGGGACGGTGTCCTGAAAGAGTCCTTTGATGCACGTCGTGCGGTCGGCGATTCCCAGCCGTTGGAATAGACCCAGGACTTCTTCCAGCGTGCCGAGGCATTCGCCGACGAACTGCTTCGCGATGTCGTAGTCGGGGTCATCCGCACTCGGCGGTGGCAGTCCCTCGAAGGTGTCCATGACCCACAGCCGGCGAGCGGCTCCCCATCGCCGGAGAGCAAGCCCCATGAGCCCGGCACTTCCGCCGCGGGCTGTGCCACACTCCACCACGTCACCCGGGATCGCCTGGCGCTCGACGTGTCGCAATGCCAAATACAAGCCCCGCAGTCGGGCGTTGCTGAGCATGGTGTAGGAGCGCACCACCCGATAGAGCCGGCTGAATTCGCTCGAGATGAGCGCGTCCCGCAGTTCGGCGAGCTTCCAGGGGAGATCGCGCGCACGACGCAACATCTTGGACGCGGTCGTGGGATACGGGTCGAGCGTCGTGTCCGTCGTCACGGTGCAAGCCGCTGGTAGGCGTGCACGACACGCTCGGCGACCCGATCCCAGGTGTACGACGCCAACGCCTCGGATTGTGCCGTCCGGCCCAGCCGTTTGCGCAGTGCTGAGTCCTCGCAGAGTCGGTTGACGGCACGCGTGAGAGCGTCGGGTCGGCGTATGGGAACCAGAAGACCGTTCTCCCCGTCCCGTATCACGTCCTGCATCCCGCAGGTTCGCGCCGTGACGATCGGAAGCCCGCTCATCATGGCCTCCATGAGGGTTAGTGGTGTGCCCTCGAACAGGCTCGGTAGGAGAAAGATATCGGTTTCGGCAAAGGCGGCGGCAGTTTCTCGTTCGTTGGCGGTCCTGTGCCAGCGTACGCGGGAGCGGGTGGCCGGCGTGAACGACGACCGTACGCTCTCCTCGGACACACCTGCGCCCAGCACCACCAGCTCGAGGTCGGCGTGCGCGGCGGCGAGGGCCTCGAACGCGGCTACCAGATCGAGTATCCCTTTGTTGGGCCGCCAGGTGGCCGCAAAGAGCAGGCGCCGCACCGCTATGTACTGGCGATCGCCGGCCGCTTCCGCGAATACCGTGTCGGCGCCGGGCACGATGTGTGTTATCGATGTCGGGTCCCGACCGTATCGGTCGATGAGATACGCCTTGTCGGTCTCGTTGAGGCAGAAGACGTGGTCTGCGTTGCGGAGTGCGCGTTTGGCCTGGCGCAGTGCGGTCAGGGGATGGACAATGCGAGACCGCAGGCGCGGACCGCCGCGACCCAAGCGGCCCTCTTCTAGCGCGAGCGCCCACGCACGCTCCTCGAGGCCGTGACTCGTTACGACCGTGCGCACAGCATTTCCTCGGAGACGTGTCGTCACTACCGCGGCCGACGGCTCGTGTACGTTCACGACGTCATACGGCTCTCCGCGTCCCTGGGCGTCCAGGACGTGCCGCCAGACGAGACGAGGGAACGCAAGCCGTGCGGCTCGGCCCCCCCCCCGGTACTTATCCGGAACGTCCTCTGCCGCGAAGTAGTCGACCCGATGCCCGGCCCGTACGACGCGGTCGTGCAGAAATCCCATGATGCGGCTCATGCCACCTGGCGTCCGTTGCGGGACGTTGTGCGCCACGAGAATCCGCAGCGACCGGGTCACCGGGCGGCACGCTCCAGCGCCGGAAGCAACGCGGCGAGGTGTCGCTCCATCGTGTAACGGCCGGCGACCTCACGCGCTCCGTCACGTAGCTGCGCGTGGTGATTGGGATCGAGACAGCGCTCGATGGCATGTGCCAGTGAGGTGGCGCGCACACCATCGAGCGATGCGATGGCACCGTTCACGCCATCTGTGAGCCATTCGGGAATGCCCCCTACCGCGAACGCGGTGGTCGGAAGCCCAAAGCGTCCGGCCTCTAGGCCGGAGAGCCCGAACGGTTCCGGCCAGAGGCTCGGCATCACGAACAGGTCTGCGCCACCTCCAGATCCTGCGACGCAGTCATGATCTTGCGTGCACTCGATTCCCATGTCGCGCGCGCGGGCCCGTCGCCCATGAAGGTGACGTGCACCGGTTTCTGCAAGCGCTCCGCTAGCAGGGGAAGCGACTCGATCAGCACGTGCCCGCCCTTCAAGTGGTTCATCCGCCCCGCGAAGATGAGGTGGACGGCTCGGGCCCCGGGATCGCCCGATCGCTCAGCCCGTGTATCGAGCCCCACGACCGGAAGGGAAACGACCTCGAGCAGGTCGGGTGCGAATCCGTGACGCAGGTATTCCTGCCGCATGTGCCGAGATGCGGTGAGCAACGCCGTCGCGCGTCGCAGTAGGTGCAGGCGCCGGCTCTGAGTTCGGTATCCGCGCCACATCGTGCGCGGGCTCAAGCCGCCGCACCGGTGTGGGTAGTAGTGTGCCAGGCAAGCGGCACCCAACCTGCGCGTGCAGGGACGTGGGCTCGGGTTCTTCCACGTCTTCTCACCACTCACGCACGTGCCGAAGTAGTTGTGCGCAAAGAAGACGAGCGGGACGGACGGGGGGAGTTGCGCTTCGAGTGCCGGATCGGTCAGTCCGTGCGAGTAAACAACCGCCGGATGCCAGTCGTTCAGTTGCCCAATCCACCGGAGGGCACCGACATCGACTGCCCGTGCAGCCATCAGCTCGCTCGGTGCGATGCGCTCTCGCGTGGGTTCGGCCGTGCGCTCCACGGTCTCCGCGCCGCCCACGATACGGTCGCACCACGTGACGACGGCGATACGCATCTCAGGGACTCCCTGCGGCTGAGTAGATCTCGAGACAGCGCCGCACGACGGCGTCCCAGGTGAATCGCTCGAGCACCCAGCGGCGCGCGGCGTCACCCATGGATCGAGCCTCGCTGGGGTTATCGCGTAGCCAACAGAGCTTCTCTTGCAATGCTGTGGGATTGTTGGGCGGCACGACGAAGCCCGTCACGCCGTCCTGCACGACCTCCGGCAGGCTCGCGACGGACGTAACGACCCCTGGAATACCGCACGCCATGCCTTCGAGTGGTGTCTGTCCCAACAGCTCCGGAATCTTGGTGCTGCGGCCATAGCGGTCGTCGTACACGCTCGGCAGCACGATGCACAACGCCCGGCGATACGCCGCGACGAGGTCCGCGTCGTCGGCGTCGTGCACGAATGTCACCTCCCGCCCTTCCGCCGCGCGTTTCAGGTCGGATAAGAACGCATCGTCGTAGGCGCTGCCAATGACCTCCAGCGAAAGGCCGTCGGGCAGGGCGTCGATGAGATCGTCTACACCCTTGTGCGACAGCAGCCGGCCCACGAAGAGTACGGTGCTGCTGCGTTCGGTTGGCGGTGTGGCAGGAGAGAAACGCGTCGTGTCCACGCCACCGTAGATCACGTGCGCATGCGGGTTATCGTCATGTCCCACCACGTGCCGGCTGTACGCGCTGATGTGCAGGTGCCCGTGATACCACCGATCTGTGGAGATGTATCCGGAGATGTCCCACCCGCCGCCGCCCAGGTCGCTCACAAACACCTTGCGCCCAGACAACCGTGCGTAGGCCGCGGCCGCACTGCTCGCCACGATGTGTTGTTGGTGGCAGTGCAGCACGGTGGCCCGACGCAGCTCTCGCAAGAGGCGCAGGCTGAACGGATTCGACGGCTGGCCCCGCACACGCCATGCGTGGCCCAGGACCCGAACCAGGAGGTCGCCGTCCTGCGACGTGCGGTCCTCACGTCCAAATGTAACCAGCTCGGTCGGGACCTCATGCGCCATATGGCGCGCGAGTTCGAAGGCGTACCGCTCCGCACCACCAATGATTCCCTCTTCACGGTCGAAGAGCGCCGGCACGAGATGCGTCACACGCGGCGTGCGGTTCATTTCCACCCGTACAACAGGCCCAGGCCCGCGGCCAACGGCTGCTCGCGCATGCGGAAACCGTGCCGCCCCAGCACCGTGCGGCAACGCGAGCCGGCATCTGGCACGAGGTTGTCGTGATACTCGAGAATGACACGCCGCACGCGGTCCAGCGATTCGGACGACGCACCTTCGAGGATATCCACCTCGGCGCCCTCCGCATCGATTTTGAGTAGGTCTACGGTGCGGGTGGCCAGACGCCCAAGCACGTCGTCGAGACCGATCACCGACACTTCTATCCGCTGTGCGTCGGGATGAGGTGGCTCGGCACCGTAGGCCGTTCCGAGCACCGATAGGTCCACGCTCCAGAACGGCATAGTGCCGTTGGACCGCGAAACGCCCTCGTCGAACACGCGCACACGATTTGTGAGGCCGTTTGCCGATACGTTGTGCCGCAGCATTGCCCCGGAGCGAGGGTCGGGCTCGTATGCGTGCACTTCGAGCGAAGCTGACAGGCTGGTCCAATCCAACATGGCCGCACCAATGTTGGCACCGATATCCACCAGCACGCCCGTCACCCGCGCTACGAACTGGCGGTACTCCCGGTCCGCGAAGATGCGGTGCAAGAGATCGACGGGATCGTCGCCGCTGCCGTGATGGAGCGTGAACCCGCGCCGGAACACGAAGGCAGGCAACGGCTCAGACCGTTTGTAACGCCGCCACACCTCGTTGCCGTTCCTCAACCACCGGCGCATGCGCAGAAACGTACGCACCGCGTGGGACTTGCCCGTGAGCCAACTCGTGCCCGCCGAGGTCGTCACGTCTCGCGCTCAAGAAGGCCCCGCTCAATGAGCCGCTCGACGCCTTCCTTTGTGAAGAGGTAGCGGCTGCCGCCCGCGTAGTGCCGCATCACCGCGCCGTCGAGTCCGCCAACGCTTTCGAACGACAGGCGATAGCGCTCGGGCAGGAAGGTGACCGTTCCTTCCTCGCTTGCTACCAAGGCCCGCAACGTCTGCTCCACGCGCAAAGAGCATCACACCGCAGTTGATTCGCGGAACCAGCGTAATTCCGAATTGCTCGCGGGCTTCCGTATCGCTGACGTTGTAGGAACTCGCTAGATCGTGCATGAAGACGGTCTCGCGCATGGGGTCGGTGCCGGCCTGCAGCAACTCATGGGGTCGCTCGAAGAACAGCACGTCGCTGTCGAGTGCGAGCACGTGGACCGACGACCCGATCAGCACGAAGTCGGTCAACTTCATGATCATCGGGTTGTTCCGGCGCGTCCTGCAAAGACGGTGCAGCCGCAGCTTCGTGAGTGCTGCCTCCACCTCCCGATCGGCTTCGTGCTGCGATATCACCCGCGCGGCTGGAAAATGGTGCTCCAGTCGTCTTCGAACACGCGCAGGCGTATGGCCCTGGAGGTGAATGACCAGCGGCAAGCGCGCGCCCGCTGCTCTGTAGAAGCTCTTGAGGGCCCAGATTGCCGCGAGGTGGTCCAGGCGATAGCACATCAGGTGCACTTCGACAGGCGTTCCCGACGCCACCGGATCGGTAACCGTAGGGGTACTGGCGAGTATGCGACGCCAGACGCGCACGCGGCGCCCTGCCGTAAACCATCCTTCGTGGTGCAGTCGGGACGCCGTGCGCCACGCGGGGTGCCGGCGCACCGCGGATGGGACGAGGCGGCGCAGGCTCACGCCGTCTCCTCCGTGGATCCCCGTAGTCCCATCGCCACCAAAATGCGTTCCAGTCGCGGCCGAAAATAGATCCCCACCGGAGCACGAAGCGCGACCGGCAGCATGACGAGCCCGTAAACGGCCGTCACCGCGAGCGTACCCACGACGAAGAGCGGAACGGTATGTGGCACCCACACGCTAGCTACCGCGATCGACAGTGCCGCGAGCAGGGTGAAGCGCCACGCCCAGCGCGCGAGAACGCTGAGGAACGACCCGAACGACTGCTGTAGCTCACCCGCAAGCCCCGTGAGGTTGAGCGGGAGACTCACGAGCACCGCTCCTGTAGCCGTGCCGATCGCGGCGCCCAGCAGTCCGTAGCGCGTGACCAGCACGATCGTGGATCCCACGCTCACAATGCCGTCTGCCAGCGTCGTGAGTGAGATGCGTCGATCGCGCGCGAACGCGAAGAGCGAGTACAACGCGGTGACGTTCCAGTGCCGTAACAGCATTGCCGCGAGCAATACGAACGTCAGCGTCGTTCCGCCAAAACGGTCCGCACCCACCCACCACGTGACGAACCCCTGGTTCACCACAATCACGACACAGACGATCAGCCCGCTCACGAGCAGCGTGCCGAGGGCAAGCGCCCCGCAGGCTCGGGCGAGGTCGTCCCGATTGCCGGCAACCCGCAGCTCGCTCAGTCCAGGCCCGGCCGTCTGCGCGAACATCTGTGCCTGGTGGCCCAAGACGGTCAGCACCTTTGCGGTGCAGAAGTAGGGGACCACGGCCTCGAGCCCCATCAGCTTACCAATGATCAGCAACTCGGTGCCGTAAAGAAGCACCTGTGCCACCTGCGAGATGCTGATCCACCCACTGCGGGCGAGCCGGTCCTTGAGCGTGGCCCTGTCGTATCGCTCAAAGGCCGTGGGGATCGCCTGGGGGTAACGACTTCTCAGGCGCACGAACCAGAGCAACGCCGACACGCCCTGCGTCACCGCCCAGCCTAGCGCAAGGGCGTAGAGGCCCCACCCGGCGAAGACCAGCCCTATCGTGGTTGCGGTGCCCACCGCCCACGCGCCGGTGTGCGCGGCGCCAACAAATGCCAGATCCTGGAGCCCGCTCAGGACCGCCTGCAGTATCCGTAGAGGAAAGCCCAGTACGAAGACCGCAATGACCACGGCAAGCGGTTCGCGAAGCGTAGCCCACTCGGCGGGAAGCAGGAGCCAGATCACGACTCCCACGGTGGCGACCGCCGGCATCTGCCACAGAACCAGGCGGACCGTGCGCCCGACGATCTCGCCCAGGTCGTCGGCGTGCTCCGCACCCTGTGCCCGACCCGTGGCGAATGCGATCTCGCGCGGCACCAACGCCACGACACCAAGATCGAGCAGGCCCAGGTAACCGACGATCTGGGTCCCGACCAGCCACAACCCGTAGTCCTCCTGGCCGAGCTTTCTGAGCAGGAACGCGGTGAGCCATAGGCCGACGAGGGTCAGCACCGCCTGATTGGCGTAGCCGAAGAAGAGCCCGCCGATGAAGCGGCGCGTCCGCGTCACGAGGTCCTTCCGGTCACCACGGCCAGGAGCCGCGCGTCCAGGTCCTGCGGGGCGAGGTGGCGTCGGTACCATGCGCGTCGCTCGACGCGGGCCGCGACGTCGGTGTCTCGGGACTCCCATGCGCGGAGTGCGAGTGTTACAAACTCGTCTTTGGTGCGCGCGACATCGAGGGGACCATCAACGAAGAACGGATCGGCGAGATGCCCCTGCGGCGCCCGGTGGGACCATCGGTGAAGGGCGCAAGCGCAATAGGGGCCCCACCGGCGATTCGCAGCACCTCGTCGGCGGGCAACCGACCCCGCCAGTCCCACTCTGCGCGGAACGACGCACGGGTTGCCGTGTGCGTGCGCGCCGCATCCGCGTCCGCACCAAGGACGACCAGGCCGGGAGTTGCACTGATGGCATCCGCCGCCGCCCCGATCCATTCCCAGTTGAGTCCCGCCGCGAAAGGCGAGAAGAGCACTGGGGAATCGACGGCCTCAGGTGTCTGGGGTGGCTCGCCCAGGTTGCTCCCCACGTAGATGATCTCGACATCAGCCCCAAGTATCGGCGCCCAGGCAGGCACGGCCGTGACCGTTCGATCTGCCAGGCGCACCAAGGTGAGCAGCTGCCGTCTCTGCAGCGGTGAGAGTATCAGCCAGGGCAGGCGAGTCGGCGGGACCCACGGTTCGTGCACGAAGAGCGTTACTCTGAGCCCCGTGCCGCGGGCCAACCGCACCAGTCGCGCGAGCCCGCGCGAGAGTCCGAACCGACCGTACAGGAAGGGGACGTATTGCACGAGCAGGGCGGTGGCACCCGCATCCGCCCAGTTGTCGACCTGGCGCTCCGGCCGAAGCGGGGATGAGGAATCCACCGTCACCTCGCAGCCGGCGTCGCGCCAAGCCGCCACGAGGCGTTGCGTGTGATGGGCGACTCCGCCGTCTTCGGGCAGGCGGGGAGCTAGCAGGACTACGTGGGTCACGTCATCACGGTTGACTTTGAAACGGCGAACACCAGTCTTGTTGCCATGCTCCAGGCCGGCGTCGCGTAACCCATGGGCTCCTTCCTCGTGGTGTTCGTGCTTGCGGCGGGGATTGCCGCACTGTGGACGCGGCCGCTGATGGTCGCGGCGGCTCGTGTGGGTGCGCTCGACGACACCAGGGAACCGCCCATCCCGCGGGTGGGCGGCTGGTCGATCGTACTGGGCGGCGGGATCGCGCTGGCGCTCGTCGGGGTCGTGTTCAGCCCCACCGGAGACACGCTTCTCCACGCATCCGAATCGTTCGTGCCCATCATGCTCGGTGCATTGGGCATGCTGATCCTCGGCACGGTCGACGACATCCGGCCGGTGCGCGCAAGCGTCAAGTTCGGCGCGCAGGCCCTGATCGCCATTGGCGTGTACGCGCTTGGTATCAGGATCGAGTTGGTGTCGGGCCCCACGGGCGCGCTCGAGTTAGGGCAGGTGTTGGGTGCGACCGCGACGGTCGTCTGGCTCCTCGGAATCACGAACGCGTTCAACCTGCTGGATGGTGCGGACGGTGTCGCCGGTGGGTCGGCGTTCTTTGCGGCGACCGCGGTGTTCATGATGTCCGTTTCGCTCGGCCACCCGGCCATCGGGCTCGTCGCCACCGCGCTCGCAGGCGGGTTGCTTGGCTTCATGCCGTTCAATTTCCCGCCCGCGCGCGCCTTCCTTGGCGATTCGGGGGCCATGGTCACGGGCTTCCTCCTCGCTGGCTTGGCCGTGGAGGGATCGACCAAGGGGCCGACCCTCGTGGCGATTGCGGTGCCGCTCGTCGCCTTTGCCGTTCCCGTCTTCGACACCACGATAACACTCCTCCGGCGTCTCGTGCGAGGCCGTTCGCTCTTCGCGCGCGACGAGAGCCACATTCACCATCGGTTGGCGCACGCGGGGCTCAATCCGCGGCAGGTGGCCTTGGCGATCTACGCGGCCAGCGCGGCGCTCGCCCTGATGGCAATGCTGTTCATCAACCCGAGCGCACGCACCAACGCCGTCGCCCTGATCGTGTTCGGCGCAGGGTTGTGGTTCATCGTCCGTTATCTCCGGTTGCACGAGCTGAACGAGCTGGCGCGGTTGGCAAAGTACGGCGTGCTCCAGCCGCGCCGTATTGCCATCAACGTCAACCTGCGCCGTGCGGCCGAGCGGCTCGAGACCGCCACGACGCTGGAGGACATTCGCGCAGGTGTGGCACTGCTGTTCAAGCGGTCGGAATTCGACGATGTCGTGCTCGTTGCGGCCCCTGACGGGGAGCGGCGTGGCGGGTCGCGGGCCTGGCGGCTCGATGCGGGCGCGTTTGTGGAGGAATGGCCTAGTCGCGCGCGCGACGAGTGGGAGGTCGTCTGTCCGTTTGACGGAAAGGGGTGGGCGGGCGAGCTTCGGCTCAGACGCCGGCTGGGTCGCCGGTCGTTGCTGCTCGACCTGAATCTGCTGCTCGAGGTCGTGCAACCGGCCCTGTGCGCCGCGGCGGAAAGGGTAGACGTGTCGCACGTGCGTAAGCCGTGAAGATCCTCCACCTCTCGAAGTTCTACAAGCCAGATCCGGGCGGTCTCGAGCTGGTCGTGGCCCAGTTGGCGGAGGGGGCGGCCGACGCGGGACACGAGGTGCGCGTGGTGGCGGCCACCGGGTCATCGTGGTACCGCGACCCCGGGAGCCGGGTCACCGTACCGCCACGAAGGAATGTCGTCGTCGTACGGCTGCCCACCTACGGTGTCTTCTGGTCGCAGCCATTGGCGCCCGGCTATCTTCCCGCCGCGCGTTGGCCGGCCGACGTCGTCCACCTGCACCACCCGCACCCATTGGCCGATCTCGCGGTCACGCTAGGCACGCGCGCGCCGATCGTCATTACGCATCACTCCGATGTGCGCCGCCAGATACTAGCGCGGCCGTTCTACTGGCCGCTCGCGCGAAGGGTCATCAAGCGCGCGCACGCGATCATCGTGCCGACCGGCTCACATATCGACGTCTCGCGCGAGTTGCACGGCTTCGAGTCAAAGGTGCGCGTGATTCCGTTTGGCGTCGACGTCCAACGCTTCGCTCCCAATGCATCGTTGCCGCGGCCCCTGTGTTTTCCGAAGGATCGGTCGGAGCCGGTGGGGCTCTTCGTGGGTCGCCTCGTGGGCTACAAAGGACTCCACGTGTTGCTCGACGCCATCCGCGACACCGACCTCAAGATGGTGATCGTGGGCTCGGGGCCCGAACGCGCGGCGCTGGAGAGCCAGATCGAGCGGCATGGGCTGAAGGAGCAGGTGGTTCTCGCGGGCGAGGTGCCCGACCACGACTTGCCCAGCTACTACCAGGCGGCGAGCTACTTCGTGCTGCCGTCCGTCACGCGGGCCGAGATGTTCGGTATCGTGCTGCTTGAGGCCATGGCGATGGAGCGGCCGCTCATCACGACCGCACTGGACACCGGTGTGCGTGAGGTCATCAAACCGGATGTGACGGGCCTCGAGGTACCCGTCGGTGACGTGGCCGAGTTACGGCGCGCGATGCTGCGGCTGGTATCCGACGCGGAACTCCGTCAGTCGCTCGGCCGGGCGGGCCGGCGGCGGGTCCTGGAACGGTTCACCCTGGACAACATGATCGCTGGGCATCTGGAGCTGTATCGGGAGGTGGCTGGGGCATAGGGGGATGAAAGGGGCGATGAAAGGGGCGATGGAGGGGGCGATGATTGTAAGGGCGCACTGCGTGCGCCCCTCCTAGAACAACCCCACCTCCACTTCCCCACCGGATACCCGCACCCCCGGCATGGGGAAGTGAATCTGATCCAGCAGCGTGGCCAGTCCCTGCCACCAATCGGTCCTGATCGGCAGCCCCCGCAGGTTGAGATCGAGAGCCACGTACCACTCGTGCACCGGTGGAAGTGAAGCCCATTGCGGCACGCTGTGCCCAAGGGCGAGGCCGAGCCAGTCGGGCCATGCGCCCGCGCCTCCGGGTACACGGCCGGGTGAGATCGTCAGGAAGTAGCGTTGACCCGCGTAGTCGTTTTCCAGTTGCGGCAGACCGTTTGCGCGATTGCGGAATTCCGCGGAGGGCCAGTAGTTCACCTTCAGCGCGAGCGCTCGCGTTGTGGGGAATGTGCGGTGCAGGGCGGGCAGTAAGGCGCCCACGACGCTGGCCCCGAAGTCGTCGGTAGAGAACCCCTTGTCCTCGTGCAACCCGTCCCCGATCTCCTTTGGTAATCCCACCGCGATGCCGAGTGCCGCGCCGAGCCATGCGGCGGCGGTGGGCGAGATGCAGGCCCAGTCCCAGGCGAGTGCGCCGAGTTGCGAGACCTGGTAGGCGATTGCGCCGTGGAGGAGGACGTCCTGGCTCTTGCTGGGGCTCCCGCCGGACGTGAAATGGAAGCTCGTGGTGGGAGTGGGCCACCAGTCATTGTGGCGGGCGAGGATGACGCCGGTTTGGACGGCTGCGAAGCCACCCGCAATCGCGACGATGCGTCGGGTAGAGGCGCCTCCTGCACACCGCTGGGCGGGGAGTTGGGCAGGCACGGTCGCGCCCACTACCACGGCGAATAGCGCGATGTTCATGCAGGCCCCGAATGGCGCGTTTTGGCGGGTCGCCATGGTCCCCACGATAGCGGTCGGTGGCCTTCGCCACAAAGCTCTGATCGGCCTGAATCCGCAGTCCGCAACGCGATCTGTGGTACGAGGTCAACAGTGCGAGTATTGGACATGTGTGGCCGTTTATCTCCGAGAATCACCAGGAATTCCGGGAAAAATGCGCTGGCGGGCCCGTGAGACGCGTCACAGATCTGGTGTGATTCTTGCGATTCGGGTGTATGTCTCGATCTGTGGGGTAACCGCGAATGCTGCCGAAGGCCCGAACGAAAGGTGTGCTTGTCCAGGAAATTGGGGACGAGCTGGTAGTTTACGACATGGAGCGCAAGGAGGCGCATCGGCTCTCACCCAGCGCGGCTCTCGTCTGGCGCAATGCGGATGGGAAGCACACTCCAGAGCAGCTCGCACGCATCGTCGAGGCCGAGTTGGATGTTCCCGGGAGTGACGTGTTGAACGTCGCCTTGGACGAATTGCGGCGGAGTCGTCTCGTCGAAGGTGGTGTGACGGTGGGTGTGTCCCGCCGCGCGGCCATGGCCAAGCTGGCTGCCGCTGGGGTTGCAGCGCTGTTGGTGCCTAGCGTTTTGTCGATTGCGGCACCGACGGCAAGGGCGCAGCAAAGCGGCCCTGCCGCGTGCACCCCCGATCCCAGCGACCCGTTCTCTGACGTAGACGGCGACGGCGTGTCTGACTTTACCGAGATAAACGATCCCGATCGAGACCCCTGTGTTGCGGAGCCCTTTCAGGTCGGCTGACTCCACCCCGCTGGCCGCCTCGCGGGTTTGCCCTCAGGACTCGCGGGGCGGGTTGTTGTTGTCCTGACTTGAAGCCTCAGACACGAGAGCGCTCTTCGCCCACAGGGTGATAGATCTCTGACGCCGAGCGGCGGCGGCGACGGGCGCACCTCTCGCAGAGCCTACCAGCAATCCGAAGAGAATCGTGCCGCGCCTACGCAGAACATCAAGTGGCCGGATGATGTACAACAGGTAGACGAGCGGCGAGCCCGGGCGAACGCCATATGTCTTAGCGAGCCGTAGCCTCGAAGGGAACGTCCCTCGCACAAAGACGCTGAATTCTTTCCAGGATCCTGCCCTGGCCAACTCTCGGTATCCCACAGGTACGTCTACGTCCGGTGAACTAATCGACGCCGCGAGAGTGGCCACGATCTCTTGATCGGCGACGCTGTGTTTGAGACGAGCGAGCGCGGAGCGTGGAATCGGCGCGCGGAGTAACTGGCGAACGAGTTCAAGAACACTGAAGACGAACCGGCTTCGCTGGTCACCGTTCGCCGTCACCGAGAGAAGTCCCCATGCCAATGGCCCTGTCGCGAAGCTGTGGATCGATCGACTAATATCGTGTAGTGAAAGGAGCGAGACGTCGAACTCGTGGTTGTATGCCGCGTGCGCGCAGAGATAAGCGAGTATGTCTTCGGGACACATACCCTTCGCCTCGACATCGTCAACCTCGATGGGGCGCGCACGACTCCAAATGCCCTCGATGTCGATCTTGAAAGGATCGTTTGGATCAGAGAGATTGCGGTGAACCTCGACCGGTAGTGCGCCTTTCTTGTGAAACGGCGCGAGATGATGGAAGGTGTCGTAGTCGATACCAAGCTCGGGATAGAACTCCTGGTGGTAACGGAGGTGGCGCATCACGTCAGTCGTCTTCAAAGCATCGCGGTCGTGAATCAACAGATCTAAATCTTGCATAGGGCGCAGCGCCGGCTCCGCGTATACCGAAACCGCGAGATCGACCCCCTTCAACACGATCACCGGCACATCAGCGTCCCGGAACGCGATGAGGATCCGTTTCACTTCCTCCAGATGCGCGGCGTTCCGAAGGGCGTTGTGGATGTAGATGTCCCGCAACTGCTCGAGGGCGGTATCGGGCATCCCAACTGCTTCTTGAATTGGTTCGAGCCGCTTGTACACGAGCGGTGCCACACCGTGACGCGTCGTCTCTTCGACGAACGCGTCCCACGGCACGTCCGGCGCGAGCGCTATCAGCGCATCGTCGTTTGGCTCACCGCTGCTCGTATCGCGCAGACACTGGAGCAGGAACTCCATCTCGGCGCGGAGGCTGTCGGCGGGCTCGCTCGTCACCGCTTTGTCCGGCGTTCCACTTCGCGCAACAGGCGTTGAGCGGTCTCGTCTGCATCACCCCGCGCGCTGCGTATGGCCCGCGCGCGCTCAGCGGCCCTCCCAAGCCTTGGTAACGCAAACTTGGGCCGGATACGAGCGAGGACGGTGTTGTCCAACAGTGCCAACGCGGCCTCGCCCGGAGTCAGCTCCGTTGGCCGCCAGCGGGCACGCGGGCGGTACTTACACAACGCAATCAGCCCAACCCGCAACGGCGTCTTCCCCACTTTCCCGCCCAGCTCCTCGGCGGTCAGGCGCGTCAACGGACCGTACGGCCTGTCTCGCAGCGCCACGAGGCGCGGATATGGGTGTACGAGTCCCTGGGCATCGATGACGGCGAATTCGTCAGAATAGTATGTTGCGCCCGCACGGACCAATGCCGCGACGAGCGTGCTCTTGCCGGTGTGGGTCCGGCCGGGAATGAGGATGGCCCGGTTACGCCATCCCACAACACCGGCGTGCACGAACAGTCGCCGGCGCGCGTGCAACGCCACGCGGAAATGAAGGTCGCCCCGGAGGAACTCGAGGACGGGTGCCAGCTCACGATGCCGGGTCAGCTGCTGCCCGTCGAGGATGAGCTGGTATCGCTTGGAGCGCCGGCCGTTGATGGCCGAGTGCGTGAGTGTGTAGACCGCGTCCGGGGTGGCGCTTCTCAACCGCCGGGCCTGCGGAGGGAGAAAAGCGCGCACGGGTTCCACGAGCGCGGGATCTTCGAATCGGATCATGATCCGAGCGCCGTAGGCGACGAACGTGACGGTTGAACGGGCCAAGGCGGATTTGGATCTCAGTCTACGGTTAATGGTTGACGGTCTCTCACCACAATCTTGGTAATTGGGGCAATTGGGGCCAGCATCTCCCCACCTGGGCAAGGTCTGGGCCGATAGATGTCTGTCCGGCGCTCGGCTCGCGAGTTCGCGCGTTGAAACGCGCGCTCGGCGCTACGCGGCGCGCCATGCAGGCGCTTCCCCCCCCCCCCCGCCGCCTTTCAAGGCGGGCCGCGCGCAGCGCGCCGAGCCGGGGCTTCAGCCCCGGAACATTGCCGTGTAGCCACGTCCCGCTCCCGCCGGTCTGCGGACCCGCGCTCGCGCGTCCCCGCTGCTCCGCGACCTCGCGCTCCCACTGCTCCGCGACCCCGCTGCTCCACGACCACACACCGTTAGCCCATCGACGTCGCCGTCGCAATTCGCGCGTTGAAACGCGCGCTCGGCGCTACGCGACGCGCCATGCAGGCGCTTCCCCCCCCACCGCCTTTCAAGGCGGGCCGCGCGCAGCGCGCCGAGCCGGGGCTTCAGCCCC
>JAZDCY010000041.1:0-64523 GCA_036679645.1 Gemmatimonadota bacterium | reverse complement strand
TCGTGAGGGTGTCTGCATTGGCGACGCACGCACGGGGCATCCCTTCCTCACGGCCAAGCGGGACCTCCACAGGAATGCGGCGCCTCCGTGAGGTGATAGGTACGACCGTGACCACCTCGCGCACGGAATAGGCTTCGTCGCGCGAGACGAGCACCACCGGGCGGCGCCCCGCAGGTGATGGCAGATTGGCCCACCACACCTCACCACGTCTCATTGGAAATGCTCGCAGTGAGTCCTGCCATGGCGGTTACGAGTGCCGCTTGCACCTCAGCACGCGTCTCCGGGACCCGCCGATACCCCGCGACGTATTGCCGGCTCGCCTCCACATGGCGCTCGGCGGCCAGATAGGCCTCGAGCGCCCGCTCGAATACGGCGCTCCGGGTTTCTCCGGTCTGCTTCCGCCGGCGCTCGACCTCGTCGAGCAGCACCGCCGGAACACTAATGGCCACTTTGCGACGCCTGGACATGGAATACCTCTATCATACCAAAGTATGACACCAGACCGCGAACGTCAAGTCGTGTACTTGTCGCTCAGACGCTCAGAATAGCAAAACGCTCCGGAGTGTTATCCCCGGAGCGTTTGCTGTCCTGCCCAGCACTGCGCGTCTACGCGTCTGTACGTCTAGCCGTTTAGTACATCCCTCCCATACCACCGCCCGGCATCGGCGGCGCGGCTTCCTTCTCTTCCTTCTTCTCGACCACAACGGCTTCCGTCGTGAGCAAGAGGCCCGCGACCGACGCGGCGTTCTGCAACGCGCTGCGCGTCACTTTGGTCGGGTCGATCACGCCGGCCTTGACCAGATCCTCGTACTTGTCGGTCTGGGCGTTGTAGCCGAACGTGGGGTCGCCGTCGTTGCTGCGGACCTTCTCCACCACGATGGAGCCCTCGGCACCTGCATTCTCTGCGATGATCCGCATTGGCTCCTCGAGCGCCCGACGTACGATCGCGACGCCGACCTGCTCGTCGCTGTCGCCGCCCTTGATCTTCTTGAGGACCTTCTGCGCCCGCAGCAGTGCGACACCGCCACCGGGCACGATGCCTTCCTCGACCGCCGCGCGCGTGGCGTGCAAAGCATCCTCAACGCGCGCCTTCTTCTCTTTCATCTCGGTCTCTGTTGCCGCACCGACGTTGATCACCGCGACACCACCGGCGAGCTTCGCCAGCCGCTCTTGGAGCTTCTCCTTGTCATAATCGGAGGTGCTCTTGTCGATCGCGGCCTTGATTTCCGAGATCCGGCCCTGGATGTCGCTCTGCTTGCCCTTGCCGTCGACGATCGTCGTGTTGTCCTTGTCGATGACGATGCGCTTGGCCTGGCCGAGGTCGCCGATCACGGTGTTCTCGAGCTTGAAGCCAACTTCCTCGCTGATCACCTTTGCAGCGGTCAGGACCGCGACATCCTGCAGCATGGCCTTGCGGCGGTCGCCAAAGCCGGGTGCCTTCACACCACAGACCTTGAGCGTGCCACGCAATTTGTTGACGACGAGCGTCGCCAGCGCCTCACCCTCGACGTCCTCAGCGATGATCAGCAATGGCTTGCCGGTCTGCGCGATCTTCTCCAGCACCGAGAGCAGGTCCTTCATGGCGGAGATCTTCTTGTCGTGCACGAGGATGTAGGCATCCTCCAGTACGGCTTCCATCTTCTCCGGGTCCGTCACGAAGTAGGGCGAGAGATAGCCGCGGTCGAACTGCATGCCGTCCACGGTCTCCAGCTCGGTCTGCAGGCCGCGCGCCTCTTCGACGGTGATGACACCGTCGTTGCCGACCTTCTCCATTGCATCCGCGATGAGTGCGCCGATGCCGCTGTCGTTGTTGGCAGAGATGGTCCCGACCTGGGCGATCTCTTTCTTGCCGGTCGTCTCGACCGAGACCCTCTCGAGCTCGGCCACGACCTTCTCGACTGCCTGATCGATACCGCGCTTGATGGCCATGGGGTTGAGACCGGCCGTGACGCTTTTCAGCCCTTCACGGTAGATGGCCTGTGCCAGAATCGTCGCCGTGGTCGTGCCGTCACCTGCGACGTCGGACGTCTTCGTGGCGACTTCCTTCACCATCTGGGCGCCAATGTTCTCGATCGGATCGACCAACTCTATTTCCTTCGCGACCGTCACACCGTCCTTCGTGATGGTTGGGCTGCCAAATTTCTTCTCGATGAGCACGTTCCGGCCCTTCGGACCGAGGGTCACCTTGACCGCTCCCGCGAGCTGATCGATACCCTTCTTCAGGCTGCCACGCGCGTCTACATCGAAATGCAGTTCTTTGGCCATGCTATACGACTCCTTTCGAACTCCTCAGCCGATGACGGCGAGGACGTCGGCTTCCTTGATGATGAGGTAATCGGTGTCATCGATGGTGACCTCGGAGCCGCTGTATTTCCCGTACAGCACCTTCTGGCCAACCTTCAGCTCCATCGGGACCCGCTCTGTCTTCTCGTACCGACCCGGACCGACCGCCATGATCTCACCCTGCTGTGGCTTCTCCTTGGCTGTGTCCGGAATGTAGAGCCCACCCTTCATCTCCTCGGTATCCTCGAGGGGGAGCACTACCACCCGGTCAGCCAGCGGCTGGACCTTGACCTTGGACTTGGTCGCTGTGGCCATGTTGCACAACCTCCACGTAGCTAATGTATTGTAAGACAATCACTTACAATGGTTAGCACTCTATGTGTACGAGTGCTAGCAGAAGGGGAAGATACTCAAGCCCCCGGTGGCGTCAACTGTCTTTGGAGAGGGTCACTTAAGGCCAATAGGTCTCGAGCTCGACGCCGAGGCCCTGGGCCATTCGGTTCACAAAGTTGTAGTAGGAGGCGACCTGGCAGGTATCGAGGATTTCGGCGTCGGACATCCCCGCTTCGCGGAGGTGGGTGATGTCGGTCTCGCTCATCGTTCGCGGTTCCCGAGTGCGGCCTTGGTGTAGTCCGTCTCGATTGCACGGGCCTTCGTCTCGTCTTTCAGGTAGTGCCGGAGCCCCGCCCCGTGATGGCGGATTCAATAGAAGCAGTCGTTGGCGACCGACACCACCACGGCTATCATCTCGCGCTCGGCCCGCGAGAGCTGCGACGGCCCACGCATGAGGTGCTCGTAGAGCCGGAAATGCCTCTCGAGCGACTCCGGATTGAGCGCGTGGATCTTGAGAATGTGATCGACGCCGTAGGCGCCGCGGTGCTTGGCATACAGCTCCGCCAGCCGCCCGGTAGCATCCCCCTCTGCTACCCATTCAATCCAGGCCATCCCACCTCCTCATCGCACCGTTCCATCGCCCCTTCCATCGCCCCTTCCATCGCCCCTAACCCCGGGCTCACGCCCAGGCCCGCTTCATTGCCTCTAACCCCGGGCTCACGCCCGGGCCCGCTTCATTGCAGGCCCGCTTCATTGCCTCTAACCCCGGGCTCACGCCCAGGCCCGCTTCATTGCCTCTAACCCCGGGCTCACGCCCAGGCCCGCTTCATTGCCTCTAACCCCGGGCTCACGCCCGGGGTTTGGTCGCGCGAATGAGCGCTGCTCCCTTCATCGCCCGCATCATAGTCCCCATCAGTCAACGACCCGTCTTGCCGCTACCCAGCGCCGCTGCCACCATCGGCTGTCCGGGTCACCGGCAGTGAGGCTGGAGAGCTTCACCCCGTCGCTCGCGCTGTGAATGAACTGCCCGTCGCCGACGTAGAGCCCGATGTGCGAGATGTTGCCGGTTCCCTCGACCGAGAAGCCGAGTAGGTCACCCGGCCGCAGCGCATCGACCTCTGCCGAGACTGCGCTCCCCATTCGCATCTGAGCCCGACTCACCCGCGGCATGATGATGCCATGCTGGCCGTAGGCGTACTGGATCAGACCCGAGCAGTCGAATCCGTTCTCGGTCGAACCACCCCACGTATAAGGAGTGCCCATGACCCCCAGTGCGGTTTCGACAATGGAGGTGGTGACGCGTGCCGCCTCGCCCGACGCGCCCCGTTCGCGCGCGAGGTCGTGGATGTCGTTTGCCGACGGTGGTTGGTCGGGCGGCGCGGTCGAGCGGGATCCGCCGAGTCCGATAGAGAGCGAGGCGCTGAGCGTGGGCCCGCGCCGATCGTCGGGGTGCAGCCGCCAGAACCCCGCCATGTCGCGGTCCTCGGTGCGGTATCCGGCCTCGAGCGCCAGCGAGACGTTGTTGAGCGGCCGCACCGCGTATCCCAGCCCGGCATACCAGAGCGCATCGAACTCCCGTCGTCGGTGCAGCATGCCCGCGCCAACGATGCCGGTGACATAGAGGCCGCGGCCGTTCTGTCCTACGCCTAACCCGAATTGCGCACCCGAATGGGTGCGGGTGGCTGGCGAGGCGGCGTCATCGAGGTGTGTGAACCCTATTGAATAGCTGAGCGGTCCGAACAGCGGTCGCCGGACGACGGCGCTGAACGTGGCCGCCGTAGAGTCGCCCGCTCGCCACACCCCGTAGGAAGCGGCGAACGTGCTGGTCTGCGCGTCCACCGGGCCGGTGACGACGACGAGTGCCCCGGTGACCGAGGCGAGCGAGAGCAGCGAGGTGGCGCGCACGAGTCGTAAGTCCCAACGTAGCAACATCATAGAAAACGGTCAACGCGGACAACCGCTAGCTCTGCCGTCGGTTACATTTCTGCCACTCGTTTCACTCCCTTTTGGAGGACGTCAGCGCCATGCTTCGATCGATCTTCCCACTCGCCGTTCTGGCATGCGGGTGGTTGGCGCCCGCCGTATCGGCCCAAACACCGGCGCAGCGGCTGGAGGCGGGACGCGAGGTGACCGGGTTCCGCGTCTCGCCCAATCCGGTGACGATTGCCCGCGGCGACACGATCCTGCTCACGATTACGCTGCTGGACACATCGGGCCGCGCAATCGACGGCGCGCGTTTTGGCATCCTGCGCCGGTCGAACCATTTTCGGGTGCGATCGGTGAAGGACTCTGTTGACGATTCCTATCTGGCCTGGGGTGAACGACCGGGCGCAACGTCGTTCACGGTTGCAGTCCAAGTACCCGACGGCAGCGGCGGGGCCGCATGGCGGAGACTCGATCAGGGACCGGTGCCGGTGGTCGTCGAAGACTGGCCCGTAGCGCGCATCGACATGCCGGACCTGTTACACGGACCGTACGTCGGGACCACGCTCCAGCTCGCAGCGACTCCCGTGACGACGCGCGGTGAGGTGAGCCGCTCGGCCCGTGTAGCGTGGAGCAGTGATGATCCGTCGGTGGCGGCGGTTACGGAGGGTGGCCTAGTCACCTTTGCGCGAGCGGCCACGGTCCGGCTGCGGGCGTCCACGGGTAGCGTGTCGGAGATGCTCGAGGTCACCGTGCGGGAGAATCCGGTCAGACAACTCGAGGTGGAGCCCCGCACGGTGACGGCGAGCGTGGGCGACGTCGTGCATTTCACCGCGCGCCCGCTGGATGGGCGCGGACGGCCGGTCGAGGGGATCCCGGTTACGTGGTCGGCACGTGGGCTAGACTCCGCCGGAGCGGAGGTCTTTGCGGACGGCGCCTTCGTAGCCGAGACCCCGGGCACGTTTCAGGTGCTTGCGACCGCGGGCACGTTCGCTGCCGAGGCGCTCGTGCAGGCGACTGCGCGAGAAGCGGCGTCCGGGGTAGATCTCGTCGGCCGGGGAGCCGTGCCGCACGTCGCGACGAGCGACCTGTGGGTGTTCGAGGGACGTGACGGGCGTGACTACGCCTACACGGGCACGCACGCGCGCGGCGGCGGCAACCGCATGTTCGTCTGGGACGTGACCGACGCGGGCCAGCCGGTGCTCACCGATTCCGTCGTCGTGGACGGGCGAGTGATAAACGACGTAAAGGTGAATGGCGACGCGAGCTGGGCGATCATCACCCGTGAGGGGGCGAGCAACCGGCGTAACGGTATGGTAGTACTCGATCTCGCCGAGCCTGCCCACCCGACCGTGCTCACCCAGTTCAGCGACAGCCTCACCGGCGGGATCCACAACGTCTGGATCAATGGCGACGTCGTGTACGCAATCAACGACGGCACGCTCGCCATGCACATCATCGACATGAGCAATCCCGCCCATCCGCGCCACGCGGGACGCTGGGAGCTGCGGCCGGGCGACCAGAACAAGTATCTGCACGATGTCTGGAGCGACGGCCGATACGCTTATCTCTCGTACTGGGACGACGGGTTGGTGATTCTCGATATCGGTGCGGGCACGCACGGCGGCACACCACTCGCCCCGACATTCGTTTCGCGCATCGCGTACGGTATGGGTCATACCCACACCGCCTACCGCGAAGGTGACTACGTCTTCGTGGGTGACGAGATCTTCGATTGCGACGACTGCGACATCAACGGGCCGCGTGGTTACATCCACGTGATGGATGTGTCGGACATCGATCATCCGCACGAGGTGGCGAAGTTCGAGGTCCCGGAAGCGGGGACGCACAACATCTGGGTCGAGAATGGCGTGTTGTACATCGCGTACTACCAGGGTGGACTGCGCATAGTCGATGTCTCGGGGGAGTTGCGCGGCGATCTCTATGCACAGGGTCGTCAGATTGGCTGGTACAACACGTCGGCCTCAGAAGATGCGGTGGTCACGAACCAGACCATGGCGTGGGGGCCGCAGCCGTTTAAGGGAAACGTCTTCGTGAGTGACATGAACAGTGGGCTCTGGATTGTGCGTCATCGGCGGGCAGCACGTCTGTCGCCGTGATAGAGCGAGGCCCGAGATGTGGCGGGATGGCGTTCCTACTGGCTCTGTTGCTCCTGTCCGCCCTCCCGCCTTCCCGCCTTCCCGCCCAGGTGGGGAGTGGCGAAGTGGCGGCGAGCTACTGGGTCTACGTCGCGAACGAATCGTCCGACATAGTCTCCCGCGTACGCTTCGGGCCGGACGGCGCTGTCGAGGAGAAGGCCATTCCGGTCGGCATCATGCCCGCGGATCTCGACGGCGTACACGGGATCAGCGTGTCGCCCGACGGGCGGCACTGGTACCTCACGCTCGCGCACGGCACACCCTTCGGAAAGGTCTGGCAGTTTCGCACGGGCACGGACGATCTTGTCGACTCCGCCAGTGCGGGGTTGTTCCCCGCCACGCTGGCTCTGTCGCCCGATGGCAGCCTGCTCTTCGCCTCGAACTTCAATCTCCACGGCAATCCCGTGCCCAGCACGGTCTCTGTTTTCTTCACTCGCGGAATGCGGGAGATGGCGGAGATCACGACGTGCACCCAACCGCACGGCGGTCGCGTGAACCACGCCGGAACGCGGCATTACTCGGCGTGCGTCATGGACGACCAGGTGATCGAGATCGCGACGGACCGACTGGCCGTGAGCCGTCGGCTTTCGGTGCGGCGCGGGCACGAGGGACCGGTGGAATCCGCCGCGCGGGAGGGGCCTCCCACCTGCAAACCCACCTGGGCAGCACCCAGTCCCGACGACCGGTACGTCTACGTTCCGTGCAATGCCGCAGCCGTGGTGCTCGAGATCAACGCGGAGACGTGGGAGATCGACGGACGTTTCCCGACCGGGCGAGGGCCGTACAATGCCGCGGTCACGCCGGACGGCCGCTTCCTCGTCGTTACGCTCAAAGGCGACCAGGCTGTCGCGATCATCGACCGTGCTTCGGGCGAGCAGCGGCGGGTGCGTACCTCGCAGCCCCTGACTCATGGTGTCGCGCTTTCCCCCGATTCGCGCTACGCGTTCGTGTCAAATGAGGCAATTGGCGCCACGCGCGGTACACTGGATGTCATCGATCTGGCGTCCGGGGCGCGCGTAGCCAGCGTGGCACTCCGTCTCCAGCCGGGAGGGATTGCGTTCTGGAAGATGGAGGTACCGTAACATGCCCACCGTTACCGTTACACGACGCGTTCACTTCAATGCCGCGCACCGGCTGCACAACGCCGCGCTCACCGATGAGGAAAACCGGGCCACGTTCGGCCCGTGCAACAATCCCAACTTCCACGGACACAACTACGAGCTGGATATCTCGGTCAAAGGTGAGATTGATCCTATCACGGGCTACGTCGCGGACCTGAGCGAGGTCAAGCGCGTAGCTGAAGCCACCGTGGTTGCCGCCCTCGATCACCGCAATCTCAATATGGACGTGCCGGCTTTTCGCGATGTCAATCCGACGGCGGAGAACATCGTGGTCGTGATCTGGGAGATGCTCGACGGGAAGCTGCCCGGGAAGCTCGTCCGGTTGGTCCTCTGGGAGACCCCGCGCAACTCGGTCGAATACCGAGGGTCAAGCTCGTAATTCCCCAAAGGCCGCTGTTGCGCCGAATGCCGGTATCCTCACTGGAGTGTGCTACAGGGACACCGACGCCATCGTCTGCTGCACCTCCTCAGCCGACCGGGTGAGTGCTGCCCGCTCCTCGTCGCTGAGTTCGACCTCGATGATCTGTTCGAGACCCGTCGCACCGAGCTTGCACGGAACGCCCAGGTAGAGTCCCTCGAGTCCGTACTCGCCGTGCAGCCACGCGGCGCAGGGGAGCACGCGCTTCTTGTTCCGGGCAATCGCCTCGGCCATCTGTGCAGCGGCTGCTGACGGCGCGTAGTATGCGGAGCCCGTCTTCAGATACCCGACAATCTCTCCGCCACCTTTCCGCGTACGCTCGACGATGGCGTCCAGCTGCGCGCGATCGATGAGCTGCGTCACCGGGATTCCAGAGACGGTGGTGTAGGAAATGAGTGGCACCATCGAGTCACCGTGGCCGCCGAGGACCATGGCTTGGATATCCTCGACCGAAACATCGAGTGCCTCGGCAAGGAACGACCGGTACCGCGCCGTATCGAGCACCCCCGCCATGCCGATGACGCGTTCGCGCGGGAACCCCGTTACTTCCTTGGCTACCCAGGCCATTACGTCGAGCGGATTCGATACCATGATGACGATCGCCTCGGGTGCGACCCGCACGATCTCTTCGCTCACCGACTTGGTAATGGCAGCGTTCGTCTTGACCAGATCGTCCCGAGTCATGCCGGGTTTGCGGGCAATGCCCGCGGTGACGATGAACAGCTCGCTGCCGGCTGCCACATCGTAGTCGTTGCTGCCGACGATGCGCGTATCGAAGCCCTCGATGGGGGCGGATTCCCACTGATCCAGTCCCTTGCCCTGTGGAATGCCCTCGATGATGTCCAGCAGAACTACCGTGCGGGCCAGCTCCTTCTCTGCGATGCGCTGCGCGACGGTCGCGCCTACGTGACCGGCGCCAACCACCGTGATCTTGTGCATGTATGCTCCGACCGGGTCGTTGCGTTATAGGATGTGACGTCCGGTGTCGTCCAGCCGGACGTCGATTTGGCGTATCGCTTCGTACATCACGATCGCGACGGCGGTCGCGAGGTTTAGGCTCCGGACGGCCGACGTCATGGAGATGCGGAAGAGTTGGTCGGGGTGTTTTTCCCGAATCCGTTCCGGCATGCCGTCGGTCTCGCTGCCGAAAACGAGCACCGAGTTGTGTGCGAACGGAGCCTCGAGGTACGAGCGTTCGCCGTACGTGGAGAAATATAAGCAGCGGTCACGCGCCACCGCGGCCCGAAAGGCTCGCCAATGCGGATGAGTCCATAGGTCCACATCGGGCCAGTAGTCGAGGCCGGCACGTCGTAGGTCGCCGTCGTCCATTTGGAATCCCAGCGGTTCGATGAGGTGCAAGGCCGCGCCCGTCGCCGCGCATAGGCGCGCGATGTTGCCGGTGTTCGGTGGGATCTTGGGCTCAATGAGCGCGACGCCGAGAGCCACGCTAGCGGGACTCGGGACCGCCGGATTCGCTGGGTGTGAGGCGCCCGCTGTTGTCGTGCCAGCGTGCCTCACCATCCTCGAGCACCTCCCGTTTCCAGACCGGGAGCTGGTCCTTGGCCGCCTCGACCACGTGCCGACAGACCTCGAACGCTGCCGCACGATGTGCCGCGGCAGCGACCACCGCGATGCTGGCCTCACCCGTCGGGACGGTGCCTAACCGGTGCTGCGCCGCAACGCGCGCCCCGGGCCACCGCTCCCGGGCCGCGCAAAGAATCCGCGCGAACTCCTCCTCGAGCATCTCCTCATAGGCTGAGTACTCGATACGCGCCACGGGCCCATCCTCGGGGCCCCGCCGAACCGTCCCGACGAAGAGGGCCGTCCCTCCCCGGCCGGGGCCGGCGACGGTTCCCATCAGCTCGTCGAGTCGGATCGCGGCATGAGTGACGTGCTGCATGGCTATCCGCCTGCCAGCGGCGGAAGGAAGGCCAGTTCGTCGCCGTCCTGCAGCGGACGATCTTGTAGCACGTGTTCGCGATTCACCGCTATCATGGGCGTCTGCGGGAGGCTGGCACCTCCCGGGACATCGCGACGAACCCGCTCGACCGCATCGGTGACGAGGGAAGCTAGTGGCATATCGAAGGTGATCTCGTCCCGCCCGAGTACCTCGGCATACCTCGCAAAGAACCGGCAGCGCACGCGTAACGTCATGGGAGGCAAAAGCTACCCACGCCGCGGCTCAAACGAAAACACCCCGCCTCGAGGCAGGGTGATAGTCAGCCAAAAACCGCGCGGAGGTGTCAGGAAAGAGGCTGTGCCGCTTCTTCTTCCGGTCCGGCGACCAACGTCCGCAACTCCTTGGACGGCTTGAACACCGGAACCGGGCGCGCAGCGACTTCGACCGGCTCTCCCGTGCGGGGGTTCCGGGCCATACGCGTCTTCCGCTGGCGGATCTTGAACGTCCCGAACCCGCGGATCTCGATGTTCTGCTGGTCTGCCAGGGACTGTCTTACCGCGTCGAGAAACGCGTCCACCACACGTGCGCAGTCCTTCTTGGAGATCATTGGACCGGCTGTGCGGGCGATCGCGGCGGTGACCTTCTCGACGAGATCAGCCTTTGTCATGCGTCCCCCTAATTCGGCGCGGGAACGGCCTCCAGAGCCTACCGCTGTCCCAGAAGCCGGGGGGGCAACATAGGAGCTTACCTATTGACTGTCAAGAGTTTGGACGAATTCGAGGAAGTGCCCTCTAGCGTCGTGAGGGCCCGGCGAGGCCTCCGGATGGTACTGCACCCCAAACGTGGGCAGCTCACGGTGCCTTACCCCTTCCACGGTGTGGTCATTGAGGTTAAGGTGTGTCACTTCAAGTACTTTGGTACCTGACACGCCCTTAGTGCTTCCAGCTACAGCAAATCCGTGATTCTGGCTGGTGATCAGAACTTTCCCGTCGGCGAGGTCGCGGACCGGGTGATTGCCTCCCCGATGACCATACGGGAGCTTTTCTGTGGTTGCCCCAAACGCCAGCGCCAGCAGTTGGTGCCCCAGACAGATGCCGAAGGTCGGCAGGCCCGAATTGGCAAGGGCCCGCAGCTCGGCGAGGACGTAACCCACGGCGGCGGGGTCACCGGGACCGTTGGAGAGGAAGATGCCGTCGGGGTCCAACTCGCGGACGCGAGCGGCGGTTGTGGTAGCCGGGACCACCGTGACGCGGCAGCCACATTCGGTAAGCACCCTCAGTATGTTCGCTTTCATCCCGAAATCGTATGCGACCACGTGGTGTCGCGCGGTTGGGTCCCCAGCGGCCCGCTCGGCCGACACCGTCGCGCGGGATGCCAGGTCCAGCCCCGCCATGTGGGGGCTGTCTGCCAACGCCTGCTTCACGCGGTCGTCGGGTTCCGTGCCCTCGGCAACTACGGCACGCATGGCCCCGACCGACCGGATGTGCCGGGTAACCCTCCGAGTGTCCACTCCTTCCAGTACGGGAATCTGTCGTTCGTTCAACCAGTCCTCGAGGGAGCCCGTGGCTCGCCAGTTGGAGTACGATCGGGAGAGTTCGCGTACAACCACGGCGCTCACTTGCGGTTTCTCCGATTCCAGATCTTCGAGGTTGATGCCGTAGTTCCCGATCATGGGAGCCGTCATGACGACGATCTGGCCCAGGTAGGACGGGTCGGTAAAGACCTCCTGGTAGCCGGTCAGATTGGTCGTAAAGACGGCCTCGCCGGCGGTCGGCCCAAACGAACGGCGCGTGGTTCCGGGGAACCACGCGCCGTCTTCCGTCAGCAGGTACGCGGGGGTGCTGGTCGCCGCGGTCAGTTGTCGCCGCCCGGGTTTGGCGTTGGCTGTGGTGCCGGCTGATCCTGGTCTGGCGTCGCTCCCTCAGTCGGCTGCGGTTCCACGTTGAGCGGCAATGGAAGGGGTACAATCGGTGGCGGAGCGCCGATCTGGCCCTCGAGGACCGAAGTAGGCGCGCCGCCGCTTGTCGAAATCCCAGCGAGAATCAGCGCTAGGAAGAGGAAGATTCCCCCGCCCCACCACGAGGTCTTCGTGAGGATGGTGACCGCCTGACGGCCCCCGAGAAACGAGTCGGTCGAGGAGCCGCCGCCCATCGCGGCCAGACCCCCACCTTTCCCCGACTGCAAAAGGACCACGACGCAGAGCACGATTGCGTCGATGATCAAGGCTATTAGCAGTAACGTCGAGATCATCAGACTCCCCTGTTGCGGCGCAAGATACCCGGCCTCCCGGCGGCCGGTCAATCGGCCGTGGCGCTCACGATCTCCCGCCACGACGACAGATCCAGCGACGCACCCCCGACCAGGACACCGTCGATCTCGTGCTCGCTGATGAGGGCGCCCGCGTTGGCCGGTTTGACGCTGCCACCGTAGAGGACTCGCACGGTCTTGGCGGGCGCGCCGAGTTCCAGCAGCATCTCGCGGATTTCGGCGTGAACCTCAGCCGCGTCTGCGGGTGTGGCGTTCTTGCCCGTCCCGATAGCCCATACGGGCTCGTAGGCAACAGGCGTGCGTGCTAGCGATGTGGCATCGAGGCCTTCGAGGACCCGCAGTTGGCGCCGCACGACGTCGAGTGTCTCCCCGCGCTCACGTTCCTCCAGGAGTTCACCCACGCACAGCATGGGGTCGAGACCGCCTTCCAGGGCGGCACGCACCTTCTTTCCGGTCTCATCATCGGTTTCACCGAACACGTGTCGGCGTTCCGAGTGACCGACTAGTGTGGCGGTAGCACCCGCGTCGCACGCCATCGCCACCGACGTCTCCCCCGTAAACGCCCCCTTGGGTTCCCAGCGGATGTTCTGGATTCCCACCCGTATCCCGGCCCGTCGTCCGACGACGCGCGCCACGGCGGCGACCGACACGGCGGGCGCGAAAAACCAGACCTCTCGCTCGGGGCTGTCCGTGTACTCGGCCAGGAACGACGACACCAGCTCTGCCGCCGCCGTCGGGCCGTGATGCATCTTCCAGTTGCCGGCGAAGATCGTTGTCATGTCGAGTCCAGTGCGGCGACACCCGGCAGCGTTCTCCCTTTGAGAAACTCCAACGATGCCCCGCCGCCCGTTGAGACGTGGGTTACCTGATCTGTCAGCCCGGCCGCCGCAAGCGCCGCCGCCGAGTCGCCGCCGCCCACGACCGTGAGTGTTCCGTTCGCCGTAGCGGTTGCAAGTGCCCGGGCCACGGCACGTGTGCCGGCATCGAAGGGCGGTGTCTCGAAGACACCCATGGGACCGTTCCAGAGCACGGTGCGTGCTTCGGCGATCCGGGCGCCAAAGTCGTCGCAAGTAGCGGCATCGATGTCGTACATGGCCCAGCCTGGTGCGATGGCCTCGCGCGCCACGCTTTGCCGCGGAGTGTCGACGTCGAGCCGTTGCGCGACGACCCCGCCGTGCGGCACGACGATCTTCTCCGTGCTCTCGAGCAGCCGACGCGCGACGTCCACGCAATCCTCCTCGACCAACGACGTCCCGACCTCCAGGCCCATCGCCTTGAAGAAGGTGCACGCCATGGCGCCGCCAATCAGCACCGTATCGACCCGCGGCAGCAGGTGTTCGATCACGTCGATCTTACCGGAGATCTTGGCGCCGCCGAGCACGGCCACGAACGGGCGTTCCGGCTCGGCGAGCGCCTCGCACAGGTAGCTCAACTCACGGGCCATGAGCAAACCGGCCACCGCCGGCTTGAGCAGATGAGCCACCGCTTCGGTCGATGCGTGCGCGCGATGCGCCGTGCCGAACGCGTCGTTGACAAAGAAATCGCCGAGAGCGGCGAACGCGGCGGCTAGGTTCTGGTCGTTCTCTGTTTCGCCGGGCGAGAACCGCGTGTTTTCCGCGAGCGCAGTCTCGCCGCGCTTCATGCGCCGCGTCGCATGAACCGTACTCTCTGCGGTGGGATCATCCAGGAACGTCACCGGGATGCCCAGCTCGGTCTCGAGCGCGGGTACGATGGGCCGCAACGAGAACTCAGGGTTGGGCGCTCCCTTGGGCCGGCCCAGGTGCGAGAGCAGCACGACCCGGCAGCCGCGCTCGCGTAGCCACCGGATGGTCGGTAGGGCGGCGCGGATGCGCGTGCGGTCCGCGACCGCGCCGTCGGCGATGGGCACGTTGAAATCGACGCGGACCAGCGCGCGCAGTCCTTCGAGCGGCTGGTCCGCAAGCGAGGTGAGCGTGCGGACGGTCACCCCAACGATCCTGCGATCTTCTCCATCAGGTCGACGCAGCGTGCCGAGTATCCCATCTCGTTGTCGTACCACGAAGAGACGTGCACCAGCGTCCCGTCGATCACGTTGGTGCTCAGTGCGTCCACCGTGCTGGAGTGGTGGTCCCCTATGTAGTCGGTGGATACGAGGGGCTCGTCGCTGACGGCGAGGATGTTCTTGAGCGAACCGGCGGCGGCCTCTCGGAACGCGGCGTTCACGCTGTCTGTGTCGGTCGTCTTCGACACGGCACAGGTGAGATCGACCAGCGACACATTGGGCGTCGGCACACGCAGCGCGACGCCGTCGATCTTGCCCTTCACTTCCGGAATTACCAACGCCGTGGCTCTGGCGGCACCGGTCGAGGTCGGGATGATGTTCACCGCAGCGGCGCGCGCGCGGCGCAGATCCGAATGCGGCAGGTCGAGAATGCGCTGATCGTTTGTGTAGGAGTGTATCGTCGTCATGAAACCGCGCTCGAAGCCGAACGCGTCGAGCAGGACCTTGACTACCGGCACGAGGCAGTTGGTCGTGCAGGAGGCGTTCGAGATCACGTGATGTTGGGCGACGTCGTAGGACGCGTCGTTGACGCCCATCACGATGGTGATGTCCTCGTTCTTCGCCGGCGCCGAGATCACCACCTTCTTGGCACCCGCTGCTATATGCTTTGCCGCCTGCGATCGCTCCCGGAAGATGCCGGTCGACTCGAGCACGATATCCGCGCCGAGGTCGCCCCAGGGGAGTTTTGCGGGGTCTCGCTCGGAGTACACCGTGAACGCATCTCCGTCGGCCACGATGCGGTCGCCGTCGACGGTGACTTCGCCGGGGTACCGGCCGTGGACGGAGTCATACTTCAACAAATGGGCGAGCGTCGCCGCGTCGGTCAGATCGTTGACAGCGACGATGTTCAGCGAGGACCCGTTCGCCTTCATCGCGCGCAGCACGTTCCGCCCAATGCGTCCGAATCCGTTTATGGCTATCCGTGCGCCCATGCGTTCCTCTCACTCATAGGTTGAAATCAGTTGTAAAGGGAGTTTCCCGGATCGATCGCGCGCATTTCGAACGGAAGGGCGCGCGCGAACGTCACCGCCGCCACTCGCTTCCAGCCAGCCTGGGCAAGCGCTGTTGCGGCGGCACCAAGGGTTGCGCCGGTCGTGAGGACGTCGTCGATCAATATAACACGCATCCCGGGTCTCTCCGCAGCGCGGCCGGGCGGGGAGACTGCGGCGAACACGCCGCGCATGTTCTCCATTCGTTCGGCGGGGGTGAGTGCGGTCTGCGATCCTCTATCCGTAGCGCGGACCAGCACGGTCTCGTTGACGGGGAGTCCCCATTGGGTGCCGAGCTGCCTTGCGAGCACGCCCGCCTGGTTGTAACCGCGTTCACGGCGCCGGCGCGCACTCACGGGAATGGGAACGAGCACGCCGCGCGCCGGTCGCGGAACCGCACGCGCAATACCCTGCACCATGTCGGCCGCGAGCGCGTGGTATCCCTGATACTTGAGGTGATGCACGATTGCCCGTGCGGGACCCGCGAGCCAGCAGGCGCTTAGCACCGAATCGAGCGTCTCGGGCCAGTCCGCGCAGAAGCGACACGGTCCGACCGGCGGAAGCGGCTGCTGACAGCGATCACACCCTCCGGCCGGCAGCCGGCGCAGTCGCGCCTGGCAGGTACCGCACACTAGCGCATCGGGCCGGTGGGGCTCCACCGCCGCGTCACACGCCACACACGTGTTCGGCAGGAGGAATCGTTCGAGTGCTGTGAGCAGCGAAGTGGTCACGGGGCCAGCAGCCGTTGGACAGTTGCCCGCATGATATCGTGCGGGGCGCGGTGGTCGGGGAAGAACCGCTCGAATGCTGCGACCCCTTGACCGACGAGCATTGCCCGTCCGTCGAGCGCTCGAAGACCGCGGCGCCGGGCGTCGCGAACCCAAGCCGTTTCCCCCCGGGTGTATACCAGGTCCAGGACCGCGTCCACGCCGTCGAGGTGATCCAGATCGAGCGGCGCGCGGTCATCGGCATGCAGACCTAGCGGCGTGGCGTTGATCGCCGTCCGCGCATCGGCGGCATCGTCCACCGCGGCGTCCGCACCGGCCCCGCGCGCCCACTCGGCAAACGCTGCCGCGCGGTCTGCGGATCGCGATCGGAGCAGCAGTCGCACGTCTCGCTGGGCGGCGGCGACGGCGACCGCCCGTGCCGCCCCCCCGGTGCCGCAGACGATCCACGGGCCGGCGGCCTCGAGGTGATCGACCGACGCGAGCACACCGGCAACGTCCGTGTTGTCTCCATGCACGCCGGCGTCGTCGGACCAGAACGTGTTCACCGCGCCCACGGCGCGGGCGGTCGCGGTGAGCGTGGTTAGTCGTGCGGCCGCGGGCACCTTGTGCGGCACCGTGATATTACCGGCGACGCCGAGCGCGGTCAGGACGTCGAGAGCGTCGTCGAGTGCGGTGGTGGGCACGCGAAACGCCACGTACACGGCGTCGAGCCCGAGGGCTGCGATGGCGGCGTTCTGCATGGCGGGTGAGAGGGAATGCGCGACGGGATCGCCAAGGATGGCGAGCACCCGGCTACTCCCGTGCGGGGGGATCATGCAGCTCATTGGCGAGTCGGCCGATCGCAATACGGACCAACTCGTCCAGTTCGTCATAGGTCGCGCGGTACAACTCGATATCGCCGCCGAATGGGTCGCTCACTTCCGCTTCGGGACCGGCACGCCCCGCGTACTCCCCCAACACGTGCGCGCGATCATCGCCACCCAGCTCGAGCACCCGTGCCCGGTGATGGCGTGCCATGGTGAAGATCACGGCCGAACGCTCGACCACGTCGCGCGTGAGCAAGCGTGCTCGGTGCTCGGACAGATCGAGGTTCTGCTCGAGTCCGACCAGGAGTGCGCCCTCCGACGCGGTCGCACCGTCCCACGCGCCGGTGCCGGCGGACGACACATCCATTCCTTCGAGGCCCCGCGCGGCCAGTTCGCGCTTCAACAGCGCCTCGGCGAGCGGACTCCGGCAGATGTTGCCCGTGCAGACGAACAGAACGTGGATCACGGTGCAAAGCTCCCGGCAGCGGCCTGCAGTTCGGCGCGCGGCAACGCGCCCTCGCGCACGAGTCGCGGTACGGGGCCGGTGCAATCGACGAGCGTCGACGGGGGGACATTGCCCAGCACGCCGCCGTCCAGGACGAGTAACGTGCCCGCGGTGACCGCGTCACCAAATGTCTCGACGATAGCGCCAACCCCGGGGGCCGTGGGCCCGCCCGGACGATTCGCCGATGTCGAGGTGAGTGGCTCCCTCAGGGCCGCGATCAGCCCCGCGACGCCCTCGTGGGACGTCCACCGGATCGCGATTCCCCCTTCGGGGCCACGCAAGGTGTCGGGAAGCCGAGTTCCGCCTTGCAGGATCAGCGTCAACGGGCCGGGCCAGAAGGCCTCGGACAGCGCATGTGCGGCGGGCGTGAAGAAAAGACCCCACGCTTCGGCCATCGAACGGCCGGACACGAGTACCAGAAACGGTTTGCCCGGTGGTCGTCCCTTGAGCTCCGACAGTGCCGCGACATCAGGCACCAGCGGTCGCGAGCCAAGCCCGTAGACGGTCTCCGTCGGGTACGCGAGCAACCCGCCGCCTCGAAGATGCTCGGCAACCGATTCATGCGCGGCGGCGCAATCTGTGGGAGTATTGAACGGGAGTACGGTCACGTGCTCACCAGCGCTTCTGCCAGTCGGAAGTCTTCCGGCGTGGTCACCTTGATGTTTGCACTCCGTCCGTGCACGAGCACGACGGTTCCGCCCACGGCCTCGACCAGAGCGGCATCGTCGGTGAGTGTCGCGTCCGCGACCCGCTCATGTGCTTTCTCGAAGAGCTCCCGCGGGAATCCCTGTGGGGTTTGCGCGCGCCATAACCCCTCGCGGGAGACGGTCGCGGTCACCGTACGACCGTCGTCGGTGCGCTTGAGCGTATCGGAAATCGGGATGGCGACGAGCGCCGCGTTTCCCGTCTCCGCGGCGGCGATGACCGGATCGATCTCCGCATTGGTCACGAACGGACGGGCCGCATCGTGCACCAGGACGATGCGGCAATCCGGGTGTAGCACCGCGAGCGCGGACGCCACCGATGCCTGACGCGTTTCGCCGCCCGGCACCAGGCAAAGCCGATCGCCTACGAGTTCACGCAGCCAGTTTGGCGGATCGTGGATCACCTCCGGTGGGAGTGCGATCACGATCTGGCGCACGCGAGGATGTTGTGCAAACGGCCGCACGGCCCGCAACAACATCGGTGCGCCACCGATCGGGCGCAGCTGCTTCGGGCCGCCGGGTCCCGCGCGTTCACCGCGCCCGCCCGCCGCAATCAAGACCCCGACGTCAGACAGCGAGCTGGCGCCCGACATCTACGACGTGTGTGATGGAAACTGTCTCGATTGGTGACGCGAACGGTTTTGCCGCGGCCGCATAGACACGGCGAAAGCCCAGCCGCACGGCCTCGGCGAGACGTCGGTCGACGGCGGGAACCGGGCGTACCTCACCACCCAGCCCAACCTCGCCCAGAAACAACGCGTCCGCCGGCAACGGCCGATCCGTAACGCTCGAGACGAGTGCTGCCACGACTGCGAGGTCTGTCGCTGGCTCGACGAGCCGCACACCACCCGTGACGTTCACGAACACGTCCTGGTCGTGGAACGCGATACCGGCGCGGCGCTCGAGCACGGCGAGCAACACGGCGAGCCGCTTGTGGTCGAGCCCCGTCGCGACCCGTTGCGGCGTGCCAAACCCCGACTTGGCGGCGAGCGCCTGGATCTCGAGCAGCACGGGGCGCGTTCCCTCCATGAGCGCGGTCACCGCCGATCCCGGTGATTCTGCGTCGCGCCCGGCAAGAAAAGCCGCCGACGGATTGGCAACGGGCAGCAGGCCGCGAGCCGTCATCTCGAACACGCCCACCTCGTCCACCGAGCCGAAGCGGTTCTTCACCGCACGCAATACGCGAAACTCGTGGGCAGATGCGCCCTCGAAGTAGATGACCGTATCGACGACGTGCTCCAGCGTTTTCGGACCGGCTATCACGCCGCCGCGCGTCACGTGACCAATCAGGATCACTGCGGTCCCCGTCGCCTTCGCGTATCGCATGAGGCGCGCCGCGCACTCGCGTACCTGGCCCACGTTCCCGGGTGCGCCTTCCAACTCGTCGGTGTACGCGGTCTGGATCGAATCGACCACGACCACCTTGGCACCGGTGGCCGCCGCGTGCGCGGTGATCGCCTCGACGCGGACCTCGGCCACCACGAGGACGTCGCCCGCATCCTCGTCGAGCCGTTCCGCGCGGAGCCGTACTTGCTCGGCCGACTCTTCGCCCGACGCATAGAGGGTCAGGACGCCGGCCCCCTGAAGTCGCGCGGCGGCTTGCAGCAATAGCGTCGACTTGCCAATGCCCGGCTCGCCACCGATGAGGACGACAGAGCCAGGTACGATACCTCCACCCATGACGAAATCGAGTTCAGTAATGCCGGTCGAGAGGCGTGGTGTGTCCGCTGCCGATACGTCGGCAAGACGCACCGGCGATCGGGGAGGTGTTTCTGTCCAACCTCCTTCCCTCCTGCCCTTGCGCCCTTCCGCCAGCTCTTCCACGAGCGTATTCCACGCGCCGCAATCGTCGCAGCGACCTCCCCACTTGGGGTGGTCGGTTCCGCAATCGGCGCAGCGGTATACGGTGTGTCGCCTAGCCGCCATCGCGTGTCCGAGCCGAGTAGTTGTCGAACCGGGTGAACTCCTTGATGAAAGTCACTTTCACGGTTCCGGTTGGTCCGTTCCGATGCTTTGCGATGTTTAGCTCCGCGGTCCCTTTCTCAGTCTCTTCCTTGACTTCCAAGGTTGGGTAGACCTCTGGCCGGTAGATGAATACCACGACATCGGCGTCCTGCTCGATTGCCCCCGAGTCGCGCAGATCGGACAGCATGGGGCGTCTGTCTCCACCCCGCTGTTCGGGCGCTCGCGAGAGTTGGGAGAGCGCAATGACAGGTGTCTCGAGCTCGCGCGCCAGCGCCTTGAGCGAGCGCGAGATGTAGCTAATCTCTTCCTGCCGGCTCTCGTTGCGACCCGAACCGCGAATGAGCTGCAGATAGTCAACCACAAAGAGCTGGATATCATGCTCCGCTTTGAGGCGGCGGGCTTTTGACCGCAGCTCGAGAAGCGTCAACGCCGGCGAGTCGTCGATCCAGATGGGTGCCGTGCCCAACAAGCCTGCGGCGCGCGACAGCTTGGGGTAATCGTCGGGCCGCAGCCCGCCGCTGCGCAGCCGGTGCAGATCCACGAAGCTCTCCGCGGCAAGCAGCCGTTCGACGAGCTGGTCCTTGGACATTTCGAGCGAAAACACCGCAACAGGTACCTTGTGCTCCAGGGCCGCATTCGCGGCGACATTGAGGCAGAACGACGTCTTGCCCATCGATGGGCGGGCGGCGATGATGATCAGGTCGCTCCGCTGGAAGCCGTTCGTCTTGTCGTCCAAATCTGTGAAACCGCTGGGCACACCTCGTACCGATTCATCGCCTCGGTCGCGCGCTTCTATGCGTTCCATTGCGCGCCACATCAGCTCCTTGATGCGCACCGCTTCCTGCATACCGCGCGCCTGCGAGACCTCGAACACGCGCTGTTCGGCCTCGTCGAGTAGCTGGCCTACGTCGTGTCGTCCCTCGTACGCGGTCTGCACCAGTCCCGAGCCCACCTCGATGAGGCGGCGCAGCAGGGACTTTTCCTTGACGATGCGGCAATGGAACTCGACGTTGGCCGCGGTGGGAATGACGTCCAGCAGCTCCGCCAGATAGTCCATCCCTCCCGCCGCCTCCAGGTCACCGCGCCGCGACAGCTCGTCGCGCAGCACGACCGGGTCGAGCACGTCACCGCGGTCGACGAGGTCGGACATGGCGCGAAAGATCCGGCGGTGTGCGTCGCGGTAGAAGGCGGTGTCGTCGAGCAGCTGGACTGCCTTCAGGGCGGCGTCCTGGTCGAGCAGCACGGCGCCGAGGACCGATTGCTCGGCCTCGGGACTCCACGGTGCCTGGCGCAGGCGCCCGGCGGCTTCGGGTTCAGCGGTCGAGGAGCTGACGGGCGATACGAACGTCATCCCAGGTTGGTCGCTTCCAGTGTGGGTTCCGGAGCAGAGCCGCGGGGTGATACGTGACGATCAACGGAATCCCCCGGTACTCGTGAACCTTGTTTCGGAGCGACGAAAGCGACGCGCGGATGTTGAGCAGGGTCTCAGCGGCCGTCCCTCCCATGGCGAGGATAACCTTCGGGCCAATGATTTCAAGCTGCCGGTGCAGGTATCGAACACAGGTGGTGCATTCGTCCGTGGACGGCTTCCGGTTGCTCGGCGGGCGGCACTTCACGATGTTCGCGATGTACACCGTTTCACGGGGACACTCGATCGCCGCCAGGATCTCATTCAGGAGGTTACCCGCCCGCCCGACGAACGGACGGCCCTGCGCGTCTTCATTTGCACCCGGCCCTTCACCCACGACGACGAGGTTGGCGTCCGCGGGCCCTTCGCCCGGGACGGCATTGGTACGGCCCTCGTGCAGCGGACACTTGGTGCAGGCCGATACCAGTTTGCCGATATCCGCGAGCGACGCGTTTGCCAGCGGATCGTTTGTGAAGAGGTCCTTTGCCGGCGCCGTCACCTCGAGGCCACGCTTGGGAATGGCCGGAAGGTCGTCGGACGGGCGCCCTCGTGGTGGTGCGGATTCTCGTTTTGGCGCCCGGCGCCGCCGCGGTGGTGCCATGTGGGGGTCCTCCGGCGGAGGGGGTGGAGGGGGGTCCTCGACCGCCCGGGCGACCGGTGGCGCCGCAGGCACGGTCTCCAACACGACCGGTCCTTCGCCAAGCGCGCGTTGCTGTTCCAGATACCGCCGGAAGAGCAACCGGGCGTCGCTCACAGCAGGTCCTCGACCGCGTCGAGTATGCGCTCCGCCGTATCGTCCTTCGAGAGTAACGGGAGCGCATCTTCGCCAGATGCAGTGATCAGCGTGACGCGATTCGTGTCGACCTCTGCCCCTGCATCGGGTGCATCGACGTTCAGGACGACGAGGTCGAGCGCTTTTCGCTCGAGCTTGGAGCGTGCGCGCTCGAGTCCACCGGTGGTCTCGTAGGCAAACCCGACGGTCACGCCGTCCGCTTTGCGCATGCTTCGCGTGGACTCGAGAAGATCCGGCGTCGGCCCGAGGTCGAGTGTCATGGTGCCGTCTGTACGGGGTCGCTTAGTGTCCTGCGGTTGGGACGGTTGGTAGTCGGCCGGGGCCGCGGCCATGAGCACCACATCGGCGTTGGCGATTCGTGCCGCCATTGCGTTACGCAGTTCGGCTGTGGTTTCGACGCGTACGACGGCCGATCCGTACGGGGGGGAGAGTGCGGTGGGCCCCGCGAGGAGTGCGACCTCCGCCCCGCGCGCGTAGGCGGCACGTGCGAGCGCGAATCCCATGCGGCCACTCGACCGATTCGTGATTACGCGAATCGGGTCGAGCCGCTCGCGTGTGGGACCCGCCGTGACGAGCACGCTCCGACCCCGCAGCACCGATTGTGGCCCGCGCAGCTTGCGCTCGATCTCGGCGAGAATGCTCTCGGGCTCCGACATGCGGCCAGGTCTCTCGCTCGGCCCCTCGGCCAGCGGCCCGGTTTCTGGTCCGACGAACTCCCAGCCGCGGTCCCGCAGGGAACGCAGGTTCGCCTGGGTGCTCGCATGCGCGAACATCGCGTCGTTCATGGCGGGTGCCGCCAGAACGGCGCCCTCGCGGGCGAGGAGGATGGCACTCAGAATGTCGTCGGCAATGCCCTGAGCCGCGCGCGCCAGCAGGTTGGCCGTCGCTGGGGCGAGTACGATGAGATCGGGATCGCGCGCAAGAGAGATGTGCGCCAGGGACCGGTGCGGTTCCCAGAGAGAGGTGAATACCGGCCGTCCGGTCAGGGCCTCGAACGTCACCGGCCCAACGAACTCGGCGGCCGATGCCGTCATGACGACATCGACCGCCGCTCCAGTTTCCGCCAGTCGGCGCGCGAGCGTGCACGCCTTGTAGCTCGCAATCCCGCCCGACACGCCCAAGAGGACGTGCCGGCCGGACAGATTCACGTGTCCTGCCGCTTTTGGCGAATCAGACGATACGTCAAACCTCCGCCGGAAAGCTCCTCGAGAGCCTGTGTGGTCAGCTTCTTCTCCAACGCGACCGACCGATCACGGGGAAATTCGTTCACAAACCGCGCAAACTTCGCGGCCACCAGTACTCCTAGGTACTTGCTGCCCGCAAGCTGTGCTACGTCCTTTGGGGTGAAGATGTGCATTCAGGGCTCCTGCGTGTCAGTAAGAGACTCGAGCGCATTCTCGAGGCCCTTGGTCAGCTCGTGCACCACCGTCTCGAGGTTGTCGACCCTAGACAGGCGGCACGACTCCGCGTCGATTATCGCCGCCACGTCGGCCACCGCCTGCGTCAGATTGGCGTTGACCACGACGTAGTCATACAGCGGCGCGTCCTTCAGTTCCTCCACCGCGCGCCGCAATCGCTGCATCAACTGCTCCCGCTGCTCGGTCTGTCGTCCGCCGAGACGTTCGACGAGGGTCTGCGCGGTGGGAGGAATAATAAAGACACTCACCACGTTTTGGCACCGCTCCCGGATAAGGCGTGCCCCTTGCACGTCAATATCGAGGACGATGTGCCGCCCGCTTGCCAATGTGGCGTCGACGTCCGCTGAGAGTGTGCCGTAGCGCTGACCGCCGTATTCTGCCCACTCGAGGAAGTCGCCGGCATCCGCGCGGCGGTCGAACTCGTCGCGCTCCAGGAAATGGTAGTCGATTCCATCCATTTCCCCGGCACGCGGGGGACGCGTGGTGGCAGAGATCGAGTAGCGCAGATCGTCCCGCGCCGCGAGCAGAGCCTTGGCGATCGTCGTCTTCCCCCCGCCCGATGGCGCACTGAGGATGAGGAGAAACGGGGTCACTCGATATTCTCGAGCTGTTCGCGGAATTTTTCGAGCTCGCCCTTCATTGCCACGACGGCGGTCGTGATCTCGGCGTCATTGGCCTTTGACCCTATCGTGTTGATCTCGCGCAGCATCTCCTGCGACAGGAATCCGATCGTGCGACCGGCCGCGCCGTCTCCGGCGAGTGCTGTCCGCGCTGCCTCCAGATGCGTCTCGAGGCGGACGATCTCTTCGTTGATGTCCAGCCGTTCGGCGAGGAAGGCAATCTCCTGCGCAATCCGATCTTCGTTCACCGTCCGTCCCTCGAGCAGCTCTGCGACGGCCGCGCGCAGCCGATCGCGCTCGGCCGGAATCCGTTCGGGGGCCCGCTGGCGCACCAGCGCCAGGTACCGCGTGATGGCGTCGAGCCGGGTGCGCAGATCGTCAGCCAGCGCCGCGCCCTCTCGCTCCCGCATGGCCACGACGCCGTCTATGGCGGCTGCGAGGACGGCGAGAAGATCTGCCTCCGCAACCGCTATCTCGTTGGAGCCGCGCCCGTAGTCCAGCACGTCGGGTTGCCGAGCGATGAACCCAATATCAATCTCGCCCGGCAGATTCAGATTGGATTTGAGCGTCGTGACCACATCGAGCACCGCGCGGGCACGGTCGAGATCCACTCCGATGGATCGCTCCGGCTCGGGTTCGTCTACCCACCGGGCCGATACGGAGACGTGCCCGCGCTCGAAGCGTGCGCGCAACGCCGCCCGAATGGTCTCTTCCAACGGTTGCAGATGCTGACCAAGGCGCATCTGCACGTTGAGATGACGGTGGTTGACGGTGCGGATCTCAATATGGATCCGCCCGGCGGCTAATGGGCCGTCGGCGACCCCAAATCCGGTCATTGATCGCGGCACCGGTGGCAATTCTCCTGTGTGCGGGGGGGAAAAGTAATTCGAGAGAGGCGACAACGTAACGGCCAGCAACCAAAACAACCTCTTGCACTCCCCTCATACAGCCCTTCCGCCATACCGGCCTAGTTAGCAAACGTCCACTTGATCCCGAACGTCTGGACATTGCGCGGATACTCGAGGCCGGGGACGAACTGCTCGCGTGAGTTGTAGGCGTTCTTCAGGCTGTAGAATGCCAGGAAACCGGCAATCTCGAATTGGAGGAATCCCTCCCAAAACGTGGCGGGAGCAAGCTCCACCGGGGCGCCGTCCGCGTCACGACCGGCGACGCCGCGGCTCCACGATTCCATGGCGATCTGGACCTTCAGGTCGAACGCGCCCGAGCGGAACGTGCGCAGGAACTTGGAGCGGAAGGTGAGAGCGGCGCGCCCGTGAGTCGGAGGCTGAAAATCGGGGACGAAGCCGCGAATGGGGTTCGAGTACCACCCGTTCAGCGACCAGCCACCGAGTCGGAGAATCGCGTTGGCCTCGACGAAGCTTGTCTTCCCGGTGGGACCCGGCGTCGTGCCGAAGAACCCCGTGAACGGCAACGGGTCGAAGGCATCGCGCCGCACCAGCCCGCCCCGCCCCGCAAGCAGGTGTGTGTCGAGGCCGGCCCGCACGGCGTAGTCGGTGGTCCGCCGCGCCGTGTCGGTGGGGAGGGCGGGCGCCGGTACCGCGTTCTGCTTGGCGACGTCTCCAGTGACCGAGAGCGGTCCGACATAGAGACCCAGCGCCGCATGCCCGCGGTAGGAGCGCCGGTCACCGCGGTGGCGTTCCGCCGACCCGTCTGCCGACAGGACGATTCCCCCGACGGGCACCCATCCAAGGCGTGCCTGGGCCGCGCTCGTGGTGAAGTGATCGCCTAGCTGCGCTCGGACCTCTGCCGAAGCGCCACCGCCCCGCACGCCGATACCCGCAAAGGCGCGTCGGAAGGTGCGCGAGAGCACGAGCGAGTCTGGCGATGTCGAGTCGGGTGACCAGACCGATGTTGCCATCCCACCGTCGACCCAGAACCCGTACCGGTCGGGCCGGGTCGCGGCCAGGATACGAACCAGGACATCCGTGCGGGTCCCCTCGCGGCCCGGGACGCCGATGGTCCCTTCCGGCGTGGTCGGCTGCCGATCGTAGCTCTCTCGCCTGAGTTGGATCGTGGCGCTCGAGAGCGGTGTCGGGGTCCATTCCAGCTTCCCCCACAGATCCAACCATGTGGCGTCACGCGCGATCTCACGCGCTCCCTCGTTGGAGAGAAAATCGACGCCGACGTTGAGCCCCACGCCACTGGGCCATCGGTGCTGGAATAGCCCGGCGTATGCACCGGTTGAGAAGTCGCCGCTTACGATGCGAACGGTCGAGCGCGTCGACGGCGTTTCGTGGCGCTCGGAGACCAGATACACGCGGAGAAGGGCCGGCAGGACCTCCACCTCGACGCGACGGAACGGGAACAACGAGATTCGCCCCGGATCGACGGACACGGAGTCCGGACCGAGGGCGAGCATCTCGATCCCGTCCCAGAAGATCCGGATGGCGGTCGGACCTCTACCGGCAAAGGTGACCGGCTGAGGCTGGCCGACGAAGCCCGCGCGAGCGACGTACACCCCTGGGATCGCCCCAAGCAGGTCGGCCAGCGTGTACCACGGATTCCACGCGATCGAGTCCCGTGTGAACACGTGTCGCGAGCCGGGGGGAAGCGGCCCCGACGGCGTCTCGCGTGGCGGGATTGGGAGCGTCCTCAGGAGTGGCGGCGTGGTATCGGTCGCGAATTGTGCCGTAGAGTCGGCCACGGCGGTAGAGTCAGCGACGCCGGTAGAGTCAGCGACGCGCGTCGAGTCTGCGGTGGGATCCTGGCCTACGGCGGGCGCGGCGCTCCCGCTGAGGAGCACGAGGGCCGTTAGGACCCGCCAGCCGTACGTGTACCCGGTCGCGGAGGTAGGTGTCACCGCCCCGCGCGGCCGAGCACGAACTCCGCGAAGAGTCGAACGCCGCAGCCAGTGGGTCCCTTGGCCATGTGCGGTTGCGCGCTGTCGGTGTACGCGGTTCCGGCGATGTCGAGGTGGGCCCAGGGGAATCCGTCGACGAACTCGCGCAGGAACCACGCGGCGGTGATCGCTCCGGCAGCACGTCCCCCGGTGTTCTTTACGTCGGCGATGTCCGATTTGATCTGCTCGCGGTACTCCTCCCACAACGGCAACGCCCAGCATCGTTCACCGGCGCGCGCACCGGCTGCGAGGATCTCTTCGATCAACTGGTCGTCGTTTCCCATCAGACCGGTCGCATGATGGCCCAGGCCGATCACCACGGCGCCCGTCAGGGTCGCCGCGTCGATCACGCATTGCGGCTTGAACTTGCGTGCGTACGATAGCGCGTCACACAGAATGAGTCGCCCTTCGGCATCGGTGTTGACGACCTCGACGGTCTTGCCCAGGTGTCCGCGCACGACATCTCCGGGCCGCGTGGCGGTGCCGGAGGGGAGGTTCTCGGTTGCGGGGATGATACCCACGACGTTCACTGCCGGCTTGAGCTGTCCCAGCGCCTCGAACGCGCCGAGCACGGCTGCGGCGCCCGACATGTCGTACTTCATCTCTTCCATATTGAGCGCCGGCTTGATCGAAATGCCGCCGGAGTCGAACGTCACGCCTTTCCCGACCAGGCAGACGGGGGCGGCGCGGCCGGCGCCACGGTACTCCACGATGATGAAACGGGGCTCTTCCTGCGAACCCTGGGCGACTGCCAGCAACGCGTGCAATCCCGCCTTCTCGATCTGCGCTCGATTGAGCACCGTGACGCGGAACCCGTATGCAGTGCCAAGGTCCCGCGCGATCTGCGCCAGATACAATGGCGTGCAGACGTTGCCGGGCAGCATCTGGAGGTTGCGGGCCAACTTCTGCCCGACCGCCAGGGCGTGACCCACCCGGCGACCCCGCCCGATGTCCCTGCGCGTTGCGGCGCTTGTGATGATCTCGAACCTGCCAACTGGCGGCTTCTCATCTGTTACGGCCCGTAGCTCGTTGAACTTCCAGGCACCCTGCCCCGCCCCTTCTGCAATCACCTGTCCTTGCACCTCTGCGGGAATGCCTCCGAGCGTGTCCTGGGCTACGTGAAAGGCGACGGCCTTTGCGCCTACGGCCGTCGCTTGACGCGTGGCGACCGCGGCCGCGCGGCGGATGGACCCGCGCGTGATCTCTGCCGGCGCCCCCATCCCAATGAGGAGGACTCGTGTCGAGCCGCTCTTGGGGTAGACCAGAGCCGTCTGATCGGCTTTTCCCGTGAAGTCACCCGTGTCGAGAACCCGCTTCACTGCGCCACCCAGTGACCTGTCCAGCCCCCGCATGTACGGCGGAACCCCGCCGGAGATTTCGCCGACGGCGACGGCCAGCATTCCCGCGCGGACGCGTTCGAGCGGTACGACCTTCACAGAAGTCTTCACTGGTTCATCCCTTTGCCAGATGTTGAATGACCGCGTCGCCGAATCCCGAGGTCGATACCTTGGTAGCACCGGGCATCTGTCGAGCCAGGTCGTAGGTAACCGTGCCCGCGCCGACGGCGCCTTTGATTCCGCGTACGATCGAGTCGGCGGCCTCCTGCCAGCCGAGTTCCTCGAGTAGCATGACACCGGAAAGCATCACGCTGCTCGGATTCACCTTGTCCTGTCCCGCGTACTTGGGCGCCGTTCCGTGCGTCGCCTCGAAGAGTGCGATGCCGTTCCCCATGTTGGCGCCCGGTGCCATGCCGAGGCCGCCGACCTGTGCCGCACACGCGTCCGAGAGGTAATCGCCGTTCAGGTTGGGTGTCGCTAGCACGTCGTATTCCGCCGGTCGCAGCAGCACCTGCTGGAACATGGCGTCGGCGATCCGATCCTTTATCATCACTTTCGCGTCCGCACCGGTCGTTCCAACGTCGCTCTCTGCAACCGTACGGTCTCCGAACTGCGTCTGCGCGACCTCGTATCCCCAGTCCCGGAACGCACCCTCGGTGAACTTCATGATATTGCCCTTGTGGACCAGCGTGACCGACTTTCGGCCTCGCTCGAGTGCGTACTGGATTGCTTTTGCGACGAGGCGCTGGGAGTTAGCGGCGCTCATGGGCTTGATGCCGATTGCGCTGTGCTCCGCTATGCGCGCGCCGAAGTTGTCTTGCAGGTAGTCGCGGAGACTCGTGGCCTCGGGGGTCCCGGCCTCGTACTCGATGCCGGCGTAGACGTCCTCGATATTCTCGCGGAAGATCACCACGTCCAGCTTCGAGGGGTCCTTCATTGGCGAGGGGACGCCCTCGAGCCAACGCACCGGGCGCACGCAGGCGTACAGATCGAGGATCTGGCGCAACGAGACGTTGAGCGATCGAATCCCCCCGCCAATCGGGGTCGTGAGCGGACCCTTGATCGCAATGCGGTGCTCCCGGATGGCCGCGAGTGTTGCTTCGGGAAGCCACTCGCCCGTGGCGCGGTGGGCCTTCTCGCCCGCCAGTACTTCCTGCCACACGATACGACGCGATCCACCGTACGCGTGCTGTACGGCGGCGTCGAACACGCGCTGCGCGGCGCGCCAGATGTCGGGTCCGATGCCGTCACCCTCGATGAACGGCACGATGGGATCGTCGGGGACGACGTAGGCGTCGTTCTGCCACGTGATGTTGGTGCCAGTCATGGTTGGTATCGTCGCTTGCGTTGGGCCGCGGCGGGATGCTGGGGCGGCCCGTCCTGGGAGGTCAGTGCCAGGTCAGGCCAATCGTCAGCAACCCCACCACAGCCGTGTCGTCGTTGATGACCTGGACCAGGAAATCCAGGTTCGGTGTCAGGAACAGGTTCCGGCCGATCTGAACATCGTACCCGCCACCGAACAGGGCACCAAGCCCTTCCTCGGTTAAGGTAATGTCTGCGATGGCCCCGGACACCAGCAATGTAAATGCTCCGAACCCCAAACCGCTTCTGAGGAAGAATCCCTGACGAGTGGGATAGAAAGTAATCGTCCCGACGGCGACCGAGCGGGACACGGTCACGTCGTCCTGGCGACGCACCCAACCGGTCAGCTCTCCGCCTATCAGGAGTTGTGGTGTGATCGTGCCCCCGAGCCGCAGGTATCCGCCGCCGCCCGAGCGGGCATCGCGGGCCTGGTCGGATAGGTCCGACCCGGCTCCGATTCCAAACCCGATCCAGAATCCCTGATGCCGAGGAGATGGGGCGTCTTGCGCGCCGGCAGGGGTGGCAAGGGCGAGCGCGGCTGCTGCCACGAGCGGCATCTGCCATGCCGGACGGCGGCGCGCTAAAGGAACGTGCGACTCTTGGTGGAAGGCCAGTTCTCCCAGAACCGGGAGTAGTAGAACCGCGTTCTACGCTGCGGGATCTTCCACCAGGGATGATCCTTGTCGTCGATAGGTGCGGTCACCCGCGAGTCGTTCGCGCTCACCAGTTCTTCACAGTAGGGGCAGGTGTACTCCGTTTGCTCCGGCGCGAGCCACCAGATGTAGGTTGCGCGGGCTACCTCAGGCCAGTCGGCACATTTGTGAACCGTCGGCGTTGCTCGGTCCGGCCGGCCGCCCACGTCCTGGTGGAATCCGCAGAACCGGCAGGCCCGGTAACGTCGCCCGCTACCGCCGACCCGCGGCCCATAGAACCCGGTCCGCTGGCAGGACGGGCACGCACCCGGATCTCGGCCCTCGGCGAAGAGGGCGAAGCATTCCTCGTCCCAGGCGCCCACCGAATACGACACCTCCTCGTCGGCCGGGAGGGCCGGTGTGGGGACACCTAGGGAGTTGCGTCGTTTGACTTGTGGCACAGGCGTATCTGCGGTCTAGGTCCTCGCCCTCGTTCCCGTGGAACGACTCCGCGGAGCGTACGTTGGGCACCGGAAGATTACCTGCTGTACGGAGATCTTCTAGGGCCCAGGTCACCTAACGGGGAGCGAGACGTGGAGGTGGTCGGCCGTGCCCACATGGCGCAGGGTCTGGAACCCCATGAGGCGGAAGTAGCTCCGGACCAACCAGTTGCGCCATGCGGGCCGGCGGATGGTTCTGAGGTCGATAGCATGGACGTAGCCGGTGGCCTGGGTGTAGTGCGTCGACGCCTCCGCGGCGGGGAGTCCCATGGCTCGATACTGCTCTGGTGTGCGCGACATATCCGTGATGACCAGATCCCGGTCGGCCAGAATCAGGGTCGCGACCGCGGTGCGCAAGACCGGGTGCAGGGCCCGGTAGTACGCGCGTACCTCCTCCGACTTCGCGTTCTCGCTCGAGAGATAGACGAGCGTGTACCCGGCGTAGAGCGTGACGAGTGGAATGGCGATCCACTTGAAGGCCGCGCCGAGGTGGACCTTCCCGGTGAACAGCAACGATGCGAGGCCGGCGTAGGCGGTGAGGATGCCGGCGGTGATGCCGAGAGCGGCTACGATAGCGAGCCACGTTGGAAGCCCACGCTGCGCGTACAGCATCACCGCTGACCGGACCAGTGCGACGAACGGGAGGAGGGCAATCACGACACCCAGGATTCCAATTGCCAGCAAGCGGCCAACGGTGAGCCGTCGCTTCTTCTTTGGCGGCGCGGGCGTCGCGAACGGTTGCTCGGGAGCAAGTTCCATCAAGGGAACCCTACGGAACCCAGTGTCGTGCCGTTTCGATTGGAACCGTAGTGCAACCAATGGAGCGCATGACACATCCAACAGTATGAGCGCGCAACTTTTGCGTGCACGGTGCCGTTATGGATAAAGAGGGGATCATTCAGAAAGGGAGGGACAACGTGACGGCTTTCAGCTATGCGTTAGATGACGCTTTCAACTCGGGCACGTGCCTCGCCGTCCCGAGACAGATTGCGCGCGCGGCAGAGATCGTACGGCGCGCCGTGCGGGTAGCGACGGAAGGCGCCGTGAAGGATTACTGTTTGGTGGATCTCGACGGGAGTCCGTTGGGAACGGTTCCAGCGGCGATGGCCAAGCCGCACCTGGGTACGAGCGCACCCACCGTATTCTTGCGACGCGTGTACTAGCAACCGGCGTAGCGGCTAACATTAGGGCGATTCCTTTCGGGATCGCCCTTTTCTTATGTCTGTACGGGAAGCGGCGGGGTATTGGCGCCTCGGTTGTCGCGGGCGTACTATTGGGGCATGGTCACGACCGTCGGCGAGCGGTGTTGACCAAGACTCCGCGCCCTCCGCCTACGACGTATCGCCTCATTCTCAGAGACGACGCCGGGTTTATCGACAAGTGAAGTCTCGTGTCGTCGTGCTGCTCGGATGCCTGATGGCAGCGGTTGGTTGGCCAGTGCTCAACACTCGCCGACGTGGGTGTACGATGCCGGAGAATGCGTCGTAGAACAACTCGTATTCGTTGAGCCAACCGAATCGCTTCGCAAGTCGTGTGGGTTGCCGAGAAGAAGCATGCCCACTACCCGGCGCAGGCCGCGTGCAACAGTGGTGTGACTTTTGTGTTCATCGAATTGGAACACTGCGAGTTCAACAACATCGACTTCGTCTATCCCGTCACGTTCACCCAGCAAAACATAGGCAGCGACGCCGCGCCGCTGACCGATTGTGCGGTGGCCTTTAGCGGGAGCGCAAGCGTGGACCCGAGCGCCCTTGAGTGCATGTGGACCTCGATTACCTTCAGCGGGTGGCAGGGGTTTAGTTCTAACGGTGGGAGCATGCCCATGCTGACAAGTACTGACCAGTTCGATCTATGCGAACTTCTAGACTCGCCTTCGGAATCGTCGTCACCGCTATCTTTGCGGCCCTGACAGCGCCTGCCGCTGCGCAGCGATTGCCGGCGACAGTACATCCTGCGACCGCTGGGTCGGTCAGCACTTTGCCAAACCAGCTCGTCCTCCAGGGACCTACGCGGCGCGCATCGACCGGTGTCGAACGCACCCTGTGGGGTGTCGGCGGTGGGCTCCTAGCACTTCTGGCGGTGCGTGCTCTCCAGCCGGATACCGGGGCGTCAACCGCGCCACCCGTAGCGGCCTACGTTGCTGGATCGCTTATCGGTGTTGGACTGGTTACGAACGCTCGCGAGGGGTTACGACCCACAGGAACGGCACTGGGTGGCCTCGTGGGAGCGGCGGTTGGGGTGGCCATACTACTGACGGCCTGTGAGTTGGGCGGTGATTCGCTCGACGATCCGGGGAGCTGCGACATCGGGCCGGGGCTCCTGGGCGGCCTCGCCTTCGCCGTAACTGTTCCGCTCGGCGCGTCTTTTGGGCACGCGCGGGTGGGGCACAAGAGGTACTAACTCAGATCTCCATCCTACGGCGCCCGGTGCAGGTCTCGAGCGTGCTGCCCGCGTCCGCGAGTTGGAAGTCCCCAGATCTAGCACTCCGTCCACGACGGGTCGCGACACACCAACTCGAACTCGACCGGCTCAGTCCGGCGCACGATCTGCGTCTGCTCGCCGATCAGATACCCGATGACCTGATAGGTCCCGGCGGGCCACCGAATCGCCCCGCGGACCCGGTCAAGGCGCGGAGTGGGTAGCAGGAGATGCTCCCTGACGACCGCCTCGCCCGGGGCGATGTCAAGAGGCTCGAGAATGCTCGCGCAGGCAAAGCGAGGGGCCACGTCGGCGTCGTTGGGCGCTATGACGCCGAAACTGACGACGCAGCCTCCACTCGTCTTCAAACGCACAACCCGGGGAGTGCGGTTGGTCGCTTCGACCCGGACGAGTATCCCAGAATCGGGACGCATGCGGTTGGAGCCCAGACTGATGGACAGGTCAAGCTGCCCAACTGGCTCTGAGGGAAACAGACAGGAGGTGGCCGCCACGACGAGCGTGAGGGATAGTAGCGACCGCACCATGGTCTTCCACATGGCCGACTACCTCGAATGCACGTATCTACCCATGCAACGTACACCGCAGGCGGATTATGACCGTGAAGTGATCGTGAAGGAGGCGTCTCGGCGTGTACGGCCCCAACTCGTTGTGCTGCGACAGTGCCCGAGGAGAGGGTCGAACTCTCACGCCGTTGCCGGCACGGGATTTTGAGTCCCGCGTGTCTGCCATTCCACCACTCGGGCCGGGGTCACGAATATACACCGGCACGGGGTGCGCGGCGGGCGGCAAGCGGACCCCACCAGCTCGTCGACAACCTCGTCGCCGAACCGGTCGCAGAATTCGCGCGACAGCTTTGGCCGTTACCGGCATGTCCCAACGATAATCTACGCTCGGCCTCTTCCCGTGATCAAATCAATGCAGGCGACGGGCGCGAATACGCGACTGGCCCCGTCCCAAATCCGCTAACCCCGCTTCCCATCCCCACTTGCCCTCGTTTGGCGCACTCCTTGCGAAATGGACCGGGCGGAGTACTGTAGACACCCCACTGCACGGGAACCATGCCGAGCGCACGCAGAGGCCGAGCGACGTATGAGGCCATAAGCGGTTGGCAAACAATGAGTTATGGTCGTTGGCTGCGAGAGCGATGCAGGTGGTGGGTCGCTTCAACAGCCCGGCGGATCGAGGCCCGATGAAGCGGATCAACGCGGTGGTTCCTCCGCGCGCGCGACTCGTCGCGCGGCTGGTAGGCGTGGCTGGCCTGGCCGGCATCCTCTCGACCTGTGATCTGCTGTCCGAACCCGGAATCTCGGGTATCGTAATCACCTTCACGTCCGATACGACGCTCGTCGTGGGCACAATCATCGCCCCGTCCATCTCGGTGACGGTGGACGGGACGGCACAATCCGAGCCTCGCATCCAGCTCTCGTCGTCCGATAACGGGGTCGTCCTCATCACGCCCGACGGCGACTCGCTGCGCGTCGTGGGGCGCGGGCGCGCCACGTTACGGATCTCGCTCATCGGCGCCACGCTTGGTGACGAGCGACCGTTCTTCGAGCAGCCGGTGCGCGCTGTTGCTGATCGGGTCACGCTCGACACCGCCACGGCTGTCTTCGCGAGTCTGACCGACACGCTCGTGGTCCGAGGTGACGCGCTCGATGCGCTCGGGGCTGCAATAGCCAACACGACGATCGCGTGGGAGTCCACGAGCGACTCGGTCGCGACAGTCGATGCAGCGGGCCGCATCGTCTCGCGGCGCAACGGGGTGGCCACCGTCTACGCCATCGTCGATGACGACACCGCGAGCGTGGCCGTCGTGGTCTCGCAGGTCCTCTCCAGTTTCCTGTTCGACCAGCCGATTGCCGAGATCGCAGCGCTCACCGCCACCGTGACCATCGGCGTGACGCCGATCGACTCCCGCGGAAACGTCATTCCGGGAGGTGCTGCTCCCACGCCGACGTGGCTGAGCTTGGACCCGGCGATAGCGACGGTTAACCCGTCGTCGGGCACCATCACCGCCGTGTCGAACGGGCAGACGTCCGTGACTGCGACGGCGGGCACGGTTGTCGGCACTCTCCCCGTGTCGGTCGATCAAAGGGCGCAGACGATCGAGATCATCGGGTTAGACACGGTGAGAATCACCTCGCTCCAGGAAGAGGTGGTGTTCGGTGCGCGCGCGCTCGACAGCGAAGGCGCGGACATTGGTGCGAAGCCCACGTGGTCCTCGAGCAACTCGTCCGTCGCGCAGGTGGTGGACCCAGATGGCGTCGTGCGCGCTCTCACAGTCGGGAACACGGTCATCGAAGCCAAGCTGGATCTGGCCACGGATACCGTCTTCGTGTTCGTGACGAATCAACCGCGCACCGTGACCATCACACCTGACACCGCGGTCATCGAGACCGTGGGAGACTCGGTCCAGTTCACGGCGACGGTGCGCAACGGCCGCGGGGATTCGGTGCCCGAAGCTTCTGTGAGCTGGCGGTCGCTCCTTCCCGACATCGTCCAGATCGTCGACAATACCGGGCTCGCGACCACGCTGTTGGTTGGCACAGTGCGTATCATCGCGACCGTCAATTCGACGACCATCGCCGACACGGCGGTTGTCGCGACGGTCGATCAGCCGGCGACCGTCGACATCATACCCACGGATACGACGCTCGCCAGTGCCCAAGATATCTGGATCCCTGCCGTCACTATCTTGAACTCACGGGGAGGCATGCTCTCACGCGACGCCGTGGACTGGAGCACGGACAATGGGGCGGTCGCGACGGTCACAGAAGTAGGGGTCATAACTGCGAGGGGCCGAGGCGACGCGATCATTCGTGCCACGAACCCGTTCAACCCGGGCCAAGTCGACCAGGTCACGGTCACCGTGACCGATGCTCCTGCCTCAATCGACGTGCTACAGACCGTCAATACGCTGACGTCGCTGGAGCGTACGCAGGCCTACGTCGCGACCGTGCGCAACGCGCGCGCGGGCATCATAGCGGACACGGTCGGCTGGGGATCCTCCGACTCCGCTGTAGCCACGATCTCCTCGACCGGACCCTCCACGGCGCTGGCTACCGCGGTGGGGGTTGGCTCGGCCTTTATCATCGGCACGGCGGGAGGGGTAGCTGACACCGCGATACTGAACGTCACCAACGACGCCAACAGCGTGACCATTTCTCCGACGTTCGCCACGTTGGGGAGTATCGGCGAAACGCAGACCCTGACGGCGACCGTGTTGAACGAGTTGGGCAACCCGATCCCCAGTCCGACGGTGACGTGGACAGCAGTGCCGAGTGGGATCGTCACCGTGTCGGGCACCGGGGTGAGCGGTCTGCTGACGGCGGTCGGTGAAGGCTCGGCGACCGTCTCGGCAACGGTCGATGGTGTGACGGCGTCGATCCTCGTGACGGTCAACAAGGAGCCGACCGTCGTTCTGTTCACCTCTGGTGACACGACGCTCGCGAGCGTCGATGATAGCTACTTGCCGGGGATCACGATCCAGGATGGGCTCGGTGTTCCGCTCGGGCGTGGGACCGTCGATTGGTCGACGGCCGACCCGAACATCGTGAGCGTCTCCGGAACCGGACTCGTGACGGCCAAGGCCGCGGGCGACGCGGTTATCACCGCCACGAGCCCATTTGACGGGACGCTCACCTCGTCGATCACGGTGACCGTGACCAACGCGCCGGCGTCGATCGTACTCGATCGGACGCGGGACACGTTGACGGCCGTGGGTCTCACGCTGCCGTTTGCGGCGGAGGTACGCAATGCCGCCGGGGGGCTCATTCCGGGTGCGCCGGTGACATGGTCCTCGACGGTCCCGCGCGTGGCGACGATGAGTGTTGCCGGCGTGGGGAGTGCGAAGGACATCGACACGACGCTGATCGTCGGCACGACGGCGAACGGTCTTGCCGACAGCTCCGTGCTGGTGGTGACCAACAACGCCCAGTCGATCAGTATCTCACCGGCGCAGGACACGATCGAGAATCTCGGCGCGCAACTTCAGCTCACGGCGTCCGCTCCCAACGAGCTGGGCGCTCAGGTGCCGGACTCGCTCGTCAACTGGGCGTCGCTGAACCTGACGATCGCGACGGTCGACGCCAACGGGCTCGTCACGGCATCGCTCACCAATACGGGCGCTGCGCAAATCGTCGCCTGGACCAATCCGTCCCTGGATTCGGTTGGCACCTCGGCCTTCATTACCGTCGCCGACGCACCGCAAACGGTGCTGCTTACGTCGGTCGACACGACCCTCGCCAGTATTGGTGACGCGTACAGTCCCGGGGCGACGATCACCAACGGCCCCGGCGGGACCGGCGGCGCGCTACCACGAAACGCGGTGCTCTGGGAGAGCGGTGCCACGAGCGTCGCAACCGTCTCAGGGGACGGTGTCGTGGCGGCGGCCGGCGTCGGGAGCGCGACGATCACGATCACGAGTCCGTTCAACCCGACGCTGACCTCGTCGATCGTGGTCACGGTGACCAACGCGCCCGATGCCGTCCTGCTGGCGCCGGGTTCGGCGACCCTCACGGCGGTCGGCCGGACGCTCGCCTTCTCGGCTACCGTCGTGAACGCCGCGGGCGGAGAGATCAGCGGGACCGGGATCACATGGGGATCCACCGACAGTGCTGTCGCAACGATCTCGCCGGTGGGTCTCGCGACCGCCATCAGTACGGGAACGGTTACAATCACGGCGGCGGTGACGGGCACGCCCGCGGTCGTGTCGCTGGCCACACTGGTAGTGCAGAACAACGCGGCCACGATGACGCTGTCACCGACCGCGCTTTCCCTTGGCTTCGTCGGCGATGCGTCGACCGTCACGGCCACGGTGCGCAATGACCTTGGCAATCCCATTCCGGGCTCCGAAATCTTCTGGAGCACGAACGACGCCGGTGTCGTGACCGTGCCTGCCACATCCACGATCGACGCCGGTCTGATCACGGCTGCGGGTACCGGTACCGCGACCCTGTTCGCCCAGGTACTCGTCGGCGCGGGTCCGGACAGCGTCGAGGCCCAGATTACGGTCTCGGTGAGCAACGATCCGGTGATCCTGGACATCACCTCGGTCGACACGACGCTGACCAGCATCGGCGCCGTGTTCACGCCTGGGACCAACTTCCGGAACGGTAACAACGACGTGCTCACCCCGAGTGCAGCCAACTGGATCACCAGCAATGGGACAGTGGCGACGGTCAGCACCGACGGCGAGGTGACGGCGCAGGCGGCCGGGACCACGTTCATCAAGGCGGTGAGCCCCGCGAACGTCAACCTGCGCGACTCCATTCTCGTGACGGTGGAGAATCAGCCGGATCAGGTGACCCTCAATTCGACGCGCGACACGCTGACCGCCACCACGCAGACGCTGACGTACACGGCGACGGTGTTGAACGTCCAGGGCGACCCCATACCCGGCGCCGTCGTTTCGTGGAACTCGTCTGACGACTTGCTCGTGAGTGTCGACGGCAGTGGCACGATCACGGCCCTGGCATTCACGCCGGACTCCGTCGAGATCTCGGCGACGAGCGGCCTGGTCACCTCCGCGGGGACGATCGTCGCGGTCAAGAACCCGACCGCCATTTACGTCGACAAGGACAATCCCGCGTCGCCGCGGTTCGGGACCATCAAGGCCCCGTACGCTGCAATCCAGAACGCCATCGACGCGGCGGATCCCGGCGACACGGTATACGTTGCCGCCGCATCGACCGCCTATTCCGGGGCCCTCAACGTCTCATCTTCGATCATCATCCAGGGGATCGATACGGTGGCGGCAGGGTGCAGCAGCACGGCCTGCGCGACGCCGACGGCGTTGCCCACGATCAGGTATAACTCGGGTCCACAGGGAATCACCGCGCCGAGCTTCACCACCGTCACGCTCCGCCACCTGGCGTTCCAGCATGCCGCGGGCGGTCCTGCCGTCAGTACCGATGGCGCGACCGTGAACCTCGAGTTCTTCTACGTGAACCCTGCGGGCCCGCCGACGATCAGGGGTCGCGGGGTCCGCATCCAGAACGTCACGGTTACCGGCAGCGGACTGATCCGCCGATCCGTCATCCAGCACGTGAACGGATACGGCGTGCGTCTGGACAACGTGACCGGCATGCGGATCGACAGCGTCGTCATCACCGACGTCACGTCACTTGCCGGCGTCGATGTCGGGGCGGCCGTACACGTCAACGGCGGGTCCGCAGATTCGGTGATGCGAAACCGGATGTATCTGAACAATGTCGGGGCGCGGTTCACTGCACCGACAAGCCTCGTGCTCACCGCCAACGACATCTTCGACAACGATTCGCTGGGTGCGGCGGACCTTCCCGGCGACAACGGCCATCTCAACAACTGGTGGGGTGACGGTCGCGGACCGAGGCGTGATCTCACGACGTTCACGTCGAGCGCCGACTCAGCCGCTACGGGCGACTCCGTCGTCTTCGTGGGCGTGTTCACGCCGACCTACACCGGCAACGTCCAGCTTGCACCGACTTACCCGGCGTCTGGAGGCCCCGTAGTTACGCTCCGATCCGTCCGCGGTGACGGGCAGGTCAGAGCGGTGATAGGGACCGTGCCCTTCGCGCTCACCGCGCGTACGGTCGATGCCGACCAGCGACCCATCAACACTGCCGGCGTCACGTTCACGATTACGGTGAACTGTGACGCGGGACAGGGGCCACGGGACGATATCAACGATGACGGACCCAAGTCGTGTGGGCCGCTAGTGGTGACGACCAACACCGACGGACTGGCGGAAACCACCCTCGGCTTGGGGAACGCGGATGGCACGCGGACGATCTCCACCACCAGCGGGGCCGGCAGCACCACGTTCGCAGTGACCAAGTTCTCCACCGTCGATCCGACCAAGACGCAGATCGATGTCTCGGCAGGGCAGGTCGTGGCGAATGGTGTCAGCACGTCGATCGTGACGGTTACCCTGTTCGACGCGACCAACACCCAGCTCCCGAACGGAGGCGATGGCGTCGAGCTGTTCACCACGGCGGGCAGCCTGGGTGCGATTACTGACAACAACGACGGGACCTACACAGCTACCCTGACGTCGGGCACGGCGGCACCGGTCACCGCGACCGTCACCGGTGCGGTCAACGAATCGACCATCACCGACAACGCCACCGTCAATTTCGTGGCCGGCGCGGCGGTGAGTCTCGACGTGACCGGGATCAGCGATCCCGTCACGGCGGGGACCAGCTCGGGAGTCACGGTGACCGCACGGGATGTCAACGGAAACGTGGACGTCGCGTACACCGGAACCGTTGCCTTCACGTCGAGCGATGTTGGCGCGGGCGTGGTACTCCCCGCGAACTACCTGTTCACAGGTGGGGATGCCGGAATCCACGTCTTCCCCAGTGGTGTGACCGGTGTGACCCTGGTAACGGCGGGCGAGCAGTCGGTGACGGCGACGGACAACGCAGTCGGATCGATCAACGGCACCCAGAGCGCGATCACGGTCAATCCCGATGTGACGGCGAGCCTCGGCGTCACGGGGATCAGCGATCCCATCGGCGCAGGCGTCCCATCCGACGTGACCGTGACGGCCCGGGATCTGTTCGGCAACGTGACACCCGCATACACCGGCACCGTCACTTTCAGCTCGGTTGACGTCGACGTAGCAGTGGTGCTCCCGGCGAACTACACGTTCACCGGCGGTGATGCCGGGATCCACGTCTTCAGCGGTGGCGTCGAGCTGGTCACACTGGGCGAGCAGTCGGTGACGGCTACAGACAACGCTGTCGGGACGATCAACGGCACGCAAAGCGCAATAACGGTGGTGGCGGGTCCGGCCGTGAGCCTCGATGTGACGGGAATCAGCGATCCGGTCACTGCAGGGGCGAGTTCAGGGGTAACGGTGACGGCACGTGACGAGTTTGGGAATGTGGCCACGGGCTACACCGGGACCGTGGCCTTCACGTCGAGCGATGTTGGCGCGAGCGTGGTACTCCCCGCGAACTACCTGTTCACCGGTGGTGATGCCGGAATCCACGTCTTCCCCAGCGGTGTGACCGGTGTGACCGTGGTAACGGCGGGTGAGCAGTCGGTGACGGCGACCGACAACGCGGTCGGATCGATCAACGGCACCCAGAGCGCGATCACGGTCAATCCCGATGCGACGGCGAGCCTCGGCGTCACGGGGATCAGTGATCCCATCGGCGCAGGCGTCCCATCCAACGTGACCGTGACGGCCCGGGATCAGTTCGGCAACGTGACACCCGCATATACCGGCACCGTCACCTTCAGCTCGAGTGATGTCGACGTAGCAGTGGTGCTCCCGGCTAACTACACGTTCACCGGTGGCGATGCCGGGATCCACAGCTTCAGCGGTGGCGTCGAGCTGGTCACACTGGGCGAGCAGTCGGTGACGGCTACAGACAACGCTGCCGGGACGATCAACGGCACGCAAAGCGCAATAACGGTGGTGGCGGGTCCGGCCGTGAGCCTCGATGTGACGGGAATCAGCGATCCGCTGACTGCGGGGGCGACTTCGGACGTGATCGTCACGGCACGCGACCAGTTCGGCAACGTGGCGACAGGTTACACCGGGACGATAGTGTTCACCACCACCGATCCGGGGGCTGTCGTGCTGCCGGGCGACTTCACGTTCGTCACCGGTGACGCCGGGGTTCACCTGTTCGCCGCAGGAGTAACGCTCCAGACGCCTGGCGAGCAGACCGTGACGGCGACGGATACGCTAGATTTGACGATTAACGGGACTCAGACAGCGATCACCGTACCATGACCACGACCACCGAGTGCGGAAAATGCGGCTCGCCCCTCGATGCTGGGAGCGCGTTCTGCACCAACTGCGGGAATCAGACGGGTGATCCGTCGGCAGCGACGGTGGCCCTCTCCTCGATACCTACAGATCCGCTGCTCGTCCAGCTACGCGAGGAGCTGAAGGAAGACTACGAGGTCGAGAAAGAGGTCGGCCGCGGCGGCATGGCCATCGTGTACAGGGGCAAGGAGCGGATGCTCGAGCGCACGGTGGCAATCAAAGTGCTCCCGCCCGAGATGGCCCAGCAGGGCGATACCGCTGCACGCTTCAAGCGCGAGGCACGCTTGGCGGCGTCGCTCGATCATCAGAACATCATCCCCATCTATCGGGTCGGGCAGAAGGACAAGCTCTACTACATGGCGATGAAGTTCGTCGAGGGGCGCGCCCTCGATGATATCCTCGAGGTGCAGGGCGCCCTGCCCTTTTCCGTCGTCATGAAGCTGCTCGAGGCCACGGCGAGCGCCCTGGCGTTCGCGCACGATCGGAAGATCATCCACCGCGACATCAAGGGCGGGAACATCCTCGTCGATTCCGACGGGCGCGTGCTCGTGTCGGATTTCGGAATCGCGCGCGCCATGGGTGAGACATCACTCACCGCCAGTGGTATGGTCATCGGCACGCCCAATTACATGAGCCCCGAGCAGTGCGGCGGTCAGCAACTGGGCCCGCAGGCGGACCAATACTCGTTGGGGGTGCTTGCCTTCCAGATGCTGAGCGGCCAGCTCCCGTTCGAGGCCGACTCAATCATGGGCGTGATCCAGCATCACTATCTCACGCCCGTCCCCGACCTGACCCAGGTGCGCAAGGGCACGCCGGAGGACCTGCTGGCGATCGTCTACCGGCTAATGGAGAAGAAGCCCGCGGATCGCTTCGAGAGCACGCACGATCTCGTCGATACGCTCGCGGCGGTGCCCGTGACCGACGTGGAGAAGCGCGAAGCTGGCGGGCTGCTGCGCGAGCTGTCGAAGGGCGTCAAGATAGATCTCGTACGGACCGGCTCGCTGCCACCGCTTCGGCTCACGCAACCGGGTGGCAAGATTCCGTCTGGGCTCAAGCGCGCGTCCAAGGCCCTCGAGCAGAAGAAGAAGAAGAAGTCCAAGCTCCCGTTGGTGCTCATCATTCTCGTGCTCGTGCTGGGCGGCGGCGGAGTCGGAGCCTGGCAGGCGGGTCTGCTGGATTCGTTCCTCGTGCCGGCAACACTCCAAGAGTCGGTGCCCGCGGCGCCGACGACCGGTTCGCTGGCGTTCGCGGGGCTCCCGGACGGCGCAACCATCAACATTGGTGGTCAGATCTTCACGGGGCACACGCTCGCGGATCTGGCGCCGGGGACGTACGAGTACACCGTGCGCGCGGGCGGATACGAGAACTACACAAATCAAGCCAGCGTGATCGCGGGACAGGCTACTCCAGTCACGCCCCGGCTCCAGCGCGTCCGGGCGGGGCCCGCGAACACCCCGCCGCGAGCGCGGCCACGGCCACAGGAACCGGTCGCGCTACAACCGACGGGGACCGCGACGTTGAACGTGTCCCTGGTACCGGGCCAGCTGTCGGCCCAGATTTTCGTAGATGGCGAGCGCGTGGGGTCCGGCCGAGTCATGAGACACAGTATCTCGGCCGGCGTCCCGGTGCAGGTGAGGATCGAACTCTCCGGATTTGTCACGTTCGATACGACCTTCACGGCACAGCCCAATCAGACGGTGAACCTCGCGGGCCGCCAGTTGCGGGAGGCTGGGAACTAGTGCGTACGATTATCCTCGTTTTCGCGTCTGTACTGGCGCCCGTTGCTGTGGCCGCACAAACCGCGGCCGACCAGCTATCCCAGGCGATCGGTTTCTACGAGCAGCTGCAGGTCGAGCGCGCGCGCGACATGTTCATGCAGGTTGTCTCGGGGAACTCGCCCTTTGAGGTGTCTCTGGACCAACGTGTCCAGGCCTATCTATACCTCGGGGCGTCGTACGCCATCCTGCAACAACCCGACTCCGCCGGCCGCTATTTCCTCGCAGCCATCGAGCGCGATCCGTTTGCCGATCTGGATCCACAGAAGTTCACCCCCCAGGAACGTGGCGCGTTTGGCGAAGCCAAGCTACGGACCTTTCGGGTTGGTCTCAGACCCATTCTCGACACGATCATCGACCCGCGATCGGATAACCTCACGCTCGATATCGTGACGACACACGAGGGCCAGGTCAGCGTCGAGATCCGCAGTATCTTCGAGCAGTTGCAGGTGCCGATCTTCCAGGGGCAGAACGACGGATTCCGACAGATACGCTGGAACGGCACACTCTCCGATGGCGGGCTGATCGATCCCGGCTCGTACGAGTTGGTGGTATGGGGGAGCAGTACGCGGGGAGGTGGACGCCAGGATTCCGTGCGCGTCTTGTTTGATATCGAGCACCAACTGCCCGAAGCGCTCGAGGATACGTTGGCTGAGTTGCGCAGCGACGACCTTCTCGGCACGCGTTACGGGGGGGGGGTCGCGATTCGTGAGCTGGCGGTTGGGTTGGGTGTAGCGGCCGGTGCGCTCGTCATCCCGCGAGTGTTTGGCAGCAGTGAGCTCGACTTCTCGGGTCCGCAGGCCGGTGTCGCTGCCGGTGCCGGCGCAATTGCGGGGCTAGTGGCCTTCGCGTTCCGCAGTAGTCACCCGGAGATTCCCGAGAACATCGTGGAGAACCTGCGGCGGCAGACGGCGCGCAACCGCGAGAACACGGAGATCATGGCCCGGAACGACGCCCGGCTGGCGAGCGCGCGGTTGGTCGTGATTCCAACGACGGGGGTCATCCGATGAGAGCCATCGCGCTGGCGCTTGCGACCCTCGTGCTCGCGCCCGCGTGCCGCAGCGGCGGCGATACACCGGGCGATGCGGTGTCCCTGTCGCTCGATCGCGATGTCCTGCGGCTGCGTGCTGCGGGTGAGACGGCGTCCGTCGGCGCGGAAGTGGTGGACGCGGAGCGCCGTGTCGTATCCGGCGCCGCGATGCGGTGGTGGTCTTCCGATCCGGAAGTGGCGCAAGTGAGCCCCAACGGGCTTGTGACCGCGCGGGCCAACGGCGTGACGAGGGTCTGGGCCAGCATCGGCGCGGACTCGGTGTCCGCGCTGGTAGTGGTCGAGCTTCCGCCCGAGCGAATTCAGTTCGCCATTCTGCCTGGGCGCGTGCGTTTCGATGCGATCGGCGATACGATGCTCCTCGAGTTGACCCCGGTGGCGCTACCGGACACGCTCGTGCCGGTCGATCTCGCGGACGTCTGCTTGAGCGAGAACGAGGCGGTGGCTGTGGTCGCCATCGGCGGATTCGTCACCGCCCTGGGTAACGGTGTCACGCGTGTGCGCTGTCGCGTCGGTGAAGAAGAAGAAACGGTCGAGGTGCGCGTGCGGCAGCGAGCAACTCGCATTGCGATCATTGCCGATCGTAACATGCGTGTGAAGCCGCTCGAAGACACACTGGCGCTCGTCCTGGCCCGCGTCGATCGTCGTGGCGAGCCGATCCCGAGCGCAAGGCCCTCGTGGACCACGCTCGATCCGGAGGTCGTGCAGGTGGATTCGGCGTCCGGAACGGTAGTCGGGGTGGAGGAGGGCACAGGCCGCGTCGTGGCCCAGCTCCACGGTCTTGTAGATACGGCAACGATTCAGGTCAGTGCCGAGACGCCGGTGGAAGTGATCGCCCGTCGACCCCGAATCATCGCGCGCCGGCCGCGGCGCGGACGAGCGCAGGCTCAGCAACGTGCGGCAGGTGCCGGCGACCGCCGGGGACGGGGGCGGGGGCGGGGGCGGGGTCTTGGAGCGGCACTCGGCGCACGCCGCTGGACGCCGCGCGAGGGGGTCTTTGCCCAAGTGCCGGCCGATGCGTCCATGGTGTTCACCAAGGGCGTGTCGTTCTGGACCGACGTGAGGCACGCGGAGCATCGCGTGGACGTCGGCGCCGGCGTCGACAAGACGGCCGGCCTCATGTTCGGCGGCGGCATCAAGTGGACCATTGCCACCCGACTGGAGGTGCTGGCGTACGGGTCGGTCGGCAAGCTCACGTCCGATGTACCGGGTGTGTTGGACCGGACGGTCAACGACGCCCACTTCGACGTGAACGTCGGTGCCCTGCCCTGGCTCACGTTCACGGTGGGCACAGGGCTCAGATCGTACGTCACCGATGCGGCCACCGAGCGCTGGACATCGATTCGCACGGGCGGCGAAGCGCGATTCGATCTCATGGAAGGCGCGTTGCGGGCGGTGTTCCGGGGGTACCTGCTGCCAGTGGTGTCCGTCAGCGGACTAGGCGAGTCGCCAAACCTCGGATTCGAGGCCGGTGCCGGGGTCGAGTACCGCAGCGGCAAGCTCACTAGCGGACTGTACTACAGTCTCGAGCGGTACGACTTCCCCCGCGTCGGTGGCATTGAGCGTCGGGAGCAGTTTACGACGCTGAGGTTCAGGGTGGGGCTGGAACTGGGGGGAAGAAGGCGGTGATCAGCGCCCCTGCTGCTGCATCCTCCGTCTCACAATCTGCTCGATCTGCCGCTCCAGCCGGGTGAAGGACAACACCAGCTGAGCCCGTTGGACGGGATCGAGAAACGCCGCGTAGTCCTCCTGATCTGCGCGTGCCCGCGCGACCTGCCCTTCCTGGATTTCGAGCAGTGCATCTATCAGGGTGGTTACGCTGTCTGGATCGGCGGCGACGCCCGGGCGCATCTGTTGTTCCATGGCCTGAAGGACCTGGCGTTGCCGCTGTTCCAGCTCGCGCCGTGTCTGCCACGAGCGACGCGTGACCGTCTGAAACCGCGTGAACTGATCGTCGGTGAGACCCGCCTGATTGCGGAAGTTCTCGATGAACCGGGCGACGACTTGCTCGCGCAGCCGTTCGGGGTTGGGGCGCACCTGTGCCGACATGGGTTCGGCCAGCGCGAGCAACGCCACAAGCGCTATCAACCAGCGCATCATCCCTCCATGATTGCCAGCAACTCCTCGAGCTGCTGTTCATTCATATCGTCCAACGTGGCCGTCACCACCTCGGTGACCGGCGCGGAGAAGTCCAGCGAGTCCAGCACCTCTGCCAATTCGGCCCCCGTGAGGAGATCCAACACCGGTGCGGCAACGACTCGAGCTGATGGGCCGCCACCAATCTCGTGCAGCCACTGGTATCCCGGTACCGCCAGAGTAGCCGCGGCCGCCATCGCTACGAGCCAGGGCCAAACCCGGTGGTGTGCTGGGACCTTCTCGCCCGAGCGCAGCCGTGAGACGACCTGTTCCGCGACGCGATCGAGATCCACGTCGTTGCCTCCGGATGCCCCCAGCCGTGCGGCGAGTCGCTCCAGTTGTTGTTCGTCTATATCCGTCATCCCGTTTCCTCCAGGGCTGCCTTGAGCCGTCTCACCGCGTGGTGGTAGTGCACGCGCGCCGCGCCCTCGGATGTGTCCAAAGCCTCCGCGATCTCCGTGTACCCCAGCCCCTGCTGCGCCCGCAGGAGAAAGACGTCGCGCTGCATGGGCGGTAGTTGCGCAACCGCAGTGTGCAGCCGCTCCTCTAGGTCGCGCCCGATCGTCTCGTTGTGAGGGTCGGACCGGCTATCGGCGATGTCACGGTCCTCGAGGCTCAGCATGGCCCGGTGGCCGCGTTTGCGGTGCAGGTCCCGGAGCGCGTTACGGCCAATGGTCATGACCCAGGTTCGGAAGCTCGCCCCACCCTTGAATGTGGCGATTTTCCGAAACGCCCGAAAGAACGCCTCCTGTACCAGATCATCGAGATCCGCGTCCGCACCGGCCGCGCTGAGGTACCGGGCAACCGCGTGGCCGTGCCGCTTCACCAACTCGGTTGCCGCGTGCTCGTTGCCTGCCCGCCATCCGGCGATCAGCTCGACATCCGAGGGTGCCGGATGAGCGTCGGGTGCCGTCACGATGAGAGAGACGAACGCATGGGCGTAAAGTTAAGAGGGCGGAGATGATAGTGGCGATGAGAGACGATGCTTAGTCGCGCGACCAAACCCCGGGCGTGAGCCCGGGGTTTAGGCGATGAAAGGGGTGATCGAGCGGGCGATGAGGGTGTGGGTGTGGAATTGACCCCTATTGACGGGGCGGGTAGGTTCCGGCACCGACCGAACGCTTGAATGGCTATCCGACCCTACGACGAGCGGCTTCACGCCATCCACCACCACATCAGGTTCTTAGCGCGGCACATGGACGAGATGAGAGTCCTCTCGCGCTGAAGTGCGCGCAGAGAATACGCACGACCGCAACAGGAGGAGGCTGTGCCGGTGACATCGCCCCGCGAACGTGATCCTGCCGAGCAGGCGCTGATCGATAAGATCAACGACGGGTTCATGCTCGAATCCGAGGAAGATATGACGCCCGGATACAAGCGCTCGCTGCTCACGCAGCTCACCGTGCAAGGGGATACGGAGTTGATGAGCGCCCCGGCCTACTATCTCGCATCGCGCGACGCGCCGAGCATAAACAGCCGGATTGCGGTCACGGCAATCGTGCACGACGAGTTGGGTCACGCCAACATCGCGTATCGCATCATGGAGGATCTGGGCGTCGATCGGCAGTGGCTCGTATACGGCCGGCAGCCGCACGAGTTCAAGCATCCCTACGGGTTCGACCAGGCGCTCGAGAATTGGGCGGAGATGGTGGTGGCTAACGGGTTCTTCGATCGGGCCGGTATTACGCTTCTCTCGGACGTGTACCACAACACCAGCTACGGCCCGCTCAAACGTGCTCTAGTCAAAGTGGATCGGGAGGAGGTTCTGCATCTGCGCCACGGCGAGTCGTGGATGAAGCGACTTGCCAAGGCAGGCGGCGACGTCAAAGCAGCGCTCCAACGTGCGGTGGACTGGATGTTCCCGATGACGCTCGAGTGGTTCGGGCTGCCGGACGATCTGAAACACCATTCCGGGCAGCTAATCTATCGGTTGAAGGGGAGTACCAACGACCAACTGCGCCAGGTGTGGATGGATGCGACTGTTCCCCTCTGCGAGTCGATCGGGATCGACGTGCCGGCGCACCGTGATGACGAGAAGAAGGAGTACAGCATCGACTATCCGTTCCCGTGCCAGTACGACCCCGACGAGAAACGCTGGCTCTATGAAGAACCGCTCGGCTGGGACGTGGTGTTCGACCGCTGGAAAGCGCGTGGGCCAATGAACCAACGGTACGTCGAGATGATCCAGGGGGATTTCGCCGGATATGTCGCCGCCGCGTGAGCAAGAGGTCTGGGATGTCCTCCAGACGGTCGGCGATCCCGAATACCCACTGAGCATCGTCGACCTCGGCATGGTCTACGGCGTGCGCGTCACGCACGACGCCGTAGAGGTCACACTCACGTTCACGTCGATCGGCTGTCCCGCGATGGACATGATCGTCGCCGATATCCAGGATGCAGTGCAGCGCGTACCGGGAGTCGTCCGCACGCACATCGATATTGTGTGGAGTCCGCCGTGGACCAAGGAACGGATCAGCGATCGTGGTCGGCGTGTCCTGGCCGCGCACGGCGTTGTCAGCTAATCGGGGAGTGCCATGACGTTCGGGCAGATCTACGAAGTGTTCGCGCGCAAGACGCACGACGAAGAGTTGAAGCACGTCGGTAGCGTCAATGCCACCGATGACGAGCTGGCCAAGGCCTACGCCTGGACCCTCTACGACGAAGAGAGCTGGGTCGAGATGTGTGTCGTGCCACGCGACGCGGTGATCCCCGTGTCAGAGCACGGGAGCCTGCCACTGTGGGGCAACTGATGGAATTCAATTCTCTGGACGGAATGAACGCCCTCTGCCAGCGCGGTCTCCGCAACCTCCTCATGGCGTGTGCCGATACGAAGCTGCTCCTCGGCTATCACTACGGGGAGTGGACCTTCGGCACCCCGGAACTCGAGGCCGCCGTCGCGTCGTGTTCGCTGTCGCAGGCGGAGTTGGGACATGTCCGGCTGCTGCACGCGGTGCTCAAGAAACACTTTCAGGATGATCCCGTCCAAATGGTGGAGCGGCGAGCCGGCGACGCGTTTGCCAACGTCGCATATCTCGATCGGGTAGTCGAAGGCTGGTCGGGCTTCGTCGCGATCAACGCGGTAGTAGATTTGGCCGTGACGCGGACGCTGCACGCGATGCGCGGATCGAGCTTCAAGCCGCTCCGCATGAGCCTCGAGAAAATGCTGGATGAGGAACGCCACCACCTGCACCACGGGCGTGGCTGGTTCCGATCCCTCGCACGCCGGAGCGACGACATACGCGGTCGGCTGGAGCGCCAGATCACCGCAGCGCTCGGGGCGGTCGCCGTGTGGTTCGGCCCGGAGGAGCAGGAGGAGGACGCGGCACTCGTCGCGGCGGGGATCAAGTCCAAGGCCAACGTCGAGCTGTGCCGGGCGGTGTTTGCCGATATTCGCGCCATGGCGGACGAGGTCGGTGTAGCGGTGCCTGCGCCGACTGCGATAGGTGCCGATGGCTGGGACGCGGCGACCCGACGGGCGGCGGCGGGTGGACTCGACGATGACATTCTCTTTCACCTGCGCGGCGGGAAGAATGAGTTGTTCAAGATTGGCTGACGCCCCGCAACCCAAGCCGTGCCCGTTTTGCGGCTCGCAGGCGACAAGGAAGGAAAACGACTTCGGCACTTCGCTAATGGTGGCCCGGCACTACTGCCGGGCGTGCCGGACACATTTCGAGGCAATCAAGTGGGGGGATCGGACGGATCGGCTGGACGTGCCGGACTTTCTCTCCAACTCTCTTCGCAACACGGAGGATGATCGCAGATGACTGATTGGACAGCGCCGACTGACGAGATGCTGGTGGACTATCGGGTGGAAGACGGGATTGCGATCCTGGAACTGAATGATCCCCCTGCGAACACCTATACCCACAACATGATGAAGCAGCTCGACACGGCAATTCTGGATGCGCGGATGAACAACGCGGTACATGTGATCGTCCTGCGCGGCAAAGGCGAGAAATTTTTCTCCGCCGGAGCCAACATCAAGATGCTGAACGAGGTGACGCCGCGCTGGAAGTACTTCTTTTGCCTGCACGCGAACGAGACGCTCAATCGTCTCGAACACACGCCCAAGCTGGTCATTGGGGCGCTCAACGGACATACGGTGGGTGGCGGGCTCGAGATCGCCATGGCGTGTGACATCCGGCTCGCGGCGGCCGGCGGCGGAAAGATCGGCTTGCCCGAGGTAAATCTCGGCGTGCTGCCGGGCACGGGCGGGACACAGCGCCTTGCGCGCATCCTCGGCAAGTCCAAGGCGATCGAGATGATGGCAACCGGCAAGAACTTCACGCTCGATGACGCCGTAACGATCGGCCTCGTGAACCAGGTCTTTCCGAAGGAGTCGTTCTGGACCGACGTGCTGGCGTACGCCAAGCAGTTCGTGCCACCCGGCAAGGCATCCAAGGCGGTCGGGAACATCAAGCGCGCAGTGTGCTCCGGCCTGGAGGTGCCGTTCGAGAGCGGCCTGGCAATCGAGCGCGAGTTGCAACAGCAGCTCTTTCAGAGCGCGGACGCCAAGGAGGGTTTGGCGGCCTACATGGAGAAGCGGACCCCCGAGTTCACGGGCGCTTAGTGCAGACCGACCTGTTCATCAACAACGAGTGGCGCAAGGCGGTCTCGGGCAAAACGATCGAGGTCGTCAATCCAGCCACGGAAGAGACGTTCACGGCGGTCCAGGCGGCCGGCGAGCAGGATGTGGATGATGCCGCGATGGCGGCACGAGCCTGTTTCGAGTCTGACGGGTGGCAACAGCTCTCCGCGCGCAAACGCGGTGCCATGCTCCACCGTGCCGGCGAGCTACTGAGCGAGCGCCGCAAAGACGTGGCCACGCTCGAGACCAAGCAGAACGGCAAACCGTTCTTCGAGTCGATGATCGATGTGTCGATGACGGCCGAGACGCTGAAATACTACGCGGGCTGGGCCGACAAGATCGGTGGCGACGTGTTGTCGGTCAGCAACAACGATTTCGTGTTTACCGACCGGATACCCGTCGGTGTCGTGGGTGCCATTACGCCGTGGAACTTCCCGCTCAACATTGCCGGTTGGAAGTTCGCACCCGCTTTGGCTGCTGGGTGCACGGTCGTCCTCAAGCCCGCGTCCGAGACGCCGCTCACTGCGCTCGCCATGGCCGAGATCATGGTGGAGGCGGGGCTTCCCCCAGGTGCGTTCAACGTCATTCCCGGCGGCGGCTCCACGGCGGGGGCCGCCCTCGTGAAGCACCCGGGTGTGGACAAGATCTCGTTCACCGGCTCTACAACCGTTGGCAAGCAGGTGATGCGCGATGCCGCGGACACGGTGAAGCGGGTGACCCTCGAGCTTGGCGGTAAGAGTCCCAACATCGTGTTCGCGGATGCCGATCTCAAGGCGGCCGTTCGCGGCGCGCAGAACGGCATCTTCTATGGCAAGGGCGAGGTGTGCGCCGCGGGCTCGCGCTTGCTCGTCGAGCGCTCGGTGCACGATCAGGTGGTGGAACAGCTGGTCGAGCGAACCAAGAAGCTCGTGCCCGGTGATCCGTTCGACAAGAACACCCGTCTTGGTGCGGTAGTATCGGCACGGCAGCAAGAGACGGTCATGTCCTACGTCGAGTCGGGGAAACAGGAAGCGACGCTCGTCGTAGGTGGAAACACGGCTACCGTAAATGGGAAGGGCTACTTCGTTGAAGCCACCGTCTTTGACGATGCGAAGCCGGGAATGCGCATTGTCGATGAGGAAATCTTCGGACCGGTACTCTCAGTCGTCACGTTCGATGACGTCGACGAGGGTATCCATCTGGCAAATCAGACGATGTACGGGTTGGCGGCCGGGATCTGGACCAAGGACATCCAGAAGGCGTTCCGCGTTGCACGCGCAATCCGCGCTGGCACCGTGTGGGTGAACACATACAACCTGTACGACCCGGCGGCGCCATTCGGCGGATTCAAGCAGAGCGGCTACGGACGTGATCTGGGTCGGGAGGCGCTGGACGGGTACATGGATTCGAAGACGGTGTGGGTCGGCCTCGGCCGGTGATGGGGGGCGATGCTTTTATCTTCTCCGCGGTTCGCACGCCGGTTGGAACGCATGGCGGTGCCCTCGCCGAGATGCGACCGGACGATCTTGCTGCAATCGCGGTGAAGGAAGCGGTTGCGCGTGCGGGCATCGATCCGGCGTCGCTCGATGACGTCATCCTCGGATGTGCCAACGGCGCAGGTGAGGACAACCGGAATGTCGCGCGGATGGCGAGTTTGCTTGCCGGACTCCCCATTGAGGTACCGGGCCAGACGGTGAACAGGCTCTGTGGGTCGGGGCTTCAGGCCGTCGCCAGTGCGTCGCAGGCGATCAAGGCGGACGAAGGGGACGCCTTCGTGGCCGGTGGCGTGGAGAGCATGACGCGTGCGCCGTACGTCATGCTGAAATCATCGCGCCCATGGCATCGCCGATCCCCGGAGATGGCCGATACGACAGTGGGATGGCGCTTCGTCAACCCAAAGATGCCCACTGAGTGGACCATCTCGCTGGGCGAGACGGCGGAGAAGGTCGCGCAGCAGTACGGCATCACCCGGGACGAACAGGACGCCTTTGCGTTTCAGAGTCAGCGGCGCGCGGCGCGCGCGCTCGAGCAGAGCGTGTTCGATGACGAGATCGTGGCGGTGGAGATTGAAGGGCGGAAGGGCGGAAAGGCGCAAGGCCGGACCGTTACGACAGACGAGCATCCGCGGCCCGATGTCACCATCGAGAAGTTGGCCAAGTTGAGGCCGGCTTTCGTGAAGGACGGCACGGTGACGGCGGGCAGTTCGAGTGGTATCAACGATGGGGCAGCGGCGTTAGTGATAGGGCGGAAGGGCGGAAAGGCGGAAGGGCGGGAGGAGCCGTTGGCGCGTGTGCTTACGACAGCGGTAGCGGGAGTTGATCCCAGTTGCATGGGACTCGGACCCATCCCGGCAACGCGAAAGGCGCTGAAACGGGCCGGGCTCACGCTCGCCGACATCGATCTCGTGGAACTCAACGAAGCGTTCGCCGCGCAGTCCATTGCGTGTATCCGCGATCTCGAGTTGGACCCCGCGAAGGTAAACATCTATGGGGGTGCCATCGCCCTGGGGCATCCGCTGGGATGTACCGGCGCCAAGCTGCTCACCACAATGGTACACGCGTTGCACCGGACCGGTGGTCGCTACGGTTTGGTCACCATGTGCATCGGTGTCGGCCAAGGCATCGCGATGCTGGTGGAGCGAGCATGAGCGGGTACGAACATGTTCTGACCGACGTCACCGCCGCGATCGGGACGATTACGCTAAACCGGCCGGACAAGCTCAACGCGTTCGCGGGCACCATGCGCCAGGAGGTGGCCCAGGCCGTTCGTGAGATGGCAGGTGATACGGACGTTCGCGTCATCGTCATTACTGGAGCCGGCCGTGCCTTCTGTGCCGGCGCCGATATCGGCTACATGAAGGAACTCGGCGAGAAAGGCGATACCGCATCGCTCGAGTTGCTGGTCGAGAGCGGCCGCGAGACGGTCACCGCAATCCGCACGACGCCCAAACCCGTGATCGCGAGCGTGAACGGTCCCGCGGCGGGCGGTGGGGCGAATCTCGCGCTGTCGTGCGATATCCGCATTGCCTCCGACCGGGCCAGCATTGGGCAGACGTTCAACCGAATCGGACTCCATCCCGATTGGGGCGGAACCTTCTTTCTCCCCCGTCTGGTGGGTGCCTCGAAGGCGCTCGAGTTGATCTTCACCGCCGAGATGGTCCCGGCCGACGAAGGGCTGCGCATCGGGATCTTCAATCGCGTCGTACCCCACGATCGACTGGCGGACGAGACGCACAGTCTTGCTGCGATGCTGGCGGCGAAGCCACCGATTGCGCTGGCACTGGCCAAACAGGCGATCTATGCCAGTGACGGCAGTTCGCTGGAATCGATGCTCGACATCGAGCTCGAACATCAGGTGCGATGTTTCGAGAGCGAGGACGCGACAGAAGGTCTTCAGGCGTTCCTCGAAAAGCGGCAACCGGTCTTTCGCGGTACCTAGCGATCTTGGCGATCGTCATCGCCCACCGGGGCGCCTCCGCCTACGAACTCGAGAATTCTCTGGCCGCGTTCCGTCGTGCAATTGAGATGGGAGCGGATGGGATCGAACTGGATGTGCACGATACGCGGGACGGTGATCTCGTGGTGATGCACGATCCAGACATCGACGGGCGGCGCATTGGCGACATGGAGGTCGCGGAAGTCAGCGCGCACACACTCTCTAATGGCGAGCCCGTGCCCACGCTCGCGGAGACGCTCGAGACCATCGGGAAGACGACCCAGGTCTTCATCGAGGTCAAGACGCTGCGGCCAGCCCACGACGAGCGCCTGGTCGCACTGATTGATGCGGGGCCGGCTCCGGACAACTGTCACGTCCATGGGTTCGATCACCGCATTGTCGAGCGGCTCTGCGCCGCGCGCGCGGATCTAAAAGGCGGCGTGCTGTCATCGTCATATCCGCTGGACCCCGTTCAACAGATCGGGGAGGCTCATGCCGTGACCCTGTGGCAGCAGCGAGACCTCATTGACGTGCCGATGGCGGCTCAGGTTCACGGTGCCGGCTACGCCCTCTTTGCGTGGACCGTGGATGCCCCGGATCGCATGCGGGCCCTCGTGCACCTCGGCGTCGACGGGATCTGCACGAACAAGCCCGACATGGGCCGCGAGGTAATCGGCTGATGCGTGTCGCGGTGATCGGGGCGGGAACCATGGGACACGGGATCGCACAGGTTGCGGCCCTCGCGGGGTACGACACACGCATCACCGATGCGCGGGAGGACGCGTTGGCGCCCGCCATGAAGCGTATTGAGGCGAACCTCGATGGCGGGGTGCGCCGCGGTAAGCTGGCGGCAGATGATGCCGCTGCGGCGTTGGCGCGTATAACGACAGCGGCAGACATTGCGGAAGCCGTGGCAGATGCGGATCTGGTGATCGAGGCGGTCGTCGAGGACCTCGGCGTCAAGCAGGCGCTGTTCGCAAGCATCACGGTCGCGGCGCCGGCGGAGGCCACGATCGCGACGAATACGTCGTCGCTGTCCGTGTCGCGCATTGCTTCGGCTGTCGACGACCCGTCCCGCGTCGTAGGGATGCATTTCTTCAACCCGGTGCACATCATGAAGCTCGTCGAGGTCGTGCGACACGACGCGGCGGGCGAGAGCCACGTGGAACGCGTGCTCGCGGTAGCACGTGCAATGGGCAAGGAGCCCATCGTTGTACAAGACGTGCCAGGCTTCGCCTCCTCGCGACTGGGAGTGGTGCTCGGTCTCGAGGCCATGCGGATGGTGGAACAGGGCGTCGCGAGGCCGGAGGATATCGACAAGGCGTTGGAGTTGGGTTACGGGCACCCCATGGGACCGCTGCGTGTGAGCGATCTCGTAGGCTTGGACGTGCGGCTCGCGATTGCGGAGTACCTGCACGGTGAGTTCGGTGACCCGCACTATGCCCCGCCCGCGATCTTGCAGCGCAAGGTCGCCGCGGGCGAACTGGGGAAAAAAACAGGCAAAGGATTCTACGAATGGCCGACCAACAAGTCCTGAAAGAAATCGCTGGGGGTGTCGCCACTCTCACGATCAACCGTCCAGACAAGCTGAACGCGCTGAGCGAGACCATCCGCGCGGAACTGCTGGACCACCTGCGTGATCTCGCGACCAGCGACGACGTGCGCGTCGTCATCCTGACCGGTGCCGGCGAGAAGGCGTTCATTGCGGGCGCCGACATCGCCGATTTCGACGGCCGCACGCCTTTCGATCAGTTCCAGATCATGACCGGTGTGAACGTGTTCGATGCCATGGAGGCGTTCCCCAAGCCAGTCATTGCGGCCATCAACGGGTTCTGTCTTGGCGGGGGCTGTGAGTTGGCGATGGCGTGCGATATCCGCATCGCTTCCGCCAAGGCGAAGCTGGGGCAGCCGGAGGTGAACCTGGGCCTACTCCCGGGAGGCGGCGGAACGCAGCGCCTGCCGCGGCTCGTCGGCTTGGGGACCGCGTACAAGCTGCTCTACACCGGAGACATGATCAGAGCAGACGAGGCGTTACGCATTGGGCTGGTCGATGAGGTCGCGGAGCCCGACCAGCTCATGACGCGCGTGCGCGAGATCGCCGAGGCCATTGCATCCAAGAGCCCCGTGGCGCTCCGGCTCATTAAGGAGGCCGTGCGCGCGAGCGTCCGGTCGCCGATGGACGAAGGCCTGCAACACGAGCGCACGCTATTTGGGCTGGCGTTCTCGTCGGATGACATGAAAGAAGGGGTCAGGGCGTTTCTCGAGAAGCGGAAACCCGACTTCAAGGGCACATGACCGATGTACCGGCGGTGGCGGTAGGGGTAGGGGTCACCGACCTCCACATCCACGTGCAGCCCTGGGAGCAGTTGAAGCCGAACGTTGCCAAGGCCATGCGTCAGGGCAAGGAGAAGCATTGGGATCGTCTGCTGCAACTCATGGACGATCCCTCGGCCCTGCTGGAGATCATGGACGAAAGCGGGATCTGGCGTACCGGTCTGGTGAACTATCCCAGCCCGGACGTGATGGGCTTCACCGACGAGACCAATGCCTTTGCGGCGAAGTATGCAAGCGCGGCTCCCGATCGACTGATCCCTTACGGTGGCGTGCACCCGCGCTTCACCAAGGATCCCGAGGGGCAGGTCGAGGAGCTGCTGCAGCTCGGTACACGGATCCTCAAGATCCATCCGCCACACCAGCTGTTTCCCGCCAACGCGTACACGACTGGTCTCGATGCGCTGGGCCGGATCTACCGTCGCTGTGAAGAGCGGGGACTCCCGGTCACGGTCCACACGGGAACCAGCATTTTCCCGGGAGCCCGGTGCAAGTTCGGCCGGCCGATGGAGCTGGACGACGTCGCGCTGGATTTCCCTGATCTCACACTCATCATGGCGCACGGCGGACGACCGCTGTGGATGGACGAGGCATTCTTCCTTCTGCGACGGCATCGGCACATCTATCTCGAGATCTCCGGGATTCCGCCCAAGCGGTTGCTGGAGTACTTCCCCCGACTCGAGGAGATAGGGGATCGCGTCGTATGGGGTACCGATTGGCCGAGTCCCGGTGTGCACGACCTGCGGCACAACCTCGATCAGTTCATGGCGCTTCCGTTGAGTGACGAGCTCAAGACCAAGATCACGCGCACGACGCCACTGGCCCTGATTCCCCAGCGGTGACCCGGCGTCTGGCGCTCTTGCTCGGGCCGATCGCGTTTGCGGTGACCGTACTGGCGCCGACGCCCCTCGGTCTCTCCGGTCCCGCATGGCGAGTCGCGGGCCTCGCCACCTGGATGGCGACGTGGTGGCTCTCTGCGGTCGTTCCCCTCCCCGCCACCGCCCTTCTCCCGTTGGTCACGCTGCCCATCGTCGGCGTATCGGGAATTGGCGACATCGCAGCTCGTTATGCGGATCCCATCATCTTCCTGTTTCTCGGTGGCTTCCTGATCGCCGCAACGATGGAGCGATGGGAGCTGCACCGCCGCTTTGCCCTGGCCACGTTGCGGGTGGTCGGAACGGAGCCGCGCCGCATCATCCTCGGTTTTCTGCTCTTCTCGGCGTTCGCCAGCATGTGGATCTCCAATACGGCGACGGCGGTGATGATGCTCCCGATCGCGATGGCCGTAGGTGGGAAGGCGGGAGGGCGGGAAGGCGGTAAGGCTGAGACCGGGTTCGCCACCGCGCTGTTTCTCGCGGTTGCATACGGAGCGTCGATCGGAGGTGTGGCGACGTTGATCGGTACGCCGCCGAACGCCATCCTCGCTGCGACCGCGCAGGAGTTGATCTCCGAAGAGATCACCTTTGCGAGCTGGTTGCCCATAGGGCTCAGCGTCGCCGTACCAATGCTCATTGGCTGCTGGTTTGTGCTCGTGAAGATGTTCGACGTGAAGGCGGAAGGCGATGTGGCGGAGCTTCCTCCCGCCCTCCCGCCTTCCCGCCATTCCGCCCTTCAATACGGTGACCGGTTCGTCTTCATCGTCTTTGTGCTGACGGCGCTGGCCTGGATCATGCGCACGCCCAAGGTAATGGGATCGATCCGTATCCCCGGGCTCGCGGATCTCATACCGGGACTGACGGATGCCGGCATCGCTGTCGGGGCGGCCGTCGTGTTGCTCACGGTTCCCGTTGTCCGGTCGCGCTATCGCGTGGCGCTGGACTGGGAGACCGCGCGTGGCATACCCTGGGGGATCTTGCTCCTGTTTGGGGGAGGGCTTGCCCTAGCGGGCGCCTTTGAGGCGAGCGGGCTGTCGGCGTGGGTGGGTGGGCAGCTTTCGGGTTTTGCAGGGGTACCCTTGCCGGTGGTTGTTGCCCTGACGGCCACACTGTTCGTGGCTCTCACCGAGCTTACGAGCAACACCGCGACGGCGGCCCTCGGCATGCCACTCCTCGCCGGCGTGGCGGGCGGGTTGGGAGTCCCGGCCCTTCCGCTCATGGTCGCGGGCGCGCTCGCATCGTCAATGGCGTTCATGCTCCCCGTTGCCACGCCCCCCAATGCGATCGTCTTTGGTTCTGGGGCGGTACGCCCCGCGGAGATGGCCCGAGCAGGCACGGTCCTCAACGGGATGGCCGTCGTGGTGATTACGTTGGTAGTATGGATCTGGTATGGGTGAATGTCTGACACTGTCCCGATAGCGAACTTCCGCACCCGCATGGAAGCCGAGGTGGCTGCGGGATTGCTGCTCGCCGGCGAGATTCCGTACGTCATCCAGTCGGCGGAGGGCATGTTGCACGGCCCGCTTGGGCCTGGGGCAACGATTTTCGTTCGCGAAGATGACGTAGGGGAGGCGCGAGAGCTGCTGGACGGGAGCGATCCTGGACCGGAGGAGGAGCGCGCGCGGGCGGTGTTGGTCGCCAGCACCGCCACGGCCGAAGATGCCGATGGCACGATCAAGCGTCTGGACGGCGTGGGCATTCCGTACCTGACCCGGTCAGCAGGGGGACGGCACAGCCTACATGTGTTTGTGCGGAGCGAGCATGCGGACCGGGCGCGGCGCGTGCTCACAGCCGAGGCAGACGAGACATGACCTCGGAACGTCTGTTCGCCGGCATCGGCGCGCTGTCGGCGTTAAGCGCGGTTGCGGCGGGTGCGTTCGGTGCGCACGCGCTGCGCGAGCGTCTGGGCGCCGACCTGCTGGCCACGTTCGAGACGGGCGCCCGGTACCAGATGTATCACGCGCTCGCGCTGTTCGTGGTGGCCTGGGCCGCCGGCCGATGGACGGGGGCAGTACCTCAAACACAGTGGGCCGGCTGGCTGTTCGTGGTGGGGACGGTGCTTTTCTCGGGCTCGCTCTACGCGCTGGCCCTTACCGGCGTGCGTGCGTGGGGGGCGGTAACGCCGATCGGCGGGGTCGCGTGGCTTGCCGGGTGGGCACTGCTGGCGTGGGCGGCGTTTGCCGGTCGATGACAGCGGGTACGGTCGGGCTGAGCGGCGTATCATTGCGACGTACCGCACGCCACGCGCCGTCCAACGCTGGATCGGCGGGCTGCCGTACAATTGGGAGCGAGGGGGAAAGACGTTGCGGTCGTTTCGCGGCGTCGTACAGCACGACACGGTACACTGTCTCGAGGCGGCGATCGCGGCCGCGGCCATCATGGAGCACCACGGATTCCCTCCCCTGCTGCTCGATCTCGAATCGCGGGATCGGCTCGACCATGTGGTCATGGCCTATCGGGCTCGCGGCCGCTGGGGCGCGGTGGGAGGATCGCGGGATGAGGGACTGTTCGGTCGACGTGCGGTGTTCCGTTCGGTGCGGGCGCTCGCGATGAGTTACTACGAGCCGTACATCGATCTGAACGCGCGCATCGTCGCATATGCTCTGATCGATCTTGGGGAACTCACGCGCTGCGATTGGCGCCGATCGGATCGCAACGTGTGGAAAGTGGAACAACACCTCATAGACTGCGCGCATAGACCGTTGCCCACGAGCGACACGCGCTATCGTCGGTTGCGTGCCCAGTATCGCGAGTACCTCCGGTCTCACCCCCCGACGGGAACGCCGCACACTCGCGGACACAAGGCATGGATGTGATCGCATGACGACCGTCTACTTCAACGGTGCTTTTCTCCCCAAGGACGAGGTGCGGATCTCGCCCGACGATCGCGGGTTTCTCTTTGCGGACGGGCTGTACGAGGTCGTACGGAGCTACGAGGGACGGCTCTTCGAGCTCGACGCGCATATGGACCGGCTCTCGTGTGGCCTCGAAGCGGTCCGGATCACGGGCGTGGATATCCCGGCGCTGCGCGGGGTGATTTCCCGGTTGCTCGAGGTGAATGACCTGGCATCGGGCGACGCGACCGTATACGTGCAGATCACGCGGGGGGCGGCGTCGCGCGTCCACGCTTTTCCCGACCCGGAGGTGCCGCCGACCGTCTACGCCGAGCCGCGTCGGTTCGCACAGCGCGCCGACCCGGCGGTGGGCGTGTCGGTAATCACGGTACCGGATGTCCGCTGGGCCCGCTGTGACATCAAGTCGGTGGCCCTGCTTCCCAACTGTTTGGCCAATCAGCGCGCCCGCGAGGCGGGGGCCATCGAGGCCATTTTCGTGCGTGACGGGGTTGCGCTGGAGGCGACGGCGAGCAGCTTCTTTGCGGTGTTCGGCGGAGAGGTTCGCACCGCGCCGGCGACGAACTACATCCTACCGTCGATTACCCGGGCCGTGGTCCTTCGTATCTGCGGAGAGGAGGGTATGCCGGCGCGGGAGATCCCGGTGTTGCTGGACGAGCTGGGTGAGGCGGACGAGCTGTTCCTGGCCGGGACCACGCTCGAGGTCATGCCGATTATTTCGATCGATAGTCGCCCAGTCGGGGGCGGCGTCCCGGGACCGATAGCCCGAAAATTGGGTACCTTGTTCCAGCAGAAGACCGGGCCCTGATCGATGGTCCGGAGCAGTGTGAGACGGGATTCCATTCAATGCGAGGAGACGGTATGCGAAGGCTGATGTTGCTCGCCGGGGGGCTCGCGATGAGCGCGGGGGCCCTTGGCGCGCAGAGCCCAATCGACTACGAGCGCTATGCGCTCGAAAACGGGCTCACGGTGTTTCTGGTCGAGAATCATGATGTGCCGGTGGTTACGGTCAACGTCTGGTACAACGTCGGCTCGCGTAACGAGCGGACGGGCCGGTCCGGATTCGCGCATCTCTTCGAGCACATGATGTTCCAGGGGTCGGCAAACGTAGGCAAGGGCGAGCACTTCCAGCTCATCGAGCGGGCCGGTGGGAACATGAATGGGACGACCAACGAGGGCCGCACCAATTACTTCGAGGTGCTCCCCTCCAATCGCTTGAACTTGGGTCTCTGGCTCGAGGCCGACCGGATGCGTTCGCTAGCTATTACGGACGAGAACGGTCGACAACCAACCCTACGGGCGCGCCTTCTCCGATGGGCTGACCCTCTTGTTCGACTCCACCTATTGCTTTCCGTACTCGCACACGGTCATTGGCTCGATGGACGATCTGAATGCCGCGCAGACCGCGGACGTGCAGGCGTTCTTCGATCGGTATTATGCGCCGAATAACGCGACACTGACCGTGGTTGGTGACTTCGAACCCGGGCAGGCAAAGGACCTCATCGACCAGTACTTCGGTAACATCCCTGGTGCGGAAGACACGGATCCAATCGACTGTGAGTACGAGATCGGTGCAGCGGGCGGGGAGCGCCGAGTGTGGGAGGACAAGCTGGCCAACCTGCCGGCGGTGCTGATCACGTTTCTCGCGCCGGAGCACAGGGCTGAAGACACGCCCGCGCTCACGCTGCTGTCCACCATTCTGGGTGAGGGCGAAAGCTCGCGGCTCAATCGATCGCTGGTGCGGGATCAGCAGATCGCGCTCGGTTCGGGCACGATCAACTTCTCACGACGCGGCCCGGGCCAGTTCATCACGTTCGCGATTGCCAATCAGGGCATGACGCCGGACACGCTCGAGGCGGCGCTCCGTGCGGAGGTCGCACGCATCATCGACGAGGGTGTGACGGCGGAGGAACTCGAGAAGGCGCGCAATGCCTTCCGTGCGAGCGACATCTTCGGCCGACAGACCGGCATGGCGATCGCCGAGGAGATCCAGCACTTCGTGCACTTCCACGATTCCGTCGATGAGATCAATACGGATCTCGACCGGTACATGAGCGTTACGATCGATGACATTCGGCGAGTTGCGGCGCGGTACCTCGCACCTGCGAACAGCGTCGTGCTCGTCGTCGTTCCAAAGCAAGAAACGGCGGTGCAGCCATGACCAGGCACTTCCTGCGCGGCGTTCTCGCGACGCTCGCTTTGACGATTCTCGGAGCGGGTTCGGCATTCGCACAGTACCCCACCGATCCGCCTCCGCCCATGCCGCTGAATCCGCTGCAATTCCCGGCATTTCATCAGGCGACGCTCCCCAATGGGCTCGAGATCATACTGGTGGAAGATCACGATCTCCCTATCGTCAGCGTTTCGCTCACGATTCCCACGGGGGCAGTGAATGAGCCACCGGGTCAGCGCGGGCTGGCCGGTATGGTGGCGGAGTTGATGACCAAGGGCACCGCGACCCGCTCGGCCGAGGAGATCGCGGAGCAGATCGAGGGTGTGGGTGGCTCGCTCAACGCCGGTGCCGGCAACGATTTCTTCACGATCTCGTCCACGGTACTGACGGACCACACGGACCTCGCGTTCACGCTGATGAGCGATGTGCTGCTGAACGCCACATATCCTGAGTCCGAGTTGGAGCTGGCGCGCACCAGGTCGTTGTCGGGTTTGCGGCTCGAACGATCCGATCCCGCCGCTATTGCGCAGCGCTACTTTGCCCGATCGTTGTATGGCGACCACCCCTATGGTCTCCGGGAAACCGAGGCATCGATCCAGGCGATCACCGCGGAATCCGTGCGGCAATTCGCGAGCGACCAGCTGAAACCCGAGGGGTCCCTCCTCGTGATCGCGGGCGACCTCACGCTCGATGAGGCACGGCGCACGGCCGAGGAGTTCTTGGGCGCATGGTCCGGCAGCGTACCGGCGCGCTCGTACGGGTCGCCGCCATCGCCCACCGCGACTGAGATCCTCCTGATCCATCGTCCCGGCTCCGAACAGTCGAACATCCTCTACGGGAACCTCGGGCTACGGCCCGGCGTGGGGGAGTACTACCCCGACCGAGTAGCGACGAAGGTTCTTGGCGGCGGTACCGACGCCAGGCTGTTTCTCATTCTTCGTGAACAGAAGAGTTGGACGTACGGGGCGTACGCATCTATGAATCGCCCGCTCGACACGGGGAGGTTCCTCGCGTCGGTGGAAGTGCGGACATCGGTAACAGACTCTGCGCTGGTC
>JAZDCY010000040.1:0-5383 GCA_036679645.1 Gemmatimonadota bacterium | reverse complement strand
CTGATCGCTGCGTTAACAGCGGTCGGAGTTCGGGTTCACCTGCACCCGAGGAGCTTCCTCTTTTTTCTCCCTCCTGTCGAGGGTCAGCAATTACACAAAGATAGGGACACTACCTCCGCCACAGTAGCTCATCCTTCCGCCGCACGGTGGCGGTGCTGGGACAAGGCGATTCCATTCCCGGAACCGTCGCTCACGGGATTGGACGGCCGCCGCAGGCTCAGGCCATCGGACGGCCGGAAACGCCCACCGAGCCGCTGGGTTCGCCGTTGCGGGGGCGGTCAATTGCCGTCCGGCACTCTTCGGGGGTATTCTCTGCCAAGCATGGTACGGGGAAGTGAATGTCTGATTTGATCGAACAGCTCAGCGCGGCCCTCGAGAACCGCTACACCATCGAGCGGGAGCTTGGCCGTGGCGGGATGGCGACCGTCTTCCTGGCACTTGATCTCAAGCACGACAGGAAGGTCGCGATCAAGGTCATGGGCCACGATGCCGCCCAGCAGATGGGCGCCGAACGGTTCGATCGGGAGATCAAGACCGCCGCCAAGCTGAGCCACCCCGCGATTCTGCAGCTCTTCGATTCCGGAGAGGCCAACGGCATCCTCTACTACGTGATGCCATACGTACAAGATGGTTCGCTGGCGGAGCGCCTCGAGCGCGAGGGACAGCTGCCCATAGACGACGCGCTCGACATTGCGCGTGAGGTGGCTGAGGCGCTGCATCACGCGCATCAGAAGAACATCATCCACCGCGACATCAAACCCGAGAACATTCTGTTCCTGTCGGGGCGTCCCGTTCTGGCCGACTTCGGCATCGCGCGTGCGATGGACCCTACCGGACAGCAGTTGACGCAAACGGGGATGGCCGTCGGCACGCCGGCGTACATGAGCCCGGAGCAGGGCGCCGGCGATTCGAACCTGGACGGTCGCAGTGACGTCTACTCACTCGGCTGCGTGCTCTACGAGATGATCTCGGGACATCCGCCGTTCATGGGCGCGCCACGTGAGATCATTGCGCGCCACATGACCGACGCGGTCCCCTCGCTCAAGACAGCCCGACCGACGGTCCCGGATAACGTCGATGAGACGATCGTCCGGTCGATGGCCAAGATGCCGGCGGATCGCTTTGCTACCGCGCACGACTTCGCCGAAGCCCTGGCGGGGCGGAAGGCGGCGCTCGCGGCAACCGCGAGCGGCCCCGCGCGGCAACAGCTTTTCAGTGGTCGGTCGCTGGGGATTCTGGTCGGCTATCTCGCGGTCACGCTCATAGCATGGCTCGGCACGGCGACGCTGGCCGACCGGTTTGCGCTCTCCCCGCATCTGCCGACGTTCGTCCTTGCGGCACTCGGGTTCTTGCTGCCGGCCGCGGGCGTCGTGGCATACACGCTCGGCAACGGCGGCATCCGGTGGCGCGCCGCGCAGACGCTCGGTGTCTCCGCGAATGCGGTGGCGGCAGGTCTTGCCTTGTTCCTACTCTTCAACGGGAAGGACCTCGGTGCGGCGACGATTTCTGTCACGCTGACGGACGAAGAGGGGAACACCATCGAGCGCGTGATTCCCAAAGCCGAGTTCCGCACGCGCATCGCCATCTTCGATTTCGACGCGGACGCGGCGGACTCCAGCCTGCAATGGTTGCAGTATGGAATCCCGGCGGCACTCTCGGTAGATCTGGTCCAGGATCTGTATATCGATCAGCGTGTCAGCACGAACTTCCGCGAGGACCTGCGTGAACGAGGTTTCCAGGATCTTACCGGCGTCCCGCTGGCGCTGAAGCGCGAGATCGCCGCTGAGCAGTTCCGCGATCGTTTTGTCACGGGCCGGGTGGCTGTGGACGGCGACGAGATCGTCGTCACCATGACCGTGTATGACACGCGTTCAGGCCGGGAGCTGCGCCGGACGACCGTTCGCGGGACCGATCCGCTGGCGTTGGTCGACGAGCTGGCCCGCGACGTTAAGGGTACTGTGGACGTGCCAGAGGGGTACGCGTCGGAGATTCGTGACCTGCCGGCGTCAGAGCTGCTCACCAGTTCGCCCGCCGCTTTCCAAGCGTTCGCGCGAGCCCTGCGCGCCATTACGGTGCGGGACGATTGGGCAGGCGCATTGGAGCTGCTCCAGCAGGCGGTGGCAGAGGATCCGACCTTCGCACTCGGCCAGTTCGTGCTGGCGCAGGCGTACATCTATGGAAATCGTGGTGACGAGGCGGCAGGTCCGCTCCAAGCCGCGGTCGATCATGTGTACAGGCTCCCCGAGCGCGCACAGAATCAGATCAAGGCCCAGTGGTACGAGATGCGGAACGAGCAGGACAAGTCCTACGCTCTGCACGAGATGAACGCGGAACTCTTCCCGCAAGATGTGAACGTGCAGGCGACGCTGGCGCAGCTCCAGATCATCCGCGACCAGCGACGCGAGGCCATCGCAACCTACGAGCGCATTCTCGAGTTCGACCCGGGTCAACACGATTTCCTGCGTGCGATTGGTGGTATCTACCAGTCACTCGGCGAGTACGAACAGGCGCTCGACGCGTTCAACCGCTATGCCGAGCTGAATCCAGAAGACGAACGGTCCTTCGTCGACCTCGGCGACCTCCACCGCACCCAGGGAAATCATACGGAAGCGCGCGCCGCCTACGACCGGGCGCTCCTGGTCGAGCCCGCCGACATCGGAACCGCCGTTCGCGTGGCGAACATCGACCTCGTCACCGGCGATTTCGATGCGGCACGTAAGGGATACGCGGACGCACTGGGCTCCGCACGGACCGCTACGGATAGCGTCACGGCCCTTTCCGGGATGGCCAGCTACCACAGGTATCGCGGCGAGATGAAAGAGGCGCTGCGTCTGCGACAACAGCAGAATGCGGTCGCGGCAACCGTGAACCCGCCGGTGCAAAACATCATCAACCAGCTCCAGACGGTCGACGACTTCGTCGCGGCTGGTGATACCGCCCAGGCGGAGCAACTGCTCGGGACCCTGAGCCAGCAGCTCCAAGCACCATTCGATCGCTTCCCATCCATCGGGCAACTCGAGTTTGCGCTTGCGCTCGAAGACGCAGACCTGATCGACTCGGCAATCGTGCAAGTGGAGCTGTTGATCCAGCAGTTCTCACTCGAGGTCTTCCGACCCCGGATCGCATACGCCCAGGGCCGCGCGCACATGCTCCGAGGGGAGTACCGGGAGGCCATCGCGAGCTGGGAGCAGGAACAGGAGTTGAACCCGGGCGACTGGTCGGTCAACCGGCAACTGGGCGGGGCGTATCGCGAGCTGGGCGAGCTGGATCGCGAAATAGCCCGGCATCACCGCGCACACGGTATGAACTAGCACTGGTCTACGACGCTCAAGGCCGCCGCGACGAGGCAATCGCGGAACTGCGGGAAGCCCTGGACGTGCTGTCGGGCGCCGACCCGCACTACAAGTGGGCAGTACGGGCGCGGGAGAAGCTGGCGGAGCTTGGTGGGTAGTTGACTTGTGATTGGTGATCGATAAGGGACATAATCTGTTGCAATTAGGTCGGTTAAGACAGTCAACAGAATCGTTGATTTATTCGTAGATCTCCGCTAGGTTCCCTGCCCAAGATCGGCATCGGCGACGCGTTCCCGCGTCGCGGGCCCCCTGAAGAACCCACCATAACGGAGCACACGGCGGCACATGATCGGTTTGAGACGGTTCCCGCAGTTGCCCGGGGTACATCGGATTGCGCGGGTTGCGCAGACGTTCCTTGCCATGGCGATCGTCACGGCCGCGTCCTACACGACGTTGCACGGCCAGACCGGGCTGCTCGTGGTGGCCCATGGAGCCGACTCGGCGTGGAACGCTCGCGTCGAACAAACGGTGGCCCAGGTTTCCTGGCCGCACGGCCCCGTCGCTGTTGCCTATCTCATGGGGTGGGCAGCGACGACGTCGGGATGGGACTCGGCGGTCACGCGGCTTGCGGCGGGAGGGGCGGAACGCATCGTAGCCGTTCCGTTGCTGATGTCGTCGTTCGGCGGCCATTACCGCCAAATCCGCTACTACGCCGGCGAACTCGATTCCCTGCCGGAGTCCCTCCGCCACAACCAGGTGCTGCTCGTTCCGCCACCGCTCGCGACGCGGGTTACCGCGGCGCTCGACGCGGCTCCTGAGTTGGGACGCGCCCTACTCGCCCGGTGGACGGAACTCGATTCTGCATCTCGCGACGCACCGGTGTTGGTGGTGGCACACGGCCCAAGCGCTGACGATGAGGCCGTCGTATGGCACCGCAACCTCGAGCAAGTGCTCCGCTCGCTCCCGCGGCGCGTCCACGAGCGCGGCGTGCGGGTCGCGCAACTGCGCGACGACGCGCCGCCGGAAGTCCGGGCAGCGGCTGTCTCGGCCATGCGAGACACGGTGATGGCGCTGGCGGAACGCAATGGTGACTCGGTGACCGTGCTGCCCGCCCTGATTTCCGCCGGAAGGATCACGGACGTGAAGATCCCCAATGACCTCGAGAACCTCCCCATTCGCTACCGCCGCACACCCCTCGCCCCGCTCCCTGAGCTGGCCCGATGGATCGAGCGTGTGGCACGTGATGCCATGCGGGACGGCTTCGTGAACGGCGGAAGGTAGGACGCTCCACATCCAACGCGGGCAGCCGTCGAACAGCCTAGCCCCCTCCCCCCTCCCGGTGTCGTAAAGCAAGATCAAACGGCGAGCGCTCCGCGAGGCTGCCGAGCCAGCCCGCTGCCTCCGCCGTGCGTCCGAGCATGTCCAGCGAGTTCCCGCGCAGCGCGCGCTCGGCGCTAAGAGCGAGCACGGGCGATCGTTCACCCAGATGGATCCACGGCCCCAGTTCGATGCCGGCCAACTCGGCGATGACTCGTTCGGCATCGTTCTCTGCGAACGCCAAGCGCGCGCGTACTCCCCGTGCCATGTTTTCAGCCATGTTGGCGAACGACGCGGGTTCGCGAATCTCGGTGCACCGTTCCGCACGGCTGCGTGCCGTTTCCAAGTCGCCCTGTTTGACCGCCAGCAGGGCGTCCAGGTAGCTCTGCAGATGCGCGTGCAGGCCGTCGTGAAAAACGAGTGAGCCCTCTGGCATCCGGTCACGATCCCCGATGGGCGCGGCTGCCAAGTCGGTGCGTGTTTGCTCGACCAGATCAGTCGAAATGTCCGTTGCGCGAAGCGAATACAACCACGCACGGTGTTCCAGGGCCAACAACGGATCCACCAGTGCGGCGACGGCAAGGTGGTTCTGGGATTCATCGAGATGACGCCGCGCAAACGCAACATGCGCGCCAACGAGCGCCGCGGAGAGTCGTGCAGCATCCGTCGCGGCCGACCTCGTCAGGCGCTCGAGCGCGGCACCGGCGTGGGCGAGATCACCCGCCAGCGCCATATTCGCGGCGGCGGCCGCAACGACGGGAGGCGCCGCTGAC
>JAZDCY010000004.1:0-95732 GCA_036679645.1 Gemmatimonadota bacterium | reverse complement strand
GAGATCCGCCTGTCGACAACGATCGATGCACCGCGCGAGAAGGTATTCCGGGCGCTCATCGAGCCCGCGGCGCTGAACCAGTGGCTCGCCAAGGACGCCACGGTGGAGCCGCGGGTGGGCGGCCGGTTCGACCTGGGCTGGCAGCAGGAAGCCGATATCGAGCACGAAGGCACGGCAATGGAGATTCTCGAGTTCGTGCCCAACGAGAAACTGAAGATCAGCTGGCCCGACTGGCGCGGCGACACATCGGTACCGATGCAGTCGGTGACCTGGCTGCTCGAGTCCCGGGAGGGGGGGAGTAGCACCGTGGTCACGATTGTCCACGCCGGGTTCACCCGCGCCGTGGACTTCAGCGACTTCCCGTTTGGCTGGGGCCACTTCATGTCCGAGATGGCCAAGGTGGCCGTGAAGCTCGAGGAGTAACGAGGCGGAGGGCCCGGCGTGAGTTGAGCGGCTCCTACGCAGACCCGACGACCGGGCACGCACACGACTACGAGTTTCTCTTCGCCGTCTACTCTACCCGACCATTTCACGTGGACCCATCGTGTTCCTCGAAACAGGGGAGCGGGTGGTCGTCATGGAGATCGACTACCGGCAGCGCTGAGCATCTTCTGTTGCAGCACGCTGGTTCCCTCACGACCGACGGACCCCACGGTCGCGCTGGAGACTCTCGGAGAGTGGGGGCATTCTTGTTGATTATGCGTAATCGGACCGCCCCAATAACCCCCATCTAGCCAGTTAACCGCTTGCGAGGCATACTGTTGAATTGGTGTTGACGGCAAGGGGGCAGGTTCTGGTGGGAAGCGAGCGGAGCAGGTCGAGCGTGAGCGACAACTTTAGGCTGCACCTATTTGGCGTACCGGAGCTACTAGACCCGGAGGGACGGGTCGTGAAGCTGCGCACGCGGAAGCAGCTCGCGGTGTTGGTGTACCTGGCGTTGGAGGCTCGGGAGCGGGCGGTCTCGCGCGACACACTCTCGGATCTGCTGTGGCCCGACGCGGACCAGGACCGTGCACGGCACTCGCTCGCCCAGGCGTTGACCGTGATTCGGAACGCCATTGGGCGGGAGGCGGTGAGTCGCGGAGGGGATGGTGTTCAGCTCCGAGCTGCCCTTCAAACGGACATCGATGAATTCGACGCTGAGGACCCGACCATCACCGTGGGGACACCTCTCGCACGCGTCGAAAACTGGGCCGGTGCCGAATTCGCCCATTGGGTTGAGTCCGCAAGAAGAGGATGCGTGAAGCGGTCAGTCCAAGCCCTCAGCGATAGGATCGCAGAACTCAGTAGTCAGGGTGAGCTACGCCGTGCCATACAATGTGCCGAACACCTCTACGAAATTGATAAGTACTCATGCACCGCCGTCAAGCTTCTTGCTGAGAAATTACTTCTTGACGACGACCTATCCGGCGCTGTGGCACTTCTTCGCGACTTTGTTCAACGGATGGAATACGACCTCAAGTGCGAAGCGCCTCAAGAGGTTGTTCGCTTGCTCGCTTCTCTACGGAAAGGAAGACTCCGTCCTGCCGTCGATTTTCAACAAGGACAAGAGTCTCAATACATGTTCGACGTCCCGTTGCCCTTCGTAGGGCGCGACAGGGAGTTGGCAGAATTGGACAGGATCTGGCACGACTTGCGCGGCCGGTCGCCGCAGACGTGTCTGATCACTGGCCCCGCCGGAATCGGCAAGACCACGCTACTCCGCCGCTATGCAAAGAGCTTGGTCGCAAGGGGAGTTTCCGTCACGCTGCTCGCGTGTCACGAGATCGGGAAGGAGATACCGTTTGCGACGGCGTCAGACCTGATCGCTATTCTTGCGAAAGATCCGAGAATATCGGAGACCGATCCGATTTGGCTCTCCGAGGCGAGTCGAATCTCGGCTGGGCTCACGGTCCAGTACTCCGGTGTGCCAACCCCCCCCCCAATTCCTGCCTCGTCGATACCGGTGCGTGTTGCAGAGGCTATAGCAAACATCCTAGTGACCGTTGGTGAAGGTCTACCAGTGGCCTTACTGATCGATGATGTGCTTTTTCTCGACCCAGCTTCGCGGGGCATATTTCACATGCTTTTTAAGCGAATATCTGCCCCACTGCTGTGTCTGGCCACGATCCGCACACCGGGGCAGGTCGAGTCAATCGCGCGTTCAGAGTGTGCGACCAAGTCGCTCGCCTGGGATCACGTGCTTGCCCTACCGCCTCTCACACGCGACCAAGTATCGGAACTCTTGAACAGTGTTGGTTCGAAGGAAGACATACAAGCAGTAGGCGAGACGATCCTCCGGCTGTCAGACGGCAACCCTTACTTTGCAGCGCTACTGCTGGCCGATTGGCGCACACACGAAGCCACTGCAAGCCTCAGCGGTGAACCGTGGAATCCAAATCTCTCGGGATGGAATCCGCCAGCGACTTTGCGACGAGCTTTTGAACGTCTGAGTGCCAGATTGTCAACTAATGAGAGAGAGTTGCTGTCAGTACTCGCTGTTGCTCGTAGAGGGCTAGGATTCGAAGAGCTTGAGGTCGCGTTGGAGATCGCATCTGCGGCCCTTCAGAGGGCGATCAGATGCTGCATCGACAACGGTGTGCTGGGACTGGTGGAGGGTAAGCCATGCTTCAGAAACGAACTCCATCGGGCCTACATCTATTATTCCTTACCTCAAGAGCGACGAAAGTACCACCACCTCCGAGTCGCTCGCGCCCTCGAATCGGTTCCGGTTCCTCAAGGCTACGGACGACAACTTGAGGTGGGGCACCATTTGCTTTGCGCTGGTCTTCATGATGAGGGGACTTCGGCCGTTATCGCTGCTTCGGGGGAAGCCACGTTGCGCGGCGCACCTCGACAGGCGCAGATGGCGCTAGAAGCCATTCCAGATAGAGTGGCGACTACTAATTCGAGATGGGGAGTTGCTATCGCGCGATCTCTAATCGCCCAGGGGCAGTATAGGGAGGCCTACGACAGACTGCGCGTTACTGGGTCCATTCGGTTATCACCGGACGACCGAGCCACAGTCGTTGTGCTGCGAGCAGAATGCGCGCAACGCGGGTTCCTAGAAAAACTCGAGACCAGACGGGCCACGGCAGATGTCGCACTAAGGGAGGCTACTGCGGTCGGAGACGAAGACCTACTCTTGGCCGCGCTGCAACTATCTGCAGAGATCGCCGCCGAGGCTGCAGACTTGAGCCGCCTCGGCGAATTCGTAAAGATCTCCGAAGGCATCGCACGTCGCACGCATAGGGAACTGACTCGAGCCTTGGCTCATGCGACACGAGGTTACTGCAACATGATATTGGGAGAGTTTGCAACTGCTTCTGCAGCCTTCTTGAAGAGTGTCGACGTATTTACGTCTCTTGGGTCAGAGGTTTACAACAAGAGGCCTCTGAACGGACTTGGCATGGCTCTTACTTCATGTGGGCATACTGCCGATGCCATTCACGCTTTTCGCCAGGCAATCGACATCGCCGAGCGGAGCGGAGATACGTTTGTTGAACCGACAATTCGAGCGAATCTGGGTGCTTTGTACGCAGACCACGGGCGCTTCGCTGAGGCGGCGAAGTGTGTAGAGAGTGCACTGAAGGGCGCCGAGCGAACCGCGCACCCTCGCGTCGTTGCAACCGTTTTCTGCATAGGTGCATCGTTGGCGCTGGATCTCGGAGCTACCGAGCAAGCGGATCTAATTCTCCGTATCGCTGAGAGATCTGCGACTGGCTGGCCGAGCGAACACGCGCTCTTGGACATCGCAACAGTGAGAGCGGACTACTATCTCTCCGTCCAGGAGCCCGAGTCGGCCTGGGGCATCGTAGAGGAACTGATGTCCAAGCGTCCAAAACACATCATTGGCGAAGCGGGTCGGCAAGAGCGGTTGCTAAGACAGTACGTACTGGCAACGCAAGGCCCCCGTGCGCTGAGAATCTACTCCCGGGAGAGTCGCGATCGCCTTCAAAGGCAGCAACTCGCGCCTCGCCTCGAGATCGGAGCGTTCGAGTCATTTTCTTTGGCGGAACGCGGGGCGCCCGAATCCGTAGCAATTGCCTTGGGAGCAATCGAAGCGCACGGACTTGTGGGAATCATCGCACATCTAGCCGCTATGCACTGCACCCCTCCCGGCCCAGACCATCGTAACGGGGACACCCCAGCTAGGCTAGTCGCACGGCTTTTTCCGGAACGAGCAGCGGGTCCGGTCCCCGCTCGCCTCGACTGGCATCCAGCAACTTCCTGATCGCTACACACGATCGAAAGGCAGCAACAACGCTCGGATCAAACTGAGTCCCAGAGCAACGCTCGGTTTCGGCGACAACCTCGTCGTACAGAAGGGCGTCTCGGTAAGGACGATGGCTCGTCATGGCATCCACCGTATCCGCAACCATAATGACGCGCGCGCCGATCGGGATATCCTCGCCTTTGAGCCCATCAGGATACCCGGAGCCGTCGAGGCTCTCATGATGATGTCGTACTGCCGTCTCGATGTAGCCGCGTAGACCAGAGACAGTCGCGACCAACTCGGCGCTCTTTAAGGGGTGAGAACGCATCGTCCGAAACTCGTCGGCGGTAAGCCGGCTGGGCTTTCTCAACAGCGGAGCGAATTCCTCATAGATTTTCCCGACATCATGCAAAAGCGCCGCCGTAGCAATCTTGTCGGTTTCTCCCAAACCCAGCCCAAGCTCACGGGCGATCAGCCTGGCGAACTCTGCAACCCGCTGCGAGTGCCCCGACGTATAGGGATCGCGTGCCTCAATCGACTTCACCATGACGTCCAGCATCTCGCGATTGGCAGCCTGCAACTGCAGATTGACCATGTAGATGTGACGCAGGAAGAGAATCGGCGCCACGACACCAGCCACCGCGAACACTCCGTACCGCCCGTATAGGAATGCGATCGCCAGAGCAATCGTGCTTGCAAACAAGTCATACGCGGCGAGATGCCAGGTATTCCGTCGCCAAACCTCCAACAGACTACGTTCCTCACTCAGTGCAACCACGTTAGACACCGCAAGCGAGTTGACGGAAAAAAAGACTACGACCATTACGGCGAATGGGCCAACTGAGTGGTCAAGCGAGACAGGCGGAATTGCCCCTCCCAACGCCATGTATGTGACTGAGGAAAGGAGAATCGCCAAAACGTACTGGGAGACGTTAAAGCCCACCTTTAGAAGAGGACGGCGGTTGAGAAGATGGGCCCCGGTAAAACTCACCGCCGTCACGACGCTGCCCCAAGTCGGGCCAAATACGAGAGCCGATGCGATGAAAATGATGAACGCTATCGAACCGGTAGCGCTTACGGCCAATCGGTGCTCGGCCAGTTCCAAGAGTAGAGCGACAACCACGAAGATCATGATCGCGAAGGTGGAGGGCGTCTGAACCCTAAACCACGGATCAAGCCGTGCAGACAGCAGCACGCCCAAAACGGCCGCCGCTATCGTTGCGACGACGAACCGGCGTGTGGCGACGTTCGATACGCTCTTACCAGACATCTTGACGGGAGGGGTGCCCCGGCCAGCTCTCACTACAACCAAGCTTGGCCCGAGGCCGAAAACAACTTGGCCAATAGGGTTGCAAGCCAACTAAGGCCGAACATAAGAGCGTCACCTCCTCTCCGTCCGCTTCTTACGGATCCACTTGAGAGTGGCGTGTCCCGCTATGACACACCCGACGCTCCGCTCGATTGTCTACCCGATCAGCTCCGCTACCAATGGCAGCACCAGCCAACCGAGGCCCCTTTCGTCTTCTCCTTTTGCTCAGACTGCGTGTGAGAAACTGCTGTAAATCACAGGCCTCAACTGCCCTGAGGCCAAGCTGTTACAGAGACAGAAACCCCGCCCTGAGGCGGGGGACCCAAACTAACCTAATTGTTGCGTTGCGCTAGTACCGTGATCCAAGCCACCGATTGGTAGCATCCAGGACCGCCAGAACCACGGCCTGCTCGGGATGGTCGGCTATCTCGCAAGTGCCGGTGAGCAAATGACTTGTGCGGTTGTCCACGACCAGCACGCCGACAAAAACATAGGTCCGGTCGAATGCCTCAACTTGCTGGACCCCTTCCAGTTCCAGGGTCCCCTGCTCCCAAAACGGGTCCAACGCCGCCACCGCCGCTCGCCCGGCAGCGTGCAGCCGCGCCCGGGGCTGATCCCCCGCCTCCTCACTGCCCCGCACCTCCTTCTCCCCAACCTGCAAAGTGACAGAGACCTTCACGCGCCGGTTCCTGTCTGTCTGAATGTCGAGCCCGGCGAAGAGCAGCCCGCGCTTCAACGCCGCATCCTTGATGGCCGACGTCTCGAGTGCCTCGATGGGCCGCACGTCCGCCGTCTGAGCCACGCTGATCTTGCGGTGGTCGATCTTGAGACCCAACTGCGCGAACAACGCGCTCTCCACGTTCCGCACCACCTGCTTGGCCGCGGTGCCGCCCTGGGTCAGGACATGGACCTCCTGCACCTCGCCGATCGGCGAGACCACCACCCGGGCCGACAGGATGCCCTTAAGGCTCGTCAGCAGGTTCTCCGCCCGCTTCACCCCCCATGGATCGCCGTGCGCGTCCCCGCTAGCGCCGGACGGACGCTCGCGCTGAAGAGGATCGAGTTGCCGCTCAGGATCGCTTGCCACCACCACTCCTCGCAATCAGGTCACGCCACACAATTGCCACCTCGCGCCTTGGCACGATACAACGCTCGGTCCGCTCGTTCCAGCACGTCCGAGCCCTCACCCACCGCGGGGTCGAACTCCGCCACGCCCAGCGAGGCCGTGACCGCGTGCTCGCCATAGCCCAGCCCCTTGCCGATGTTCTCGACCCGCTTCCGGATGACCTCGGCCACCCGCGTCGCGCCGAGCGCGTCCGTACGAATCAACACAACGACGAACTCGTCCCCACCATACCGCCCGGCCACGTCCGTCGTGCGCACCGCCCCGTGCAATACCTCACCCACCGCCCGCAGTACGTCCGATCCCGCCCGATGGCCGTACGTATCGTTGATCCACTTGAAGTTGTCCAAATCCATGAACAATATCGCGAACGTCTCGCCACTCCGGCTACTGCGCGCCACCTCCGCCTCGAGCCGGTCCTGCAACACCCGATACGTGGCCAGCCCCGTCAACGCATCGACCGCCGCCTCCCGCTCGGCCAGCTCCGCCCGGCTCGCCTGATACGGCGGACACTGCCGCAACGTCGCCCGGCCGCGCAGAAACGCGTGTGCGAACCGCCGGCAGGTGTCGTACCCGCACGATCCGCAATCCCACGGCATGCCGTTGGGTGCCGCACCGATCTGGCGCAGCACCGCGTCGATCTCTCCATCGGCCGGCGCCGACCCGTTGGTGGCGAACGTGAACGACGACGTAACCTCCACCGGGATCTCGGGATCGATCACCGGCAACGCGCTGCGCGGCGGCTCGGCGTCCTCGATGACGCGCCGCCGCCAAAACAGCTCCTCCTTGGGTCCCAGCAGCGGGTGATCCAGGCACCCTTCACACGGCAGGATATCCACGAACCCGAGGTCGATGCGGTCCTCCACGACCGCGTGGCGCAACGCATCCAGTGAGTTCAATCCCCTGTACTTGCGAAACCGCCGGCTCGCCTGATTCGACTCCCGCAAGATCGGCATGGGAAGCCCGCCCGGCGTGCTCAGGTGCCGGCGCCGCTCACCGGGTATGCGGCGGTAGAACGTCGGCTCGTCAGCGATCTCGATCCCCGCATCCTCGAGGAGCCGGCCGAGGTCCTCGAACGTAATCGTGGCATCGATCCAGTCCTCCGTGCCGGAAAGACACACGCCAGCGTACGCGAGCTTCGTATCCGCGCCGTACAGCCCCCGCAAATACTCCGACTCCGCCCGCAGTGGATTGGTCACCGGCGCGAGGTAGGGCACCAACTCGGGGTAATGCTGCCTGATGCGTTCGACGATCACCGGACACGTCGAGCGGATCATAGTGCCCCAGTCGGGGTCCTCCCACAGACGCAGGTACTCGCCGGCCACCAGCTCATCGCCCAGGACGCCATGGTGCACGGCGCGGAATCCGAGCCGGTAACAGGCGTTGACGAGTTGTTCGGGGGTCCGTGGATAGAAGTGCGCGCCGGCCTCTACCGCGAGGATGAGGACGGCCTCTCCACCCTGCGCCAGCTCATACGCCTGCGCGACATCGCCCAGCACATCGATTGCGTCATGCGGGCACGCGGGTACACACGCGCCCGATCGCATGCAGGCTTCGTCAAGGATATTGACGGCAGCCCCATCGACCGCGATAGCATCGGCCGGACACGCCCGGACACACGCCAGGCAGGCGACGCACTTGTCGTTGATCTCGAAACGCAACGCTCGTTGTGTGGTCCTTGCGTGGACCTCGTCGGGCACACCGACCGAAGGGCTCGCTACTATGCCCCCCGGAGTGACCGCTGTCAATGGTGAAGATTAACTCAACCTGTTGGGAATGCGCAACTTACACCGTGGCGCACCAGCAACACGGACGCCGCAATATCCGTCTGCGCCAGGCCCCTCATATTCCCTCAGGTGGCTCCCACCAAGGAACCCGCACGGATCGCGCCAAGAAAGGCACACGCAAGACCACCCTCAGCCCATGTCACCGTACGACGGGTAGTCTGGTCTAATCAGATGATGAGCGACACCCCATCGGCATCCACCGACCCCGACCCCGCCGATGAATCCCTGATGTGCCAGGTCGCGGGCGGCGATCCGGATGCTCTCGGCGCGCTCTTCGCCCGCCATCATCATCGGGTCCACGCCCTCTGTTTCCGCTACGTCGGAGACTCGACGACCGCTGACGACCTGGTGCAGGAGAGTTTCCTGCGGGTCCAGCGGTACGGGAAAAGTTTCGACGGTAGGGCCCGTTTCACCACCTGGTTGTATCGCCTCGTCCGGAATGTCTGCATGGATCATCTCGCATCGAGTGAACGCGATGCGCGGCGGGAAGCATGACGCACGACGTTGCCATCGACCTCGTGGTCGATTCGTTGGTCGAGCCGCTCGATCCTGAGCAGGCACGCGACCTGGAACAGCATCTCGCGACGTGTTCGACCTGCCCATGATCGTATGGAGGACTCATGAATTCACGCATTGGCGCGCTGACACCGATAGTCTTCGTCGAGGCAATCGAGCCTTGCCTGCCGTTCTGGACGGAGAAACTCGGGTTCACACGCACCATGGAAGTTCCCGATGGCGACCGGCTCGGGTTTGCGGCGGTGCAGAGGGATGCGGTCGAGGTGATGTATCAGACCTACGCCAGCATCGGGGACGACATTCCTGCCATGGCGTCCTTAGCGCGGGACGAGGCGAGCGTGCTGTTCATCCAGGTATCGGACGTGGCCGAGGTGGCGCGGCGGCTGGAAGGCGAAGAGATCGTCCAGCCGATGCGCGAGACCTTCTACGGTTCGCGCGAGTTCTCCGTGCGCGCACCCTGCGGCACGGTGGTGGGATTGGCGGAATTCTCGAGCGAGTAGGCAAGGGGGCCCTCGCTCACCGCGCACCGCGTACTTTTCTTGGTCTTCTCCCGTCCAATCCCTATCTTGACACGGGAGCAGCTCCGGGAGGGTCACGATGGCCCGCATACTCATTGCCGACGACGACGCCAACTTCCGCCGCGTGCTGGGAAGCATGCTCGAGAACGCCGGACACGAACCGGGCTTCGCAATCGACGGCGAGCAGGCGGTCGATCTCTACAACCGCGGTGCGTTCGACCTCGCCATCATCGACCTGGTTCTTCCCGCCAAGAACGGTGTACAGGTCATCCGAGAAATTTTGAAGGTGGATCCCGCCGCGAAGCTCATCGCGATCTCCGGTAAGGAACCCGAGCAACTCGAGCTCGCCCAGGAGGCCGGCGCGATGCGCACGCTAGCTAAGCCATTCTCCGCGGACAAGCTCATGGAGGCCGTCGCCGCGCTGCTCAGACGGTCGACGGGGTGGCAGGGCGTGGGAGACTAGCTGGACGCACGGACGCTCAGGGGCCCGCAAAGAAACATCTGCGTAACTGAGCGTCTGAGTAACTGAGCGTCCTGTGCCGATGAGCGTCTGCTTGAAAAACGCCTCAAGTTTCTCCCATCACATACCGATCATCGAAAGCGTACACTTACAGGCAGGAACGACGATGGCGCGTATTCTGATCGCCGACGACGACGAGGTCGCGCGCCTGCACATGGGTTCGATTCTCGAGGGAGCGGGCCACGAGGTCTGCTATGCAGCGGACGGGGAGCAGGCGGTACGACGTTTCGAGCAGGGACGGCACGAACTGGTAATCGTGGATCTCGCAATGCCGGTCAAGAACGGCATCCTCACTATTCGCGAGATCCACCAATTGGACAAGTTCGCGAAGGTCATCGCCGTATCTGGTGAGAGCCCCGAGCAGCTCGAGTACGCCAAGGAAGCCGGCGCGCTCGAGACGCTGGAGAAGCCGATCGCGGCCAATCGGTTGCTGGACACGATAGCGGCACTGTCGCGTCGGGCGACGGGATGGGATAGAGTTTACAGCTAGACGCTCAGACGCTCAGACGCTCAGGAGCCAGAACGTGTAGTCTCGCGCGCGCGTAGTGTGCTGTCTGCCGGCATGAGCGCGTCGATCCTCCACCGATCCAGTCGATACACCGGGCCGCCGGATGTGCGTTGCACCCACGCGCCCGTTTCGGTCGAATCGAACACCAGCGACAGCAGCGTATCGGCCGGCCCCGTGCGCAGCGTGATGCGACGATAGGGATCCGATACATCGACCGAGTCGCGCTCCTGCTCAGGCGTCGGGAAGCCCGCTGCCTGCAGGTCTCGAAACGCCCCGACGACACGCATCACCGCCATCGAGTCGGCAGCCGCGCCGTCAACGGTCCACTGCCCGCTATCGCTGCGCGCCAGCGCGTACGCACCATCGGTCCGCACGACGTCCACCAGAGTAACCGTCTCGACGGCAAGTGCTGCGATACGGCGTTCCCGCCAACCCGCGACGCCGCGGTCGGCCAGACGGGGGAGCCGGGCAGCGGAGCGATACACGTTGTCCTCACCCGCCGGCCGTACGAAACCGGCCCCGCCCCGGCCGCGACCCGTGCGGTCTCCCACGGTGAAGTCCGCAAGCGTGTCGTCGTCTCGCATGAACCGGAAGCGACGTCCGCTTGCCGCGTCCACTCCCATCCGCGCATGCGAACTTGGGCTTCGGGCCACGAGCTCGCTCCCGTCATTGACCTCGCCGAGGGCAGTGAACAATTCGTCCACATTCGTCTGGCTCGCTTCCCAACCGTTCACCTGCCAGGTGGCGCCGTCCTTCACCAAGTCCACGGTATCGGCGCGGCGCTCGATGACGATCCGGTCCACATCCGCGGCGGTGAGTTGGGGCAATGCCAGCGACGCGATCTCGTCACTCGCCGAGCCGCGCAGCAGCGCAGCTACACCCCACAACACGACCAGTATCACGAGCGCCATCGCCGCCCGCTTGAGGGCAGTAGGACTCATGCGGCACGTCCCGGCCGTCGGTACGTCATGCGCGTCTTACGCCGCCGCCGCAGGAGCCGGACGAGCCCGGAGAGGCCAACCAGCACCGGCAAGCCGATCAGATTGGCGTACTTCACCGTTTCACGTTTTCCACTGCTCATGACGAGTGCCGGTGGCCTGCGGTCCTTGGAGCGAATACGTATCAACGCTTCGTCCTGTGCCAGCCAGTCGACGGCATTCAAAACGAAGAGCAGGTTCTCCGGCGCCTGCTGCGCGTAGCGGTCGGATACAAAATCCGCGTTACCAACCAGCACCAGCCGCCCGTGTGGTGCGGTCGTATCCGGATTCGGCGGCGGAACCACCATCGCCGCGACAAGCCGCGGCCCAAGGCTGTCGGTGGGGAACTGTCGCTGCGGGTCCAGGAACGTCGGCCCCGCCGAGACGCCCGCCGCAGGACTCGAGACGAACAACGGTGTAATGACCGTCCCGGAATCGACCGCGGCCGTGTCGATCGAGCTGGTCCACGGGACGAAGATGCTGGCGATCTCCTCGCTGACCGGCGACAGCCCCGTAGTGAGAGCACGAATCCACAACGGATACGAGACGTACAAGCGGCCAAAGTTGGTCGGCATCGAGACGCGTTCGTTGGACTGCAGGTCGTAGATCATGTCGGAGCGGACGTTCACGCCGTACGGTGCAATGACGTCGTTCCACGATACCGGGCTCGGTGACGCAAACGGCTGCTGAGCGTCGATCGTCATACCGCTCGCCATGATCAAGGCACTCCCACCCCGCGCGAAGAACGCGCGCAATCGATCGACCTGCGCGGGGGGCAGCGAGTCCGGCTCGCCGGCGATCACGAGCACGTCGAGGTCGTCGCTCGGCTGGGAATCCGAGGGGAACGGCACGGTGCTAACATCGTAGGCCTGCGAGAGCTGCTGGCGCAGCGCCTGATAGCTGGTGGGCGCCATGGGGTTGCCGGCAGCCGTCACGAGTCCCACGGAGGGCTGATCTACCTGTGACATGGATCGTATGGCCGAGGCGAGACGATACTCGAGGTCGTCAGTCCGCCGGATCAGCGGAATTGTCTCCGTCTCCGCCGCGTACTGCATTGCCAGTCCCATGTATCCTTCCTTGATCTGGAGCTCGCCCTCTCCTATCACGTTGAACCGAATGGGCGGAATCCCAAGATTGCTCGCCTCTTCCCGGACATCCTCATCCTTTGCCGGGTCGCGTTCGACGACACGTACGTTTCCCGCACCCGCCGAGCGCAAGTCGGCGAACAGGTCGTCGATGTCACGTTTCAGCAGCGCGATCTCGGGCGGAAGGTCCTTCGACACGAACAGCTTGAGCGTGACGAGGTCGTCGAGGTTGCGCACGAGGTCCCGGGTCGCGGGAGAGAGTGTGTATGCGTTCCCCGGCGTGAGGTCGATCCGCCCACCGATGTACCGACCGAGCAGGTTCACAACGACCGCAACCGCGACCAACGTGGCGGCACCCAGGCGCAGACGGTTGTGTGCCACGCTGCCGGCCGCGAACCGCCTGCCCATCAACGCCGCATACGCGAGCACCAGGAAGACCGCGGCGAGTGACGCGAAATAGACGACGTCGCGCAGGTCGATGACCCCGCGTCCGATGTTCTCGAAATGGGTGAGTACACCCAGCCGGGCGGCCAGAGCGCCCAGAGCCGGAGGTAGTCCGACGATCAGCGGGCTGAGACCTACCAGCACGAGCACGAACATCACGCCTACCCCAAGGATGAACGCGCTGATCTGATTGGGCGTGAGGCTCGACGCCCATGTTCCCACCGCCGCTAATCCGGCAATGAGCAGTGCGGACCCGACATACTGCGCGATGATCACCCCAACGTGTAGATCGGCTCCGAGCGACAGGCCAATCGGCACCGCAAGCGTGACCGCCAACCCAATCCACAGGAACAACACCGCGCCTACGTACTTGCCGAGCAATAGCTCCCATTCGGTAATCGGCTGCGCCAACACGATCTCGATCGTTCCCGTGCGCGTGTCCTCCGCAAGGATTCGCATCGTGACCGCCGGAATCAGGAAGAGCAGCAACCAGGGGAGCAGATCGAGCATCGGACGCAGCGAGGCAATGCCCACCAGGTACGCCTGCCGGAAGAACAGGAAATTGTTCACCGCCAGAAAAACGATGAGCAGGATGTAGCCGGTCGGATGATCGAAGAGCGCACGCAGTTCGCGCTGCGCAATGGTCCACACCGCCTTCATGCGTCCCTCCCGTCGTTTCCATCTCCCTGTGTGAGTTGGCGGAAGACGTCCTCCAGGCTAGCGGTCTCCTGGTGTAGTTCGTACAGCGTCCAGCCGTTCGTCCGGGCCAACTCGAAGATGAGCGGTCGCACGTCCGCACCGCTCTCTGCCGTGAGCGTAAACGCGGCACGGCCCGCCGGTGCCTGACGCGGCGCGACCTCGTGTACCGCCGCCAACTCGTTCAGGGCATCGGAGACGTTGACCCCTTCCACCTCGACTGACACCCGTACCAACCCCTCAGCTTGCGCCATCAACTCATCGACGGACCCGTCCGCGACGATCTGCCCCTGATTGATGATCAGCAGCCGCGTGCAGGTGTGCAGCACTTCGGAGAGCACGTGCGTCGAGAGCAGGACCGTGCGGTCGGCACCGAGATGCGTGATGAGACGCCGGATCTCCACGCGTTGGTTTGGGTCCAGTCCCTCGGTCGGCTCGTCGAGTACCAAGAGGTCCGGCCGATGCATGATCGCCTGCGCGAATCCGACACGCTGCCGGTATCCCTTCGACAACTCACCGATCGGACGGTAGTAGACGCTTTCTATGGCCGTCTGTGTTACGGCCTCGTCGGTCGCCCTCGCCCGCTCCGGCACAGGGATGTCCCGCAACCGCACGATGAAGTCGAGATATTCCGACACCAACATCTCGGCGTAGAGCGGGTTGTTTTCGGGTAGGTAGCCGATCCGCCGCTTGGCCGCACGTCCCGCCTCCGTAATCGGAACGCCGTCGAGTCGCAGCTCTCCGGCATCCGGTTCCAGGAACTGCGTAATCATGCGCATCGTGGTGGACTTGCCCGCACCGTTCGGCCCTAGGAACCCAACCACCTGGCCCCTGTCGACCGAAAAGCTTACGCCGTCCACCGCCGTCACCGCGCCAAAGCGCTTGGTGACCTCGGTTAACTCGAGTAAAGACATAGTTTCATCAGGTATGTGACGTTTGGCCGTGCAGTTACAGCGAGTATTCTACACGGGCTCCGGGTTGAGGTTCAAGGGGTGGAGTCGGTGAGATCGAGCCGGCGCCGCGCGCGCCGAAAGACGGCGTGCCACATGCGGCGGGTGAGAGTGCCCGTGTTCGTGTTCTGCCGACTCGGATGGTACGAGGCGATCAGGCACGTGCCGTCGGCCAAGGTGGTCTCGGCCCCATGCGCAAACCGCGGTCTGTCGGCGGGCGGCATTGCCGTCCACCATCCGGCAGCCTTGAGCCAGGCATCGAACCCTATCCGACCCAGCCCCAGCACGACGCGCGTGTTGTGAAGAAACTGAAGCTCCTTGACTAAGTATGGGCGGCACGCGTCGAACTCCGCTTTGACGGGCTTGTTGCCCGGCGGCGCACACCGGACGGCGGCGGTGATGTAACAGTCATGGAGATGCAAACCGTCATCGCGCGAGGCGGAGAGCGCCTGGTTAGCGAAACCATATCGATGCAACGTGTCGTACAACCAGTCGCCGCTCGCGTCCCCGGTGAACATGCGACCGGTTCGGTTGGAGCCGTGTGCCCCGGGCGCGAGCCCGACTAGGACGAGTCGTGCACTGGGGTCACCGAAACCCGGTACCGGCCGACTCCAGTAGGACCAATCCTCATACGCACGCTTCTTGTCGCGCCCGATGCGCTCGCGGTACTCGACCAGGCGCGGACACGCCCGACATGCCAGAAGGCGGCGGTTGAGCCCATTAAGCGTTGTCAATTACGCCAACCCGTACTGCTTGATCTTGCGGTACAGCGTCCGCTCGCCGATATCGAGGCGCTCAGCCGCGCGACGCCGATTGCCGCGCGTCTCGTTGAGCGCCGCCTCGATGGCAGCTTTCTCGACCTCTGCCATCGTCATGCCGTCGTGGTAGATGACGTCGCGGGATTGGTCGGGCTCGTCGGCAACGATCTCGACGGCAGTCGGATATCGGGGCGCCCGACCGACGTCGATCACCCCGACCGAATGCGGTGCATCATCAATGCGCCGCCTGAGATCTTCGACTTGGACCTTGAGCTCGACGAGACTCCGGAAGATGAACTCCAACTCCCGGCCGGCGATCTCCTGCGAAGCTTCCGGGAGCAGGCGCATGGGCAGAAGGCGCGTTCCGCCGTCACGAATGTCGTGCGGAATGTCGCTCGCCCCAATCTCACGACCGGGCGCAAGGACGACCATGGACTCGATGAGGTTCCGCAACTGGCGTACGTTGCCCGGCCAATGCGCGTTGACGAGGATGTCTACCGCCTCGGCGGTCATGCCCTTGAACGAGCGACCGTGTTCCGCGTTGAGATCCCGGATGAAGTGCCGCACCAGGATGGGGATATCACTCTTGCGCTCTCGCAGCGGTGGCAGATAGATGGACAGCACGTTCAGTCGGTAGAACAGGTCGTCCCGGAACTCGCCTGCCAGAACAGCTTCTTTCAGCCCCTTGTTGGTGGCGGCGACTACACGCACATCCACCCGAATCGGCTGTGCGCCGCCCACGCGGAAGAAGCTCCTGTTCTCCAAGACACGAAGCAGCTTGACCTGAAGCGACGGCGCCATCTCGCCGACCTCGTCCAGCAACAACGTCCCACCGTGCGCCAGCTCGAAGCGACCGAGCCGTCGTTCCGCGGCGCCCGTGAACGCACCCTTCTCGTGCCCGAAGACCTCCGACTCTAGCAGCGACTCCGGAAGCGCGGCGCAGCTCACCGCGATGAACGGCTTGTCCCGCCGCGGCGAGAGCGCGTGTATCGCCTGTGCGACCAGCTCCTTTCCCGTTCCGGACTCGCCCTCGATGAGCACGGTACTCGACACGGGTGCCATCTGCTCGATTTTGACTAGAACCTGCTGAAGCGCCGGGCTCTCCCCAATAATCCCCGTGTGTTCCTGGAGCTTGCGACGCTCGACGAGTCGCGCCGCCAACCCTAGAACTTCCGTCGGATCGGCCGGCTTGCGCATCCAGGCGGTTAGCCCGAGTTCGCGCGCCAGGTGCGATGGGTTCCCTTCGGTTGCCTCGAGTAACCCGAGCGTAGAGATCGCGTCACGCTGCGCCAGAGCGACCAACTCCATCGCGGGCCGCTCGTGGAGTGCGCCGGTGAGCAGAACCACATCCGGTTCGGCCCCACGAAGCGCCTTCCGCACGTCATCCAACGACGATACCAGCGACGTCTCATAGCCCCCCGCCTCGAACGCGGCGTTGAGCGGCACCGCCACCTCGAGATCGTCCATCGTGAGCAACACGCGGTCGGGCATCAGTGATCGGTCGGTTGGCCGGTGATAATCTGCACGGCGTGCTCGACGAGCGGATCGAGCACTGTAAGCCCGTCGCGCACACCAGACGGACTGCCGGGAAGATTCACGATCAGCGCAGCCGCACGCGTGCCGGCCAAGCCACGAGACAACGCGCTACGGGGAAACGATTCCCTGCTCGCTGCACGGATTGCCTCCGCGATACCGGGCGCCTCTCGCTCAATCACGGCGCGCGTGGCTTCCGGAGTGACATCGCGAGGCCCGAGACCGGTCCCACCAGTCGTCACGATGAGATCGGCGGCGCCGTCGTCCGCCCACACCGCCAGGGTTCTCGCAACGAGATCGCTCTCGTCAGCTACCACTTCGCGTGCGGCCAGGGTGAACCCGCGCCCAGCCACCCACGAGATGATAGCATCGCCAGATGTGTCCGCTCGCTGGCCCCTGGCACCGAGATCGGAAACGGTCAGCACGGCAACGCGAATCGGCATCCTAGTGTGGATTGACACTGCCGCGGTAGAATGGCAGCTTCACGACCTGCACGTCCACACGCTTGCCACGCATGTCCACCTGGAACGTCGTCCCCGGATCGACCGAATGCGTCGGCAAATAGGTCGTTCCGATCCCCTTGCCAAGTGTGGGGCTGAAGCCTCCGCTCCGCACAACATCCACCTTGTGATCCTTGAGATAGATGTCCATTCCCGGGCGCGGAATGACGCCATTCTGTTCAGACGAGAAGCCGACCAACTTGCGGGTCGGGCCGTTCGCCTTGACGTTCTGTAACGCCGCTTTTCCGGTAAACGGGGCACCTTTCTGGAGCTTGACGATCCAGCCCAAGCGCGCCTCGTAGGGGTTCACGGTGTCGTCGATGTCGGAGCCGTAGAGCGCGAGGCCGGCTTCGAGACGCAGCGAGTCGCGCGCGCCGAGCCCAATGGGGGGAACGCCGGCACCGGCAAGGGCACGCCATACCGTCTCTGCATGTCTTGGCCGGAAGTACAACTCGAATCCGTCCTCACCCGTATAACCCGTGCGCGAGATAAAACAATCCACACCTGCGACGGCGCCCACGTCGAAGTGGTAGTAATGGAGCGCCGACAGATCCGTGCCCGTGAGCGGCTGCAACACCTCCTGGGTCTTCGGTCCCTGTACCGCAAGCAGCGTGACATCTGCCGAGATGTCCTTCAGTCGGACGTTGCCCGCCTTATGAGAGACGACATGGTCCCAATCCTTCGCGAGATTCGCGGCATTGACGACGATCATCACCTTGTCGGCGAACCGATAGACGAGGCAATCGTCCACGAACGTGCCGCGATCATTTAGCAGCGCCGAGTACTGCGCCTGCCCTGTTTCCAAAGCACCCACGTCATTGCACGTGAGGCGATTCACAAAGGCATTCCGGTCGGGACCGGTGATCTCGAATTCGCCCATATGAGACACGTCGAACACACCAACAGAGGTGCGCACCGCCTCGTGTTCACGCCGTATTCCCGTCGTGTATTGGAGCGGCATCGCGAAACCGGCGAAGGGTACCATCTTGGCACCTGCCGCTATGTGGAGATCGTGAAACGGTGTTCGCTGTAGATCATCAGTCATTCGCCAACTCCCTGGCGTACGCCGTGAGCAGTGAGCGGGTCAGCAGATGTACTCCCGCGTACCGCTTACCGCGCACTATCCCATCAGAGTCGCCATGAGCGCCTTCTGAACGTGCAGTCGGTTTTCCGCCTCATCGAACACGCGTGACTGTGGCCCGTCGATGACCGTCGCCGCAACCTCTTCCCCACGATGGGCGGGAAGACAGTGCAGGAAGATGGCCGAGGCATCGGCAAGGGCCATCAGTTCCGACGTCACCTGGTACCCGGCAAACGCGGCCGTCCGGCGGTCGGCCTCCCCTTCCTGTCCCATCGACGCCCACACATCGGTGGTGACGACGTGCGCACCGCGTGTCGCCTCGCGGAGATCCTGTGTCAGCATGACAGTGGTCCGATCCTTGGCCCGGGCAAGAATGTCCGCGTCCGGCTCGTATCCCTCGGGGCAGGCCAGGCGTAACTCGAATCCGAGTGCGGCAGCCGCGGTGAGCCACGAGTTCGCCATGTTGTTCCCGTCGCCGACCCAAGCGACGACCCGTCCCTCCCAACCACCCAGTGCCTCTTGCACGGTGAACAGATCCGCGAGAACCTGACACGGGTGTCGCAGGTCCGTGAGTCCGTTGATCACCGGGATCGTGGCGTATTGCGCCAGCGCCTCGACCTCAGCGTGCTCGAAGGTCCGGATCATGATGCCGTCGACGTAACGTGACAGCACGCGCGCAGTGTCCGCGATCGGCTCGCCGCGCCCAAGCTGAATGTCGCGCGACGAGAGAAACAGAGCATGCCCCCCGAGATGGAACGCCCCCACCTCGAAAGAGACGCGCGTCCGCGTGCTGCTCTTGGTGAAGATCATCCCGAGCGTCTTGCCCTCCAAAGGGCGCACGTCGTATTCCTCACGCTTGATGCGAGCGGCGAGATCGTAGAGCGCCAGGATCTCCGCGCGGGAAAGATCGTCGAATGCTAGATAGTCTCGTTTCGGCATATCTGGCGGGTTATGAGCCATAATGACAGGATTGGACCGAGAATCCTACCGACCCGGCGGCCGTCTGTAAAGGCGAGGGCGCCGAGGGGAGCTGCTAGAGGATGTATTTCTGCAGGTCCTCGTCCTCGAGGATGCGTCGCAGTCGCGCCTGCACCGTGGGTGCATCGAACACCACGTGCTTGTCCTGCACATCCGGCAGATCGAACAGCAGGTCTTCGAGCAGCGTCGACATCACAGTGTGCAATCGGCGGGCGCCGATGTTCTCCAGGTTGCCGTTGAGTTGTGTGGCGATGCGCGCGATCTCGCGGACGCCGTCTTCGGGAAACTCCAATGTTGCGCCTTCGGCGGCACACAGAGCCTGATACTGTTTGGTGAGCGCGTTTTCCGGCTCAGTCATGATGCGAACGAAGTCGTCTTCCGTAAGCGGCGCCAGCTCGACGCGAATGGGGAAGCGCCCCTGCAGCTCCGGAATGAGATCCGACGGTTTGGCAGCGTGGAACGCACCAGCGGCCACGAACAGGATATGATCCGTGCGAACGTACCCATATCGTGTTTGCACCGTCGATCCCTCGACGATCGGCAACAGATCTCGCTGCACCCCTTCGCGCGATACATCGGGACCCGCCTGGTTGCGCTCACCCGCGACCTTGTCGAGTTCGTCGATGAAAACGATACCGTGATTCTCGACGCGATCGAGAGATTCGTTCACGACATCGTCCATATCGACGAGTTTGCGAAGTGCCTCATCGACGAGGATGCGCCGGGCTTCGCTGAGCCGCACCTGCCGCCGCTTCGTTCGCTTTGGCAACATCTCCTGGAGCATCTCGGTGAAGTTGATGTCGGGACCCTCCATCCCAGGGGGCGGTTGCATCATGTCGAGCAGAGGGAGATTCTGCTGCTGGACCTCGACCTCAACCTCCCGGTCCTCCAACTTCCCGTCACGAAGCAATGCGCGCAGTTTCTCGATCGTGCGCCTACGCCGTGCCTCCTCAGTCTCGTCACCCGGCACATCGTCGGTCGATGTCTCACCGTCGGGCGAGACGACAAACAGCCTGGCGGCGGCTCCCGTGTCACTCGCACCCGTTTCCGCTGCGGCGGCGTCCGCGATCGGAGCACGCGTTGGCGCGGCCGTCGGAGCCGCTGGATTTGGGGGTAACAGGAGATCGAGCAATCGTTTCTCCGCCCGCTCCTCCGCCGTCGGGAACAGCTCGTCCTCACGCTCATTCCGCACCATGTTGATGGCGACATCGACCAGATCACGGATCATCGACTCTACGTCCCGCCCGACGTAACCGACCTCGGTAAACTTCGACGCCTCGACCTTGATGAACGGCGCACCCGCCAGGCGGGAGAGGCGACGAGCGATCTCCGTTTTTCCGACGCCGGTCGGGCCGATCATGATGATGTTGTTCGGGGCGATCTCGTCGCGGATATCCTCGGGGGCCTGCTGTCGGCGCCACCGGTTGCGCACCGCGATCGCTACCGCGCGTTTGGCGGGATCCTGGCCCACTATATACCGGTCCAACTCCGCCACGATCTTACGCGGCGGAAGCTCCTCGAGCCACGGCGCCGGCTCGGCAGGACGCTCGGCGTCCGGCTGCTCGACGGGGGTGGATGGATCGGTCATGGCGTCGCGCCCAGTTCGAGAATTGACACGTTGTCGTTAGTGTACACACATATCCCAGCGGCAATCTCGAGACTCCGCTCGACGACCTCCCGTGCGGTTAGATCGGTGCCCACAAGAGCCCGCGCGGCCGCCAGCGCGTAGTCGCCCCCACTCCCGATCGCCAGCAGGCCATCGTCGGGTTCGATCAACTCACCCGATCCGGAAAGGACGAACGCGTGTGACTGGTCCGCCACCGCCAGAAGCGCCTCGAGGCGTCGCAGCACGCGATCGCTGCGCCAGTCCTTGGCCAACTCTACGGACGCCCGAGGCAGGTTTGCCGGAAACCGTTCCAGTTTCTCCTCGAATTTCTCGAAGAGCGTGAACGCGTCCGCTGCTGCGCCGGCAAAACCGGCGAGAACTCGCCCACCGCCGATCACGCGGACCTTCTTGGCATGCGCCTTCATGATCGTCTCGCCAACCGTCACTTGACCGTCGCCACCCATGACGACTGCGCTGCCCTTGCGCACGCACAGGATGGTTGTGGCCCGAACAGTCTCCATCGCACCGTACCCCTTCCGGGAACCCGCACCGGGGCCCCTGGCTCACCGTAGTACTCGAGATCAATTGACCAGCATCCGCACTTACGCGCGCGGATGCGCCTGATGATACACCTTCTTCAACCGCTCCACGCTCGTATGAGTATACACTTGCGTGGTACTCAGCGAACTGTGTCCCAGCAGTTCCTGCACCGCCCGCAGATCCGCACCTCCGTCCAGGAGATGGGTCGCGAATGTATGCCGGAGCGTGTGCACGCGTAGGCCGGCCCGCTGGTCGAGTGTGCGGAGGAACGCGCGCACCACCCGCTGGACCCCCCGGGGGGACAGGCGCCGGCCCGAGCGTGACAGAAAGAGCGCCCGTCCATCACCCTGCCGGGGCAGCAAATCGAGGAACCGATCTCGCTCTCGGCGGTAGCGCCGCAGCGCGCGAGCCGCAAAACTCCCTAGCGGGAGAATCCGCTCTTTGCGCCCCTTTCCCCGCACTTTCACCTGATCGGACACGACGTCGACATCTCCCGTATTGAGCACGGACAGTTCCGCGAGCCGCATGCCCGTCCCGTAGAAGAGCTCGAGGATGGCGAGATCGCGCCGGGGGCGGAAGCCGCCGCGTTGCGCCGCCGCTTCGGCCAACTGGAACATCTCGTCGACCTCGCCCCGGCTGAGCACCGCGGGGAGCCGGCGATCCGCCTTGGGCAGACGGATGCTCTTCGCCGGATTCGCCTCGATGCCATGGCGATCGCTCAGGAACCGATAGAAAGTGCGCAGCGCCGATACGGCTCGGGCAACGGTGCGCTTGGAGAGTCCGCACCTGGTCAGCGAGCCCATGAAGCCACGCACGGCTAGGCGGTCCACGGTGCTCCAAGACCAGCTTCCCACGCCACCGTAGTACTCTTCCGCGAAGCCGCGAAAACGCTCCAGGTCACGGGCGTAGGCGCTGACCGTATTGGGCGAGTCGTTGCGCTCTTTCTCGAGAAAGACAACAAACTCCTCGATCTCGACCCGACCGTCGCGCCGTCGACCCTTCATGCTGGCTGAGACACAAGGCTCTCCGCAAACGCTCGCATGGCGTCCAGCGCCCGCTCTGCCAGAAGCTCTCGCTTCCGCCTCTTGTCCCGCACGCGTTGTGGCAGAACCGGGAGCAGCCCGAAGTTCGCGTTCATTGGTTGGAAGCGTGCCGGATCCGTCGTGTGCACGTATCGCAGTAACGCCCCGAGCATGGTCTCCACCGGCGGCAGGCACGGCGCAAGACCGCTCACGACGCGCGCCATGTTGATGCCCGCCAGAATACCTGTGCCAAGCGACTCGGTATACCCCTCTACGCCGACTAGTTGGCCAGCGAAGATGAGTCGCTCATCGTCAGGCGCCGACAGGTGTGCCGTGAGCGACGCCGGAGTATTCACGTACGTATTGCGATGGATGCTGCCCCAGCGCAAGAACTCGGCGTCGCGCAGCCCCGGAAGCGATCGGAAGATCCGGCGCTGCTCGGGAATCCGCAGCCGCGTTTGGAAACCGACGAGATTCCACATCTGACCGGCACGGTCCTCCTGACGCAGCTGCACCACTGCGTGCGGGATCCGGCCCGTCCGCGGATGCGGCAAACCGACGGGCTTCATGGGCCCAAAACGCAGCGATTCCGCGCCACGCGCGGCGATCTCCTCGATTGGTAGACAGCCCTCGAAGTACGGCACCGCATCGAAATCAGGCGGCTCGAACTGATCTCCCGACCGCAGCGCCTCGACAAATGCCACGTAGGCAGCGGCATCGAGTGGCGCATTTAGGTAATCGTCCCCGCCGCCCTTGCCGTACCGAGAGGCTCGATACAGCTCCTCATGATTCAACGACTCCGCGCTGACGATGGGGGCGATGGCATCGAAGAACGCCAGCGACGTACGCCCCAGTCGCGCGGCTATGGCCCGGGCCAGGACATCGGAGGTCAACGGACCCGTCGCGACGATTCCCGGTGACGGTAGCGTCGTCGTTTCCTCGCGTACGACTCTAATAAGGGGATGTTCGACGATACGTGACGTGACGTCGCGGCTGAAGACATCGCGATCAACCGCCAGCGCCGACCCACCCGGCACACGCGCACCCTCCGCCACCTCGAGCAGCAAGCTGCCGAGCAGTCGGAGCTCCGCCTTAAGGAGCCCGTGCGCGTTCGTGAGTTCTATGGACTTGAAAGTGTTGCTGCAGACGATCTCGGCGAGCCGGTCCGTCTGGTGGGCGGGCGTCCGCACCACGGGGCGCATTTCGCGGAGTTCCACATTGAGGCCCCGCTCCGCCAGCGCCCACGCGGCCTCGCACCCCGCCAGGCCGCCGCCGATGACCGCGATCGTCACCCGGCAGCCGCGGCCGGCGTCTCCTCCTCCGCGGCGAATTCGTTCCCGCACTTCAGACACCGGCGGAACTCACCCTTTGCCTTGGTGGACCGCCGCTCCGCGCCGGCGAAGCCACACGATGGACACTCGGTGGGCACCGGGCGAAACCACGTGGAGAACTCGCACTCGGGATACCGCAGGCACCCGTAGAACGACTTCCCACGCCGCGTCCGGCGCTCGACGAGCTCGCCCTCCTTACAGGTTGGGCACTTGATGCCCATGGGGACGGGCCGCGTGTGCTTGCACTTGGGATACTGCGTGCACGCCAGAAACTCGCCGTACCGGCCGGTCTTTATGACCATGGGGGACCCACATTCCTTACAGATCTCGTCCGTCGGCTTGTCGGGCACCTTGTCCCGCTTGAGCGGCTTCGTGTAGCGGCATTCCGGGTACTTGGTGCAGGCAATGAACGGTCCGAACCGTCCGCTCCTCACGTGCAATTCCTCGCCGCATTCGGGACACGGTCCGAGATCCTTCGACTCTATCTTGTGCACCTTCTTTGCCAACTCGGCCGGGTCGATCCCGCTGAGCGCCTTCTCGAAGGGCTGATAGAAGTTCCGCAGGACCTGTTTCCACCCGAGATCTCCCTCCTCCACCTTGTCGAGTTCGGTCTCCATCTCCGAGGTGAACTGCACGTTGAAGATGTCCGGGAAACAGCTCACCATCACCTGCTCGACCGTTTCTCCCAGCTCCGTCGACGTGAAGCGGCGCTTCTCCACGGTCACATAGTCGCGCTGACGCAGTGTAGAGATGATCGACGCGTAGGTGCTGGGACGACCGATACCCAGCTTCTCGAGCTCCTTGACGAGACTCGCCTCGCTGAAACGCGGCGGCGGATCGGTAAAGTGTTGCGAGGGCGTGATCGCCTTGACCTTGGCCTCGTCCCCCTTGGCAATCGACGGAACCGGCCTAAGGTCCTCGAGGGTCTGCGGGTCTTCCGCCTCGCGCACCTCGTGATACACCGTGTGATACCCGTCGAAGAGGACGATCGACCCGGTTGCACGGAACAGGTACTTGCCGATCTCGAAATCGATCGTCGTCGTATCGTACACCGCGGGCATCATCTGTGACGCCACGAAACGCCGCCAGATGAGCTGGTACAGTTTGAACTGATCCGCACTCAGGTGCTTCTTGATGCCCTCCGCCCGGCGGACCACGTCGGACGGCCGTACTGCCTCGTGCGCATCCTGCGCACGCGCCCCTTTCTTGTTGGCGTAGACATTTGCTTTTGCCGGGAGGTAGTCAGCCTCGTAGTGCTCCTCGATGAAGCTGCGCACCGCGTCGAGCGCTACCGGCGCCACGCGGGTCGAGTCTGTCCGCATGTACGTGATCAGCCCAACCGCACCCTCCGACCCGACCTCGATGCCTTCATAGAGTTGTTGTGCCACCCGCATGGTGCGCTGCGCGGAGAACCCGAGCTGCTTGGCGGCCTCCTGTTGCAACGTGCTCGTCGTGAACGGAGGCGATGGGTTCTTCCGACGCTTGCGACGCGTCACCGCCGATACGACAAACGGCTTGCCCTGCACCGCCTTGACGACCTGGTCCGCCTTTGCCTCTGACGGCAGGTCCGGCTTCTTGCCGCTCACTTTGTGGAGCTTCGCCTGGAACTTCTTGCGCTTCGCCTCGAGATCGACTTCGATGGTCCAGTATTCCTTGGGTTTGAACGCGCGTATCTCGCGTTCCCGCTCGACGATCATCCGGAGCGCGACGGTTTGCACGCGGCCAGCCGACAGCCCGGTCTTGACCGATTTCCACAAGATTGGGCTCGTCTTGTAGCCAACGAGCCGATCGAGGATGCGGCGCGCCTGCTGAGCTTCGACCTTCCGGTCGTCGATCCTGCCGGGCCGGGCGATGGCATCACGAACGGCGTCCTTGGTGATCTCGTGTAGCAGCACCCGCCGCACGTCCTGTCCATCGCCGAGTTGGGACGCGACGTGCCATGCAATGGCCTCCCCTTCGCGATCGGGGTCCGTCGCCAGGTACACGGCGCTGGCCGTCTTCGCCGCTTTCTTCAACTCCGCCAGCGTCTTCCCCTTGCCGCGAATCGTGACGTACTTCGGCGTGAAGTCGTTCTCGACATCGACGCCCAACTCGCGCTGGGGGAGATCGCGGATATGCCCCACCGTGGCCTTGACGGTGAAGCCCTTGAACTCGGCGCCGAGGTCCTTGAGATACTTCCCCACCGTCTTTGCCTTGGTGGGTGACTCCACTACGAGTAGCGTGCTTTTCTTTCGTGCCATGGTTTCTCGCTGTTCCTACGCGGGCCGTCCGAGTGTCGCGCCCCATCCATTACGTGTCCGCATCAACAATCGCTCAACCCCGGGGTCCACAGACCGCAACGGCCCAGACGGGACCCGCAACCCCCAGCTAGGCCGACAAGACAAAACATTGCAAAACAACTACTTACAACGCCAAACCGGGCGGTGAGCCCGGGACCGGTCGGGGCGCATTATTACTACACCCCGATGGCATGCGCAAGCGCCACGACCTCGGCAGCCACTTCGTCGGCCGTCCGTTCGTCGGTCTCGATCGTGGCATCGGCCTCCCGGTAGAAGGACCCGCGCCGGGCTAACAGCTCGTCGAGGGCGGCGCGATGGTCGCCCACGCCCCCGCTCCCGAGCAGTGGCCTGTGGGTCGTTCCCGCAGTGCGCGCCGCGGCCGTTTCGGTACCTGTATTAAGGTATAGCATGAGCGTTCTCCCTTCCCCCCGGGCGGCACTCATATTCCCGGGCTGCGCGGCCCATCCCCCGCCCGCCGCTATCACCCCAGGGTTGCGTGCGAGCGCGTCCGCCATGACCTGGCGCTCGAGATCACGGAACACGACTTCACCCCGGTCCGCGAAAATCCGCGTGATTGACGTCGCCTCCCGCCGTTCGATCTCTTCGTCCAGATCCAGGAACCAAGTACCCAGCCGGGCCGCTGCGAGGGCTCCGACCGTAGTCTTACCGGCTCCGGGCAACCCCACGAGAATCACATGCCGCGCCACGTGGTGGCTCTAGTCGGCGAGAGCGTCGAGCCGTGCGGTGAGCCGCTGGAGGTACCCCTCGTGGGCCGCGCGCATCTCGGTCATGGAGTCTCCGCCGAACTTCTCGACCATGGCGTCGGCGAGCACGATCCCTACCATGGCCTCTGCGATCACTCCCATCGCCGGCACCGCGGTGACATCGGAGCGCTCGGACTGCGCCTGCGCGGGTTCGCCGGAGCGCAGGTCGACCGTCCCGAGCGGGCGCATCAACGTGGAGATGGGCTTCATTGCGACGCGCAGTGTGAGGGGCTGCCCGGTGGTCATCCCGCCCTCGAGACCGCCGGCCCGATTCGTCGTTCGTCCGAACCCTCCAGCCGCGGGCGTCCCGCCCAGGACGATCTCGTCGTGCACCTGGGAGCCGGGGCGGCGTGCCGTGTCAAACCCGAGACCGACCTCCACACCTTTCACCGCCGGAATGGACATCAACGCGCGTGCAAGACGGCCATCGAGCTTGCGGTCCCAGGAGACGTGCGACCCCAACCCCACGGGTACGCCGCGGGCGATCACCTCGACAATGCCGCCCAGCGTATCGCCCTGTTTCTTTGCCTGATCGATGCGCTCGACCATCCTGGCGCTTGCCGCCGCATCGAGGCACCGGACCGCCGATGCATCCGCGGCACCATTGATATCGGCGGGGAGCGGATCGGGCAGCGTGGCGCGGACGTCGCCGAGTTCGGCCACGTGGCTGCCGACCACGATCCCGAACTCGTCAAGGAGAACGCGACAGACAGCGCCACACGCCACGCGTGCCGCTGTCTCGCGGGCGCTGGCGCGCTCCAGCACGTCGCGGGCGTCGGTGCGGTCATACTTCAGGACACCGGTCAGATCGGCGTGCCCCGGTCGGGGACGTAACAGCTGCCTACGTCGCTCCACCCCGTCCGGATCCGGCTCGGGTGACATGATATCCACCCAATTGTCCCAGTCACGATTACGCACGAGCAACGCGATGGGAGACCCAATCGTCTCGCCGGCCCGCACGCCGCTCAGGATCTCGACCGCGTCGGCCTCGATCTTCATCCGGGCGCCGCGCCCGTGTCCCATCTGCCGCCGCCGCAACTCGCGGTCGATCTGATCGGCGCGCAGCGCAAGCCCCGCAGGCACACCCTCGAGGATCGCTACCAGAGCCTTGCCATGTGATTCGCCAGCGGTGGTGAAACGGATCATGCGGGGACGCTCAGCGCGTGACTGGGATGGCTATGGAACCGGAGACGAGCACGCAGCAACACTACACTCGGCGCGCCACCTGCCGCTAGACCGTCTCCTTGGCAGCCGGACAGCCTACCTACCAACACGAGAGCCCGACCGACCGGCCGGGCTCCGTGCGCCAACTGTCCGCCAGAGCCGCGTCTACCGGCCACCCGCGACGATGGGGAACGTATTCGCAACGGCCGGCAACCGGATGGTCACGACGCCGCGTGCGGTGACACCGATGAGGAACTGTTCGCCCGTGCCGAGACGTGCCACGCGGAGCGGTCCGATGACGGGGTCGCGAATTGGGATCGTGGCCACGAGACCGTAGAAGAACGTGTCGAAGACCTCGATGTTCGGCCCGTCCGTGGCCGCAAAGAGCAGCCTGTCGTTGGGGTCACCCGTGCCGCCGAACGTGGGCGTTCCCGCCGACTTGGCGTCGAAAGCATGGTTGAAGTTCAGGTCCATCCCGGGGTTCCCACCGGCGACCGGTACGAGTCCCACGAGCTTCAGGTCTTCATCGATCACGTAGACGGAGTCGGCCCGTAGGAGATTGGTGAGTCCGTTGAAGTTCACGGCCACACCCCGGACGGCTACGCCGGTATTCCCGATCAAGTCGAATGCGCGGCGCGGCGCGGAGATCCCGACATCAGTCTCGATCCGGCCGGTGAAGTTGACGCCTACGACAACGGCGGCGCACGCGGCTTGCGTGATCCCACCGTTCACGTCGTATGTGAGTGCGCGGCCGAACCCGAGCGACGGCTCGATGATGCCGCCCTCACCGACGATTGCGCGGGTGAAGTTCCCGGAGTTCCGCACGAAGGTCGTGTCCGCGAACGCTATGGCGCGCCGATCCACAGTTACACCGCATGCGGCCGAGAGAACCGTATCGGTAGCCACCGCAGCACCGCGGTCCACTATCACCTGGAGCGTGTCCGAATCTGGTGACGGCGGCACGCCGGAATGTTCCCAGAAGAAATGCGATTGCGGTGTACCGGCTGTCAGGTTCTCCCACCGGACGGAGCCACGCTGCGAAAAGTCGGTTCCGAACTGGCTGATCGTGGGCGTGGTGGAGTATACCGCATAGATGCTGTCCGCCGCGCACGTCGTCGTCCCGGTCGTTGGGAGACAGACCGCACCGATGTTCTGTGGTCGGTCGGAGAACTCCTGCCGCTCGATCTTGATCTTGATGGTATTCGTTGCCGGGTCGAGCTCCGTTTGCACGAACTCGATGATGAAGTTCGGAACGGTATGCCGCCGAACTTCCTGGCGTGCTCCGACATCGACGATCGAGATGTTCGTTCCGCCGGAGTTCGCGACCATGACAAGGTTGGCGTTGGCGCCGAGCGTATCCTGTGGCCAGAGTGCGATGCCCCAGGGCCGCGACCCAATTGGGATCCCGCTCGCGACGAACGACGTGTCGGTGACCTGGAAGATCTCCAGCCGATTTAGCTCGACGTTGGTCAGGTACACTTCATTCAGGTTGCGGTTGTATATGGCGTCCGCCACGCGCCCACCCACCGGGAGCGGCTTGGTGATCCCAAACACGACGATTGTTGTATCGACTTTACCGGACGCGGTAGCCAGGACTCCATCGAGACTCGTTTCGCCGCGGTTGCCGTTTGCGTCTATCCCGAACGCCCTGATTTCCACCGTCTGAGGAAGTATCGCGAAGTTGAAATCCAGGTTGTATTGCTGTGTGGCCTCTGTCAGCGAACCACCCACCGTGGTCGTACCGCCGCCCACCACCGTTCCGCCGATGATCTCCCGCGCCTCCCAGCCAATCGTCTGAATCCCACTTGGATCTGTAGCCCGGACGGTTATCGAATCGCGCACTTCGACACGGCCCAGAATCTGGACCGTGACGAGCGGCGGATCTTGATCGTTCTGCACCGACTGCACCGTCACGGTGACCGGTGAACTCGATGCGCGGCGTGCGGAGGAATCCTGAGCAAATCCCACGATGTCGAACGTACCGTCGTTGGTATTGCTCGGAACCAACAACGTATCGATAAACGACCCTGAGTCCGGTAGCGGGGACGCGAACCCGGTCGAGTTCGAATCTGTCACCACCCCGGCCACGGTGTAGCCGATTGTGCGCACGCCCGATTTCTGCGAAGCCTGCACCTCGATCAGCATCTGCAGACCGGACGAAGTCACCGCCGCGGCGCTGGGCCGCAGCAGGCGGACCGTGAGCGCCTGACTGTTGACGAGGAAGATGGAATCGATGGCCGTCGTCACGTTGTCATTGCCGTCGACCGCGGTCGCCGTGATGAGGATCGTTCCGCCCGCCGTCGTATTCTCCGGCAGCGGGATCGCCACGGGGATGCTGGCCGACGTGACCGCCGTGTTGAACGTCGTATCGACCCGGCCGGTGAACCCACCAGTCATGGCAATGGAGACGGTCAACAGACCCAGGTTGTCGGACGCACCAACCGAGAAGGTGATCCCGTCTGAGACGGTGATGGTATCCCCTGCCGTCTTGGAGATCGTAAGGACGGGCCCCTGCGTGTCCTGAGACACGCCGATCGGGTTGATCGGCTGCTGGTTACACGCGGCAAGCAGCAGCGTGCCCGTCAGGGTCAGGCCAGTCCGGCGAAGAGTTCTCATCATAGAAGTCGGCCCCGTTTCCTCTGGGCTCCGTCTAATTCTCGGACGCTTCGTCGATGATATGAGGCGTCACCAGGATCAACAGATCCCTGCGCTGTTCGCGGCGCGAGGTGAAACCGAAGATCCTACCGATGATCGGTAGATCTACAAGAAACGGGATCCCGGTTTTTTGGACCGTGATATCGGTCACCGTGAGACCGCCAACGACCGCCGTCTCTCCATCGTTCACTAGAATCAGGTTGTCGGCGCGCTGGCGGCGGAACGTGAACCCAATGTCCGGCAGACCGGTCTGCACCGAAGAATTCTCTGCGTGCACCTTGAGCAGAATCTTGCGATCGGCGGTCACGTGCGGGGTGACACGCAGGTTGATGCCGGTCGTGACAAACTGCGTCACCGCCCGTGCCGTTCCCTGACCCTGTGAACCAGCATCGATCTGCCGCACCGGCGTCTCTTCACCAACGAGGATCTCCGCCTCGGTGTTGTCCGCGGTCGTGATCAGCGGCTCAGCCTGCAGATCGGCCAGATCTACCTGTTGCAGCGCCTCGAGGAACGATGTCAGGTTGAAGCTCCCGATAGCCGTGGAGAACACGAGTTGCAGCGCCGGGTTGGTGATCGTCGCGCTCGCATTCCCAATGGCCGAAAGCGCATTTCCGCCCAGGTCAATGATCCTGGTATCTGCGGGGAAGAACTCCGTCGGCTGAAAAGCCTCCGGAATGCCGTTCCCGTCGGCATCGACTGGTTCAGCCGACGAAGGATCCGGACGTGCGACGAGCTCGTTGAAGAACTGCCGGGATGTCCCCAGGTCGTACCGCACTCCAAGATTCTCGATGTCCGTCCGATCGACGAAGATCAACTTGGCCTGAATCGAGACCTGCGGTGTCCGTACGTCGAGCTGCGCGATGAGCGCCGAGTCCTCCACAATGCGGCTCTCGACGTCGGTGAGGATCAACGTGTTCGTGGCGGTGTCGGCAACCACTTTCCCGCGAGCGGTGAGCAGGGACTGCACCACCGGAACGAGTGACAACGCCCGCGCGTAATTCATCCGCAGGAGCTTGGTCCGGACCGGCTCGAGCGAGTCGCGCGCCGCGATGACCTCGCGGTCATCCACCCGGAGGATGCCCGACACCTCTTCTATGGCGGTGAGGCCCTGCGACTCGAGAATCGACCGGAAGGCGACATCCCATGGCTGGTTGCGGATCTCTGCCGTAACAAAACCCGCCACGTTCTTCCCGAGGATGATCGAGCGCCCGCTGAACGCCGCGAACCCCGCCATGACGTCGGCGATCGAGGCCGAGTCGTAGGTGACAGTAATGCGTGGCTGTTGCCCCTGCTGCTGTGCGGCATCCTCGAAGTCGTCGAGTGCATACGGTGAGCCAGACAAGCCACCCGCGGCGACCTCGGCCAGCGCGCGCGGCTCGAGTGTGGACCACGCTGCAAACGAGCGATCGGTCCCGAGCGAGAGCCGGATTGCGCCATCTACGTGCTCTATGTCGTAAGCGCGCAGCGACTCGAGCTCGAGGACGATGCGCACGACGTCGGGGCGGAACTGCGCATATCGCAGGTCGACGATCCCGCCCCGGTTGACACCGTCATAGAGAGCGGCAGCGCTGGCCAGCGTGGCGCCGGTCACGTCGATGACCACGCGCGCCGGATTCGCCAGCGTGAAGTCCTCATAGGTCACATCGCCAAGCACGTCGATGAGGACATGCGCCCGCCCGGCGCCCGGAACCACGCTCACGGCCGTGACTTCACCGGGGCCGGCGGCGAGAATCGGAGGCGCGGCCAGCAACAGCCCGGCGGCCGCGAGAACGAAGGTCCGCTTCATCTTGAGTCCTCCCGCAGGCGACGAATCGGCAGTACGATCTGCCTCTCGACGCCGAATTCCTCGATCGTGATCACGATCTCGGTCTCTCGGATCTGAGTGATCCGCAAGCGACCGACTTGGTCGCCGAGACGCAATGTGTAGCGACGGTCTGACGTCGTATCCTGAAGAGTGACGACGCTGCGCCGGGGATAGCGCGGATCGAAGTTGATCGCTCGCACCCGCAGATCCTGCGGCAGCGGCCGCACATCGCCCGATCGCAGCAGGGACATGAATGGATCCCGGCCCGCACCGCGGTACGCGAACGCCTCGCGCACCAGCTGTGTTTCCGTCGTGTCCTGTTGCGGTATCGTCGTATCTTGGACCGCCGCCTGCACCTCGGGCGTCGCCGCCGGAGTCCCGGCCGACGCGTCGTCGCCACCACCCCCACCCCCACCCCCACCGCAGGCCGCCAACAGGGCCGTCGCGATCCACGCGCCTGCCTTACGGGCCGCCACCGGCGCCCCCTTCCTCCAGTTCGACCTCGGACTGCTTGACGAACGTGCGCAATTCGAACGTTGCCTGGAGCATCGATCCCGTCGTGTCGCCGAGCGATACGGCGGTCTGGTCCGTCGCGATCTGGATGGTCAATCCGGTCGGGACCATGATGCGCGGCAACGAGGCGATGTCCGACAAGAATCCGCCGACATCGTCGTAGTGCCCGAGCACAACGAACCGGTATCGCGCAACCCGGAACCGGGTGCCTTCGCCGTACCCCAGCGGTGACAGGTCGGCGATGTGCACGTTGCGCAGCTTGGCGCGGTCGGAGATGTCATTGATCAGACTCGCCACCTCGGCGCCCGTCGGGACGAGCTGGCGCATCAAATCCAGGCTGGCCTGGTAGTCGTCTATGCGGAACTGCAGATCTTCTACCGTGCCGCGCTGGAGATCGGCGCGAGCCGTGTCCACTGCCGCTTGGAGTGAGTCGATCTTGAGACTCGTCTCGGCGGCGGCGTCGATGCGCGGCTTGCGCACGTAGTTCCAGAACGCCGCGATGCCGAGCACCGGAAGGACGATCAGGATTCCGAGGAGCTGCTTCCGCTCCTTAGCACTCATCGCCATATAGGCCTCCTACTGGATCACCGGCCCCTGGAGGGGCACGGTACGCAGGAAACGCGGGTCGGCTTGCTGGAAGGTCACGGTCACCGTGAAAGCCTGGACCGGCCTATCCTGCTCGATCACCGACTGGATGGGGCCGAACTCGGCGGAGCTCACCCACGGGGAGTTGGTCAGCTGGCTGACGAACCGCGTGTACGCGGAGATGTCGGATGTGCGTCCATCGATCGTGAATCGCACCGGTGGCCGGACCGTCGTATCCGCAAGCGCGTCGAACGTCGACGTGACCGCGTCAATGGATACGAGCCAGGTGAAGTCCGGCAGCGCTTTCGTCACCTCTTCGAGCACGTGTGGCCAGACATACCGGTCGCCGTCTATCTCGCGAATGGCCTCGAGCTGGGCGACGAGCGAATCGCGGATGTTCACCGCGTGAGCCTTCCGAGAAATCATGCGGCGGAACCGCCGTTCCTGTCCCTCGAGTTGCTCCAGCCGGGTCACCAGCTCGTCGCTCTCGCCCGCTTGCATGAACCATAGCGCGCCAACAACCACTACCCCGACAACCCACGACCCCATTGCTCCCAAGAGCAGCGGTTCCTTGATCTTCCCGAGCAGGTCGCCGACCGAAGGGAGCTGGAACCCACCCCCGACACGCCGCCGCCGCTGTCCCCCCGGAAGGAGGTTGATGCGTATCATGGTGATCCGCCTCGCATCACGTCTGCCGCAGCGCCAGCCCGACCGACTGCATCAGGAGTGGCGCTACCTCGTCCACGTTCAACGTCCCGAACGCCCCCTCGCTGACCTCGAGCGCCTGCAACGGATTGGCCACATCCACCGGCATCCGAAGCCGCTCACTCATGAACTCGGTGAGTCCCGGAATCCGGGCACCGCCACCGCAACAGAACACGCGCTGGATCGTCCCGGTCTCCCGCGACGCCGTCTGGAGGAAAGCCGACGCGCGCTCCACACCGACCGCGATCTCGTCGCCGCGGCTCTGCACGTACGGATCGAGATCCGGGCTCCGCTCGAATCCCTGAAGCAGGTGATCGGCGTCTTCGGCCGACATGCCACGCTCGCGTTGGAGATCCTCACGGAACTTCCGCGTCCCGACACTCAGATCCCGCGTTAGGAGCGGCACACCCTCCTGCACCACGTTCACGTTCGTGACCTCGTGTCCGATGTTGATCAGCGCCGTGGTCCCGTCCATCGCGTCGGGGTAGTTCAACTCGAAGGCGTTGTGCAGCGCAAAGGCATCGACGTCCACTATCTCGGCATCGAGGTTCGCGTCAGAGAGGAGGGAGATTCTGGTCTCGACCAACTCGCGCTTGGCCGCCACGAGGAGCACGTCCATCTGGAGCCCCTCGCCATCCGGATCGAGCACCTGAAAGTCGAGTTCGACCCCCTCGATGTCGAAAGGCACATACTGCTGTGCCTCCCACCGCACGACATCGAACGCATCGGTCTCGCTCATGCGATCGACCTGGATCTTCTTCACGATCACGTCCCGGCCTCCAACTGCAACGGCGACCTTTTTCTGCTTGACACCGGCCGTGACGAACAGGCCCCGGATGGCCTCCGAGACCACACCGGGATCCATGATTTCGCCCTCGACGATCGCGTCGGCAAGCACCGGCGTCACGGCCACCTGCGCAAGCGTGGGCCGACCGGTGCCGTGATCGATCACGGCCATCTTGATCAGACCGCTCCCGATGTCGAGCCCGATCGTCTTCGCCTTTTTTCCAAGCCCCAAAAATGCCATATCTCCCTAGACTCCAACGAGATAAGGGGGGTGAACGGCAACCTACAGTATGGCCGGCCCCACTTTTTGTCAAGCTCCAACCTACTTTAAGGCTACCTAGACAAGTGTAGGCTTACGTGTGACTTAGGTCACTTTCCACAAGATCCCACGCGCCCCCACTGAACTTCCACACACTTTACCACACCCACCGAGGCTCGACCAAGCTGGACCAGGTACCGAAGCGGGTCTACGCGCGCCTCGTCGTTAATGATCGGTCAATGGCACGGGAGAGTTGACGGATTGGGCCGGGGAGAGAGGAGGGACCGGGGGGGGGGGGGGGAGGCAGCTGCTACGGCAGCCGGACCCACCCTGCGCGCGACACTACCGACGCTGTATCCGCGAGCACGAGCAGCCCAACCCGTTGTCTTGCAACGCTGTCGCTCGAGAACCCCTCGGCCACGATGAGAAAGAGACGGTCGTTGAGCCGCCGCACCTGCCCGCGGTACCAACCCGTCGCGAGCGTCCCATCGAACGACCACGTCGCCCGCGCGCCCGCCCCCGTCCCGGCAGCGAGCTGCGCATCAGTGCGACCCCAACCGGCTACTACCACTTCGGTTCCGCTCTCCGCGGCGGCCAGCGCCTGGTGAATGCGCACCGCGTTGCGGCTGAGGCGCCGGTCCATCACCGCCGGAAACAGCAGGGCGCCTACCATCGTCATCATCATGGCCAGAAGTAGCACGGTGAGCGCGAGGGCGGCGCCGTGCCGGTTGCGGTTCATCTGCGGGAGTTCCTGAGCGCGATCTGCAGCACGACCCCAATGGCGCCGCTCCGCCGGGTTGCGCGCGCCGTCACCGTGGCACCCAGCCTGACGGCACTGGCCGGGTCGCGCGTGATCGCACCATCCCGATCGTAAGCCACGACCTGGAGCCCGTCGATATCGAGGGGACCCAGGATTGGCTGGGTCGCAGACCACCCACCCACCTTGCGAGCGGTACGCGCACCGATCCACCGCTCCCCTGTACGATCGCGGTACAGCCTCATTTCCGTGAGCTGGAACCCTCGTAGCGGCGTTCCCAACTCCGCCCCAGCCATTGAGCGAGACAACGTGACTTCCACTCCCGCACTTCCTCCTGGGCAGGGGGTTCCGCGGAGGTCGAGGAGATCGGCGGCGACCCATGAGCCTCGTACCGGCCGGGCGGCAGTATTGACCGTGAAGACAAGCACGGAGTCTCTGGCTGGATCGAGTGACCGCACGCCGTACGACGTCGCGGCGTCCAGCACTAGACGACCCGTCGGGGCGGCAGAGGCGTCACAGACAAAGAAGAGATTCGCGACGGCCCGGTAGGTCACCGACGTCGGCGACACCGCCGCGAGATCCTGACTTACGGCGCCCGGCCCGCTGCCGAGTGCGCGCAACTCGTAGGGGAGCACCGCGGCTGCATCACGTAGCACCGCGTTCTGCTCGAGCCTGTCGGTTACCGCCTGGTACGTACTCCGCACCCCGAGGAACACTCGCAGTGCCGCTGTGGCGATGACGCCCGTAAGCACCAGGGCGACGATCAACTCGACAACCGTAAAGCCCCGGCGGCTCACGGAGCGCACCGGGCGACTACCGAATCTGTTCGCGTACCGCGGGGAGTACGCCGCGTCACGGTGACCATGAGAGTGACGGCGGGACCCGTGCCCCGGGCCTCCCATGTGACATCCACCAGCCCGTCGTTCTCCGACCGTCTCCCAATCGTGCCACATTGCTCGCTCCACAACACCTCGCGCCGGGCCTCCATGCCCGCTGCCGCGTGCCCGGCGAGCGTGGCGTCACCCACCAGGCGGACCACCGAGGCTGAGGCCCCCACAAGGGCAAGCAGGCCCACGTCTAGCAGCAGCAGTGCCACGAGCACTTCGATGAGGGTATATCCGCGCCGCCGGACGATCATGGGAAGAATGTGACATACGCGCCGCCGCAAGCCGTCATCCCACCAACTCCGTGGGGAGCAAAACGTCGCCTGCCGCCAGCAAAAGAGGGTGATCGGACAACGCCGACCACCCTCTCAATATCAACTGTGGTACCCGTCAGTTACACGCGACTTCTCCTTCGGTCGACGCCGGCGCCGGTGCCGCCGCCGAACCGAAGAAAAGCGCGCACGAGGCACCGATCGCTCCACTATGTGTGGCGACTGCCGCCCACCCAACCATGCTCACACTCGAGAGCACTATGGCCACACCCTTCGACGGCGAGTATGGCAACGAAGCGAGGTTTGGGACAGCACCATCGTAGTAGGTGGCGTAGTCGTAGAAGTAAGCTTCCTGAGCCGTTGCCAGGTTACGCAAATCGGTCTTCATCGTTGCCACGTAGGCCTTCTCCTTCGTGCTCGCGAACTTGGGAATCGCGATGGCCGCAAGGATGCCGATGATGACGACAACGATCAGCAACTCGATAAGTGTAAATCCGCGTCGGTCCATCGGTTGAGACTCCTCTAGAAGCGAGTCCGCGCCGAGCGCCCAGGGCTAGAGCCAAGGCCGCCCGACGCGGGACTCCTCACGATTTGCGAAAGGATCCTAGTTACAGGCCACTTCACCTTCATTCGAGACCATCGCCGGCGCCGTTGCCGTACCGACGTACACACCGCAGTTCTTGCCGGCAGCACCGGGATGCGTCGCCGTGGCTGAGAAGCCAGTGGCGGTCCCATCGGTGGACACCAGAGTCACGTTCGTGGTGCCGCTGAAGGCGCCGGCCGCCACCACGTTCGCCGCGGTACCGTAGGTATTGAAGTCCGCGAAGTACGACTCCTCTGCCGTGACGAAGTTCTTGAGATCGCTCTTCATCGCGGCCACGTACGCCTTCTCCTTGGTGCTCGCGAACTTCGGAATCGCGATCGCCGCAAGGATGCCGATGATCACGACCACGATCAACAGCTCGATGAGCGTGAAACCCTTGGAATTACGCAACATTCCAAACTCCTCTGTTGAAGTGATCACCACGGGCACATCCCGCGGCAGCCTACCTTCCGTCTCCTGGTGAAAGCAACGAGTATGCCAATCGCAGAGAATGCCAGTAAGATACCGTAGATTAACGAGTTACGTGGCTGGTACCGAGCCAGACCAACTCCGGCGGTAAGGCCGATCGGGGGCTAATTGCAAGGCCCCTTGCGGTTCGCGAGGCGGGCCATGGCACGCCTGAACTCCCCCCGGACCGCCCCGGCCCAGGAGAAATCACGCCCTATCGATTCCCGCGTGTGCTCCGGGCCACCGGATGGAACGCGGGCATCCCGCCCGGCGTGTCCGGAGCATAGCGAAAGACTGCCCGCTCGGGATATCGGACCAGCAAACGACCATTGCCATCGCGCAGGTCTCTCGCCCAGACGATATCCCCGTCGAGCGACGCGTTGTTGAGGTAGAGAAACGGCGCAAAGGCGAGGAACCCGGTGCGATCGAAGACAACCTCGTCGACGCACTCGGGACGGAGTGGCTCCCAGGTCGGGATGCGCAGGTTGCGGTCTTCGGTAAGTCCCGCGGGAACGCCTGGGCGCTTCAGCGCGGCCAGCGTATCGAGCAGTGTGACGAGCTTGGTGCTCGCCGTGCCGTCGCGCTCCGCCGCATCGAGCGCGCCTTGCAGGGTGCAAGCGTCGATCGCCGCGTAGAGTCGGCCGGTGCGTCTGACAGGGACACCCCGCTCCCACATGCGGGCAATTAGCCTCGTACCCCACCCATCGGGAATGAGGACCACGGCATTATGAATGCCCGCACGGGCCGCGTCGCGCGCGGGATGGAGGCTAAGCATGGGTGTCGATGCGCGGTACGCGGCCAAGCGGCTGGGCGCGATGGCGACCAGGCCCGTCGCCATCGCAAGTACGACCGCCATCACCGCGACCATGCCGCGGGGTGTGCCGGATGCCGTTGGCGAGCCCCAACGTCGCATCAGGACTACCGCGCGCGCGAAAAGCAGGACGAACCACGGGACGACGCTGAACAGGAGTCGTGGGCCGTAGAACACATCCCGATGGAAGTAGAAAAAGAGCAGCCCCATGAGCGCGAGCACGCCCACGAAGGGAGTCAGGTCACGACGGCTCGTCTGACGCAAACCCAGCACGAATCCCGCTGCGATCACGAAGAGCAATGGAAACGGCAGGTCGAACAAGTACACGTTCACCTGGTGCAGGTCGAGGCCGGTCAGCGCGACCGCGCGCAGCGGGGTGAGCGGGACACCCCACGGTGTGTCATGGAACCCGAGCCCGATGCCGCTTCCCCACAGGTGGCTGTATCCGAACTGGCTCCAGGATCCAGTCGTCTGGGCGTTGAACCAGAGCGTGGGGAGCGTACCGGCCACTCCTCCAGCTCCAATCAGGGCCAGCGCTCCCATTCGCCGCCTGGCCGTCAGCAGCATCACGGCGGTCACGGGCAGCGCCGCCGCCACCGCGTCCAGCGGTCGGAACGCGACCATCAATCCGAGCGACGCTCCTGCGGCGAGCGCCCATCCCGGCCACCGGTGTCGATCCAGCATTGTCGCGGCGGCGGCCGCGCCAATGCCGAGGACCGCGGCAGGAACATGGTTGAGCTCGCTCGCGGTCATGGCGACGATGAACGGGCACACCGCCATCAACCACGCCGTGAGCTTGGCCGTCGTCTCGTCCGCCATCCAGCGGGCGACGCGATACGTCGCAATCACGAGGAGGATGCCCAAGAGGGGTTGAATGATCCACCACATCCCCAGGAACAACCCTATGGCGAGGAGGAGCGGCTGACCGGGTGGATACTGCGAGTACCACCGCTCCGGACCCAGCACCATGTGCAGCGTGCCAAAGTTGGCCAACTCCAGTGGCGGCTCCAGCCACAGCCGGCCCTCGAGCAGGATTCTGGCGTGGAACAACTGCGCAAACCCGTCGACGCTTCGCGGGTTGCCGGCAAACACGAACAGAAAGACCAGCGTCGCGAACACGGCCACCGCCGCACCGGCCAGGATCATCGTCATGCGACCGGAGAGTCTGCCCAGGGTGCGTCGCCATGCGTCCACCAGCCACACCGTCACCCGGCCCTTGGAGAGGATCACCAACACAGCGGTCATCCCGAGCACCACGACCGCCCCCCATACCCACGTGCTCCATGCCCCCGTCACGACGGACGAGTCGGTGTCCAGCCACCACAGGGAAAACGGAATCGCCGACCACACCGCACCTGCGACGGCCACTCCCGCCAGGAGCCGGCCGACGCTCACGGCGTGGTGTCGCGCGTGCGCCCGCCAGAGAAGATGTTGAAGCGGATGATGTGCCATAGAGCCGCCGCCCCATCCCGCCAGTCGATCTTCTTCCCCTCGGCGTAGGTCCGGCCACTGTAGCTGATTGGGATCTCCCAGATGCGCGCACCGGCCTTGGCCAGCCGCGCCGTCACCTCCACCTCGAATCCGAATCGATTCGACACCAAGGGTAGGGACTTCAGTACGTCTGCGCGGACCATCTTGTAGCACGTCTCCATGTCGCTCAGGTTGAGATCGGTGAGCATGTTCGAGAGGAGCGTGAGGAGGCGATTGCCCACGGAGTGCCAGAAATAGAGCACCCGTCGCGGGCCGCTCTGAAAGCGCGAGCCGTAGACCGCGTCCGCCCGATTCTGGCGGATCGGATCGAGTAGAGTAGGAAACTCCTGCGGATCGTACTCGAGATCCGCATCCTGCACTACGATCACGTGCCCCGTCGCTGCTAGGATCCCGGCGCGGACGGCGGCTCCCTTCCCCATGTTTCGAGGTTGATGTACCACGTGCCGAATCAATCCGTCGTTGCAGAGCCGATCGAGAATCTCACCCGTCCGATCGGTCGAGTGGTCGTTGATGGCCACGACCTCGATCTTGAGGGGAACATCGAGCAGGCGGCGCACGGCAGCCTCGACCGTTTCCGCTTCGTTGTACGCCGGGACGATGACGCTGAGGACAATGTCGTTGAAATCGGAGGGGATCATCCCGCCTCGCGCCCGCCAATCGCGATGATCGACTGCCCGAGACGCCAAGGGAGCAGCCGCTCGAGCCGAAACAGCGGCACCAACGCGTCGTACAGCCGGAGGCTCGACGTGGGGATGATCGCGCGCTTGAGCACCCGACCGACGAACCACCACCCCGGAACGCCGGCGAGATTAAAGTACTCCACGTGTCGGACAGCGAGCCCCGCCCGCGCGTACCGCTCCCGCACCATCTCGGGCGTATAGCGTCTAACGTGACCGAGCTGTCGATCCAGCTCCCCGTAGAGGAACGACAGAGCCGGCACGAGAAGCACGACTGCACCGCCCGGCCGCAACAACGATCGCATTGCGATGAGGGAATCTACGTCTCGTTCGATATGCTCCAGCACGTTGAGGCACATCACGCTATCGAAAGGCTCGTCCGTGAGATCCGCCGGCAGCTCGGGCAGTGTAAGCGACGTGACGCGGACACCCGGCACGTGACCAAACCGCTCTTCGAGATACGACCGGTATGCCGTTTCCGCGTCCGTCAAGACAACGCGTCGACGGCCCATGAGGAACTGCGACAGGTTACCGATCCCCGAGCCGACCTCGAGCACCTCGTCACCGAGCCAGCGCGCGAGGCGGTCGTACATCCAGCGGTTGAATCGCTCCGCCGTCGCTAGCCGCTCGAGCGTCCCGGCGCCGACTTCGTCTTGGGCAGGCAGGCGCAACCGGTCAGGCTGGCTCAACGCCTGCGTCATACCGGGACAGTTTGCGATAGAGTGTCGACGGATCGATGCCGAGCACCTGTGCCGCACGCGACTTGTTTCCACCCTCGTTCTGTAGCACCCACATGATGTAGGCCTGCTCGATCGCCTCGAGAGTGGGGGTCTCATGCTGCCGTTCGGAGACGAGTGGCTCCGATTTGCGCGCCGCGATCCGCTCGGGAAGACTGGCGGCGGTGATCTCCGGTCCGTGTGAAAGAACCACGGCGTGCTCCAGCGCGTTCTCCAGCTCGCGGACGTTCCCGGGCCAGTCGTAGACGAGCACCGCGTCCCGCGCGTCTTCCGACAGTAGACGTGCCGGCTCGTCGCGCTCCGCGGCGAACCGCTGCAGGAACGCCTCCGCAAGCAGCGAGATGTCCTCGCGCCGGTCCCGCAGCGTGGGGAGGTAGAGCGAGATCACATTGAGCCGGTAGTAGAGATCTGATCGAAAACGGCCCGCCCGAATCTCCTCCTCGAGATCCTTATTGGTCGCGGCGAGGACGCGCACGTCCACGGGAATCGGTTCGGTTCCACCGACAGGCAACACTTCGCGCTCTTGCAGCACGCGCAGCAGCTTGACCTGGGTAGACGGGTACATCTCCCCTATCTCATCCAGGAAGAAGGTGCCCCCGCCCGCCGCGGAGAACAGCCCCTGCTTGTCGCGAACCGCGCCGGTGAAAGCGCCCTTGACGTGCCCGAACAGCTCCGACTCGAGCAAGCTCTCCGGTAGCGCGCCACAGTTGATGGAGAAGAACGGCCCATCAGTACGACGCGACAGCTCGTGGATGTATCTCGCAACGACCTCCTTGCCGGTCCCGCTCTCGCCCCGGATCAGGACGGTCGAGTCGGTCGGTGCGACCTGCTCCGTCAAGGCAATCACTTCGAGGAACCGCTTCGCCTTCCCAAGCGGCTTGATGGCGCGACCGCGCTGGTGACGGCGGATCTCCTGCTTCAGGTGCTTGTTTTCCGAGCGGAGCTGGCGGTATTCGGCCGCGCGCCGGCAGATCGCGATCATGTCGTCGTTAGAGAAGGGCTTCTGGATATAATGGAACGCCCCTTGGTTGACCGCCTGGATGGCCGTCTGCAACGACGCTTGCGCTGTCATGAGAATGACCGGTGTCTCCCCATCCACTTCCCGCACGGCTTCCAGGATCTGGATCCCGGTTACCTGCGGCATACGGACATCGGTAAGCACGATGTCGGGCGGATTGCTTTTCACCGCGGAGAGACCGGCATTCCCACCTTGTGCCGTCTCCACTTGGAAACCCGAGTTCTTGAGCAGGATACGGAGCGTGTCGAGAATCCCGGACTCGTCATCGATGACGAGAATCGAAGGCTGATGACTCATGCCGCGACCTCGCTGCTTCCGCCACCGGGAAGCAGCACGGTAAAGGACGTTCCCTGCGCGAGAGCGGTCTCGACGAGAATGAAGCCCTTGTGCGCCTCAACAGCGCGCTGGACGATGGCGAGCCCCAGTCCCGACCCGCCCACGCGGCCCGTCACGAACGGATCGAAGAGCCGGTCACGCAAATCCGCAGGGATGCCCGGACCGTCATCGCTCACGCGCAACAATACGGCGGGGCGCATCGTAACCCCCGCAGGCAGGTCTTCCGGTTGCGCGCCGCGTGCCTCCACGACGATGTGAGCGCCACCCTCGGCGGCCTGCACCGCGTTCAACAGTAGATTCACGATAACGCGATGGAGCAGATCTTCATCGCCTTTGACGATTGGACAATCCCCCTCGATTGCAATCTCCGTTCGCTCATCACAGGCGGGGTGCTGACGGACGACGTCGACGGCCGACCGGAGGACGCGCCCGAGATCTACCGGCTTGGAAAGCGCCACGCGCACGCGGGCAAAATCGAGAAATTCATTGAGGATCCGACTGAGCCGGTCGCTCTCCCGCATCACGAGTTGACCTAGGAACCGCTCATCTTCTCCAGCGTGCAAGGACTCCGCCAGCTGTTCGACCGACGACCGGATCGATGCCAGCGGGTTCTTGATCTCGTGGGCAAGTGACGCCGAGAGTGCCGCGACGGCCTCCAGACGCTCCGCGCGACGGCTCAACTCCTCGATCCGTTTCTGATCCGAGATGTCGGTGAAGATCGCGGTGACGGACGGAAGGGTGTCGGACGCAACCTCTAGCGCCGTTGTCGTCATACCGACGGTGAGCGTTCGTCCTTCCGTTTCGAGCGACCCCTCGACGCGGAAGGCGCGTCGCCCCTCGCGTTGCGTCGCCCAAATGGCCGCGGCAAGCTCCTCGCAGCGGCTCTCCAGGAAGTCCATCACCGGGCGACCCAGGAACTCGGCCGCCGGAAAAGACAACAGGCGCTCGGCGGACAGGTTTGCGTAGGCTAGGTTCCCGTCTCCGTCGACGGTCACTACCCCACTGCTGATGTTCCGGAGAATGTCATCGGCCTGGAGCCGCAGGCGCTGGACCTCCTCCCGCAGCTCCTCGTGCTCCTCGCCCACCACTCGCACCCGACTGACGAGCCATCCCGTCGCGACCGCAACCGCGACGAAGACGCCAATTTGGAGCCACACCGCGAGATCGAGCTGGGTGGGAAACCCGATGATGACATCTGCGACGAACACGGAACTCGCGAGGGTTGTGACGAGGAGGCTCGACGGCAGGGGCAGGAGCACCGACGAGACGCCGATCACGAGGATGTAAAGGGGGAGAAAATCGCTCTCCGCACCGCCCGTCACGTGAACCACTGTCGTAACGAGCGCGAGGTCGAACATTGCCTGCACGTAGATGAACGTCGCCGTCGGCGGACGTCGCGCTATATGAGTGTAGAAAACCGATCCGCCGCTCACGACCAGCGACGCCAGTGCCGCAATGGCCAGGGTGAGGATGAGGACAGGTGGGATGGCCTGGAAGTAGAACGCCGCCGTCACGAAGACGACCGTCGCCAACAGCACGCGCCCGACATACACCCACTGGAGCAAACGCAGGGGATTCGGCTGCGTCACGTGTGGCGCGACGCCACCGCGTCCCTCAGTACGCAACGGCCGCATGCCTCGAAGTATCGGATACGCTATTGCAAAGTGCAATAGAAAACGCGGCGCTGACCGACCGCGCCGCGTCGTCTTGGCCTCGTGGCGCGGGTCAGGTCGCTCGTTTGGCCGACTGGATGACCACTGCCGCGACCGGTACGCCGTCATGACCTCCGCTCCGGCCGGTTTTCACCCCGGCGATCGCATCGACGACCTCCATGCCCTCGGAGACGCGGCCGAAGACCGCATACCCGAAGTCACGGCTCCCGTGATCGAGAAAAACATTGTCGGCCAGGTTGACGAAGAACTGGGCGGTCGCGCTGTCGACATCCTGGGTTCGCGCCATGGCGAGCGTGCCTCGCTCGTTCTTCCGGCCATTTTTCGCCTCGTTCTTGATTGGAGAACGGGATGGTTTCTCCTTCATTCCCTCGATGAACCCCCCTCCTTGCACCATGAACCCCGAGATCACGCGGTGGAAGATCGTGCCATCGAAAAACCCGTCATCGACATAGGTCAGGAAGTTCTCCACGGTGATCGGCGCGGCGGCGTCGAACAGCTCGATGGTGAAATCCCCGAGCGTAGTGGACAGCTCGACCGTCGTCATCGTTCTCCCTCGTCCTTTCTTTCGTCCAGCCTATCCAAGTTGAGTGCGGCTGAGTTGATGCAGTACCGCAATCCCGTCGGATGCGGCCCGTCCGGAAAGACGTGTCCCAGGTGCGCATCGCACCAAGCGCAGAGCACCTCGGTACGGTGCATGCCTAGAGTGCCATCCGGTTCCGTCGTCACCGATGCCCCGTCCTCTGGCTCGTAGAAGCTGGGCCATCCGGTCCCCGATTCGTACTTGGCGTCGGACCGGAACAGAGCCGCGCCACAGCAGACACACCGATACGTCCCGGCCGCCTTCTCGCTGCAGTACGCACCGGCGAACGGGCGTTCCGTTCCCTTCTCACGGGTCACATGATACTGCTCGGGCGTGAGCTGCCGAGCCCACTCGGCTTCCGATTTCTCGATCTTGGTCATCTCAATTGCTCAGACGCTCAGTTGCTCAGATTCACAAACGCTCAGAGGTGTTCGAAGTGCACCCCTGAGCGTCTGAGCGTCTATGTGTCTGAGCGTCTTATTGCACGGCGTTGATCATGCCGAAGATCGGCAGGTACATGGCCACGATCATGCCGCCAACGATCACACCCAGCACGACGATCATGATGGGCTCCATGAGCGACAGCAGGGCGCCCACCGCCGCGTCCACCTCGTCATCGTAAAAGTCGGCAATCTTCGTCAGCATCTCGTCGAGCCCGCCCGTGGCCTCGCCGACGGCGATCATCGAAGTGACCATAGGTGGGAACACGCCGGATTTCTGCAGCGGTGACGCGATCGTCTCACCGCCCGCGATGGAACCGCGGGATTCCATGACCGCGTCGTGAATGACACGGTTGCCCGCCGTTCGGGCGGTAATCTCCAGCCCGTCGAGAATGGAGACACCCGACGAAATCAGCGTGCCCAGCGTACGCGTAAACCGCGACACCGCTGACTTTCGCAGGAGGTCGCCGAGGACCGGCGCGCTCAACATGAGTCGATCGATGACCAGCTTGCCGCCATCGGTGGCGTAGTACTGCCGGAGGGCCCACGCGCCCGCAACACCGCCGACGATGAGGGCCCACCAATAGCCCTGGAGAAACTCGCTCATCGCGATGACGATCTTGGTCGGGATGGGCAGCTCCATGTTCACCGACGCAAACATCTGCTGAAAGGTAGGGATGACGAACACCAGGAGGACCACGACCGCGATACCGGCGACCGAGAAGATCACGGTCGGGTAGATCATCGCGCCCTTCACCTTCCGGACGATGGCGTCGTTTTTCTCGAGGAAGGTCGCCAGGCGGAGCAGGATCGTATCGAGGATACCGCCGGCCTCACCAGCCGCCACCATGTTCACAAAGAGATCGGTAAAGGCGTTCTTGTGTTTCGAGAGCGCGTCTGCCAGCGTATTTCCGCTCTCGACGTCATACACGACCTCCTTAGTGACTTCCGATAGGATCTTGTTGTCCGTTTGCTGCGCGAGGATGTCGAGAGCCTGCACGAGCGGGAGCCCGGAATTGATCATCGTCGCGAACTGGCGAGTGAAGATGACGATGTCGCGGGTCGGGACACGGCCGCGCCGCTTGGTCTTCTTCGCTTCGCGCAGGCGGACCAGCACCATGCGCCTCTTGCGAAGTTCCGATACGACTTCGTCTCGGGACGCCGCATCCATCGTCCCGGTGGTCTCTTCGCCCTGTTGGGTCCGAGCCGTGTACTCGAAGGTGGGCATCCGGCGTCTCCCTCGCGGTTAGCGGCGTCCCGCCATGGCTTGGCGACCGCCCTTGTCTTTTTCGGGCAGTTCGCCGACCATGCGGAGAAATTCGTTCTGGTCGGGCGCGACACGCAGACACTCCTCGAGTGCCACCTCGCGCGACATGTACAACGTATACAACGAATCGGCCAGCGTCTGCATGCCGTGCTTCTTCCCCGCCTGCATTGCCGAGTAGATCTGGTGGACCTTGTCGTCGCGGATCAGGGCGCGGATAGCCGGCGTCGCCACCATGATCTCCGACGCCATCTGCCGACCCTTGCCGGACGCCTTTTGGAGCAAGATCTGTGTGACCACACCCTCGAGCACGAATGCAAGTTGCGCGCGGACCTGAGACTGCTGATGCGCCGGGAACACGTCGATGATTCTATTGATCGACTCTGCTGCCGAGTTCGTATGGAGCGTCGCGAAGGCGAGGTGTCCCGTCTCGGCAATGGTCAGCGCGGAGGAAATCGTCTCCAGGTCCCGCATCTCGCCAATGAGCACGACATCCGGATCCTGCCGCAGGGCGTATTTCAGCGCGTTGCTGAACGAATGGGTGTCGGTCCCGATCTCCCGCTGGTTGACGATGCATCCCTGGTGCCGGTGGATGAACTCGATGGGATCTTCCACCGTGATGATGTGCCCTTTCCGTTCCTTGTTGATCTTGTCGATCATCGCGGCGAGCGTCGTGGACTTCCCCGATCCCGTGGGGCCCGTGACGAGGACGAGGCCGCGCGGCCGGTTCGACAGCTCCGCGAGCACATGCGGCAGCCCCAACTCGTCGAAAGTCTTCACCGAGAACGGGATCTGTCGAATCACCATCGACACGCAGCCGCGCTGCTTGAACACGTTGCCGCGGAAGCGGGCGAGGTTCTGGATCCCGAACGAGAAGTCCAACTCGTCTTCGGTCTCGAACCGTTTCTTCTGGTTCTCGGTGAGCACCGAATACGCGAGTTGCAGCGTCTCCTTGGGATTGAGCTGGTGCTCGACCTTCGAGTTGGTAATCTGGCCATCTATGCGGAATTTGGGCCGTTCGCCGGCCGTAATGTGCAAATCAGATGCGTCGCGCTCGATCATTTCCTCGAGCAGCGAACGTAGATTGATGGCCTGACCTGCGGCCTCGGCTCCTGGAGTGGTCATTCAGTTCTTACCCCGCCGCCGTCTCCTTGACGACTTCCTCGAGAGTTGTCACACCCTTCTTGATTTTCACCAAGCCGTCCATTCGGAGCGTGAGCATGCCATCGCTCACCGCCTGCTCGGTCATTTCCGCGGTGGACCCACCGCGCAAGATCAGTCGCCGGAGTTCCGCAGACAACGACATCACCTCGTACAGCCCCGCCCGCCCACGATACCCGCTATCACCGCACGTATCGCATCCGGTACCCTTGTAGAAGGTAATCCCCTCGAACTCCTTCGTGTTCGCGCCGAGTGCGGCCAGTTCTTCGTCGGTATACTTGTGTTCGGCCTTGCAATCGCTGCAGATGCGCCGTATCAGCCGTTGCGCGACGATGAGATTCACGGCACTCGCCACGTTGAACGGCTCGATCCCCATGTCGATCATACGGGTGACCGTGGACGGCGCATCGTTGGTATGGAGCGTCGATAAGACAAGGTGACCGGTCAGGGCCGCCTTGATGGCAATGCTGCCCGTCTCGATATCTCGAATCTCCCCGACCATGATGATGTTCGGATCCTGCCGCAGGAACGCTTTGAGGGCTGCCGCGAACGTCATCCCGATCTCATTGCGCACCAACACCTGGTTGATCCCGTGGAGGTTGTACTCCACCGGATCTTCCGCTGTCATGATGTTGACCTCAATGGTGTTGATCCGCTGGAGCGCGGAATACAGCGTCGTGGTCTTCCCCGACCCCGTTGGCCCGGTGACGAGCACCATGCCGTACGGGTTCAGGATGGCCTTCATCAGATCTTTCTCCGCCTGCGGCTCAAAACCGAACTTCGTCAGATCGAGGGTCAGGTTCGACTTGTCGAGGATTCGGAGCACGATCTTCTCGCCGTAAATAACGGGAAGCGTGGACACCCGGAAATCGATGACGCGTTTCCCCATCTTCAACTTGATGCGCCCGTCCTGCGGCACGCGCCGCTCCGCGATGTTGAGCGCCGACATGATCTTCACACGACTGATGAGGGCAGCCTTGAGCTTCACCGGCGGCTTCATGACCTCCAGCAGGGCACCATCGATGCGATACCGGACCCGCATTTCGTGCTCGAACGGCTCAATATGGATATCGCTTGCCCCGCGCTTCACGGCATCGGAGAGGATACCGTTGATGAGCTTCACTACCGGCGCATCGTCACCGAGCTGGACCGGCTGTTCGTCTTCCTCTTCCTCGACGATCTCGAGTTCATCTTCCTCCTCCATGTCCTTGAGCAGGCTCTGCAGTTGCGCGTCGGTCTGCTCGTAGTATCGCTCGATGGCGGAGCGGAGCGTGTACTCGCCCGCGATGACCGGGAAAATGTCGTACCGGGTGATGAACTTGAGATCGTCCACCGCGCCGACGTTGGTGGGATCGGCCATGGCGACGGTGAGCGTCCGGCCCTCGCGCTTCAGGGGGAGGACCATGTGCTTCACCGCGACTTCCGCCGGCACGAGCTTCACAATCTTGGTGTCGACCTCGAAACGGGAGAGGTCAACGGCGGGCATACGGTACTGGCGTGCCAGCGCCTTGGTGATCTCCGTCTCCTGGACGAACCCCAACTTGACCAGGCAGTAGCCCAGCCGCATGCCGGTGTTGCGCTGTTCGGTGAGTGCCTGATTCAGTTGATCACGGGTGATGAGACCTTCGCGTTGAAGAAGATCACCCAACCGCACCGAGCTTGCAGCCGCTGTTGCCATAGCCACCAGGGAGGAATTTGAGAGGCGTTTCGGTAAAGTAGGGGACCCCTAGGTTGTGTCAAGGTAGGAGGATACGCCCTCGCAACCTCGCAACCAATCGAGCCCCTATTCCACGCACCCGCGCCAGATCATCTGGGCGCCGGAACGGACCGTTCCGCGTTCGCTCGTCTACGATCGCCGCCGCCAGCGCCGGGCCGATACCCGGCAGCCTTTCCAGCTCCACCGCGGTCGCGACATTCACGCGGACCCGTGCGGGACGATCCGGCGTCTGCCGCCGCACCCGCCTGGAAAACGCGACCTTTGGCCGCAGCACCTCCAGGCTCCGACCGCCGATCCCGGGTACTCGCCCGAGGCCTTCCAGGCTCCCGAAAGGCCCGTTAGCCTCCCGATCGGCGACGATTCGGGCCGCGAGGCCCGCACCTATGCGCGGTAGACGCGCGAGTTCTTCAGCACGAGCCACATCGACATCGACCTTTTCACCGGGACGCAGCGGTCGCAGCAGCCGCCCCGCGCGGGAGGCCAGCGAGTCAGCCTGGGGCCGCGCCGCGGCGGCCGGACGATACCCGATTGCGCCCGGAGGAGCCGTGTCGCCAGTCACGATACGGACCAGGAGCCCGGCTATGGCGAGCGCCAGGAGGACGCCCGCGGCACGACGGTCGTCGGTTGTGGCCATGTTGGGAATGTTGGCACGTGACACCGACTGCTACGTCATCATTTTCTCTACGGATACGACCGAAATGACGAAGGGAATTGCGGTCCCCCGCCCCCCGCTACATCACCAGAGCGACCGCCACGTCACCGATCACCTGCAGGCTTGCCGCGCTGACTTTGTCGGGAGTGTCCTGAGGCGTGTGCCAGTATCTGTTTGACGGTCCGTAGCGGAAGTCGATGACGTCGATGGCGCGAATGCCGACCTCGAGGAGGGGCATGTGGTCGTCGGTAATCGGCGTCCCAACCCGGTGCACAAATATGTCGCCGTATCCGAGCCGCTGGGCAGTCGCCCAAACGCGGTTCACGACCTCGGGCGCCAGGTTGACGGAGTTCGCCTCCTGGGAGATCTCGAGATCGGCATCTCCGATCATGTCCCACACCACGGCAAACAGCGGGAGGCGGGTTGGGTCGGCTCCCGACGCGTAGTACCGCGACCCAATCAGTACATCCGGCCCGGAAAAATCGCTGTAGTCCTCTCCGTCCACAAAGAGCAAGTCCACACCGAAGGCCGGGGCCGTCTGGGCAAGTACATCCGCCACACCCAGGAGAACGGCTACGCCAGAGGCACCGTCGTTGGCCCCAGGAACCGGGGTCCGCTGATCGCCGAGGTTGGGCGCCTGGTCCGACATGGGTCGCGTGTCCCAGTGTGCCACGAACAACACACGAGCCGTCTCATCCGGTCGGAACCGGCCAATGAGATTTCGCAGGTGCAGCGTATCTCCGTCCTGCGTGACGTGCTCAAAGGCCTGCACTTCCACCGAGTCCACGGTCCCGCGCAGGTGATTCAGGATCCAGTCACCGGTGCGCTCGTGGGCACTCGTATTCGGGACGCGCGGCCCGAAGGCAACCTGCTGCTGGACGTACCCGTAGGCCGCTTCGCCGTCGAAGGCTGTCTGCGGACCGCGCCCAGCGCCGCAGGCGCCCAAAACGGCGACGCCGAGGAGAGAGAGCTGTCGCTTCATCGAACCTGCCCCGTAAGGAAGAACACTTCCGCAAAGACGGTGAGCACGATCTGCGAGAACTTGGACGATGTTTGCCGCTGTTCTGTCTGGATCAACGAGAAACTCAAGCCACCCCGGACCTCTGACGAGAACCCCGTGTCCATCCGGACGTCAAAGGCGCTGCGCCTGCTGTCGGAGACCAATGTGCACTCATCGGATCCGGTTCGCACGAGGCAAACCGACACGAGCGAGGAGTTGTAGGAAAGTGTACTGCGAATCTCATTGCGCAACCGCACGAGCGATCGCGGCGGTCGGAATGCGAACGTCATGTTTGCACCCCAATCGCGAGTATCGCGCTTGGTGACGTTCCCGGAGGTCACGGCATCGGATGCCGATCGCGTGAACTGCAGGCTCGTCACAACACCACCTCTCCATGTCACCGTCACGGACGGGGCAACGGTGCGCGTACGATTCTCTCTCCGGCTATCCGCTCCCTCTCCGTCGAGGGCCGCCTGGATGTTCTCCGTGCGCGTCTCGCTCAACCGCGCATTCACCGAGAGTATCGAAATCAGCTTGCGCACAAACCACCTGGGACTATGCGTCCACGACACCGACCCAGCCGGCCACTCACGCGTCCGCTGGATCACCTGCGACTGCTGGTCCGCGGACCCCCGACGCGACCAGGTGGACGATTCCTGATTCCGATAGTTCGCCCGGACGGTGACGTTGAGCGGAAGGGACAGGCCCCCACCTATTGTCCGCGAATCGATCTGCGCGGCAGACGTTGCCAGGACGCCGCGTTGTCGTCGGAAGTCGTCGATCCCGCCAAACGCCAGCTGATAGCGGAAACCCGCGTCGAACGGGGGCCGGTCGAAGACCGATCTGAGGGCGCGGGATACCGCCATGTCAATCGGTTGGACGCGGCGAAAGATGCGTGTCACGAAACTCGAGTCGCCGAGCACCCCACGAACCAGGTTGCCCACCGTTACAGTCGCTCCAATCTCCCGACGTCGTGAGTTGGCGAGCGTTTCCGGCAGGCGAAACTCACCGGCGGAGTCGCTCCCGAGTCGGACGGGCACGCGCTGGTTGGGATCGCGGCTGAAGTTGAACCCGCTCGTGAACACGAACCGCGGACGCACCCAGCTCGCCACCGTCGGACTCAGGGTCAGCCCGGTCGTGAACTGGCGTAGTTGCTCGAAGCCCACGTCCTGTCCCACGAACGTGCGCCGTTGCCGCGCAAGCAGGCGACCAATCGTTGTCGCATCTCCGTAGTCCTGGAGATTCCTGGTCGATGCGAACGATACCCGTAGGGCGAGCGTGTTGAACGGTCGAATATCAACCACCCCGTCGGTGCGTAGTGTGTGGTTGATGCTCTCGAGGGGCCGGATGGCTGTATCGGAATTCAGCGCAACCGGCACGCGATACGCAAAGCGCCGCGTGCGGTTGTTGATCAGTTGTGCGCCACCGCGTACCTGAAAGGGTGTGACCCGCATACGGGCGGCGCGAAGGGACTTGCCGAACTCGCTATTCCGCACGAAGCCCGGTAGGGCGTTCACGATCCCGACCAGAAACCCCGGGGCGCCTTTCACCGTCACCGCCCTGGGGAGATTGTTGTAGTCGAGTCGGAACCGGCGATTCCTCGCCTTTGCGTCGCTCAACTCGGTCGTGGCGTCCGCGTTCTGGATCGAGCCCGTGAACGAGAACGGGTCCACGAACACCGTCTCGAGAAAGGAGTCGCCGCGGCTGAGCCGGCGGTAGGATAGCGTGTACGCCGTCGAAGACCTGCGCGGTCGACGGAGACCGACTAGCGCGTCGGCTCGCACGTCGGTGCGGTTCAGGAAGAACGGATCGGACGATGACCGCACATGCTGGATGGTAATAGGGAGACTGAAGGACTGACTGCCTCCGGGGATGAGTCGCTCGAGCCGGAATGTCCCGCCGGCGCTGACCGACGCGTCGGTGACGAAGCTCGGGGCTTCACCTAGTTGTTGGAAGCGATCGTCCTTCGTGCTGAACGCGAAGTTCGCATCGAAGACGTCGGCGCCCTGCAGGCGCACATCGATAGCGCCCGCCACCCCGACATCTCCTATCACATCGCTCAGGCGAATGTCATCGACCCACACCTCGGCACGGCCGACGAACACGTTCTGCCGCACACGGAGCATGCCGACGGCGATCTCCGAGACGCGCGCCAGGTTCGGCGGCGACACCCCCGGATCACGCACGTGTACGATGTACGGTCCGTCGCACGCCACGAACGCCGTCGAGTCGCCCCCGCATTCCGCAGCCCCGGAAGGCGGCTCCCCCCGGAGCCACGCCGACTCGATCTGGGCCCGGAGCAGCAACCAGCGGTCGAGGTCGACGACCACCTCCGGCTCCCAATCCACGCTGCGCGCCGGTGTGCGGTACATGTAGAAGTTGTCCTCGTCACGCCCCACCTTGATGAAGAACTCGAGGTCCTGATCCTCCCATCCGGGCCCGCGTCCTCGCGCCCACACTCGCAGTCTTCCGTAACGCAGGAAGTTCTTGTCCGCTTCATCGGTGAACCGTATGAATGCCTCCGCCCGTTCACCGATCCGAAGATCGCGCGCCAGCAGCCGAAGGGACTTCTCGTTGATCTGTTGCGACCCCAACTGGAAACCCGCTCCGCGACGATTGGCCTGGTTGCCGATCCCGGGGGGCGAGATGTACCCGAGATCGGTGTTCTCGGTGGTCACTACAGACGCCACGACCTCACCGTGCGTTTCGCCCACCCTTCCGCTGATACCCGCGATCGGCGTAGCCGCGCGCTTCAACCACGGCGCCCCAACCAGACGGAGGCGCGCGAGCGCGAGCGCAAACTCCTGCTCCTGTCCCCCACGATCCGGGGCCACGACGGTGAGCCGCAACGATTCGACTTGCCGGATGTTTGGCGTTCCGATCTGGAGCGTATCCTCGCGAAACGGGATCCGATACAACCTCCATGTGAGGCGCTTGCCTCGCCCATCGGTGATCGAGCCACCGGTGCGAACGAAGAAGCGATCGTCACCCACGGGAAACACGTACCGGAGCACATCCTCACTACCTCTACCCACGGTCACATCGAGCCGCGTGTCACCGTCGAGGTCTTCGGTGTCTGGAATGCCGTTCCGGCGTGTGCATCGCGCGCCGAGATCGCCGAGGGGAAACACCGGTAGTCCTCCACCCGGCACGAGTTCACACAACGGGAGATCGGTTATGATCTCACCCGTCGTGGAGTTGATCACTGTGGGCAGGAGATCCCCGTGAATGCCAATGTCGTTCAACGCCGCGTTGAAGACATTGGTCACCGTGTCGCGCTCGGTATCGAGACGCCCCTGGCCAATGAACTGGAACCCCGTGAAGACCGTATCGTTGCCCGCTACCGTGAACCCATCCGGCCCAAAGGCGACGGCGTCCTCGAAGACGGTTCCGAAGTCGAACACGAGGAGCGCATTCTCCTGTTTGGCCTGCCGCTCCACGTCCTCCAGCACCCAGAACTCGAGGAACTCGCGCGTGGAGAGATCGACGCCGATCCCGGACCCGCCGAGTGGCTGCGAGATGCTGCGCCAGCGCGCCCCCGACGTGTGCTGCCGAAACCACCGTGGTCTTCCAGTGACCGGATCGGGCGCCCCGCCAATCGTGTCCGGCTTGAGTGAAAGCCACAGCACGGTCTCGAGATCGAGCGCCGCTCCCGACAACACGATCGAGGAGTCGATGGCCTGTGGCGCGAATTGCAGGATCTCGTTGCCGACCTGGATCGTGTTCTGCCAAACCAGGGGGACCGCGTCGATGTCGGCGAATTCCCCGAACGGGGAGAGATGGGTGGCCGGGATTCCTCTGCCCGAGAATGGGCGGCTGCCGAGCTGAAAGGCATTCTCACCCAGCGAGAGCGGGCGGAATGCCGACCCCTCGAACTCCTCGAGGAACGCCTCGCCAGCCTCGTTGGGATTGGGTCGGGACATCGCGATCTCGCCGTTGACGGAAAGGCGGGAAGGGACGCGGGTCGAGATCAGCGGGAGAGCGTCGAGCGCGCGCGTCAGCACGTCGGGGCGAAACTGCAGTCGCGTGCTGAGACCTCCGATGAAGTTCGATTGCGGCTCAAATCCAAGTTGCGGCCTCGTGAGCAGGCTGCTCTCGCGTTGCAAAAAGCCGATCGCGCTAATGCTCCCCCGCGCGCCCAGATCATAGGTGGTCGAGAGCCCGACAATGCTCTTGGGTGCGACGTCGAACCCCTGATTCTCTTCGAACTGCGCGCGAATCTGCGTCGGGCCGCGAAACAGCGAGTCCGGGTTCGTAAAGGTGACGAGCCCCACGCCATAGTCGATCTGGTAATCCCGATTGCGAACGAGTTCATTGTTACCGATGAACAGCTTCTCGCTGCCGTCACGGATTTGCAGGGCACCGAGAGAAAGTGTGGCCCGGTCACCCGCCCCAACTGCCTCGTAGTGCCATCGGAGTCGGAACTTGGGCGGCGGGCCCTGCGTGCGCAGGAGGTATGTCGGCGTCCGGTACAGTGAATCGTTTTGCTCGCCCGGTTGCAGTCGGGCGCTATCAGCAAACGGCCTCAGGTGCGGGAAGATCACGAACAGATCGCGGATCGGGGCACCGTTGTTGGGATCGCGCGAGCGGGGGAAGACGCGGTTGAACTCATCGACCGTGGACGGATCGGTCGTCTTGGCAAGACCTAGCAGGGAGAGATAGGTCCCCTGTCCATCGAGCGGTTGTTCCGACTCGTTCACGAGCAACGTCAACTCGAGGGTCCGCCGCCGGATGTCGCTACCCCCAATCCGATAGACATTCCGCATTTCGTGATCGAAGGTGGGTACCTCCGGCCCGCGGCGCGGCTCGAAGATCAGCCGGAGCGTGTCCACCGCCCCACCTTGCCCATTCACCGCCGGGAACGTGCCGACGGTATCGCCGGCAACCGTCACGTAGGACACCGCCAGGAAGTCCTGGTCGCCCACTCGCGTCCGGATGGCGAACCAGACGCCTGTGGGGTCGATGAAGTAGTCCTGCCCCTCGACCAGCAATTCCCATGGGAAAGGACCCACGCGCTGTGGGCTGTCGTCCCGCACCGCTACCGCGTCGATCCCACCGAGGTTCGGGTTGGTGCCGCTGCGCGCCGTTTGCGCCCGCAAACGGTAGACTCGCACATCCGTGGGTCGCTCTGCAGCCGCCAGCAACTCACCCGGGAGATTCAGAATATCGACGGCGGGGAACCCGGGAAGCGTGCGCGGATCGACCACGAAGAAGAACCGCCCCGCCTCGAAATCGAGATCCCGCGATTCTCTGTCGATTGGTTGGGTCGTCGTCTCACCTACGGTGAAGACGCGCGATCGAATTTGCGACCCCTTCTGCTGCGCGGCGATGGTGCGGAACTCAAACGCCCCGATCTGTGCTTCCGCCTGGATGCCAAACGAGTTGGCGGGAATGGCCGCCGCAATGAAGCGAGATGCCGGCGCGTTGAACGAGACGTTCCCCACCTCGACGCGGCGGAGAATTTCATCCTCCAGCCCCTCGTAGTAGACGTTGATGTTGTTGTTCGCGCTGAATTCCCGCTCGCTGTCGAAGTCGACATTGACATGGATACGCCGCCCGACGATCCCGCCGGCACGCACGCTGAACTGCTGGTCGAGCGTCGGCGTTGGGAAACCGCCCTGGCACCCCGAGATCGGGTTGGCGGCGTCAGCCGCCGTGCAGCGTTCGTTGCGCAGCCGGTCCATCTTCATCTCGAAGCGGGCGCGGAGTTGGAGTCCCAGGTCGGCATACCGGGACAGGAGATCCAGCGGGTCCTCCCGCTCGCCCTCGCCCGGCCCTTCGGCCCCCACCGGAGGGAACCCGGGTGGCGGCTCTGCCGGCTCGGGCTCCTCCGGCGCCTGCACCACTCCCACCGGGCGTACGGGTTGCTGTAAGCGACGCCGCCGCGCCCGCGCAATCCGCTCGAGTAGCTCGCGTTGCCACATTGCCGCCACAAACCCGGGCGCCGACCGCAACCCAAGACGGCCCCCCGGCAGCGCCACGCGAAGAAGCCGTAGCGGCGGAAGCGCGACCGGCAACCGCACGACCAGATGAGGCAGGCTATCTTGCGGAAGTTGCTGGGCAGACGAGACACGTGGCCACAAGAGCGCGATGGCAAGGACCGCGAGTCCGAGGCGCGACACTGTCAATGAGTGAGTGGGATACGCGCTAGAGTAGCTGAGGTAGCCCAATATAACTGAGGGCTCAACCTCTTACAAGGGCATAGGTTACGGGTACAGATGTCAATTCTCAGCCGATACCTCCTCCGGCTGCACGTTGGCCCCTTCATCTTCGCGTTAGGGGCATTGACGAGCCTGTTGCTCCTCAACCAGATCGCCAAGCGACTGGGTGACCTCTTGGGCAAAGGACTGCCCTGGACGGTCATCGTCGAGGTCTTCGCCCTCTCCATCCCGTTCATCGTGGCGATGACTCTACCCATGGCAACGTTGGTCGCCGTTCTCTACGTCGTCACGGGTCTCGCCGGCGGCAACGAGATCACCGCGTTGCGCGCAAGCGGTATCTCACTAGGTCGCGTCATGCGCCCACTACTCCTCGCCGGCCTCGGCGTCTCGATCGTGGCGTTGATCTTCAGCGATCACGTGCTGCCGCGATCGAATCATCGCTTGCGCACCCTATACACAGATATAGCGCGAAAGAAGCCCACCTTCTCCATCAAGGAGCAGGTGATCAACGAAGTCCAGCGAAGCAAGTTTTTCCTCAGAGCCGCGGCGATCGATCCCGTCACCTACGCCCTGCTCGACGTGACGATTTGGGACCTGACCGACCAGGACCGCAACCGCATTATTTACGCGGACAGCGGGTATCTGGCGATCACGGCCGATCAGGAGGACGCCCTCCTGACGTTGTACGACGGGACGATGCATGAGTTTGACCGCGCCGAACCCGGGATGTTCCAGCATGTAGGATTCTCCAGGGACATCGTCGTGGTCGCCGGCGTGGGGAACGAGCTGAAGCGGACGCTGAGCGATTCATACAAAGGCGACCGCGAGATGGGGATCTGCGAGATGGAAGAGGTCGTGCGCGCGGCCCGACACGAAGAACGGCTCGCGCGCCGCCGCGCGGACGCGGTCCGCCGAAACGGCCTGCGTGCGCTTGTCGGTCTGGCACCAATACCGGTCGATACCGCAGTCCCGCCCGTACGCCGGAGCGTGTACTGCCGCGCGCTGCTCGCGGTGAGCACGTGGCTGCTGCCCGAGGAGCTCGCCGCCCAAGAGCAGACATCCCGGCGGACATCCATAGCACGGCGCGTCACCACCGGGGCAGTCGCAACAGTCTCGCGGGGCCGCCAGGGCGTATTGCGCGGTTCGGAGGTCCGGGCCTTCGCGGACCGCGAGCGCCAGGCATCGATCCGCAGCGCCCATTTCCTTGTTGAGATCCACAAGAAGTACGCGATCGCTGCGGCCTGTTTGGTGTTCGTGATCGTCGGCCTTCCCATCGGCGTTCGGTTCCCGCGTGGCGGCGTTGGCTTGGTTATCGGTGTGAGCATGTCGGTGTTCGCCATCTTTTACATCGGGTTGATTGCAGGCGAATCGCTCGCCGACCGGCTCGTCGTCCCGCCGTGGTTCATGTGGACGCCCAACGTAGGCCTTGCGCTGGTCGGATTGGTCTTGCTGCAGCGCCTGCGCCGCGAGGCAGTTCCCAGAAAAGGGTGGCTAGCGCTCCTCGGCCGTCGGCCAGTACCCCGCACGCCCGAGGCAGAACCCAGCCCCGCATGACGCGTGGCTTCATCTTGGATCGGTACGTGCTCTGGGAGTGGCTCAAGATCTTCGTGCTTACGGAGATCGGGTTTCCCGTCATCGTCACCGCGTTCGAGCTGACCGATTCGCTGGACGAGCACATGAGTCGCGGAATCGAGCCAGCGGCCATCGCGCTCGGCTATCTGTACAGCTTCCCCGAGAAGATCTTCCTCGTCATGCCGGCAGGCGTGCTCTTCGCGACCGTCTTTACGATTGGCCTGCTGAACCGGCATTCCGAGTTGACGGCATGCAAGGCAGCCGGGAGGAGCTTTTACCGCACGATCGCGCCTATCTTTATCGCCGCGATTCTGGTGGCAGGAGCGGCGTTCGCGCTCTCCGAGTGGTCTCCCGCCGCCACGCGACGGCAGCTCGAATTGCTCGGTGAGCGACAGGTCCGGTCGACGACCTCGCGTTACAACTTCGTCTATCGCGCCGACCAGGGATGGGTTTACACAGTATGGGCGCTGGACATCACCCAGAACACGATGCGCCATTCGGTGCTCGAGCGAGAGGGAACCGGGATCGAGTATCCTACCCTGGTCATCCAGAGTCCGCGCGCGGCGTACGACTCGACACCGGCTCGCTGGACGCTCGAGAATGGGCAGTTCCGCATCATCCGCGATCTGGGTGACCAACTCACCTTCGGTTTCGATTCCCTTGTGCAACGGTCGTTGGTCGAGAGCCCATCCCAGCTGCTCATCGAGCCCAAGGAACCGAAGGAAATGCGGTTTGCCGAGTTGGGCCGCTACATCGACGATCTCGAGCGGTCCGGGGGGGACGGCCGCAAGCTGCGGGTGCGTCAGGCGCTGAAGATCGCAATCCCATTCACGTGCATCGTGATCGCATTTTTTGGGGCGCCGCTTGCGCTCACGTCGCCACGTGGCTCGGGAGCGTTGGGCGTCGGACTCAGCCTCATTACGACCGTTGTCTTCCTCATGTTCATCCAACTTTCCGAAGCGATCGGCGCGGGCGGACTCATGCCGCCAACCGCCGCCGCCTGGCTGCCCAACATCACGTTCGGTGCCGCGGGTGTGCTCTTGCTCGCACGAGCTAGGACCTAGCGCAACCACGCCAAGCGCCGCGTTCGGGCGGTGCGCTGCACGCTCATCCAACTTCGATGCCGCGCGCTAGGCGCTATTTGGGATGGACAGGTCCAGACGGATTCGGGCCGCCGGCGCCGAATGGGTCAGCATTCCGATTGAGAGGTAGCGGGCGCCGGCGCGCGCGTAGTCTTGCAGCGTGGCGAGGTTGAGTCCCCCGGACGCTTCGACCACGACGTCGGGACCGCACCGCTCGACCCACGCGCGGACCCGATCGGGAGACTGGTTGTCCACGAGGACGCGCCGCACTCCCGCTTCGAGCGCCTGCTCGAGTTGTTCGATCGATTCAACCTCGACAATGACCGGCGTGCCCTCTGGCGCGCTGGCAAGCGCATCACGCAACTGCACGCCCAAACGCGCCGCCGCCAGCCAGTGATTGTCCTTCCACAACACCGCGTCTGCGAGCGACGCTCGATGAGATACGCCGCCCCCCATCCGCACCGCGTAGCGCTCCAGCTCGCGCAGGCCTGGTGTCGTCTTTCGGGTGTGAGTGATCTCCGTACCTGTGCCGGCGACCGCATCGACCGCCATCCGTGTGCAGGTCGCGACCCCCGAGAGCCGCTGCAGGAAGTTGAGTGCGACGCGTTCCCCGGCAAGGATCGTCCTCACGGATCGCCCGCGGCAGCGCGTGATCCGTCGGCAATCGAGTCCACGAACTCGATTGTCTCATCGAGCTGCCGAAAGGTTTCACGCGCGACGGGAGTTCCCGCCACAACCATGGCGTCCTCGGCTACGAAGCGCCCCTCGGCCATCCGCAGAGCGCCCTCGCCCAACAGCGCCGTCGTCACATCCGCCCGCGCCGCGTCTTCCTCGAGTGCGCGGCGAACGGGTTCTGCACCCAGGGTGTCAGCCAATCGCCAGCATGCGATCGATAGCTCGTCGCGCGCGTCGGGCGGTACTGGCAGGGACGGTCACTTCATACTGCAGGTCGCGCAGTGAATCGCGCAGCTTCTCCAACGTGATCATCTTCATGTAGCGGCACTCGGCCTCCTCGGACACCGCGTAGAACTCTTTTTCGGGGTTCTCCATCCGCATGCGGTGGAGTACACCAGTTTCGGTCGCCACCACGAACTGCTTGGCGTCCGACTCCTTCGCGCGGCGCATCATCTGCTCCGTCGAGACAATGTGCGTCCGATCCGAGAGGCGTCCCTCATGATTCATGTAGTAGAGCGTGCTCGTCACACAGCCGCATTCGGGATGGACCAGGATCTCCGCGTCGGGCATCTCCGCCCGCTTGGCCTCGATCGCGTCCGGGCCGAGCCCCGCATGCACGTGGCACTCACCCAGCCACACATCCATCTCGCGCCCGGTAACCTCGCGCAGGTAGTTGCCGAGGAAGAAATCGGGGAGAAAGAGCACCGGTACGTCCGGCGGCAGCGCCTCGATCACCGCAACCGCGTTCCCTGACGTGCAGCAGTAGTCGGCCTGCGCCTTGACGTCCGCGCTGGTATTGACATAGGCGACGACGAGACCGTCGGGATGCTCTCCCTTCCACTTCCGTACGTCGCGCGCCTGGATCGTCTCGGCCAGGGAGCATCCGGCTCTCGGATCAGGTATCAGGACCTGTTTGTCGGGGTTGGCGATGGCCGCGGTCTCGGCCATGAAGTACACGCCGCACAGGACGATCCGGTCGGCATCGATACTCGTCGCCTGCCGAGCGAGCTTTAGGGAATCGGCCACCACGTCCGCCAGATCCTGGATATCCGGGATTTGGTAGTTGTGCGCGAGGATCGCGGCCTTGCGCTCCACCCTGAGCTCGCCGATTTCATCGATTAGCGCGGTACGGGAGGTTTCGGCGACACTCGTCATGGGCTCGCAAGATAGACGCGGTCGTGCGCACGTGGTAGCCCGTCATCACGCACCTTTTGTCACAAGGCAAAGACCCCGGAAAAGCGCTCCGGGGCCTCTGGATTATCGAACCGCCGGCGTCGTGCGCCGGAGCCGGTCTAAAAGAAGTAGCGCAATGCCACCTGGAGCTGGAACTGCAACACCAGATTGGCGCCGAGCAACTGTTCCTCGCCAAAGTCATCGTTGACCTGATAGAGAATCTGGCCCGTCGCGGGATCGAAGCCGCGCGGATCGAGCAGCTCCTGGTCCGAACCGAACACGCCGGTCACGCGTCCCAGACCGCAGAAACCGGACGTCAGATCGTCACAGAACAAGCGGCCGAGCCCGTTGAGGACGTTGAAGAAGTCGACCTGGAGTTCCGCCCGCTGACCGGAGACCGTCCCGAACCCACGCGTGAGCCTGATGTTCAGGTCGTGCCGCCAGGGCATCCGACAGGTGTTGCGCTCGACGATCCGTCCCACGAAATCCCCGACGCACGAGTTCCCGTTGAGGATCTGCTGATACAGGGCCCGCTCCGCTACCGCATCATCGCCGGTCGACGCCAGCGGCAGGTCCGCGGGAGCAAAGATAAACGTGCGGTCGTTTCCGGTGATGCCGTCACCGTTGAGGTCGTCATCGCCAACCACTGTCCACGGCCGGCCGCTCTGGCTCTTCCAGAACGCGGCGAACCGGACGCCGAACGGCATGCTGGCGAACGCCGAGACGACAATGGCGTGCTCGCGGGCAAAGTCGCTGATGCCCCACGCGTGGTCGCTGTCGCCGAAGCTCCCGATCTCGTTGGGCCCGAACGCGCCGGTAGTCGGACCGGCATACCCGCCAAACGCCGTGCAACACGAGTACGGGGAGTTGTCCCATGCCTTCGTGAAGGTGTACGAGGCATTAATCGACAACCCGGGGCTGACACGGCGTGATCCGCGGAACTCCGCAACGATCGCCCGAGCCCGGCCGTCGTTGAAGTTCACCAGCGCTTCACCGAACTCCAGGTTCCGGCGCGAGCCGGTGGTGTTGGCACTGGTCGGATCGAACACCCCCATGGGGCTGAACACGCGCCGACTGCCCTCCCCGGAGAGCTGGAATTGAGAATCCCGGAGATTCAGGTTCCGGACCGTGTACAGATTCCAGGTCTGCGAGTACAGGAGGTTCACCGCGAACCGCGACCGGTCACCAATCATGGTCTCGTACCCGAGGTTGGCCTTGAGTACCTCGGGCATCTCGAAGTCGGGTGCCCAGAAGGTGAACGTCGGCACCCCGCCCGCTGACGCGCCGGCGCAGGTGATGGGCGCCTCGGGTACACCGCCGCTGCCGAGACCGGAGCGGTCCCACGTAGCGTAGTCCGTCGGTGGTGGCGGAGCATCGGGATCGCCATCGGCAAGCGACCCGTTACAGAACACCTCTAGCACGGGACGCTCGGTCTGGAGCACGTTGCCTCCCACTACACCCGGCAGCTGTCCGTAGAAGAACCCGAGACCGCCGCGGACTACCGAGCGGCCGTCACCGTGGAGGTCGTAGGCCAAGGCCAACCGCGGTGAGAAGTTGTTCTTGTCCGTGGGCGCGAACCCGGTAGGCCACCCGAAGGCCTGCTCCACGGAAGCCACGGGGGTCGGACTGTCCCGGAACGATTTCTGGCCGTAGCGCAGCCCGAACGTCGCGGTGAGCCGCGGGCTGAGCTGCCAGCTATCCTGAAGGTAGAGAGCCCAGTCGATGACCGAAAAATCGGACGTCGGGACACCGCCGCCTTCCTGAATGGGACGGAAGTACGACGAGGGCGTGAAGGTCTCGAAGTCGTCCAGGTTCGCAAACACGTACTCTCCGGCGCCCTGGAAATTCGAGCCGAAGTTCATGAACCGGTTGAAGTAGCTCGTGCGGAGGAACCGTCCACCCAGCTTGAACGAGTGGGCACCCATGACCCGGGTGAGGTTGTCGATCAACTCGATCTTGGTTTCATCCAGGCGGTTGTTGAAGGACGCGTCATCGTAGCAACATCATCCTCGCGCGCGCGCCGCCCAGGCCATAGCTTGGGTCGCCTCGATCCCGGGAAAGTGGGCTGACGCTCCATGGAAACATTCGGGTGGTTGTCGATCGTCCCGCCTGTCGTCGCAATAGCACTCGCGATCCGCACCAAACAGGTCTATCTGTCGCTGGGCCTCTTCGTGTGGCTCGGCTGGACGATCATGAACGGATGGAACCCGGTCGACGGGCTGATCCAGTCGGTCGAGGTATTCCTGGCCGCCGTGACCAACCCCGACAACGCGCGCATCCTGCTCTTCAGCGTCCTGATAGGCGCGATGATCGAGTTCACCCAGGCGTCCGGCGGGATGGAGGGATTCATCGCGTGGATCGAGCGACGAGGGCTTGCCCGTTCACGCCGTTCTGCTGGGTTCCTGGCGGTGTTCGTGAGCATGGCGATTTTTCTGGAGTCCAATTTCGGCCTGCTGGTCACCGGCTCGGTGGCGCGGCCGATTTTCGATAAGTGCCGCATCTCGCGCGAGAAGCTGAGTTACCTCATTGACGCGACATGCTCGCCAAAGACGATTCTGATCCCGCTCAACGCGTGGTTCGCCTACGTCGTCGGACTCCTGGCAAGTCAGGGCGTTGACGGGCCGGAGTTGCTGTTCTACGCCACGATCCCGCTCAACTTCTACGCCATTCTCTCCATCGGTCTCGCTCTCGTCGTAGTGGCAACCGGTTGGGACATCGGCCCCATGCGCGAAGCGGAGCGCCGCGTGCGCGAAGAGGGCAAGCTCCTGCGAGACGGCGCCGCACCGATGGTGTCGGACGACGTCGCCATGGTACGCGCCCCAGAAGGCGTGCCGCGCCGCGCCATCAACATGGTCATCCCCATCGTCACGATGGTGCTGATGGTGCCGGTCGTCCTCTGGCTCACGGGGGATGGCAACTTGAAGGCGGGCAGCGGGTCTCAAGCCGTTCTGTGGGGCGTGATTCTCGGCCTGCTCGCAGGCGTGGTGTTGTATCGCGTGCAGGGCATCATGACCATTGCCAAGGCGACGGATCACATCCTCAAGGGAATTCAGGGGTTGGTGCCGCTCGTGATCGTTCTGTCTCTCGCATTTGCCATCAGCGACACGACGAAGGCGCTCGGAACGGGTGTGTACGTGGCGCAACTCACCCAGTCCACGATCCCGGCGGGGTTTGTTCCGGCGTTGGTCTTCCTGCTCGCCTGCTTCATCGCCTTCTCCACCGGCACATCCTGGGGCACGTTCGGGATCATGATTCCCATCGTGATGCCGATGGTCACCATTCTGGATCTGCATCCGGCGCTCACCGTCGCCGCGGCGCTCGGCGGCGGGATTTTTGGGGACCACTGTTCTCCAATATCCGACAGCACCATCGTGGCGTCGATGGCCTCGGCGACAGATCACATCGATCATGTACGCACGCAGTTGCCCTATGCACTTATCGCGGCCGGTGGGGCAACGATGCTCTTTGTGGTGTTTGGGTTCGTATTGTAGGAAGGGGGCGACGGAAGGGGCGACGGAGGGGGCGATGAAGAGCAGCCGTTATCATCGCCCCTTCCATCGCCTCACGAAGCCAGCGACTTTCCCTCCCATGCGCGCATTCAAGATTCTCACCATCATCACGTCGTTTTTCACCTACGTTCTCGTGGCCCTCTCACCGATCGTGCGCATCTCGGGGTCCGGGCTGGGCTGCGGCGACGATTGGCCGCTCTGCAACGGTCGGATCATCCCGCCCCTCGACGACCTCGCGGTGATGATCGAGTGGGGACACCGGCTTGCCGCCGCGAGCGTGAGCCTCTTCGTCGCGGTCGTCGCAATCGCGGCCTACACGCGTCGTAATGATCCGGGCTTTTCGGGCCCGGGCGGCATCGTACGCCCGGCAGTTCTGGCGCTCGTCCTGCTAATCTCCCAGGTATTGCTCGGTGCAGTGACCGTGTGGCTCGAGCTCCCGCCACCCGTCGTCGTGCTCCACATGAGCAACGCGCTCGCGCTGCTGGCCGCCGTCTGCATTACCTCGTTTCGCGCATTCGCGGTCGATGGGCCCGCCATGACCGCTGCGTCGCACAGGACATTCCGCATGGCGCGCGTCGCGGCGGTACTGGGCGGTGTGGCGCTACTCCTGGGCGCCCTCACCGCGAACATGAACGCAGGTCTGGCCTGTACAGGGTTTCCCCTCTGCAGCGGCGCCATCTGGCCGTCAGGGGGTGGAGGTGGGCTCGCGCACATTCACTGGACCCATCGACTCGTCGCATATGCGCTCGCGTTGCACATGATAGGTGTGCTCGCCGCGAGCCACCGGAAGCGCGAACCGCTGGGCGTCGTGATCGCTGCCTGGATGGTCGCGGCCGTTCTCGTCGTACACGTGCTCGTGGCCGTGCTGATGATCGCGCGGCAACTGCCGATGCCGTTACGGACCTGGCACGCGGGGCTTGGCACGCTAGTGTGGGTGTCGCTGGTTTGGCTCATGTGGCGAGCCGCGCCCGGGCGCGCATCAGGGAGCTAGCCGTCAACCCCGTCGCCGAGCACGATCCCTCGTGACGAGCAACCGCATCCCCGTCACCATCCTGGGCGCCACCGGTGCGGTCGGCCAGAAGCTGGTGGTACTGCTGGCGGGGCATCCGTGGTTCGCCGTACGGCGGCTCTGCGCGTCGGACCGCAACGCCGGCCGGCCCTATCAAGAAGCCGTCCATTGGATCGAGCCCACACCGCTTCCATCCGAGTTTGGCGCCCTGGTGCTCGATTCCGCCGACGCCGACGTTGCTGGCACCATCGCCTTCTCGGCGCTCGAAGCCGACGCCGCCGAGACGATCGAGCCGCGGTTCGCCGCCGCGGGCTACTGGGTCGTGACCAACGCGCGTCCGTTTCGCCTCGCCGCGGATGTCCCACTGATCATCCCCGAGATCAACGCGGACGATGTCCGCCTGGTGGACCGGCAACGCGCGGCTCGCGGCTGGCGCGGCGCGATCGTCGCCAACCCCAACTGTTCGGCCATCATACTCGCATCGGCGCTGGTACCGCTGGAACGCGCGTTCGGCATCGAAGGTCTCGTGGTGACCACCATGCAGGCCGTCTCTGGCGCAGGATACCCCGGCGTGCCCTCGCTCGATGCGCTCGGCAACGTCATTCCGCACATCCCCGGGGAGGAAGACAAGATCGAGCGGGAGACGTGCAAGATCTTGGGCCGCGCGTTCCCGGTGAGCGCGCACGCACACCGCGTCCCGGTGGTAGATGGGCACACGCTGGCGGTGTCAGTCAGACTCACCGGCAATCCGGACCCGGCCGACGTAACCGCCGCGTTCCACGCGTTCGAGCCGCCGGCTGCCGTGGCGGCGCTGCCCTCGGCACCCGAGCGGTTCCTCCACGTCCGCGCCGAACCCGATCGGCCGCAACCGCGGATGGATGCCGCCGCCGGGAACGGCATGACGGTGTCGATCGGCAGGGTCCGCGCGTGCCCGGTGCTCGACATCCGGTTCGTCGCCGTGGGCCACAACACCGTGCGTGGTGCAGCCGGCGCCGCGATCCTGAACGCCGAGCTGCTCGTCGCCCGCGATCTCGTTTCCCGTCCGACATGATCGTCATGAAGTTTGGCGGCACCTCGCTCGCCGACACCGAGCACATCACCCGCGTCGCGGGAATCGTCGCCGCTGCGCGAGCGCGAGGGCCCATTGTCGTCGCGTCAGCTATGGCCGGCGTGACGGACCAACTGATGGTGGCATCCGAACACGCGGCGCGCAGCGACCTTCCGGCAGCACGCAGCATCGTGGACGAGCTGCGGGTCCGCCACGCCACCGCGCTCTCCGGTACCGCGGATGGGACCGAAGCGGGGGCGCGGGCTCGCCCGCGCCTGGCCACTCTGTTCGAGGAACTCAACCACACACTCGACGCGCTCGCGCTGGTGGAAGCGCGTGGTGCCCGAGCGATTGACGCGGTGGTCGCGCTGGGAGAGTCCCTGAGCACGACGGTTCTCGTCGCCGCGCTCGAGACGGCGGGATTATCCGCCGAGTTGCTCCACGGGCGCGATATGGTCATTACCGACGGGACGTTCGGTCGTGCGCAGCCGGATTTCCCCGAGATCACACAGCGGGCCCAGGCCCGCGTCGCGCCCCTGGTGGAGGCCGGGACGGTCCCGGTCATTCCCGGATTCGTCGGGGCGACGCGCGAGGGCGTCACGACGACGCTGGGTCGGGGCGGATCCGACTTCACCGCGTCGCTCCTGGCAGCGGCGCTCGCGGTCGACGAGGTCGAGATCTGGACGGATGTACACGGGCTCATGACCGCGGACCCGCGTGTGGTGCCCGCCGCACGTCCCCTAATGGAGGCGACATACGACGAAGCCGCAGAGCTGGCACACTTCGGAGCAAAGGTGCTCCACCCCGCGACGATGATCCCGCTCATCGATGCGGGGATTCCGCTGCGTATCCGAAACTCGCGAGACCCCGACGCTCCCGGCACGCGAATATCGGCCGATCCCGGCCGCCGACCCGGAACGGTGAAGTCGATTGCATCGAAGTGTGGCGTGACGACCGTGTCTCTTCAGGCTCCGCGCATGCTGGGCGCGCACGGTTTCTTGCGCAACGTGCTCGATCTCATCGATCGCCATGGCGTGGCGGTGGATGTCGTCGCCACGAGCGAGGTGAGTGTTTCTTTCTCCATCGAGAAGGGCGTCGTGACGCCGAAGCTGATGGAGGACCTCGCACGGATGGGCGAGGTGCACGTCAATCATAACAGGGCCATAATTTGCGTGGTCGGCGAGGCTTTGCGCGAGACACCTGGCATCGCCGCACGTATCTTCAAGGCGATTGCGTCGGTGAACGTACAGATGATCTCAATGGGCGCGTCGAAGATCAACGTGACGATCGTGGTAAGTGACGCTCAGGCGGCAGAGACCGTAACCCGGCTGCACGCGGCGTTCTTCCCCGACTGATGCGCATTGCCATAGTCGGGCCCGGGCGCATGGGCATGGCCGTCAAGACTGCAGCACTCTCGCGGGGACATCAGGTCGTGGCAGAGATCGACGTCGGCGCCCTCGCAACAGACGCCATGAAAGACGCCGAGGTCGCAATCGAGTTTACGGCGCCCGACGCGGCCGGAGACAACCTGCTTCAGCTCGCCTCGTTCGGCGTTCCGACGGTGTGCGGGACCACGGGATGGTATGATCGACTGCCCGAGGTGCGTGCCGCGTTCGAGCGCGCCGCCGTGGGCCTCGTCTACGCGCCGAACTTCTCGATAGGCGTACAGATCCTGATGCGGGTGGCACAGCATCTCGCCGAACTCCTACGGGATCGACCCGAATTCGATGCGCATCTCGTCGAGAGTCATCATCGTCACAAGAAAGACGCCCCGTCCGGCACGGCGCGCGCGTTGCAGGACGCTCTGCGAGGCGGCGACCCCTCGCGGGACTATCCCATCACGAGCATACGCGCGGGCGAGATCCCCGGGACGCACGAAATCCGACTCGACGCCACGGGCGAAGCCATTACCATCGCCCATGCCGCGCGCGACCGAACGATCTTCGCGCGGGGTGCCGTAGTCGCCGCCGAGTGGCTGGCGGCGGAGCCCCACCGGGGCGTGTACCGCTTCGACGAATCACTCTTTGGACGGGCATCATGACGCGATTTGCCGGCTGTGGGACGGCCCTCGTAACGCCGATGACCCCGGATGGCGCGCTGGATCTTCCCGCGATGGAGCGGCTGGTCGATTGGCAGATCGCCGAAGGCATTCACTTTCTGGTGGTCATTGGCTCGACGGGTGAGGCGGCGACGTTGACGCCCGAAGAGCGCGAGCGCGTGGTCACGACGGTCGTGCGGCGTGCGGCCGGCCGCGTGCCGGTGGTTGCAGGGGCCATCGGCTACACCGTACTACAACAAGCCCACAGCGGCGGGTCTCGAGCGGCATTTCGGCGCTGTCTGCGAGGCCGCCGGAAAGCCCGTCATCGTTTACAACGTACCGGGCCGCACGGGCCTCAACATGTCTGCCGCGACGACGCTAGCCCTGGCCCGGCTCGACGGCGTCATCGGCGTCAAGGAAGCGAGTGGCGATCTCGGACAGATGATGGCAATCGTACAGCACCGTGATGAGGGGTTTGCCGTGCTGTCGGGCGACGATGCCATGACGCTTGCCCTCATCGCCGCAGGTGGAGACGGCGTGATCTCGGTCGTGTCCAACGAGGCCCCGGCATCAATGTCCCAGCTAGTGGACGCCGCCCGGAGCGGCGATTTCGCGAGCGCCCGAGACCTCCACTACCGGTTGCTCCAATTGATGGATGCCAACTTCGTCGAATCCAATCCAATTCCGGTGAAGTGGGCGCTGCACACCATGGGGCGGATCGATCCAGGGATCCGACTCCCGCTCGTGCCCCTTTCCGAGGAACAACACTCCGTCGTACAACAGGCACTCGACGCGGCGGGAGTACTGCCGGCGTGACCGAACGCCTGGCAAGAACGATCCTCGGCTTTCGCGACGGTGTCCCAAAGGGAGCAGAGCGGGACGCCCGCGCAGCGTTCGAGGAACTGCGCGAGCTGCTCGACCGCGGCGCCGTCCGGGCGGCAACGCGCGACGACCGCGGTGAGTGGCGGGCGACCGAGTGGGTGAAAGTCGGCATTCTCCTGGGGTTTCGCATTGGGCAGATCGTGGATCAATCCGGCGGCGGGCCGCTGCGATTGCTGGACAAGGACACGCTGCCGCTCAAAGACATCGTGCCGGCAGATCAGATACGGGTCGTGCCGGGCGGGTCATCCATTCGCGCCGGCGCCTACGTCGCACCGGGCGTGGTGTGCATGCCGCCCATGTACATCAACATCGGGGCCTACGTCGATGAGGGTACGATGGTGGATTCGCACGCACTCGTCGGCTCGTGCGCGCAGGTCGGGAAGCGCGTGCACCTGTCCGCCGCGGCGCAGATAGGCGGCGTACTCGAACCGGCGGGAGCGGTCCCGGTGATCATCGAGGATGACGTGCTCGTGGGCGGGAACTGCGGCGTCTACGAGGGCACGATCGTGCGCGAACGCGCGGTACTCGCGCCGGGCACGGTGCTCACGGGCGGCGTGCCCGTTTTCGATCTCGTGCGGAATCGCGTCTATCGACGCAGCGAATCCGCCCCACTCGAGATTCCCGCGGGCGCAGTCGTGGTTCCGGGGTCGCGCCCGGTGACCGCGGGCACCGGAAAGCGGCACGGGATCGCGCTCTACGCACCGGTCATCGTGAAGTACCGGGACGAAAAGACCGACACAGCCGTCAAGATCGAGGAACTCCTGCGCCCCGCGACCTAAAACCGTGCGCTACAGCGTGATCAAGTCCTGTTGCGGCTCGTCCGGCGTGACCTGCACGAGTTTGTCCCGTAACACGACATTGACCTCACTCCGAACACCAAAGTTGCCGGTGAGGTAAATCCCCGGCTCGATCGAGAAACCGATCCCGGACAGCAAGCGCCGCACGTCGTCGGTCTCGAAGCTATCGAGATTCGGGCCGGACCCGTGGAGTTCTATGTCGATCGAGTGGCCGGTCCTATGCACGAATGTGTCGCCGTACCCGGCCTGTGCAATGACGTCACGTGCCGCTCGGTCGAGATCGGCACCCGTCACCGGCTCGCCGGCCGGCCAGCGCGCGCGCAATCGTCCAATAGCGGCGTCGCGCGCGCTGCGCACCGTCTCCCACACGCGCACGACGTCGTCCGGTGGCGTGGTCCCGGCAAACCCCATCCACGTCTGATCCGCGAATACCGTGTTGTGCGACCGACCGCCCCACAGGTCGAGCAGTACGACCTGCCCCCCCTCGAGCGCGGCGTCCTCCCCTTCCCTCGGCTCGTAGTGCGGGTTGGCGGCGTTGGCACCGAACCCGACGATCGGCGGATCATCGACGACCAACCCCGCCCCATGCATGCGCTCGATCACCTGCTGCTGCACAGCGTACTCGCGTACCCCGGGCCGGCCGATCGCTTCAGCCACGGTTGTGCGCGCAATATCGGCGATCTGCTCGGCGGCCCAGAGGTGGTCCTCGAGTTCCTGCGCCGTCCATCGGGCGGAGAACATCGTCACCAGATCGGCTGAGGACTCTACAGACCCCCCCAACCGCTCGATCAGCCCGACGACGCCCGACGGTACGCGATCGAGATACGGGACCGCATCGTCCGGCGACACCTCCATGGCGAGCTTGCGACCAGAAACGACCGCACCCAGGTGCCGGTGCAGCTCCTCCCAGGTCGAGTAGGCCTCGATGGTGCCCGGGAACCCCTGGAGTGGCTGCAGCTCGATGCGGTGCGCTATCGCCACCGGTGCGCCGTCCGCTGGGATCAGCACAAAGAGACGACGGGTTGCCATGCCGCCGATTCCGAGCACACGGGACGCCACCGGGTTGACACCGTGAAAGTCGTAGAGCAGCCAGCCATCGAGTGACATCTCGCGTACGGCGGCGCGGATGTCGTCGAGTCGTGCAGTGTCCAGAAGCATCAAGACCTCTCTTCGTCGTCGCCTGGCGCTACCGCGTGCCAGTTGCACGTGACATCGCCACGGCCGCGACAGCGTGTATGCATCATTGCGCCCTCGAAGTCGATGAGCCTGCGGAGGATCTCGGCAAGCCCAGCGCCATAGAACGCGCACGCTGCCCCATCATCCGTCGCGACGACGGGCAGCGGATCATCGAGCGTGGCGGCCGGGTTATCGGGCTGCGTCAGTTGCAGGCCGAAGGCTCGATGCGCCCGCTGACAAGCTAGTCGGAACCCCGCACGCCGCCGCGCGCCGCCGGGCAAGAGACCGAGCCAGACGCGCTTCCCACTCTCCAATACAGCGTGTTGGCCCGCACGCCGACCCGCGTCCGAAAACACGAGCGCAGCGTCCGGTCGCCGCCCGACCAACCGGAAGAGGGCCACGAGCTGTTCTGCATCAACATTGGCGCCTCCGCGCGCCAGCCGGTTGAACCGGTCGATCTGGAACGCGACGGTTTCACTCATGCCGAGCCGCTTGCGGGACAAATCCTCGGGGAATTCGTCGAGCCCGTCGGCCGCAGGGGCGTCGAGATCTTGGACCGCCTGCAGCACAGCCAGCGGCAAGGCAGCGGGGACGAGATGATCTTGGTCGTTCACGGCAAGAGGGGGCCCAGTAGGTGGAGCAACTTACCGGCGTCACATTGGCTGTGGCAATGGGCATTGCGCGTTCCCCGACGCCACGCGATTCTACATGACCCTCCGCAATCCGGACCGGACTAAGCGTGTCGCAATCGGACGACGACCGACGCACCGCATTTGAGCAGGAAGCGCTGCCCCACCTGGACGCCGTGTATCGCGTGGCGCTGCGGCTGTCGGGCGACCCATCGCAGGCAGAGGATCTCTCCCAGGAAACGATGCTGAAGGCGTTCCGGTCGTGGCACCAGTACAAACCCGGAACCAATGCGCGCGCGTGGTTGCTAACGATATTGCGCCACACGTTCATTAACCAGTATCGGCGCACGAAACACCACAAGGCGACCGTCGATGTTACCGCGGTCGAACACTACACGGTGTTCCCCGACGTTCAGGACGCCGATCCGGAAGGGACGTTCTTCGACCAGATCGTCGATGAGGAGATCTACCAAGCCATCGACGCGCTCCCCAACGAGTTTCGGGAGACCGTCGTGCTCTCGGACGTCGAGGGGCTCTCGTACGCGGAGATTGCGGAGATAACCGGCGTCCCGGTCGGTACCGTCAAGTCCAGGCTATACCGTGGCCGGCAACTGCTGCAGAAGCGTCTCTACGATTACGCGGTCGAGATGGGATACCTGAAGAAGGCGCCGCAATGAGCGCGAACCTGCAACCGCTGGACTGCCAGGGGGCGCTGGACCGACTCTACGAGTACCTCGACGGCGAGCTCACTCCGGATATCGAGCAGGCAGTACGCAGCCACCTGGACGCCTGCGCCCGTTGCTTTGCGCTGTTCAACTTCGAGGACGGTTTTCTCAAGTTCCTCGAGGCCAGGACGCGGGCACAGGGGGCACCACCGGAACTGAAGCGCCGCATTCTCCGGTCCATCTTCGAGGACGAGAGCGCACCGGAGTCGTGAGTGTCTGGTGGGGGGCGGTCGTGGCGGCGCTGCTCGCCGCCGCCGCCCGTCACCTGCGTTGGCTCACGAGTTCTGGTGCGGTAGCGGCAGCGGCCCTCGGGACGGCCGTGCTGAGCACCGCCGATCTAGCAGGCGCCGCTCCCCTCGGGATCTTCTTTCTCACCGGAAGCCTCCTTACACGCTGGAATCGCGCGAGGCAGCCAGAAGCTCGATCTGCCGGACGGTCCGCGTCGCAGGTCGTCGCGAATGGCTGGACCGCGCTGCTTGGCGCGGCGCTCGTTCCCACCGCGCCTGTGGCTGGCTGGACCGTGCTTTTAGGTGGCCTCGCAACCGCGCAGGCAGACACGTGGGCGACGGAGATCGGCGCGCGCGCGCGACGCCATCCTGTGCTCATCACATCCCGCACGCGGGTGTCGGTGGGAACATCGGGTGGGATCACGACACTTGGTACGGTAGGGGGGATGGCCGGCGCCGCGTCAATGGCAGCGACTGGCTGGGCGCTTGGCGTTCCGGCGGTGACGCCCATCGCCGTCTTCGTCGCCGGGACCGTGGGGATGTTGTGCGACTCGGTGCTTGGAGCGACCGTTCAAGAACGGTATCACTGCGACGCATGCGACACGTTCAGCGAGACGCCCCGGCACGGGTGCGGGACGCCGGCCCGCAGGGAAAGGGGGCACGCATGGATCGGCAACGATGCGGTCAACGCTCTCGCCACGGGGTGCGGTGCCGCACTCGCACTGGTTCTGACACTCGCTGCCTGAGCGCAGTCTCTGCCTCACCAGGGGCGTCCAGCGGGGCGGGATTCCCTGCCACGTGACCGATTTCGACGTGGCCATTGTGGGCGCCGGGCCCGCCGGCAGCGCCACCGCGACTCTTTTGGCACGGCGGGGCATGCGCGTCGCCGTCATGGATCGGGCCCGTTTCCCGCGACCAAAACCCTGCGCGGAGTATCTGAGCCCCGAGTCGAGCCGTGTGCTCGCTCGGTTGGGCATCCTCGAGAGCCTGCTCGGTACACAGCCGGCGCACCTCACCGGAATGCGGATCACGAGCCCAAACGGTGTGTCGTTCGTAGGACGATTCGACGGCACGCACGGGTTCCGCGGGTTCTCGAACCACGGGCTTGCGCTGCCACGAGAGGTACTCGATACCATGCTCCTGGAGAACGCAGTGGCGGCGGGGGCGACCGATTTCCAGGGCTCCCTCGTCGAGGGGTTTTCCGTACACGGTGATGGAGTTCGCATCGAGATCAGGAGGGAACGTCACCGGGAATCTCTCACCGCGGACACGTTGGTCGGAGCGGATGGGTTGCACTCACGCATTGCGCGCAGATTGGGCGTCGCGCGAGGGGGGGCTTGGCGCCGCATCGCGCTGGTGACGCACGCGACGGGCGTGCAAGGGATGACGGATGTCGGGGAGATGCACGTTGCCCGGGGGGCCTACGTGGGGCTCGCGCCTATCGGCGGCGACGTGACCAATGTAGCCATCGTGCAGGACACGATGCGCGACGCACACGGGACGCCAGCGCAGCGATTCACACGAGCGATCGCGCGGTTTCCCGAAGTTGCTCGCCGTCTCGCCACATCGCATCGCGTCTCACCCGTCCGCGCCGTCGGTCCGTTTGCTCGGCGGACGTCCCGCGCGACAGCGGACCGGACCCTGCTAGTCGGCGATGCCGCCGACTTCTACGATCCCTTCACCGGGGAGGGTATCTACGCGGCGTTGCACGGGGCAGAACTCGCGAGCGATATGCTTACAGAGGCGCTCGAGCGAGGCGCGTTGGGAGCGCACGCGCTGCGCGGCTACGATCGGGCCCGACGCCGAGCTTTTGGCGGGAAGTGGATACTCGAACGCGTCATAGCCCGCATTATCTCCGCACCGGCCCTGTTCAATCGCATCAGCCGGCGCCTTGCAGACCGGCCCGCGCTGGCGGATCTACTGGTTGGCGTCACCGGAGACTTCGTGCCCGCGCACCGCGTGCTCTCACCATCGTTCCTCTGGCAAATCGCAAGATGACCCACGTCGACCCGCAGACTTTCCGCCAACTCCTTGGCTCTTTTGCCACGGGGGTCACTGTGTTGACCACAGTGGACGAGGCGGGTCAACCGATAGGTATGACGGCGAGCGCCGTCGCGGCGGTCTCGCTCGACCCGCCGCTGCTTCTCGTGTGTATTGGGAAACAGGCAAGTTGCCACGATATCCTGCTCGCGACCGACGCGTTTGTGCTCAATGTGCTGGCGGAAGGCCAAGAGGAAATCTCGCATCGGTTCGCGGCCGATGCGGCCCACCGGTTTGAGCCCCTCGCAGATTCAACCGGCCGCGAGGACTGGCCGTTGCTGCAAGGGGTCGCGGCACACATCGAGTGCAAGACGTGGAAGACCATCGATGCCGGAGATCACACGATCTTCCTTGGGTCCGTCATCCGGGGCACCGTCCACGACCGCGCTCCCCTGCTTCATTTCAGGGGCGCGTACGGAACCCTGCGTTGACTACGTTGACCCCCTCACCCCTCGGATTGGAAGCACTCGACGCGCCCGACTGTCCGGCGGACGTGGCACGTGCTACGCTTGGCGACATCGCGGTGTCCAACACGTTGTTTGGCGGTCGGGGCGCCGCGTGGTTTGGTCTGCGTCGCCTGCTGGCGGAGGGCGTGCCTCAACGTCCGCTCACGCTGCTCGACATCGGGGCGGGGAGTTGTGACATCGCCCGGTATCTCGCGCGCTGTGCAGCGCGGCGTGGCATCGCGATCACGCCGGTGGGACTGGATTTCCACACGACCGCGGCGTCGCTCTGCCGTGAAGGTGGCACGCACGCCGTGATCGCCGATGTGAGTGCAGTCCCGTTTCGCCCGCGTTCGGTAGATTTCGTGCTCGCGAGTCAATTCTTGCATCACTTCGCGCGGGCGTCAGTGGTCGAGTTGCTGCGCAACTTCATGAGCCTGGCGCGCATCGGCGTCGTGGTCGCCGAGCCTCGCCGCACCCCGCTGGCGGCAACCGGAATCCGGCTCGCTGGCAGACTTCTAGGATTCCATCCAGCCACACGACACGACGGGCCCCTCTCGGTCCGGAGAAGCTTCACTGCCCCGGAACTCGCGGCCCTGTTCGCCGCAGCCGGCGTCGTGGTACCGGTGCACCGGCGACCGGGATTCCGGCTCGTCGCGGTGTGGAAAGCAAATGCGCACACTTGATCGCATTCGCATCGCCGCCTCAAGCGATGAGGTTTTCCGTCTCGCGGTAGGGGTGGAACGCTGGCCGGACTTCCTGCGCCACTATCGGTGGGTCCGCATGCTGGAGCGGCGCGACGACGGCGGGCTCGTCGAGATGGCGGCGTGGCGACCCTTCGGCCTGTTCAAGTACCCGACCTGGTGGATATCGGAGATGGCAGCCGATCCGCGGGCCGGGCAGATCCGGTATCGGCACACCGACGGCGTCACCAGAGGCATGGACGTCGAGTGGCGTATCCGCGGGGACCGGGTCGGCTGCGAGGTCACCATCGTGCACGAGTGGCCGGGACCCCGCTGGCCATTGATCGGTCGGATCGCCGCCAATTGGGTCATCGGTCCCGTGTTCATTCATGGGATCGCGTCCCGCACCCTGGCGGGGGTCAAGCAGCAGGCGGAGGCGGCATGAGGTCTGTGGTCGTAACGGGGATCGGGTGTGTCACCCCCATCGGAACGGGTGTCGAGGGGCTCTGGTCGGGACTCGCGGCGAAACGTTCGGTCGTCCGCACGATCACGCGGTTCGACCCCGAACCGTTCCGGAGCCGTATCGCCGCGGAGATCGACGATTTTACCCCGGCAGACCATCTGACCCGCAAACAGACTCGGCGCTTCGATCGGTTCTCGCAACTGGGGGTCGCGTCCGCACGCCTTGCCGTCGCCGACGCTCACCTCGACACGACTCGGGAAGACGCGGACCGCATTGGTGTCATGATGGGCTCCGCCCTGGGCGGTGTCGCCCACGCAGAACACCAGGCACACAGCTACTACCATGGCGGACTCCGCGCCGTCGATGCGAACCTCGCGCTCACGGTGTTCGCCGGCGCGGTCTCGTGCAACATCGCAATCGATCTGGGCTGCACTGGGCCGAATGCCACAAATGCCATGTCCTGCGCCTCCGGCACAATCGCCCTCGGCGACGCCTTTCGCGCGATCCGCGACGGCTACGCCGACGTCATGCTCGCGGGTGGTGCCGAGGCGCCGCTCTCACCACTGTGTTTTGGTGCGTTCGCCATGATACGCGCGATGTCGACGCGGAACGCCGATCCCGCAACCGCGAGCCGTCCGTTCGACCGCGACCGCGACGGTTTCGTGATGGGCGAGGGTGCCGCGGTGCTAGTGCTCGAATCGGGCGATCGTGCGAAGGCACGCGGGGCACCGGTATACGCTGAGATCCTGGGATACGGGCTCACCAACGACGCCTACCACATGACGGCCCCAAAACCGGGAGGCCGGGAAGCGGCGAGAGCCATGCGCCTGGCCCTCGCGGACGCCTCGGTGGCGCCCAAATGCATCGCGTACGTAAATGCGCACGGATCGTCGACGCCGCTCAATGACAGCACCGAGACCGCCGCCCTCAAGGACGTGTTCGGGGAGCATGCGTACGCGCTGGCAGTGTCGGGAACCAAGGGGTACTACGGGCATGCGCTCGGAGCGAGCGGCGCGTTCGAGGCAGCCATCACCTCACTGGGTCTCTCCCGCGGCTGGTTCCCCCCGACGATCAACCTGACTTGCGCCGATTCAGCCTGCGACCTGAATTACCTCGACAATGGGGGGCTCAGCGGGCACCCTGAGTTTGCGTTGTCCAACTCTTTCGGGTTCGGCGGGGTCAACGCGAGCCTGGTCTTCAAACGGGCATAGTCCGGGAGCGGTTGACGGTGGGCACCCGGCGGTTATCCATTGTCGCACGCGGGTCTGTCGCCACCCACTCACCGTCCGCCACCCCTGAGGAGCGCCATGCGAGCAACCGTGCGGCCACTGCTGGCCGAATTCATTGGAACGTTCGGACTGGTCTTCATCGGCGGCGCCGCCGTCGTCATGAACGCGGACCAGAACGGGGTCCTTGGTCTCGGCGGGATCGCGTTTGCGCATGCCCTCGTGCTCTCCGTCATGATCACCGCCACGATGAACATCTCCGGCGGGCACCTGAACCCCGCGGTGACCTTCGGCGTCTGGCTGGCGGGCAAGATCAAACTGAAGCAGTCCGCACTCTACATCGTGGCTCAGTTGGTTGGGGCGGTCGTGGCCGCGCTCTGCATCCAGTGGGTGTTGCCGTCGTCGGCGGGCGTCGCGACGGGTTACGGCGTGCCACGTATCGCGGCGGACATTACGCTCACCAACGCCGTGCTGATCGAGGCCTTTCTCACGTTCTTCCTCGTGTCAGCCGTTTTTGGGACCGCCGTATCCCCGCACGCGCCCAAGGTGGGCGGGTTCGGGATTGGAATGGTGTTGCTCTTCGACATCCTGGTGGGTGGACCGCTGACGGGAGCGGCAATGAACCCTGCCCGGGCTTTCGGACCGGCGCTCGTCGCCGGGGAGTGGGTCGGTCACGCGGCCTACTGGCTTGGGCCCGCCCTGGGAGCCGCCGTCGCCGGCCTGCTGTGGGCCAAGGTGCTGCTTCCGCGGGACGGAGACCCGGAACCGTAGCCGGGCCCGCTCCCGGATTCGTCTTCCGAACCCGCGCGCGGGGCGCGCGAAGCCCCGACCAGGCGGAGCCATGGTTACGGCGCGCCTGTTTCTGGTCCCCCGCCTTTGGAGACGCGCACCGGGCAGTGGTTGCAAGCCGCCTGGCGGCGGAGGACCCACTGGGCGGAGTGGCCGCCGCGGAGAGCGCGGTGCGGGTCCGGACGCCCTCGAGGCGAACGCCGCCGAGCTGCGCGCGGCGGGAGACCCGGACGCGGCACAACAGGCCGTCACGTTGTGGGAGAGAGAGACCGGCCGGACGTGGTCTGACTAGCGCCGCTTCGCGGCTCGGATGCGGACGAACAAAGAGACCGCGTACCCGAGCGCGACGACGGCCGTGATGATGTACGCCGCTACCATGTAGCCCCCGTTATCAGGCGGCATTGGCAGCCTCCTCAGCGCGTAGTTCGCGCATCACGGCCAGGGCGTAACGCTGGGTCGTGAACCCCACATACAACACCGTAAAGACGAAGATCGACGTCAGGAGTGTGACCAGCATGGCGCCCGGGAGGGACGGTGCGCTGGGTTTCAGGAGAATCGGCTGCGGGTGCAGCGTGCGGAACAGGTAGACGGTCATATGGATGAACGGCACCAACACGAGCGCCATGATGCCAATCACGGCGCAGAATCGGCCGCGAACGCCGGGATCGGTCATGACACCCCGGAGCACGAGGTAGCCGACGAAGAGCAGGAAGAGAAAGAGCGTGGATGTCAGCCGCGCATCCCAGGTCCACCACGTCCCCCAGATGGGTTTTCCCCAGATTGGGCCGGTCGTCATCATGACCACGGCGAACGCCATCCCGACTTCCGCGGACGCGGCGGCGGCCAAGTCGATGCGCCGATCCTTGAGCCAGAGGTAGAGGATACTCAGCAGGCCGGTCACGACGAACGCCAGCAGTGCCGCCCACGCGTTCGGCACATGCACGTAGTAGATCTTCTGAGCCAGACCCTGGAAACGCTCCACCGGAGTGAACGCCAGCGCCCGAACGTAGACGCCGATCACCCCCACCAACGCCAGCAGGGTGATGGCTCCTCCGACGCGCGCCATGCGCTCGGCGCGATCCATGGTCATCATTCGTCTAGCACCACTCCAAAGAGCACCGCAGCGAGGGTAACGAACGCCAAGTCAAACGCGCCGATCAACCTAAGCCACCCCAAGTAATCACTCAAGGGCCGCCCGTCGAGTAGCCGGGCCGTGAGTTGTACACCTCCCACGAGCGGCGGCACGAGGAAGGGCAACAGCAGCAGCGGCAGCATCAACTCGGCGTAGCGGGTACGCACCACCATGGCGCTCAGAATCGTGCCGATGGCGACGAATGCAACGGTCGCCATCGCAATCACCAGCACGAGCGAGGGCAGGTACGGCCACACCACGATGTCGTAAAAGAGGACAAAGAGCGGGAGCGAGACCGCCTCGATCGCTCCTACGAACGCCAGGTTCCCAAGGAACTTCCCCCAGAAGATGGCGCTGCGGGGGATCCCCGTCAGCAACACCGCGTCCAGCGCGCGCTCCTCGCTCTCGAGGAAGAACGCGCGGTTGAGCCCGAGCATGGCCGCAAAGGTGAACGTCACCCAGAGAGCGCCGGGCGCGATGTCACGCGAGGCGACGGCCGTCGGGTCGCGCGAGAAGAAGAGCACCGCCAGTACTAGAATGGCAAACGCGAGCCCTGACGCAAAAGCGGTCTTCGTGCGCCACTCGATGGCGAGGTCCTTGAGCGCGATGGTGAGCGCGTAGCGCAGGTATTCACGCATCGACGCCTCCCATCGGCTCCAAAGCCAGCAGGCGTCCGCCGTCGAGGCGACCGAGGTGAGTCCCTACATCGTGGAGGGCTTCCGGTTGATGCGTCACCACGACCATGGCGGCGCCGTCGGCCCGCAGCGTACCCAGACGCTCCACCAATTCCCACCGGCCGGAGGCGTCGAGCCCGGTCAATGGCTCATCGAGGAGCAGGAGTTGCGGCCGGTGCAAGAGCGCACGCGCGATCGTGAGACGTTGCACCATCCCGCGACTGAAGGTCTGCACCCGGTCGTCCCCGCGGGTCCCCAGTCCCAGCAACTCGAGCAACTCATCAATGCGCTCCGGGTCATTGACGTTCAACAGACGTGCAAAAAAACGGAGATTCTCACGGGCGGTGAGCGCGGGATACAGCATCGAATCGTGCGTCACCGCTCCCACTCGGACGGAGCACTCCACCGTGCCGGACGTTGGACGCAGCAGGCCCGCAAGTACGCGGAGCAGCGTGGTCTTGCCGGCACCGTTTGCGCCCACCAGCACGAGCATCTGGCTGCGGCGCAACTCCAGCGACACGTCTCGCAGCACCGGCCGATAGCCAAAGCTGCGAGACAGCTTCTCAGCTCGTAGAACGGGATCAGTGGAGATCATCGATGCGCTGTCCCAGCTCGTCGAGATCGAACGGTTTGACCAGGTACCCGCCGTGCTCGATGCCCAACATCTCCACGACTGGCTTCATGCTGGCGTACGCACTGGTGATCAGGATGGGAAGCGAAGGAACAGCAGCGCGGAACTCCCGTAGCAGGTCGATCCCATCGGCATCCGGCAGCTGTAGGTCGAGGACGACTACCTCGGGCGCGAACGTCTCGAACAGGCGCCTTGCTTCGGCCCCGCTCTCGGCGAGCGCCAGATGGTAGCGACTCCCATACCTACGCTCGTACACCCGAAGGAGCGCGGCTTCATCTGGCGGCGTCGGTCATCCGGAGTCAGTCGATCATCAGGGTCTGTCAAGGGAAACAGGGACGCGCAAATATACTGCCGATCACTCCTCCACGTCGAAGAGCTGGTCGAGCTTCGTGAGGCGCAACAGCACGCGCATCTCACTCGACGGACGCCTCAGGCGGACGCCGAGCCGCCGCCCCTCCGCGTGACGGTGCACGACGATCAGGGTGCCCAGTCCGGCGCTATCAACCGATTGCGTCGCGCTCATGTCGATCACGAGACAGTCGCCCTCGACCATGCGCGCTAGCCGCGCTACCGCGTCTCGCCTGAACGAGGCCCGTTCATCAATCGTCAGCACCGTGGGCGCCTCGATGATCTGCTCCACGACTCCTCCGTCCGGATTCATCCTCCTTGTAGTGCAAGACTCGGCGCAGCTCTTGAACGTCTTGTCATACAACGAGTTATGGACGCGAGAGTGACCCCCGATCACCCCATCGGTCTCGCACTCCGCCACTTGGGAATGCCGTTCTGCAAGGGCCGTCCAAGTCGTTCTACGGCCTCTTCACTTGCCGCGCCGTCGGGGACATACTCCGTAGCCGGATGCGGCCGACCGCCCCCGGTTCCTCTCTCCCCAGCCCTACCTCGAGGCCAGTGCATGCGCGACCGGATCGAAACCCTGCTAGTAGAGAAGCGCTCCTTCGAGCCCCCCAAGGACTTCAAGCGCCAGGCAACCGTACGCAGCAGGACGATCTACCGGGACGCCGAAAAGGCACGCCTTCGCTTCTGGGCGGCGCGCGCGCGCGAACTCGATTGGATGCGCCCGTGGAAGAAGGTGCTCGATTGGAAGCCACCACACGCCAAATGGTTTGTGGGCGGCAAGCTGAACGCATCGGTCAACTGTCTCGACCGGCACATCACGACGGCACGACGCAATAAGGTCGCGCTCTACTGGGAAGGTGAGCCCGGCGACCGGCGCGCCATCACGTACTGGGAGCTGTATCGCGAGGTCAACCAACTCGCCAACGTGCTCAAGCAGCTGGGGGTCAAGAAGGGCGATCGTGTAATCATCTATCTCCCGATGATCCCGGAGGCGGTGATCTCGATGTTGGCCTGTGCGCGCATCGGGGCGCCGCACTCGGTTGTTTTTGGCGGGTTCTCCGCCGAGTCGCTGCGCGACCGGATCATCGACACCGAAGCGAAGGTGCTCATTACGGCGGACGTGGGGTATCGGCGTGGGCAGTTCGTGCAGCTGAAACAGAACGCGGACGACGCGCTCGACGGGTGTGACTCGATCGAGCGGGTCGTGGTGGTGCGACGGGACGAGATGTCGCCCGATACGCACGTGTCCATGACCGCCGGTCGCGACCACTGGTACCACGAGCTGATGGCCGACGCGGGGGCGTTCTGCAAACCCGCCTCGATGGACGCGGAGGATATGCTGTTCATTCTCTATACGTCAGGCACGACCGGCAAACCGAAGGGGATCGTGCACACGACGGGCGGCTACATGACGCAAGCCCTCGCGACGACGCAGTACGTCTTCGACCTCAAGGACGGAGACGTGTTCTGGTGTACGGCGGACGTGGGCTGGGTGACGGGCCACACCTACCTGACGTACGGGCCGCTGGCGGCTGGTGCGACGCAGGTGATGTACGAAGGCACACCCGACTGGCCCGACAAGGACAGGTTCTGGGATCTCGTGGCGCGCTACGGCGTGAGCGTCTTCTACACGGCGCCCACGGCAATCCGGGCGTTCATGAAGTGGGGCGCCGAGTATCCGAAAAAGCACGACCTCTCGACACTCCGGCTGCTGGGGACGGTTGGCGAGCCAATCAACCCCGAAGCTTGGATGTGGTATCGCAAGCACATCGGCGGAGCGCGATGCCCCATCGTGGACACGTGGTGGCAGACGGAGACCGGTGGGATCATGATCACGCCCTTGCCCGGCGTCATCCGGACGAAACCGGGATCGGCGACGGTCCCGTTCCCCGGTATCGAGGCGACGCTGCTCGACGGCGACGGTGGCACGATCAAACAGGGGGGTGGGTTCCTCGCGATCACGAGCCCGTGGCCGGGGATGTTGCGAACGATCTACGGCGACGACAAACGCTATCGGGAGACGTACTGGAGCAAATGGCCGGACACCTATTTCCCAGGCGACGGCGCGAAACGTGATGAGGACGGCTACTTCTGGATCCTGGGTCGCGTGGATGACGTCCTCAATGTGGCGGGCCACCGGATCGGTACCATGGAGGTCGAGAGCGCCCTCGTCGCCCATCCCGCTGTTGCCGAGGCTGCTGTCGTCGGCAAGCCTCACGACCTCAAGGGTCAGGCGCTCGCGGCGTTCGTCATCCTACGGGGAGGACAGAAGGGATCCGACAGCCTCACCAAGGAGCTTCGGGACTTCGTGGCGAAGAAGATCGGACCGATCGCAAAACCCGACGATGTCATCGTGACGGCAGATCTCCCCAAAACGCGGAGCGGCAAGATCATGCGACGTCTTCTCAAGGATATCGCCGCCGGCCGGACGCTCGGAGATGTCACGACACTGGCGGATCCCAAGGTCGTGGAGGCCCTGAAGGACAAGTACGAAGAGCAGTAGGGGCAGGGGCGCACCGCGTGCGCCACACACGCCATGCGGCCCTACCGCTCACCGGAGTGCCGTCTCCACCCTAGCAGCGAAGTCACAAAAATCGCCGCTATGATTGCTGCCGACACGAGGCACCAGCGACACCATGCGTGGATGACGAAGGCCTCGAGATAGGTGAGGTAGGCGGTGAACCCGACGCCGACCCCCGAGAGAGCGGTCAGCCACACGGTGGGCGCATGTCTGTTGGCCCACTTGCCCTGCAGTCCCAAAAACCCGATCCCGAAGAGGCCGATGTATCCAACCACGCCGTAGAGCGCGACCGGTTGTCCAAACAGCATGGCATGGCGGCTCAACTGAACGGCCTCGCACGAACCGGTCCCGCACGCGAGTGCACCCAAGAACCCGATCTTCCACAGCCAGAGATAGAGCGACACGAAGAACCCTACCAGGGCCAGCGTGACGCTGATCATGCGGTGGATCACCGGGCGGCCGCCGCCGCTCGATTCACCAACACGGTCAGGCTGTCATATGGGATCGCGCCCGTGACCCGCAGGTTCCCAATGATGAGGGTGGGCGTGGAGGCGACGCCGAGTTGGGCCCCGTCCTGGCGCGACCGGGCAAGGCGACCGGCATACCGGCGGCTGTCCATGCACTCGTCGTACTGGCGTAGGTCGAGGCCCAGATCGCGCGCGTAACCGTGGAACGTGCGCTCGGGTCGCCGGACTTCCGCCCAATCACGCTGCCGGAAGAAGATCTGGTCGTGCATCGTCCAGAATTGCCCCTGTTCGTCGGCACAGGCGGCAGCGAGATGCGCGGGCACTGAATTGCGGTGCATGTCCAGGGGGAAGTCCTTGAACACAAAGCGGACCTGCCCGCTCGCGACGAGGCGCTGCTTGATGTCGGGAGCGGTCAACACCGCGAATTGGCCGCACGCGGGACACTGAAAGTCGGCGAACTCGGTGATTTGCACCGGCGCGCTGTCACTTCCGAGGATGTAGCCGGGAAAGCTCTCACCCGTCACCGGCAACGGATCGACCAGTTCCGGACCCGCTCCCTGACTGTCCGTGCGGACCATCCATATGGCACCGGCCCCGACGACCGCCAGGACGGCGATGCCAATGTAGAAGTTCTTCATGTCTCGTCCCGCCATGGAGCGTCTTCCTCTCCGTCGAAGTCCAAGCTGTCGAGGTGTCGCTGTGCCTCTTCGACAATGCGCCGGCTCTCTGCAACCTCGGGAGTGTCGTATGTAGATCGCACTTCGTAGTGGAATAGCTCACTGCGTATATCCCCGAGCCGCCGTAGCAACTCGGGCCCGGCCGCGAGCATCTCCTCGTCTTCTCGGAGCTCCTGGATCCGCGCCGCGAGTGCTCGCAGCAGCGCCACCAACCGTCTTGCGCGGTCCGCTCCGTATGTTTCTTCAGACATTCCGGCCGTCCCTCTAGTAAGTCCAGCAAGCGTAGGGGGGGTTTGCGCGCAAGCTATAGGTCCCTTACATTTGTAAGCTTGTAGTGCAATATACCCAAAGGAGTTCCTTCAGCATGTCCAAGAGCAGGCCCGTACGCAGTAACGACACGGTATCCAATTTCTTCGAGCAGGCGCGTGACGAATTGTTCAGCCATATCCTCCGCTGCGGTGTCCTCGAGGCCATCCCGGCCGATCAGAAGGAATGGTTCGACGACACGATGGACTATCTCACAGAGCGCTACGAGTACCTGAACAACGCGGAGCTGTCGCAGCTGCGCGAGCTCGGCGAGCGGTATTGCCAGCCGGTAATACAGCGAAACGAGGCAATCGGCGCGTCCAGCTAGGGTCGCACCGACCGATCTGAGCGGCGTGTTCGGACGCGCAGCCCGGTGGCGAGGCGCACACCGCCCCCAGCCCCGACTTCGACGAACCACCCCAGGCGACGAGCCGGGCGGGACTCGGCCCCAAGCATGACCAGAAGGAATCCGGATGTTCCCGGCTGTCGGAACCGCACTGCCGCACCACCCCCCCCATAGGCAGCCCAGCCGGTCTGCCGAAAGGGGTTGAGATGGAAAACGGCAACCGCCTCCACGCGCCCAGCGGCGGCCCCACTCTCCGACCCCACGACACCATTGACCGCAAACCTGAGGCGTCCCCCCGGCCGCACCGCGACACCGACGCCACCCGCCGCAAGCACATCCCGCGCGATTGCGGCCAGGGCAAAGATCTGTACGTCACCGACGGTCTGACCGGATGCCGTGCCACCCGGTGCGACCAGGAGGGCCACGAAAGCAATCCACCGGTGGGGACTACACAAGCGCGATCTCGTGCGACACTGCTATGTCAGGGGCGAGCGAGTGCACGACCGAGCAGTACTTCTCGAGCGAGAGGGTCACAGCACGCTCCGCCTTGGCGGCGTCCAGGGCAGCGCCGGACATCGTGAATCGAAACGCGATCTTTGTATACCGTTTGGGGTCCTCTTCACGGCGCGTACCCGTCACGTCGATGGTGAGGTCTCGCAGACCCGCGCGCATCTTGTCGAGGATCAGCACGACGTCGGAACCGGAGCAGGATGCCGCGGCGAGCAGGAGCATGAGCATCGGGCTGGGACCGGCGGCACCATCACCGTCGATGCTCACCGCCGGAGTCTCGGGCTGCGTCCCACTCCCCGAGAACCGCAGTCCCTCCCCCGACCAGGTGAGCCGAATGGCACGAGTATTGGACATTGCGTTCACTCCCAGCGCTCTCCTCGCAGGCCGACGCGCGTGTAGTCAGCGATCGCATACACCGAGACCGCGCCAGCCGCCCAGGCCAGCGGGCGCAGGAGATCGGACTCGGCCAGAAACGCAATCAGGATCAGAATCTGAATGACGGTGACTGCTTTGCCGCCGGCGCGCGCCGGCAGCGTGGCCGCACGGCCAAGGACCACGGTGGTCACGAACGCCAAGAGAGCCATGATATCACGGAGCAGCACAGCGGCGATCTCGAGCGGATGCAGCCTACCGCTCACGAGAACGACGAAGAAGCCCGCGACCATGAAGAGCTTGTCGGCAATGGGGTCGAGCGCGGCACCGACCCGGGACCCACCGATGCGGCGCGCCCAGTATCCGTCGACAAGATCGCTGGCCGCGGCGACCAGCACGATCACCAACCGCTCCAGCGCCCCCGGCACGATGACGAACGCCACCGCCAGCGGGACGCGCGCTGCCGTCAGGATATCCGGCGGTCCCCAAAGCCTTTTTGCTTGCCCACTATCCTGGTGATCGGTACCTTGCACTGACCGGGTCTCCCCAACGAGGATGGGAGGGTCCATGAACCTGGAACTCATCAAACAAGCTGCGGTGTTCGCGGATCTCACCGACGACGAACTCGGTCACATCGCGGAGATCTGTCAGGAACAGAAGTTCAAGTCCGCCCAGACGATTTTCAAGGAGGGCGAACCCGGCAACCGGCTCTACATCATCGCCGAGGGTGAGGTCCGCATCTCCCGCAACGTCCCAGGCTCCGGCGAGGAAGCGCTGACGGTCCTCAAGAAGGGGGCCTGTTTTGGAGAGATGTCTGTCTTCGACCGGTCGGAACGATCTACCGACGCCATCGCCAACACCTCGTGTACCCTCCTCACGATCTCGCGATCTGATTTCGAGATCATGCTGGACTTCAATCGCGACATGGCCTACAAGATCCTATGGTCGGTCGTCCGCCTGCTTTCCGAGCGCCTCCGCATCACCAACGACAACCTCAGGTCGTTCCTGGCAATGTCGATGTTCTGAGGAACATCACACAGTTTCGAATGTTCCATAACCAATGAAGAATGTCCATGTAATGGACATTGAAGTTTTCGACATTGAACATTCGACATTCCCAAGGTATGGCGTGTGAGAATCGCTAACAATAGCGCTCGTCTGGCGTTGCTTGGCGCTGTCGCCGCGTTCGCTGCTTGCGGCGAAGACTCCGTCATTGACGATGTTGCTGTTCGCGTCGAGGTCGCGCCGGAACTCGACACCGTCGCCGTGGGTGAAATCTCCAGCAGGCTCTTGGCCACGGCCTTCAATACCCGCGACGAGCAGATCGCCGACCCGCTCTTCACTTGGCGGAGCGACCAACCGTTCATCGCCTCGGTCGACTCGCTGACAGGAGCGGTGACTGGCGTGGTCCCCGGTATCGCAGCCATCACCGCGGCAGCAGGTCCCATCTCGGACACCGCGGAAGTGATCGTGGTGTCCGACCTCACACTCACGTTGCCACTCGATACAATCCTGCTCGCCGCCGGCGACACGTTCACCATTCCGGTGGATCTCGTCGCCAGAGGGCAAGCGGCCCCGCCGCCCATCATTTTTGCCGGCGGCGCCGGCGCGATCGCCACAATCGACGCGGCGACAGGATTGGTGACGGCCGTGGGAACCGGGACTGTGGGCTTTACCGTAACCGCCGACAGTCTCACCGAGATCGGTGCCGTCGAGGTTCGCGCGGTGCCCGATACGACGTTCGGGCTGGCCTACGTGCGCGTGCGTGGTGGAGGGATCAGCTTGCGGGCGCGACTTGCATCGCGCGCATTCAATCATCCTACCGATGATGGACGGTCGATCTTCCAGATACCGATGAACGTAACGTTGTCCGAGCAGTTGGCGGTCGTGCTCATCGACAGCCTGAGTGGTCCTTCGACCCGTTCCATCACTGCTCTGCCACCGGCCGCGCGCGATCCTTCCGTGGATGCGGTCTGCTTCCCGGTCGAGTCGTTCGCGTTTTACCGAAGCGGAAGCAGCGTCTCGGCGTTCTCGCAGGCAGCAGGCGGGACCATCACGGTGACGTCGGTACGGCCGACCCTGGGTGGGCGCGCCATCAGTGGACGGTTCGAGCTGCTGTTGCAGCGAGACGGCATCGTTGGTTCCTCGGGAGCGGTCACGGCCGTCGGGACGTTTGTAGTCCCGTTGCTCAACCTGTCCAGCTGTCCGAAGTAGGGCTTAGCGGCTCTTCCCAGTCCCTCGGACCACGAACTCCGCACGTCGGTCGGGCACGAACACTTCCTCCGCAAACGCGACGATCTCATCGGCGGTCACAGCGCGCAGCCGGTCCTCGACGGTGACGAGGTGCTCCATCATACCGAGGAGCCACGCGTCTGCGATCTCCATGACGAGGGATTGCGCGTGCTGGCGGCGGATCGACACGAGTCCTGCGGCGTAGTTGCGCGCCCGCTCCAGCTCCGGCTCGGGGACCTTCTCGCGCGCAAGCAGGGCCAACTCGCCGAGCATGGCGTCGCGGGCTTCGTCTTCCCGTTCGGGTGACGTCGCGATGTAGGTGAGCACGGCGCCCGCCGAGCGGCGCAACCAGGCGGAGGCGTACACCGTGTACGCCAGCGCTCGGCGCTCGCGCAATTCCTCGAACAGGCGTCCCGCGAGACCCGACAGGATGGCGCCCGCCACCTCGGCCGCATACCGCTGGGCCGAGTTCGCGACGGGGCCGGGGAACGCCATTGCGAGGGCGGATTGCGCCTTGTCCCGCTGCTCGTCACCTCGTCCGGCCTCCCACCGAGGTGAGATCGTCGCCGCCGCGCGCCCATCGGCAGGCCACGCAGCGAATGGCGCCACCGCGTCGAGCAATCGTTCCGGCTCCAGGTCACCGACGGCGACGACGACGGGCCGGGCCTGCCGCATGTGCTCGGCCCATGCGCGCAGCGTCTCCGGTGCCAGCGCCTGCACCCGATCGGGGTCACCTAACGGCGGATACCCATACGGGTGTCGTGGCAATGCTGTGCGCAGCACGCATTGTTGCGGGTAGCGGAGCATATCGTCGCGTGCGCGTGCCGCGTCATCGGCTTGCAGGGCGCGCTCGATGGCCACCTCGTCCGGATCGAGCGTGGGGTCGGCCGCGAGTCGCTCGAGCAGGGCGGCCGCGTCGGAGGCCGCATCGGCGCGCACCGTCATGACCCAGCCGAGCGTCTCCGAGCCAACCGCTGCGCGCACGCCACCGCCCAGCGACTCCGCCGCAAAGGCGAGTTCGTCTGCTCCGAGACCGCCGGCTCCGCGCAAAGCCGCGCGCGCCAGGAGCCACGAGACGCCGGCCGTCTCTTCTGTCTCGCGTATCCGAATACCCGGGTAGTAGGCACCGATCACCACCAGACCCGAGCCCTGCTGGCGACGGACCAGAAGATCCGCGCCGTCCGCCTGAACGGCGTGGACGTCGAACGGGAGACGCACGGATTCCGGGGCGGGTGAGCCCGTTGACCTGGGGAGGGGGAGCCGGACGCGCGGCGTCTCTGGCACGGCTACGGCCCCCGGGGACAGCGGCCACGTGCCGTTCAGCGGGGCGGGCGCCTCTGCGGGCATATAGACGGTGGCGCAAGCGGCATCGAGCGAGAGATAGGTGGCCGCGGCACGCTGCACGTCATCGGGTTCAACGGCCATGAGCGCGGCGTAGTAATCGTCCGCCATGCTGACGTCGCCCAGCGCCTCGAAATCCGCCAGCAGCGTCGCACGCCCGTCCGTGGACTCGAGCCTGCGCGCCCATCCGGTCGCCGTAAGCGCCCTTATGCGCTCAAGCTGCGCGGGGTCCGGTCCCCGCTCACCCAGTTCACGTGCAAGGGCTAGCGACCGGTCGATTGCATCGGTCAGGGTCTCCGTGTCGCCCGTCAGGCCGATCTCGAACACGCCAAGGTCGGTCGGCGCGTAGTGATAGCTCCCGATCGACGACGCGAGCCCCGGTTTTCGCACGCCTGAGGCGAGCAACGACCCCTTTCCCCTTCCCAAGACGCCGGCAGTCACTTCGAGAGCGGTCGCATCGGGATGCAGGGCCGGTACCCCTCGCCAACCGATCGCAACGATGGGGCGTTCGACGTCGCCGCGCAGCACGCGCAGCTCCGAGCGCGTCCCCGGGGGCTCGGCCGGGGAACCCTCGATCTCGTGGTCGGGCGCATCCCATGTGCCGTATATCCGTCGCGCGTCCTCGAGTGCGTCCTCGACGTCGAGATCGCCCGTGAGTGCAATGATCACTTTGCCGGGTGTATAGCGCGTCTCGTAGTAGGCGCGCAGGTCGTCTGCCGTCAGGCGGCGCAGGCCTTCCTCGGTGCCGATACGCCAGCGTCGCATGCGATGGACCGTGAACAGCTGCTCGTAGAGCGTCTCACCGGTGACCGCGCCAGGCGTGTCGAGCTTGCGTTTCGCCTCCTGCACGATCACCTCGATCTCCCTGGCCAGTTCCTCCGCGTCGAGGGCCGCGTGCATGAGTGCGTCGGCCTGCAGCATCATCGCACGGGAGAGTCCACCGTTCGTCGACGGAACGACGGCGTAGTAGATCGTCTTGTCGTAGATCGTCGCGGCGTTCAGGTACCCGCCGAGCAGTTGGGTCTCACGCGCCAGCTCACCCGGTCCGTGGGAGACTGATCCCTTGAAGAACATGTGCTCGAGGACATGTGCGATACCGACCCACTCATCCGGCTCGTCGAAGTAGCCAGCCTTGACGTGCGTTACGACAGCAACAACCGGGCTCGACGGATCGCGCTGCACGAGCACGGTCAGTCCGTTCGGAAGGACCTCCTTGATAACCGAATCTGTCCACGACATGGGGTGGGAATGTACAGGATTGAGCAGGCGGATGGGTGGTGGACGGTTGACGGCGGATCGTGAGAACGGTCACCCGCTCTCCGTCGACGTAATCTAGCGAACGATCTCGAGCAGTCCCGCCTCGGCGCTGCCGTGGACGAAGGCCTCCGCGTCGGTCGCCGGTATCACGACGCCGGTTTCCGCGGCGCTGCGGCGTGCGACATGGGCCATGTACCCCGAGAGCGAGACACCGACCCAGCGGGGATCATCCACCAGCATCTGGAAGACGATCTCCTCCCACGTGCCACTGTAGTTGCTGCCCGAGCTGGTCGTGACCCGATGCGGCTCGTGGGCGCGACGCCGCATCCCGGCGAGCTCCATCAGCAACGCGCTGAACAGCTCTAGCTGTAACGGATCTCGCACGGTGCCGTTGGGTTGCGTCGCCTCGATTTCTCCCAGAAGCTGGTCGATGGGATCGGCGTTGGCCGCGATCTCGACGAGCCGTCCCGCCCAGGGCGTCAGCTCGGGGTCCCGCGCGGGCAGGCGATAGATGGACTTCTTCAGCTCGATCAGCCGCCAGACCGCCAGCTCGTCGATGTGATCTTCCGGATTCGTGCGTTCCAGGTGGTAGAGCGCCGACTCGAACTCGCCACGGTCATAGAACAGATTGGCCAGGTAGATGCGTGCTTCGGCGTGGTCCTCGTCCAGGTCTAGTGACCGCCGCAGGTGCCGGATGGCGGCGTCCTCCTCGCCCAACCGGTGCGCCGTGTATCCCAGACATGCGTTCACCTCGGGCGAATCGCAGTGAGCCTGGGCCGCCACCTCGAAGAAACGCCGAGCCGCCTCGAGCACCCCTTCCCGGAACAGCGCGCGGCCGATCTGGAGCATGAGGTCGTGGTCGTCCCCGAATCCCAGAGCGAGCACCTGCTCGAAGCAGTGCAGCGCGCGGGTCGTCTCGCCAAAGCGAAGCAATGCCTCCCCGTGGCCGACCAGCGCATCCTCGTGGTCAGGATCAAGGCCGACTGCATGCTCGAAGCTGCGACGTGCCCACATGAACTCGTCTCGCGCCATGTGTGTGTAGGCGAGCCCAACGTACAGCTCCGCGCTGAACGGATAGAGATCGAGCGCCTCGCGCAACAGCGCGACGGCCTCGTCGTATCGTCCTTCGTTATAGAATTGATGTGCCCTGTCTGCAAAGTCCTCAGAACTGAGGAACGGGTCCGACATCCGCCGGCCCTCCGCGGCAAGGTTTCGCAACAATAAGATGCCTTGCGATTTCGCACAAGGCTCTCGACCGCGTTATCGCAAGGCACTTCATGCAGTTGGGCAAGGGGCACACCGCCCCCGAGTGCTGCCGATCGGTCACATGTCTGGTGGATTCCGCGATAACTGTGCGGTGTGGATCTTCCACATGTTATCCGCCTCGTCTTTCATCCATACGATCGTCCCGTTCCCGCTGAAGATGTCGCGATCCGTCGATGTCTTGATGATGTCAGACGAATGGTGGAACGATGTGACAGCGGCGGTCGCGGAGAGGATCTCGATGCTCAAGTCCGAAATCACGAGATTCGAGCGCGCAATGCTCCTGAAAAACCGCCGCTGTTCCTCGTGTTCCTCCTCCCAGCCGCGTGTGCGGGTTCCCGACGTCCAAGCGACCGTAAGTTCCGGCACTTGGTGATAGAACGCCGCAAGCTCGCGGGTATCGCGATTATTGACGGCGCGGGCCCACTCCGTCACGCGCTCGCGCACCGCTTGCTCTTCGACCGCGATCACCTGTCGAGAGAGCCGTTGAGCGCAGCCGGCAACGAGAAGGCCGGCCAATCCGAGCAACATCTTTGACCGCAGCATGCGCACCTCCCTCTTGGACCGGATTAGGCCTAGTAAGCTACCGGCCGCCGGCCTTGCGTCAATCTGGCGTACGGGATAGCGTTGCTCGCCACCCGGGACACGAGGAAGACCCATGACCCAACCCCGCTCCTCGCTCGCCATCGCGCTCCAGGACTACAAGGGACTTCGTCCCGGGATCGCGCTGACGATCGCGGCGGTGGCGCTCATTGCTGCCGTCGTCGTCGGAGCCATTCACGTGGTCGGGCTCGGACGGGCCGCGTCCCACATCACCGAAGGCCAGCAGACGATGAGCACGCTGCGTCGATACAGTGCGGCACTCGAGGTCTGGCGCCAGATGGCAGCCGGGGAAATCGAGTTCGAGGCACAGCGACGGCTGCGCGACAGCATCGGACTAGCTCTCAATGCGGATCTCGCGAGCCTCCAGGAAGCGCTCGCCGATTCCACCGACAAACAACTCGTGCTCCAGATCATGCAGGACCTGCGGCAACCGGGTGAGGGGGAGCAGATGGATCTCGGAGTGGCGGGTCGAGAGGCCATGATCATCCTGAGCGGCCGTCAGGATTCCGCGCTGTTCGAGGCAGCGGCTCAGAGTCAACGAGCCCAGATCGTCGGTGGCGTGCTGATCGCCCTCACAATTCTTGCAGCGGGAATCCTCATCGTCCCGATGTCGTGGATGTACGTGCGGTACAAGGCGGGGGTACCTCCTGGACTGTGAGGGGTGAGACGGGAAACAACGATTTGAGA
>JAZDCY010000039.1:0-7635 GCA_036679645.1 Gemmatimonadota bacterium | reverse complement strand
TCCTTGATCTGCCGGACCCGCTCGCGCGTGATGCCGAGCATCCCGCCGATCTCCTCGAGCGTCATCGGTTCCTCGCCGTCGAGGCCGAAGTAGAGGCGCAGGATCCTGGCCTCGCGCTCTTTGAGCGTCGAGAGTACCTCCTCGATCGACTCCGAGAGCGCATGCTCGAAGGTCTCGTCGTCGGGACCCGGGTTCTGTGTATCGGGCAGGTAGTCGAGCAGCTTGTTGTCTTCGCCCGGAGTGAGTGGTGCGTCGAGGGAGAGATGACTCTGGGAGATAGAGAGCGTTTTGGCGACTTCGTCTCGCGAGATATCCATGCCCTCGGCAATCTCATCGACCGTGGGCTCGCGTCCGAGTTCCTGTAGCAGCGCGGACGACCGCTTCCCGATACGGTGAAGCGTCCCCGCCCGGTTGAGCGGAACACGCACGATCCGGCTTTGCTCGGCGAGCGCCTGGAGGATTGCCTGACGAATCCACCACACGGCATACGAGATGAACTTGATGCCTTTCGTCTCGTCGAACTTGTGGGCCGCGCGTATCAGGCCGAGGTTGCCCTCGTTGATGAGATCCGACAGGCTTACGCCCTGGTTCTGGTACTTCTTGGCCACAGACACGACAAACCGCAGGTTGCTGCGAACGAGCTTGTCCAGCGCCGATTCGTCACCCTTCTTGATGTTCTGAGCCAGCGTCACTTCCATCTCTCGGTTGATCAACGGGTACTGGCTGATCTCCCGGAGATACTGATCCAACGACCCCTCGTCAGAGGAGATCTTCCTGGCAGCAGTTATCGCCATACGGTCGGGATCCTCCTCCGAGATCGGGCGTCAGGCTGCAGGTGATATGTGCGCGGGATTGTGTACCGAACACGAACGCGACCGGCATGAGCATCGACCGCGCGAATAGGATCGTCGAACCGAAACAACGGACGCCGGCGGGCGCCGCAATACCTACCGCGTCCCAGGCGCGTGGACGGCTTCAACACCATCATGCACTTTAGGTTAGCCACGCACCTTCAGGGACGCAACACTCTTGGACCGCGCATTCTCTGGCGGTGGCCGCATATGGGTCCACCGCGATCCCAAACGCATCATCAGGATAGCGCTCTCGTCATCGCGGCGCGTCATGAAACCGACGCCGTGCGGCGCGGAACATCGCACTGTTCACTCGGGCAAATCTTCGTTTGTATTTTCTCTCTTCAACGCGTACTTGTCGATTTTCTTGTACAGGTTGCTCCGCGGCATCTCGAGTTTACGAGCCGTTTCGCTGACGTTCCATCCGTTGGCCTCTAGCTTGGCAACGAGGAACGTCTTCTCCGCTTCAGCCTTGAATTCCTCGAACGTGTCGCAGTGGACGATGTCCCCCAGCGCCGCATCGCGCCCATCGCTCAGCGCACCTTGGATGTCGCGCGCCGTGATGCGGTCCCCGGGTGCGAGAATGAGCAACCGCTCGACGGCGTTCCGGAGTTCGCGGACGTTCCCCGCCCAGTCGCGTTGGGTCATGACCGTGAGTGCCGCCTTGTCGAACGTCTTTCGGGGCAGTCCATCGAACTGCGCCAGCTCGGCCACGAACCGTTCCACCAGGAGCGGAATGTCTTGACGCCGCTGTCGCAGCGAGGGGACCGCTATGGGGACTACGTTGAGCCGGTAGTAGAGATCCTCGCGAAACCGACCGGCCGAGATCTCCTCGGTGAGTTGCTTGTTGGTCGCCGCGATGACCCTCACATCCACCCGGATCGGCTTGCCAGCGCCGATGCGTGTGATGACCCCCTCTTGGAGCGCCCGCAGCACCTTGGCTTGTGCGGCGAGGCTCATGTCGCCGACCTCATCCAGGAAGAGCGTGCCACCGTCCGCCTGCTCGAACTTCCCCGCCCGATCGGCGAACGCCCCGGTAAAGGAGCCTTTCATGTGACCGAACAACTCGCTCTCGATCAGCTCGGTCGGAATCGCCGCACAGTTGACCTCTACGAAGGGCTGATCGCTCCGGGCCGACTGCCGGTATATGGCACGTGCAACCAGCTCTTTCCCGCTCCCGTTCTCGCCGGCAATGAGTACCCGCGAACCGGTAGGAGCGACCTTACTTATCATCTCGAGCACGTCGGCTATGGCCTGACTCTCACCGACGATCTCGTAGCGATCCTCGATCTTGGCCCGGAGACGTTGGGTCTCGGATTCGAGGGCGACATGCTCAAAGGCATTTCGCAGGGTGAGCAGCACGCGATCGGTATCGAGCGGTTTTTCCAGGAAGTCGTACGCGCCAAGCTGTGTCGCCTCGACTGCCGTCTGAATGGTCCCGTGACCCGAGATCATCACGATCTGCGCCGCGGGATCGACGTCGCGCAGCCGCGACAGGGTCTCGAGGCCGTCGAGCCCGGCCATCTTCACGTCGAGAAAAACGAGGTGCGGATGAAACTCGGCGTAGGAATCGACCGCCTCCATGCCCGACGCCACGGTGCGCACTTCCATTTCTTCGTATTCAAGCAACTGCCGGAGCGCCTGGCGCACCCCTTGCTCGTCATCGACCACCAGAACACGTCTCGGCATCAGTCCATCCGACGGTAAAAGGTGACACCACCCGGGCGGACACGCACATCATCGACCGTCTCGGGAACGGCGAGCGGGAGGGAGCCGTCAGTGCGACCGGTGAGGCGATTCACGAGACGCGGAACCACGACTTGGGGAAACGGGAACGCCCGGATCGCGAACGTGTTAGGCTCCCAGGCAACTACACCCACGTTCCGATAGCGGGCTGGGCCCGCAACGCGTAGCGGCTCCCGCTCGGCCAGAACGCCCCCGAGCGGCCCCAACAGGTCGCGACCGAACACCCGCGTCCGCAACATCGCCTCGAGAATGAATCGATCCTCATCGAGGGTCACACGCAAGGAGTCGATCGCGGCACGCGCCGCGGGGTCGAGCCCGTCCCACACCAACGATGCCATCTCGTCGGCAGTGAGCACGACGAAGGCCGGCCCGCCTCTCTCCCCAATAGCGCGCTCCTTGCGACGTGCGCTGCGCAACGCATCGTCAGATGGTGTTCCTACCGTGGGCGCGTCGGCGCTTCCTGCGGAAATGGGGCCCTCGCGCACCGACCGAATCGTGCCGGCAATCTGGGTCCGATATTGATATGTCACGAACCCGGCGACCAACAACAACGTGACGCACCCGACCATCGCAAAGACGTTCTTGAGACATCCCCTGATCACGCGGCGCTGAGCGATGTGGCGTGTCGTCGCGAGTAGCAAGCCCCGGACCGCGCGAGTGTGCTCTCCATGAGATCTACCGCGTGCACCACCACCGACTCCGTCAGGTGGAGGTCTCTGAGGCAATCGCCCAGCCCGACACAACGTCCGGCACCCCGACGAACGCGCCCGATGGTGAGGTGCGGTCGGAACGTCCGGCCATCGAGCGGAAACCCGAGTCGATGCATCTCGATCTCGATGTCGTGCTGCAACTCCGCGAGCGCCCGTGCGCGCTCACACCTCACCCAAACGACACGAGGGCGCTCAGCATTGGGGAACGCGCCGAATCCCCCGATCGATAGGTCGAACGCCGTTGCGTCGCCGCACGCGGCCTCGAGGCCCGCCACGATCTCCGCCTCACGCGCGGCGTCGACATCCCCGAGGAACTCGAGGGTCACGTGCATACCGGCGGTGTCAACCCATCGAATCGGAAATCCAGCCTCCCGTAACGCGCTCGAGACACGCCAGATCTGCTGCCGCACGCTATCCCCGGGATTGACCGCAATGAACAACCGCATGTCGTCAGGACGACTCCGCCAACACCTCGACCGACGTGACCCCCTGATCCAGCTGGCTCCCACGTCGATACCCCGCAACGTCCAGCGTGACTCGTTTGAATCCGAGAGCCAGCAACTGCGATCCGATCGCTTCCCGCGCGCCACGCACCGAATCGTGCTGCGCCGCGCCAACCTCGATCCGCGCTTCGCGACCCCCGTGACGCACACGCAGATTCCCGGTGAGACCCAACGACCGGAGCACCGCTTCCGCCCGCTCGACCTGCTCCAGCCGCTCGTGGGTAACCGGAACCCCGTAGGGGATCCGGCTCGCGAGACACGGTGCCGCGGGCGCGTCCCAGACGGGGATGCCGAGAGAGCGTGCCTCACGACGGATCTGCTGTTTGGTGTACCCTACGTCCGCCAAAGGAGAGTGGATGCCCTGTTCACGACCGGCGCGAAACCCGGGCCGATGATCGCCCAAGTCGTCGGCGTTGGTGCCGTCCGCCAGGGCGCCGAACCGCTCGGCCTCGGCAAGATGCTTAAGGCGGTGCCAGAGCTCCCGCTTGCAGAAGTAGCACCGTGCCTGGGTGTTGTTCGTGTACCGGTCATCAGCCAACTCGTCCGTCCGAACCTCAAAGAGACGGAGGTCGAACTGTTGTGCGACGTCCCGTGCCTGTCGGTGCTGCGCGGCCGACAGCGACGCGCTCACTCCAATGGCCGCGCCGCTCCGGTTCCCCAGCACGCGCCGCGCTACGATCGCGAGTAGCGCCGAGTCGACGCCACCGGAGTAGGCAACGAGCAACGATGGAAACGAGGCAAGATGAGACGCGAGAGGGGACGGCTCGGGCATGGCGGAATATAGAGGGCTCGGAGGGCTGCTGCGGTACCCCAAGCAATGACCGCGCTGGTGAACACGTGCGCTTGGGCACCGCCGACCCGCTCACCCCGACCAGGCCGCGGCGTCCGGCTCACCGCGTACCGCGCACTGCTCACTGCGCACCGCTTACCTCAGATCAAACACATACCGATTGAGGTGTTCGATCGTGTCCTGCTGCTCCGCGACCCGGAACGCAAGGATGTCCCCGCTGGTGACTATGCCCACGATGTCATCTCCGTCCTCGACAGGCATGTGGCGCAGGCGCTTCTCGGTCATGACGGTCATGCACTCGTCGATCTTGGCGTCGGTCGTGCACCGCATCACTGGGCTCGTCATCACGTCGCGCAGTGGCGTGGTACTGGGGTCGCGTTGCTCCGCTACCACCCGCCGCAGAATGTCTCGTTCAGTGAAAATTCCCACGACCCGCCCACCGTCCGTGACGACTATCCCGCCAATGCCCCGATCGTTCATGAGGCTGGCGGCACTGAGGACCGACTGGTCCAGCGCGAGGGACACGACGTCACGCCCCTTCCGGTTGAGGATGTCGTTGACCGTCGGCATGATCGGCTCCGTGCTGGGGACTCCCAGATAGTGCACGTCAGGCCCACGGTGCGCCAGCCAGAGCGTTAGCCCCGCGCAAGCTCCGCGATGACACTCGCTGCCTCCTCTACCTCGGACGCAGTGTTGTAGTAGTGCGGCGAGAGGCGTACGCCGGACGTGACACCTTTCTCGTCCATGTCGAGCACCGCAAAGGCGCGCTCGGTCGCCGAAACGTTGATCTCGCGCTCGCGCAGGCGTGACGCAATCTCAGCTCCGCTCATCCCCTCGACGGCCGCCGTCGTGATCGCACACCGCTCCGCCCCGCGATCGAGGATGCGCACGCCGCGAGTGGATTCCAGCCTGGCCCGCAGATCCTCCGCCAACTCGCGGGCGCGCCGCCCGGCGGTCTCGATCCCGACCTCCAACGCGTAGCGCACAGCCGCCCCAAGCCCAAGCACGCTGGCGTAGGCGAATTCCCAATTCTCGAATCGTTTCGCATCGTCCACCGGCACGAACGCGTCGGCTTCCGTCCACGCGGCGCCGCGCATGTCGATGTAAAGCGGCGCATCACCCCGGTCGAGTGCACGATCGGCAACGTAGAGAAAGCCAACGCCGCGCGGACCACGCAGGTATTTTCGCGCGGTCGCCGAGAAGTAGTCACACGCAAGTTGCGTCACGTCGACCGGGATCTGCCCGACCGCCTGGCAGCCGTCGACGAGGTACGGGACACCGGCGTCCCGGCACACGGCTCCGACCGCCTCGACCGGTTGGATCAGTCCGGAGTTGGTGGGCACCCACGTCACCGAAACGAGCCTGCAGCGCGGGTGACGGATACACTCCGCCACGGAATCTGGATCCACACCACCTTCCGGCAGATCGGCCGCCCGGTGGATCTCGACGCCCGTCCGTCGCGCGAGCGACAGGAAGAGCAACTGGTTTGAGATGTAGTCGTTGCGCGTCGTGACGATGACGTCGCCCGGTGCAAAATCGAACGCGCTCATGGCCTGCGCGAACGACACGGTGGCGTTCTCGGTGATGGCAATGTTGCGCGACCGCGCACCAAGTAGATTGGCGACCGCATGGTAAGTGTCGCGCACGTTGTCCGCCATCGCATCGGCGGCTTCGTACCCACCCAGTCTCGTCTCGAGATCTAGGTGCCGGTGCACGGCATCGATCACCGGTCGCGGCATCAACGCCGCCCCGGCGTTGTTCAGGTGTATCAGCTCCTCGCAGACTGGCGTATCGGCTCGCCAGGCGCGGAGCCGCTCGTCCGGATACCCATCGACCTCGTCCATGCCGTCATGATAAGGACCCGGCCGACATTACCGCGAGGGCTGCTGGCCCAGCGGGATCGGGAACACTAGTTTGGGGAATCACCATCAGGCGGCTCTCATATGCGATCCGTTCTCGTCGCGACCGCGGCACTCTTGCTCGCCTCCTCCGTCGCCGCTCAATCGGTCATTCAGGCGGGGCAGAGGTATCCCGGAGGAACGCGCGTCCTGGCTCCGGCGGCCGGCGTCTCGTTTCAGGTCCCGGCGAACCTCCAGGGCGGCTACGACCCCGCGGCAGAAGCATTCCTCATTAGCTCGCAGAGCCAACCGAACACGGTGGTCGCTGTCCTCGCGTACTCCGAAGGAACGGTAGAGGAAGTGGGCGACGTGGTAATGGAGCTGCTATCGGAACAGGGGATGCAGCTCCAGCCGCGTGGCGAGCCGCAATTCGACGGGACCACGCTGCGGGCCACGTTCACAGTGTGGGCGGGCGGGCAGCAGGGAGTACTCATTGGGACCATTCGGAGCGGGCCACCCGGCAACACGGTGGCGATCATCGGCTTCGGCCCCCAGCCGGAGGAGTCAGCCATCCGCCGTCTGTGTGACGGAGTGCTCGAGAGCACGAGCTTCTCGGCGCCCCTAGCCGCTCAGTGGCGCCAGCAATTCGGCGGCACGCGACTCGTCTACCTGGGCCAACAATCCAATTACAGCCCCGGCGGCGTGGGAGACGCCAGCTACGTCTCGCAACGGGAAGAGCGCTACGACTTCTGCCGCAACGGCGGTTACGCGTACTACATGAAGGACGAGTCGTATTTCTCGGTGGAGGGGGTCGGCGGGATGAGTTCGACCGAGGAAGACGGACACCAGGGTTCCTGGCGCCTCGTGGCCGACATCGTCGGTGCCGCCTATCTGATTCTCGAGGCCACCGACGGGCAGATCCGCCAGTACGCGGTTGAGGAGCGCCAGGACGGTGTGGTGGTGGGAGAAGGGCTCTACCGGGTGGAGCAAAGCCCGGCCTGCTACTGAGCCGCTGGGATCTGGCTCCGGCCGGATGGAACCGAATGAACCCTAGTGGGGTTATCGCATATAGTAGTAGCCCTCAGGCGGTTCGTTTTCCGCACTCTCCCGAACCGGCTTTTTTGAGGGTGTGACGCGCCCGGGGCAGCGGCGAAAGCCGCTGCCCTTTTTTTTCCGCTCCAACACTCCCCCGGCACA
>JAZDCY010000038.1:0-34757 GCA_036679645.1 Gemmatimonadota bacterium | reverse complement strand
GATGTGTGGGTGTCCCCATACGCCGGGTGGGATATGGGATGCGAACCGGCTGCGGGTGACCGCCCGCGTGTACTACGAGGGCGAGCTGCTTCGGGAGCAGACGCTCGCGTACGCGGGAGAACCCAACATCTTTGAAGGCACACTCTCACTGCGAGAGGTTCCATCGGGTGCGAAGCTGGTAGTATTGGCCGCGGCTCCAGAGCGGGTGAACTTCGGCAAGAGCGTGGCGGTCGTGATCCACTGACGGTGGGGGGGCAACGCGGCGCGATGCTCTGTCGCCCCCTCATATTGTGGCTACCGAATACCTCGTACTCCGTCAGATTCGTACGGCAGGACGTGCGGAGAAACCGGTGAAACGACATCAACACTCCGGCCCGCCGTCGGCGTACGGTCCGTCGAGCGCGCGGCTCACGACCCGTACCTGCACCACGACCCACTCGGGTGTGCCACCCTGACGCGCGACCGCGACAAACCTCTCTTCGTCGCGCGTGACCTCGCCAATGATGCGCGGGGACAGTTGGATCTGCACGTCGAAGCACCCGTTGGGTGGTCGTACGCGGGCCGTCAGGACGCGCGCGCTGCGCGCCGCCCCGTCGGTGAACACGAGCCAGGGCCCGACCGGGAACGGGTTCGCCGCCCGCGTCGACTCGTCCGCAATGTCGCCAAGCAGGGCCAGCCGTCCACGAGCCAACTGCTCCGTCAATCCCACTCGGTTGCCGTTCCAGACCCGCTCGGTCGAGGTCAGCGTGATCGCATAGACTGCGCTATTGAGGGCGTCGACGAACACGCCCGGCTCGAAGCGATATCGGGCCAGGGAAGGGCTGTCGGGGTTGACCGACGGGGCGATCGTTCCAAAAATGGCGAAGGCGGCATCGATCGGTGCGTCGACCGCGACGGGGAACGGGAACGCGTCGCTCGTGAGCAAAGGAGGGTCGAACCGCTCGCGGAAGGTCGGTTTCGTGATGACGTAGATCAGCACGATGACAATTGCGATGCCGACGACCCCGCCCACCGCCGTCCAGTTGTTCTTGGCGAACCGCACCAGCTTCTCGAGGGCGGTCGGTTCCGGCGTGGGAACGCGCGGTGGCGCGGTGACCGGCGCCGGCAGATCACCGGTGCCTTCCCGGACTGCTGGGGGCGTACTCGTGTCGGGAAGTTCCATGGACGGGACACCACGGGAGGCGCGCGCCAACTCCTGGATAGCCGACGCCCCTTCATCGCCCTGCTTCTCCTGCCAACAGGCTGGGCAGCCACGCGGATTCGCGTCGTTGTACGGGATGTTGTGCTTGGGGCAGCGGACCAGCGCCATTAGTAACTCAGATCTTCGGGAGCGTCACGCCCCGCTGTGCCTGATACTTCCCTTGCTTGTCACGATATGAGGTTGCGCAGATATCGTGATCGTCGGCCTCGAAGAACAGAACTTGGGCGATCCCCTCTTCGGCATAAATCCTGGCCGGCAGGGGGGTCGTGTTGGAGATCTCCAGTGTCACGTGTCCCTCCCACTCCGGCTCGAAGGGGGTCACGTTCGTGATGATGCCGCATCGGGCGTACGTGCTCTTACCGACGCAAATCGTCAGCACGTTGCGCGGGATACGGAAGTATTCGACCGATCGTCCCAGGACGAACGAATTTGGCGGCACCATGCAGACATCACCCTCGTACTCCACGAACGACCGGTCGTCGAACGCCTTGGGATCCACCACGCTCGAATGGACGTTAGTGAAGATGCGGAACTCGCGGGCTACCCGCATGTCGTAGCCGTAGGAGGAGACACCAAAGCTGACTACGCCGGTGCGGACCTGCGCTTCCTCGAAGGGATCGATCATGTCGTGCTCGTTCGCCATCTGCCGGATCCACCGGTCGGATTTGATCGACATGTCGTGCGTTTTTACCGAGGCAAGGGTGGACTGTGTGATCGGACCGACGAAAGATACGCAACGTTAGCCGTTATGCCACTTGCACTTGCTTGACACCGGTTTGGCGCCTTGGGTAACTTCCTGCCCTGATTACGTGAAATTTTTCACGAACTCCCGGGACGCATGCGCGAATACATACCGCTCCTGATGTTGATGGGTTTTGTGGTGGTGAATGCGGTCGTCATGCTGGGCCTCTCTCACCTCGTCTCGCCACAGCGTCCCACTGCGATCAAGCGCGCGCCATACGAGTCAGGAATGCCTCCGCTGGGCTCTACCCGCGAGCGGTTCTCGGTCAAATTCTACCTCGTGGCCATGCTGTTCATCATCTTCGACATCGAGACGGTGTTCATGATCCCGTGGGCGGTCGCTTTCCGCCGGCTGGGGCTCTTTGGCCTCGTTGAGATGGCCGTCTTCATTCTGATTCTGGCGGTGGGTTTCGTGTACATCTGGAAGCGAGGAGCGCTCGAATGGGAGTGAGCACGCCGGCCCGGCCAGATGGGGACACCAGCGTCGTGTCGCAGGTCTCGCCCAACTGGATCACGACACGGCTCGATTTCCTCGTGAACTGGGCCCGGTCGAACAGTTTGTGGCCCATGCCGTTCGGCACCGCCTGCTGCGCGATCGAGTTCATGGCCACGGCGGCGTCCCGATATGACATCGCCCGTTTCGGTATGGAGCGCATGTCTTTCTCACCGCGCCAGGCAGACGTCTTGATTTGTGCGGGGCGGCTTCCGTTCAAGCTCTCGCCGGTCATCCGCCGCATCTACGACCAGATGCCGCAGCCCAAATGGGTGATCTCCATGGGCGCATGCGCCTCTACGGGGGGGATCTTCGACAACTACGCGATGGTGCAGGGGATCGACACGGTCGTGCCGGTCGACGTGTACGTACCTGGGTGTCCGCCGCGGCCGGAAGGCCTGCTGTACGGGATTCTCATGCTTCAGAAGAAGGTCAAGGGCGAGACGCTCGCAGATCCCTCGATACGCGCTGAACTGCTGCTCGACGAACGCGGGCTGTGTCTGCCGCCGGACCGGGTGGACGAGCTGTCCGAGCCGTTCGGTAACTCCGTGCACCAGACGCGATCCGGATGAGAAGGCTGAGGATGTCGCTGCCGCGGATAATCTTCCCAAGGGCGCGGATTTCCTCTCGTAGGATCGTAGGAGGTCCGCTTCTCGTGGCGGAGTCATCCGCGTTCCAACAGTCATCCGCGGCAGTCCATCAATCCGCGGCAGTCTTGTCATGAACGCATCGGTCGACGCACTCCGACAACAGTTCGGTGATGCCGTCACGCGCGTCATCCGGTCGTGCGGCGACACGATCGTGTATGTGGATGCCGGCCGCATTCGCGACGTGCTCGTGTGGCTCAAGGAGACTGCGGGTCAGGAGTTCACGTATCTCGCTGACGTTACCGCGGTGGAGTACCGGGACCCGGAGTTGCCGATCGAGGTTGTCTACCAGCTGTTCTCGCTCACGCGGAAGCAGTCGCTCCGTGTGAAAGCCACGCTTCCCACCGATCAGCCACTCGAGATCGATTCGATCGTGTCGCTATGGCGCGGTGCCGATTGGCTGGAGCGCGAGGTCTACGACATGTTCGGGATAACGTTCCGCGGGCATCCGGATCTCCGCCGCATCCTCATGTGGGAGACGTACGCCGAAGGGTATCCCCTGCGGAAGGACTTCCCTCTGCGCGGCCGCTTCTCTCGTTCCGAACAGGTACGGCAAGCGTTGAATGCGAATCCGGAAGCACACTACTCGATGGAGGAGTTGGGTATGGCCGAGGCCATCTCCGAGCTGCCGCCGGACATGCGTGACCGCCTGGCCCGCGGGGAGCGGGGAGTGATAGTGGAGCCGTCGGACGAGGCCAAACATGGGTGATCCGAGGCGCGTCGAGCTTAGCGTCGCGACGACCGGTATCGACGAGCGGGGAGCACCGGTGCGCGTGCCGTTGGGGGTCGCGGATGAGCCCGACCTCGGCGGTGAGCACATGCTCATCAACATCGGCCCGCAGCACCCGGCTACCCACGGTGTGCTCCGGCTCGTGGTCGAACTGGACGGTGAAGTCGTGCTCCGGGTCGTACCGCACGTGGGCTACCTCCATTCCGGGTTCGAGAAGTTGGGCGAGTACAGGCACTACAACCAGATCGTACCACTCACCGACCGGATGGACTATCTGGCGCCGATGTCGAACAACGTTTGTCTCGCGCTGGCTGTAGAGAAGCTGATGGGGATCGAGATCACCGAGCGGTGCAAGGTCCTCCGGGTGATTGCCTGCGAGATGAGTCGCATCATTTCCCACGTAGTGTGGCTTGGGACGACTTCGATCGATATCGGTGCCTTCACGCCGTTCCTCTGGCTGTTCCAGGAACGCGAGCGGATCTACAACCTGCAGGAGATGTGGACGGGCGCCCGGCTCACGACGAGCGTCACGCGCGTTGGTGGCATGATGGCGGATATCCCCGACGGATTCGTCGAGGGGTTAAGTCACTTCTGCGCCACCCTTCCCAGGACATTGGCAGAGGTGGACGGCGCGCTCACGCGCAACGCTATCTGGTGCGGGCGCACGCAGAATATCGGCGTGCTCACGGCGGAGGAGGCGATCAACTACTCGCTGTCGGGCCCGATGTTACGTGCGAGCGGGGTCGACTATGACGTCCGTAAGGATCAGCCCTATCTCGATTACGAGACGTACGACTTCGACGTACCCATAGGCGAACACGGAGACGTGTACGATCGCTACCTCGTGCGGTTCGAGGAGTTGTATCAATCCACTCGGATTCTCGAGCAGGCGCTGGAGCGCCTACCGGACGGTCCCATCAACGTCGATGACCCACGCGTCATCTTACCGCACAAGCACGAGACGATGAACGACATGGAAGCGATGATCTTCCATTTCAAGCAGGTGATGGACGGTGTACCGGCACCGGTTGGCGAGGTGTACCTGCCAATCGAGGGACCGAAGGGCGAACTCGGCTACTACTTCGTGTCGGACGGGACCGCCAAACCGGTTCGGTGGCGCGTGCGACCCCCGGCATTCATCAACCTCGCGGTGCTCCCCAAGATGGCGGAAGGCCACTTGTTGGCCGACCTGATCGCGATAAACGCGAGCGTCGACATCGTCATGGGGGAGGTCGATCGATGATGAAAGAAACCGGCACATACGAGCCGGTCTTCACCGACGATCGGCGGGCGAAGCTCGACGAGATCATTGCGCGGTACCCTACCAAGAGGGCGGCGCTGCTGCCGGCGTTGTGGCTGGTGCAGGAAACGCACGGTTGGGTCTCGGATGAGGCGATGATCGAGGTAGCGCAGACGCTGTTCCTCACGGCGGCCTACGTCAAAGGGGTCGTCACCTTCTACACGATGTATCACCAGCATCCGGTGGGCCGGCACTTCATCCAGGTCTGTACTACGTCTCCGTGCAGCCTCTGCGGAGCGGAGCGCGTGATGGAGGCGTTGCTCGAGCACACCGGGTGCGGAGATCTTGGCGCGACGTCACCCGACGGGCGGTTCACCGTCGTCGAGGTCGAGTGTCTCGGCGCGTGCGGATTCGTGACACCGGTCTTGATCGACGATGACTTCATTGAGGGCGTGACGGTCGAGCAGGTACCGGAACTGCTGGGGAGGTACGAATGACGGCTGGGTGGAGAAGGGAGGGACGATAGATGGGCTACCCCCACACACCGCATGAGAAAGAGACCGTTGTTCTCTCCAAGTACTTCGGCGATGCGGAAGCGCGTTCCTATGACGGCTGGGTGCAACGCGGCGGCTACGAGGCGTTGAAGAAGGCGCTGGGGATGTCCCCGGCCGAGGTGATCGACCTCGTCAAGGAATCCGGGTTGCGCGGCCGGGGCGGGGCGGGATTCCCCACCGGTTTCAAGTGGTCGTTCATGCCCAAGGAGAAGAGCAAGCCGCACTATCTCTGCTGCAATGCCGACGAATCGGAGCCGGGCACGTTCAAGGATCGCGAGATCATGCGCTGGACCCCGCACGCGCTGATCGAGGGATGTGCCATAGCCCAGCACGCCATTCAAGCCGAGGTGACGTACATCTACATCCGCGGCGAGTTCACCGAGCCCCTCCGGATCATGCAGGCTGCGCTCGACGATGCGTACAAGGCAGGCGTGTTGGGCGCCAACGCAATGGGGTCGGGAAAACAGCTCGACATGTACATCCATCGCGGCGCCGGCGCCTACATCTGCGGTGAAGAGACGGCGCTGATGAACTCCATCGAGGGACGGCGCGGCAACCCGCGAATCCGGCCGCCGTTCCCGGCGCAGAAGGGTGTGTTCGGCATGCCCACGACGGTGAACAACGTCGAGACGCTCACCGCCGTGCCGCATATCCTTGTCCAGGGTACCGACTGGCACAAAGGCCTCTCGTTGAGCAATCCCAAGTCCGCCGGCACGAAGCTCTTCAGTGTGTGCGGCAACGTGGCGCGGCCCGGCAACTACGAGGTCACAATGGGTTTCCCGCTGCGCGACGTCATCTACGAGATGGCGGGATTGCCGGAAGGGCGCACGCTCAAAGCTGTACAGCCGGGTGGCTCGTCGGTGCCGATCATCAATCGGGAAGAGGCCGAAGCCTGCCTGCTCGATTACGAGGGATGTGTGGAACAGCACACCATGCTGGGCTCGGGTGGGATGATCGTCTACGACGACACGGCGGACATGGTCTACCAGATAATGCGGTTGGCGCGGTTTTACGCGCACGAGTCGTGTGCGCAATGTACGCAGTGTCGCGAAGGTACTGCGTGGACGGTCCGCATTCTCGAACGCATCCTGCGTGGCGAGGGCAAGATGAAGGACCTCGATCTCTTGCTCGATCTCGGCGAGCAGATGACCGGGAAGACCATCTGTGTGTTGAGTGATTCCTGCGCGGCGCCGGTCGCAAGTGGCATAGAGCGATTCCGCGGTGAATTCGAGGCATACATCACTGGTGCCAGGGAACCCTCCCTGGCTCCCGCGTAGGAACCGATGGCAGAGAGCACAGACCTGGTTACGCTCACAATCGACGGCGTCGAGGTGTCCGTCCCCAAGGGGACGACCATCATCGAGGCCGCGAAACAGGTGGGCGTGGTGATCCCGCACTACTGTTACCATCCCGGCCTCCCCGTTGCGGGAGTGTGCCGGATGTGTCTGGTCCACGTCGAAGGCACGCCAAAGCTGCAGATCGCGTGTGCCACACCGGTCGCGCACGGCCAGGTCGTGGAGCCGTATCGCGAGGACGCCGTCAACGCGCGCAAAGGCGTGCTAGAGTTCCTGCTCATCAACCACCCGCTGGACTGCCCAATCTGCGATCAGGCGGGCGAATGCGAGCTGCAGGACTACGTCTTCCACGAGGGGCAGGCGCGGACCCGCTACACGCCCGACTATGCCAAGCGGTTCAATCCGGTCGAGGATTTTGGCGGCGACGTTCTCTATGTGCCGAACCGATGCATACTGTGTACGCGTTGCGTCCGGTTCATGGAGCACGTCGCGGACGATCCCATTCTCAACGTGAGCGAGCGTGGCGATCGCGCGTTCATCGGGGTGCACGCCGACCGCAACCTGGACCATCCGTGGTCGGGTAATGTGATCGATCTCTGTCCTGTCGGGTCGCTGATCTCGAAGGACTTCTTGCACAAGGCGCGTGCATGGGAGTTGGACAAGGCGCCGAGTATCTGCACGGGGTGTTCGCAGGGATGCAATGTCGTTCTCGAGACGCGGCAGGGGACGGTGGTGCGCAAGCGTCCGCGGTCGAATCTCGACGTGAACCAGTTTTTCCTTTGCGACCACGGCCGGCTGGCGTACCGCTGGATGAATCGCGGCGACCGGATCGAGGCGCCATTGGTGCGGCACGACGGGGAGTTGATTGCGACGGACTGGGACCACGCGTTACACGATGTGGCGGGGCTGCTGGGCGGATCCGGGGGCGAGGTGGTGGTGCTTGCGTCACCCGGTGCGTCGAATGAAGCGCTCTTCCTCGCGCGGGAGGTGGCGGGAGACGGGTTCCGTGGTGTGTTCCGGGTGGAGCGGGTCGGTGACGACGTGCCGTTGGACGGCGTGCCGAACCTGGCGTTGCGGGCGGAGCGCGCGCCGAATGTGAAGGGTGCCGAGACACTCGGCTATGGCGAGCGCGGCGATCTTGGTGCGGACCTGAGTGCAGCGTCGGTTGTGCTCGTGCTCGGCGACGCGCTCGACGGGCTCGACCCGACGGCGCTCGACCGGGTGCCGCATGTCGTGTTCATCGGTACCGTGCTGCCCGAGGTCGGCCGCGTGGCGTCGGCGGTCCTGCCGACCACGAATGTGGCCGAAGAGGATGGCTCGTTCGTGAACCGCGACGGACGCGTCCAGCTCTATCTCCAGGCGAAGTCAGGTCCCGGAATGGCGCGGCCGGCGTGGTGGGCGCTGGGTGAGCTGCTGCGCGAACTCGGTCGCGGCGACAGCCCGATGAGCGCGGCGGACGTGTTCGCGAGCATGGCGAGCACTGTCGAGGCCTTTGGCGGTCTGAGCTATCGCACGTTGGGAACGCGTGGAGCACCGCTCGGCAGCGGTTCGACAGCCGCGGCGACGGCGTGACGCCAGATATCAAGGGGTTCCTGCTCGTCAGCGTGCTTCGCATACTGTTCGTGTTCACGCTCGTCATGGTGGGTGTGATCATCGTGATCTGGGTCGAGCGGCGGGGCAGCGCGTTTCTGCAGGATCGGCTGGGTCCGAACAGAGTCGGCCCGTTCGGGTTGCTCCAGAACATCGCCGACGGGCTCAAGAACATCATGAAGGAAGAGACCTGGCCGGCGCAGGCCGACCGGCTGCTCTTCTTGCTCGCGCCGGCTCTCTCGTTCGTGCCGTCGATGCTCTTGTTCGCAGTCATCCCGTTTGCCGCCCCGCTGCCGCCCTTCGATTTCACGCTCCCGCTGCTCGGGCAGTTCACGTATGGGGGACCGATCCCGATGGTGGTGGCCGATCTGCCGGTCGGTTTCCTGTTCATCCTCGCGTTCTCCAGCCTGGCGGTGTACGGGATCGTTCTTGCGGGTTGGTCGTCCAACAGCAAGTACGCGTTTCTGGGGGCCATGCGGGCGTCGGCCCAGATGATCAGTTACGAGATCGCCCTGGGCATGAGCCTGGTCGTGGTGTTGCTCCTGACGGGCAACGTGACCCTGTCGAGCGTGATAGCGGTCCAGCAGGAGACGACGTGGTTCGTGTTCGCCGCGACGCTGGCATTTATGATCTTCCATGTGGCGGCGTTTGCGGAAACCAATCGGCTCCCGTTCGATCTGGCAGAGGCTGAAGCAGAGCTGGTCACGGGATTTCACACTGAGTACTCGTCTATGAAGTTCTCGATGTTCTTCATTGCGGAGTACGCCGCGCTGATCACGATGTCGGCGTTGCTCGCGACTTTCTTTTTTGGCGGATGGGACATCCCCTTCACGGCGTGGGACGAACAGGTTCGCCAGACCTGGTCGCTGGGTGCGATCATGCAATTCCTGCTCACGCACGCCGCTTTCTTCGTGAAGATGGCGGTGTTCGTCTGGATCTACATCTGGGTACGGTGGACGTTGCCGCGGTTCCGGTTCGATCAGCTGATGCATCTTGGCTGGAAGGTCCTGCTCCCGACGGCGTTGGTCTACATCGTGACGATGGCCACCGCCGTGTTGGTGTTGGACAGCCTCACCGTCCCGCATGACTGGCGGTACGGGATGATTCTCTTCGCCGTGAATATCCCGCTCGTCATCGGTTTTCTCTTTGGCCTCGACCGCGGGCGCCTTCTCACAGGTGCGCAGGAGCCCGTGCAGGTGGAGAGGTAGAGCATGGCAATTGGTGTGAAGGTCATGACGCGGCCGGGCCAGGAAGTGAGCTACCTGCGTGCCGCACTCAGGGGGATGGCGCTCACTTTCGGTCACCTCTTCCGTCCGGCTGTCACGATGCAGTACCCGGAAGAGAAATCTGCCGCGGACTGGACCATCTCCCCTCGGTGGCGCGGCACCCACCGAATGCTGACCGACGAACAAGGTCGGGCCAAGTGTGTCGCGTGCGGGCTCTGCCCGCAGATCTGCCCGGCAAACTGCATCAACCTCGTGCCGGGGGAGGACGAGCAGGGTAACCGGTACCCGTTGATCTATGAGATCGACGAGTTTCGTTGCGTGTTTTGCGGGTACTGCCAGGAGGTCTGTCCCGAGGAGGCGATCCACGTCGGGGTGCACTACGAGAACGCCGAATACGACCGTGACCGCTTCGTCTACGATCTCGAGCGACTGTGCGCGCAGACCCACCCGGTCTCGACACTGTGGGATCCGTCCGACCCGAAGGGCGAGTAACGATGCGTGAGTGGGTGTTCTGGGTCTTCGCAGCGGACGCGATCGTCTCGGCGTTTCTGTGCATCACGCGCCGCAACGCCGTCGCGAGCGCGCTCTGGCTGGTAAGCACGCTCTTCGCGCTCGCTGCGATCTACGTGGTCCTCGACGCGCAGTTCATCGCGGTCCTGCAGATCCTCGTCTACGCGGGCGCGATCATGGTGCTGTTCCTCTTCGTGATCATGCTCCTGAACCTGGGCCGTGACGCGCAAACCGATATGAAGGGATGGGGCGGGCGGATCGTGGCACTCGTGCTCGGGCTGGGTATCGCGGCGGAGTTGTGGGCGTTGCGCGGTGTGATGGTCTCGGATGGGTTCCAGTCGCAGACCGCCGGGTTCCAGTTGCCCGAGGGCGAGTTGGCCCGAATGGCGGAGGCGCAAGGCGCCGTGGGTCTGATTGCGGAACCGCTCTTCCGCCAGTTCCTCGTGCCGTTCGAAGTGACGTCGATCTTGCTGTTGGCGGCGGCTGTTGGAGCGGTCGTGCTCGCCAAGAGGAAGCTCTGATGTTGATCGGTCCTGCGCTCGGCGTCTCGGCCGTTCTGTTCAGCATTGGCGTGGCCGGCGTGCTGCTGCGGCGCAATGTGATCGTGATCTTCATGTGCATCGAGTTGATGCTCAACGCGGTGAACCTGACGTTCGTGGCCCTCGCCCAACAGCTCGGGCCGGAGGGACAGGTCATCGTTTTCTTCGTCATGGCAGTGGCGGCCGCTGAAGCGGCCGTCGGCCTCGCCATCATCCTCGCGATCTTCCGGCACAAGGAGTCGGTGGATCTGAAGAACTTCAACCTGCTCCGGGGCTGATGGTCGACCTCATCTGGCTCGTCGTACTGCTCCCGTTCGCGGGTTTCGTCGCGAACGGGGCGCTGAGTTTCCTGCGGCCCCAGGCCAGAACCGCGGTATCCGTGGTTGGGGTCGGGACCGTAGCACTGTCGTTCGTGTTGTCCGCCGGCATCTTCGTAGGCCTGCTCGGCGAGCACCGGAATGCGGCGCACGTCATCTCGTTTTGGAACTGGATGCCGGTTGGCGACCTGCAGATCGATGTCGCGTTCCAGGTCGATCAGCTCTCCGCCATCATGCTCCTGGTCGTGACCGGCGTGGGAATGCTGATCCACATCTTCAGCATCGGGTACATGCGGGAGGACGCCGGTTACGCGCGCTACTTCTCGTACCTGAACCTGTTCATCTTCTTCATGCTGGTCCTCGTGCTTGGCGCGAACTTCCCCGTGCTGTTCGTCGGCTGGGAAGGCGTCGGTCTATGCAGCTACCTGTTGATCGGTTTCTGGTTCACCGAGAAAGCCAACGCCGACGCGGGCAAGAAGGCCTTCATCATGAATCGCATTGGGGACTTTGGGTTCCTGATCGCGATGTTCATGATCTTTCGGGCGACGGGATCGCTGGCCTTCGAGCAGGTGTTCAGCGCGGCGCCGGCGACCTTCGCGGTCGATGGGCCGACGATCACAGCCATTACCCTGTTCCTGTTCCTGGGGTGCGCCGGGAAGTCGGCGCAGATCCCGTTGTACACGTGGCTGCCGGACGCAATGGCGGGCCCGACGCCGGTGTCCGCGCTGATCCACGCAGCGACAATGGTCACGGCGGGCGTGTACTTGATCGCGCGGACCAACGTCTTGTTTGCGATGGCGTCGCTTTCCAGCACGATCGTCGCCGTGGTAGGGGCCGCCACGGCGCTGTGGGCGGCGACGATTGCGCTCAAGCAGTGGGACATCAAGAGGGTGCTGGCCTACTCTACCATCTCCCAGCTGGGCTACATGTTTCTCGCCGTCGGGGTCGGGGCCATCGCGTCGGGCATCTTCCACCTCGTGACGCACGCGTTCTTCAAGGCGCTGCTCTTTCTGGGATCGGGCAGCGTGATTCACGCAATGCACCACGCGTATCACTCCACCAACCAGAGTGAAGATGCGCAGGACATGCGCAACATGGGCGGTCTCAAGCGATGGATGCCCTGGACGGCGGCGGTCATGTGGGTAGCCACGCTCGCCATTGCCGGGATTCCGGGTTTTTCCGGGTTCTTCTCGAAGGATGAGATCTTGGCCATGACGTTCGCGCGCGGGGGAGAGAATCCGATCTTCTTCGTGCTCTGGGCCGTCGGGGTAGTCACCGCGTTGCTTACGGCCTTCTACATGACGCGCATGATGCTCTACACATTCCACGGACCGAACCGGACCGGTGAGGCGGAGCGGAAATTCCTGCACGAGGTACCGTGGATCATGACCGGTCCGCTGGTCGTGTTAGCGGCGGGCGCCGTGCTGACGGGATTGCTGAACCTCCCGGAAGTCCTCCCGCTCAACGGCTGGTTGCACCATTGGCTCGAGCCGGTTACCGCTGCGGGGGATTTCTACCACCGCGAGGTCCATCTCGGACAGGGGACGGAGTGGGGGTTGCTCGCGCTCGCGACCGTGATTGCGGGAGCCGGCATCTTCGGGGCGAAACGGTTCCTGAACCTCAAACATCTCGTGACGGCTGCGGAGGCCGGTGAGGAGCGGGGCATTGGTCGGGTGCTGCTCGCGAAGTACTACATCGACGAGCTCTACAACGGTGCGGTCGTGCGGCCGCTCGTCTGGTTCTCGCGGACGGTGTTGTGGAAAGGTGTCGATGCGGGCGCGATCGACGGGGCGGGCGTGAACGGGTCGGCACGACTGGCCCGGGGATTGGGCATGGTCGGCAGTTGGTTTCAGACGGGACAGGTGGGCACGTACGTGTTCGTCTTCGTGATCGGGGTGGTCGTGCTGCTGCATGCGGTGCTGGGATCGTGAGCGGATTCCTAGTGTCGATCGGCTATGCGCGCTGGGTGTTGACGGCGCTCCTCGTGCTTCCCGTGCTGGCGACGGCGGCGGTGTTGCTCGTGCCGTCGGCGCGCATTCGGCAGGTTGCGTTCTGGGGCGCGGTTGTCGAGTTCGTCCTCTCACTCGGGTTGTGGTGGGCATTCGATCCGACCATCGCCAGCATGCAGTTCGAGACGGCCGTTCCGTGGATTCCCGCATTCGGGATTGCATATCGGGTTGGCGTGGACGGCATCTCCCTCTTCATGGTGTTGCTCACCACGTTGACCGTGCCGATCACGGTGCTCGGCAGCTGGCATTACATCAAGGAGAAGCAGCGCGGATTCTATGCGCTTCTCCTGGTGCTCACGTCCGGCATGATCGGCGTCTTCATCGCACTCGACCTGTTCCTGTTCTACGTCTTCTGGGAAGTCATGTTGATCCCGATGTACTTCATGATCGGGATATGGGGCGGGGGCCGTCGCCTTTACGCGGCGATCAAGTTCTTCGTCTACACATTCGTAGGGTCGCTGCTGATGCTGGTGGCGATCCTCACGATCTACTATCTGGTCGGGCGGGAGACGGGGATCTACTCGTTTGACTACCACCATCTGCTGGTCAACATTGCGGTCGCCCAACCGTGGGCGCTATGGCTGTTCCTGGCGTTCGCGCTCGCCTTTGCGATCAAGGTCCCCATGTTCCCGTTTCACACGTGGCTACCCGACGCTCACGTCGAGGCGCCCACGGCGGGATCTGTCATCCTCGCCGGCGTTCTCCTGAAGATGGGCACGTACGGGTTCCTCCGGTTCGCAGTGCCGTTCTTCCCCGAGACGGCGCTGGACCCCACGGTTGCCGCGGTGATCGTCACGCTCGCCGTCGTGGGGATCGTGTACGGGGCCTTGGTGGCGATGGTCCAGCCCGACTTCAAGAAGCTGATCGCGTACTCGTCGGTGAGTCACCTCGGTTTCGTCATGCTAGGGATCTGGGCGGTAACCGTGCAGAGCGTCGAGGGGGCGATCGTCATCATGATCAACCACGGCGTATCCACGGGCGCCCTGTTCTTGCTGGCGGGTATGATGTACGAGCGCCGGCATACGCGCGAGATTTCCGCGTTTGGTGGGTTGGCGCGCGTGATGCCAGCCTTTGCGGCGATTCTGACGTTGGTATCGCTCTCGTCGATCGGATTGCCTGGCACTAATGGCTTCATTGGCGAGTTCCTGGTACTCGTCGGTTCGTTCGGCGCGTACCCCTGGGCGACGGGCATCGCGACGACCGGAGTGATCTTTGCGGCGGCGTATCTGCTTTGGGCTATCCAGCGCGTGCTCTATAACGGGGAGCCCCAAGCGGAGAACGCGTCGTTGAAGGACCTCAGCGCGCGCGAACTGGGCCTCTTGGCCCCGTTCATCGTGCTGATTCTATGGATGGGGATTTACCCGAAGCCCTTCCTCGAGCGGATCGAAGTCTCGGCGGAGAACTTCGTCGTCCAGGCTACCGCAGCGCCGGCGACGCCGCAGTTCCGGCTGGCGGCGCGTCCCGGGGAGGATGACCGGTAGTGCCCGTCGATCTCTCCACACCCAGCGGCATCGCCTTCGCGTTGCTTCCCGAGATCGTGCTCACCGGGTGGGCCCTGCTGCTGCTGCTCGTCGCGGCGTGGCGCCATCGCGGAGCTGACGATCATCGCCTGGCGGGACACTTGGCGCTCGGGGGGCTCGTTGCGACGCTGATTCCCGTGCTCTGGCTGTGGCGTGCGTCGCCGCAACCGGAGGGCATCGCGCTCATGGTAGCGCTCGACGGCTTTCGGTTTGCCGCGTCCACGGTTTTGTTGATCGGCGCGATCTTCACCGTGCTGCTGTCGCTCGGGTATCTGGGACGCGAGCGCGTCATCGTGCCCGAGTTCTACGTACTGCTCCTCTTCGCTACGCTCGGCATGATGTTGATGGTGGGGGGCAACGATCTGATCGAGATCTTCCTCGGGCTGGAGGTCATGTCGGTCGCGGTGTATGTGTTGGCCGGGATCAGCCGGCGCAGCGGGTCGTCGGCGGAGGCGGCGCTCAAGTACTTCCTGCTGGGCGCATTTGCGTCCGCGTTCCTGTTGTACGGGATCGCCCTCATCTACGGCGCCACGGGCAGCATCAATCTCACGACCATCGCTTTCCAGCTGGGTGACGGGCGTCTCGTCGGGACACCGATGCTTGGGTTCGGCATTGCGTTGCTCCTGGTCGGTTTTGGGTTCAAGGTGGCGGCGGTGCCGTTCCACATGTGGGCACCGGATGTGTATGATGGCGCCCCTACGCCGGTCACGGCGTTCATGGCTACGGCGGTCAAGGCGGCGGCGTTCGCAGCGTTAATACGCATTGCCGTGGTTGCCCTGGGCGACGCGATCACGGTGTGGCAGGGACTCGTATGGTGGCTTGCTGTCATCACGATGATCGTAGGCAACCTGATTGCACTGGCGCAACGACGTCTCAAGCGAATGCTCGCCTACTCGTCCGTCGCGCACGCCGGCTATCTCTTGGTCGCGGTGGCCAGCGGGACGGCGATCGGTGCGGCAGCCTATTTGTTCTATGCCTTTGCGTACACGCTCATGACGGTCGGCGCCTTTGCGATCCTCGCCAGTGCGGGGCGTGACGGCGAGAGCGACGTCATGATCGACGATCTATCCGGGCTCGCACAGCGACGGCCGTGGACCGCGCTCGCGATGGCGGTGTTCATGCTCTCGCTGCTTGGTTTCCCGGGCACCGCGGGTTTCATTGGCAAGTGGTACATCCTGTCTGCCGCTATCGAAACGGGCCAGGGCCTCCTGGCGGTGTTGCTCGTGTTGGCGAGCGTCCTGTCGGCGGGCTACTACCTCCCCGTGATCATGAACATGTACATGCGGGCGCCGGTGGAGGATCGCCCCGAGCCGGGTGGCGTGTACGACTTCACGGGTGGAGCGAGAACCGTCATTGTATCTGCCGCGCTGGCGTTGCTCCTCTTTGGCGTATGGCCCAATCGTCTTCTCGATCTCGCCCGCACGGCCGGCGATGAATTGCGCTCGAATGTCACGATGTTCACCACGGGGGACAGTAGGATTGGAGATTAGAGATTGGAGATTGCAGTCGTGAGGTAGAGCAATCACCAATCTCAAATCTCAAATCTCAAATCGTCTCTTCTATGCACATCACTCCAACGATCTTCCGCCAATACGACATCCGTGGTGTGGTAGGCGACGAGCTTACACCGGAGGTGGCGCACGCCATCGGCCGCGCGCTGGCAACGCTCACCCGTGAACGGGTGGGACACGCACCGCGCCTGGCCGTGGGCCGTGACAATCGGCCGTCGGGCGAACAGTTGGCGCGTGCGGTACGGGACGGCGTTGCGATGGCTGGTGGGGTTGGTGTTGACGTCGGAGTGCTGCCGACGCCCGCGCTCTATCTGGCGCTCGAGGAGTTGGCGGTAGACGGCGGTGTGCAGGTAACGGGGTCGCACAACCCGCCGGAGTTCAACGGATTCAAGATGGTCGCGGCCGGCGACATCGTTTACGGTGACGACATCCAGCGCCTGCGGCAGATGATCGAGACCGATGTCCTCGATCGCGAGGAAAACGGAACGCTGGACATCGACGACAGCATGCTGCGGCGCTACGAGGATGCCATCGCCTCGCGCAACGGTCCGCTGGCGCGCTCGGTTCGTGTCGTGGTGGACTGCGGCAACGGCGTCGCTAGCCTGGCGGCGGAAGACGTGCTCACACGCATCGGTGCGGAGGTCATTCCTCTCTATTGCGAATCGGATGGGATGTTTCCGAACCACCATCCCGATCCGACGGTGCCTGAGAATCTCGTCGATCTTCAGGAAGCCGTTCGCCGGCATGAGGCGGAGTTGGGGATTGCTTTCGACGGAGACGGTGACCGCATCGGCGCAGTAGATGAGAACGGCACGATGATCTTCGGCGACCAGCTTCTGGTGCTATTCGGCCGCGATCTAGTGCATCGGATGGGCGCGGGCCATCCCGTCATCTTCGACGTGAAGTGTTCCGACGTGCTGCGGGATCAGCTTGCCGCGGCTGGTCTCGAACCTGTGATCTGGAAAACGGGCCATTCGCTGATCAAGGCGAAGATGCGGGAACTCGACGCCCCGTTGGCGGGTGAGATGAGTGGTCACATGTTCTTCGCCGGGGATTACTACGGGTTCGATGACGCACTGTTCGCGGCCGCGCGGTTGCTGGACTATTTGGCGCGGGAGGAGGGGCCGTTGTCGGCGCTGCTGGCAGATTTGCCGCGCACGTCGGTCACGCCCGAGATCCGGGTCGCGTGTCCGGACGATGTAAAGTTCGGTATCGTGGGCCGCGCCGCGGAGCATTTCGCTGACCGGTACGAGACGTTGACGCTGGACGGTGTGCGCATCACGTTCGATCGGGGGTGGGGTCTGTTGCGGGCGTCGAATACGCAGCCGGTGCTCGTCATGCGATTCGAGGCTGCAACGGACACGTTAGTGGAACAGTATCGCGCCGAAGTCGTGACCTGGCTGCGGGAGCAGGGCGTCAACGCTTAAGCGCATGCTACGCCCCGCGCGGTGGCTCCGCGTGGCGCTCGTCAGCGCCGTCGTCTTTCTCCTGCTGGGTCGCTGGCTCGCGGTTCGTACGATCGACGTGCACTGGGCCGATGCACTCGGGGTCGGGGATGCGCATCGGGCCATCGCGAATCTGAGTGTCATGCTGGCCGCTCTTGCCTTTACGGCCGCCGCCGCGTGGTGTATCGGGAATCTCTATCTCGTCTACCGGTCCATCGGATCGGTTCAGGTGCCGCGTCGCCTCGGGAATCTGGAAATCGTAGAGACGGTCCCGCGCCGGTACCTGCTCGTCGGTGCCGTGACCGTGGGGTTGGTGCTCGCTTTTGCGGTTAGTTACGGTGCGGCGGATTGGTGGAGCCTGCGCGCGTTGCTCGATGCGCGCCAGCAGGTAGGCCTGCGCGATCCGGTACTCGATCGGGACGCGGCGTACTATCTCTTCCAGTTGCCGTGGCAACGTACCATTCATGGCTTTGCGCTGTTGCTCGCCGGGATGATGCTTGCCGTTACGCTGTTTCTCTACACGGCGGTGGGGGCTATCCATTGGACGAAGACGCGCGTCGAAGTGACGGACATTGCGCGCACGCACGTCGGTGCGCTCTTCGTCGCTTTCGCACTCGTCTTGTTCTGGGGCTACCGGCTGGAGCCGGCGGAGTTCGTATCGGGAATCGAGCGCGTGCCGTTCGATGCAATCCTCACCGAGATTCGGATACCAGCGTCGCGGGTGCTGAGTGGGGTGGCGATCGTCGTGGCGGGCGCCTCGGCGATCTGGATTTGGGTGGGTCACTTCAGCCTGATCGGGGTGGCGTGGGTGAGCATGGCGTTGGCGTCGTTTGTGGGGCATTACGTCGCTCCCGCGTTCACGGCGGCGTCACGGTCGGTCGAGGAACGCGCCGATTCGACGCTCGATGCGTGGGTAGTGCGTTTCGTCCGGGGCGCGTACGGGATCTCGAGCGATACCGCGACTGCACCGTTGGCCATTCCAGATCCCGAGTTCATCCGGCGTCGGGAATCGCAGTTGGCGCGGCTGCCGCTGTGGGACGCCTTTGCGGTCACGATGATCCTCAATCAGGTGTCCCAGCCGCGGTCGTTCGATCGGTTCTTCGACGCCACGCTGGGTGTGTTCGGCGATGAGGACGAAGCGGTAGGACTCTATCTCGCGGTGCGCGAGGTGAATCGTGCCGCCGCCGCCGAGGGCGAGCGGGGCATGAGCTGGAAACGCCGGCACGGGGCGCCGTACGCTTGGGCGTCGGGTGTCGTGGCAGTGCATGCGAGCCGCGTCTCGGACGAACGTCTTCCCGAGTTCGTGCCCGATCTCACGCAACCCGACTCCACTATCGACGAGTGGGTCGATCTGCCCCTCGAGCGCAGTGACGTGTGGTTCGCACCCGCGACCACAGATTTCGCCATCGCCTCCCCCGAGGACGGTCCCTTTGCCGCGCTGCGAGCGGGCGGGCTGTTGCACCGCGTCGTGCTGGCGTGGGTGCTGCAGAGCCCATCGCTCGCCCTCTCCGCCGATGTCGGTCCCGAGACGCTGGTGCTGTCGGATCGCGCGGTGGGGGGCCGGCTGGCTCGGTACGCCCCGTTTGCACGATTCGGCGCGGCGTATCCGGTGATTGCCGACGGGACGCTGTTGTGGGCGGCGGCCGGCTACGTCTCGTCAGAGACGTACCCGCTGTCGGCGCCGGTCGAGTGGCGCGGTCGCGTCGTGCGATACCTGCGCGCCGGCATCGTGGGTGTCGTCAATGCGCAGTCGGGTGAGACGGCAGTGTACCTGTTGCCCGACGCCGATCCGCTGTCACGCGCGTGGGCGACGCTTGCGTCGGATATCGTGCAACCGGTCGCGGCCGTGCCACCGGCAGTGCTGCGCGCGCTGCGGTATCCCGACGAACTGTTCCGCGCGCAGCTCGATCTGTTGCGGCGCACTGACTGGCGTCCCGGTAACGAAGGTGGGGTTGCCCGGGTCCCGGAACCGTACTGGTGGGTGGGACCAGCGGTGGCCGATTCCGTCACCCGTCTGCGTCTCCGTGCGGTGGTGGAGGTGCAGCTCGAGCCCCGGGTCGCGGCCATCGTGGAGGGGACCGTCGTGGATGGGGCACCCCAGCTCCAGGTGACGGCATATCCCGAACCGCTCACGCTGCCCGGGCCCTCGGAATTAGTACAGGAGTTCGTGGGTGGCGTGAGTGAGGAGGCGGCCATTCCCGGTCCGCTCAAGCTTGCCGCCTTCGAGGATGGTGCGATCGGCGTGCAGGCGTTCTACGCCGGCCCGGATGCCAACGGGGGCCCGCCGCGCCTGGCGGAGGTGGCGGTGGGGTGGCGTGGTGCGGTGGGGCACGGCTCGACGCTGCCGGCGGCGTTGCGACGAGTGCAGGTCGCGCGACCGGCACCGGACGCGACGCCCGGTCGCTGGGCGGATGCACGCGAGTGGTTTGAACGACTCGATGCGGCGCGTGCAGCGGCTGATTGGACGGCGTTTGGTGAGGCATGGGCCGCGCTCAGGCAGATCCTTATTCAAAGGGGAGACTCGGCGCCATGAGAGGTTGCCGCCTGTTCCAGCCGTCGATAGGTTGCGAGCGCTTGTGAGCCCGCCCGGCACGATCGTCGTAGCACTCGGAGGTAATGCACTGCAGCCTCCCGGCGAACGCGTCACGATCGCCGATCAGTTCCGTCACACGCGTGAGTCGTTAGCCGCCGTGGTCGAGCTGGCACGCGAAGGGTGGCATATCGCCATCGTGCACGGGAACGGGCCGCAGGTTGGTGACGCGCTCGAGCGGAACGAGATGGCGGGTGATCGCGTGGAGCCACTTCCGCTTGGTGTACTGGTTGCGTCCACTGCGGGGTGGATCGGTTACATGATCCAGCAGTCGCTGCAAAATGTGCTGCACCGCGAGGGTATCGATCGGGAAGTTCTCACGGTCATCACGCAGGCGGTTGTGGACATCGACCGGGAGGACGCGCTCGCTCCCGTCAAGCCGATCGGGCACGTGCTGACCCCTGAGAGGGCCGCCCGATATCGTGCGCGCGGTGTGCCGGTACGCGATGGCCGGAAGGGTGCGCGGCGCCTGGCGCCCAGTCCCATCCCGACGGACGTGGTCGAAGCGGACGCCGTGAGGCGGTTGGTCGAACGCGGCAAGATCGTTATTGCTGGGGGAGGCGGTGGCACGCCAGTCCACCGCCATCGCGACGGGTGGGAAGGGATCGATGGCGTTGTCGATAAGGATCGGGTTGCTGCGATCATCGGTGCCCGGCTAGCTGCCGATACCTTGCTGATCCTGACGAACGTCGATGCGGTGTATCGCGATTGGGGAACGCCCGTGCAGACGGTGCTGCGGCGCTTGTCGCTCGAGCAAGCGGACGCGAGGGTGACGGTCTGGGGGCAGGGAGCATGCGGCCCAAGGTAGCAGCCGCCGTCGATTTCGTACGCCGTGGCGGGCAGCGGGCGGTGATCGCCGCGTTGCGGGAGGGGCCGGCTGCGCTTCGAGGTGAGACGGGAACGACTGTGATTGGCGATTAGGATTGGAGATTACAGATTGGCGATTCGCCAATCGCCAATCGCCAACTCCAATCTCCGATCTCCGATCTCTAATCTCATATCGAGGAGACTACGCATAGTGAACTTGCACGAATATCAGGCCCGCGCGTTACTGAAAGATGCCGGCATTCCCGTTCCCGACGGCGACGTCGCCGGCACGCCGGACGAAGCCGAGGCGATCGCGCGGCGCATCGGTGGCGGTGTCGTGGTGAAGGCGCAGGTGCACACCGGCGGTCGCGGCAAGGCGGGTGGCGTGAAGCTGGCTGCGGACGCGGCAGAGGCTCGCACGCACGCCGAAGCGATTCTCGGCATGACCATCAAGGGATTGGTCGTCGAGAAGGTGCTCGTCGTGCCGACGGCCGACATCGCCAGCGAGAGTTACGTCGGCGTCATCATGGATCGCGCGACCCAGCGCCCCGTGTTCATGGTGAGTCCGGCCGGCGGGGTCGACATCGAAGAGGTCGCGGCCCAGACGCCTGAGAAGATCTTCAAGGCAGGTGTGGATCCGCGGTACGGGCTGTTGCCGCACCAGGCCATGTCCCTGGCGTTTTCGCTCTATGACGACGTGAAACTGGTGCGGCAGGCGGCGTCGATCATGGAGAAGCTGTACGTGGCCTTTCGCAATGCGGGTGCGTCGCTGGCGGAGATCAACCCTCTAGTGACGACGCCGGACGGCATGGTAGTGGCCCTAGATGCGAAGATCGGAGTGGATGACAACGAGCTGGGCCGCCGGCCCGAGATTGCCGCGTTGCGAGATGCCTCCTCGGAGGATCCGGCCGAGGTGAAGGCTCGCGAGGCGAGCCTGTCGTACATCAAGCTCGACGGTAGCGTGGGTTGCTGCGTCAATGGTGCTGGCCTCGCGATGGCGACGATGGATCTGGTCAAGTACTATGGTGGCGAGCCGGCCAACTTTCTCGACATTGGCGGCAGCAGCAATCCCGAGAAAGTCATCACCGCGCTCGAGATCATCACGAGCGATGCTAACGTCAAATCAATCCTGTTCAATATCTTTGGCGGGATCACGCGCTGCGACGATGTGGCGAACGGGATCGTGGCCGCAACCAAGCAGACGCAGATCCACGTGCCGATCGTGATCAGGCTGACCGGGACGAACGAGGAGCTGGCGCTCGACATTCTCAAGCAGGCCGGCTTCGAGGCGCTTACCGACATGGACGAAGCGGTGCAGGAAGCGGTGAAGCTGGCCGGGGCGGGGGCGGGGGCGGGGACGGCGGCATGAGCATCTTCATCGATAGCCGGACTCGACTGGTAGTCCAGGGCATCACCGGCCGGGACGGAAGCTTCCACACGAAGCAGATGATTGAGTACGGCACGCAGGTAGTTGCTGGTGTCACGCCGGGCAAAGGCGGCCTCCGGTTCGAAGACGCGGTTCCCGTGTTCGACACGGTGCAAGCTGCGGTAGACGAGACGCATGCGAACACGTCGGTCATCTATGTGCCCGCGCGATTCGCTGCGGACGCCGTTTTCGAGGCGGCCGATGCCGGAATCCAGCTCATCGTTTGCATCACGGAGGGCCTGCCGGTCCAGGACATGGCGCGCGTGATGCCGTTCTTGCGCGAGCGGGGGGCGCGGCTCATTGGCGCCAACTGTCCGGGAGCGATTTCGCCCGGGCAGGCAAAGGTCGGGATCATCCCGGGACCGATCTGCCGGGAGGGAAACATTGGTGTGGTCTCGCGCAGCGGCACGCTCACGTACGAGATCATTCACCAGCTCTCCACCAACGGCTATGGCCAGTCGAGTTGCGTTGGGATTGGCGGAGACCCCATCATCGGCACCAACTTTATCGATTGCCTGTCGGCGTTCGAGGCGGATGGAGACACGGAGGCGATTGTGATGATCGGTGAGATCGGTGGAACGGACGAGCAGGATGCCGCGGCCTATGCGGCGGAGCACGTCACGAAACCGATCGTGGGCTTCATTGCCGGTCAGACGGCGCCACCCGGCAGGCGGATGGGGCACGCCGGTGCCATCATCTCGGGGTCCAGCGGGACGGCGGAGGAGAAGATGGCGGCGCTCGACGCGGCGGGGATTGCCGTGATGCAGCGCCCGGCCGACGTGGTCCCGCTACTAAGGGAGCGGATGTAGGCGGTGAAACTCGGCGAGCTGCTGGCGAAGGATCGCATCGTCATTGGTGCAAGAGGCGAGACCGTGCGCGCGGCGGCACAGGAACTCGCGCATGCAATCGTGGCGTCGGGGCACGCGGTCGACCCCGATCGGCTCGACGCGCTGCTTGCCGAGTCGCTCCCCAGCGAGGCCGTCACGTTGGGACAACACGCGTTCCTGTTGCACTTCCGGACAGATGCGGTAGATGACGTTACGGTCGCGCTTGGCATTGCGCTGCAGCCCGTGCACCGGGAGCACGACCCCAAGAAAGAGGGACGCGTCGTGCTGCTGATTCTGGCACCGGCGCGGGCGACGCCGGCCTACCTGCGTACGGTGGGAACGTTTGCGCGCGTGCTGGGGCGCGAGGAGATCGTGGCCAAGTTGGAAGAAGCGGAGACGCCGGAAGACGTGCTGGGGCTCGACGTGATGCAGTCGGTTGACGTCGCCGATCAGTTGCTCGTCCGGCACGTCTGCGCTCCCGCGCGGGTAGTCGCTGGTCCGGCCACGACGGTGGGCCAGGCGGCGAGCCTCATGGCGCGGCACCGGCTGCCATCTTTGCCCGTGATCTCCGAGGACGACGAGGTACTCGGGATGGTCAGCTACGGCGAACTCCTGCGCCACCTCTTACCCGCGCACGTGAAGCGTGCCACCGGTGAGTTCCCGGGGGATGACGAGGCGGCGGAAGAGGGCGATTACGATCCCATGGCCGTCCCCGCGCGCGAGATAATGGATCGCGCGGTGCTGTGTCTCTCCGAGGATCAGCCCCTTAGCGATGTTGCCCAGTTGATGATAGACAAGAAGCTCGAGCGGTTGCCCGTGGTGCGGGAAGGCGCGTTGGTGGGGATGCTTACGAGGGAAGGGATTGTGAGGAGGTTGTTTGGACCATGACGCAAACACTCGCGATCATCAAACCCGACGCCGTATCCACCGGCCGTGCCGGCAACATCCTGGCCCATCTCGAAGCGGCCGGTTTCGCGCTGCGGGCTGTGCGTATGGTGCGGCTCAGTCAGGCGGAGGCAGAGGCTTTCTATGCGGTGCACCGCGAGCGGCCATTCTATGGCTCGCTGGTCGTGTTCATGACCTCCGGGCCATGCGTCCCGATGGTCGTCGAACGGGAGGATGCCGTGGCCAGGTTGCGGGCGGTCATCGGGGCGACCGATCCAGCAGAGGCGGCGGAGGGAACGGTGCGGAAGCTCTATGCCGAGTCGAAGGAGCGGAACGCCATCCACGCCTCCGATTCGGACGAAAACGCGGCGCGCGAGATCGGGTTCTTCTTTGCGGAGGGGGAGCGGGAAGGGTTGTGGGGGTAGTAATTGACCCAAGTTCACGTCCCAACTAGCTTTAACGGCTATGTTGCGCGTGGATCTGGGCAGGCTTTCCGGTGGGGCGGTCAAGACGGTTGGTGAGGTCCCGGCGGAGGCCGAGGTTTTCGACGGGCTCGACTTTTCGCTCGAGACGCCGGTGCGGGTGACGGGTCGGCTGATGGCCAGTGGCCGGGGAAGTTACTATTGGAACGCCCGGCTGAAGGCGCGTCTCCAGGCCCAATGTCGACGCTGCTTGCGGGTGCTGGATGTTGACATCGACCAGGAGATCTGGCTGGTCTTCACGGACGATCAAGAGCTCGACGATCCATCGGTGTATCCGCTTCCGGCCGACGCGTGCGAGCTCGATCTGACGGTCCCGGTGCGGGAGGAGTTGATCCTCGCCGCCCCAAGATATCCGCTATGCCGCGATGATTGTCCGGGGTTGTGCTCCCGGTGTGGCAAGGACCTGAACGCGGGTGCGTGCACGTGTGCGGCGGAACGCGACCCGCGGTGGAAGGCGTTGGAGGGGTTGGACGCCCGGACGTGATGCAGGCGCTCCTGCGGTTAATTGGTGACGATGGCATACGCACTCACGAGGTAGAGATGGCAGTACCCAGACGAAGACACTCGAAGACACGGAAGCGGAAGCGGCGCACCCATGACAAGGCGCCCGTCATTGCGTTGCAGGCGTGCCCGCGCTGTGGGGATCCCAAGCGTCCTCACCACGTCTGCCCCACATGTGGCTTTTATGCTGGGCGGCAGCGGGTGACGGTGGCAGAGGACGTCTGACGTTGACGCGCATTGCGCTGGACGCCATGGGGGGCGACTTCGCTCCTCAGGCTCTGGTCCAAGGCGCGCTGGACGCGCTCGCCGACATGCCGGCGTCCTGCAACATCCTGTTGGTTGGTAGAACCGCCGAGATAGAGGCGGCGCTCGCGGAACATGAAGACGTGCCCGATCAGATCAAGGTGGTCGAGGCACCGGAAGTGATCGAGCCGCACGAGCAACCACTGCAGGCAGTACGTACGAAAAGGAAGTCGTCCATCGTTGTCGGTCTCCGCATGCAGAAGGAGGGTAGGGCCGACGCGTTCATTTCGGCAGGCAATACCGGAGCGGTGCTGGCCGCGAGCACGATGCTCCTCGGTCTGCACCACGGGGTGGCGCGCGCGGCCATTGGCACGGTTCTCCCGACCAGTGGCAAGCTTGTGCTTGTGCTCGATGCCGGGGCCAGCATCGATTGCAGCCCGCGCGAGTTGCGCGGGTTTGCGCATTTGGGGGCGATTTACGCGCGCGACGTGCTCGGCCGCGACCGGCCGAAAGTGGGGGTGTTGAACATCGGCGAAGAAGAGGCCAAGGGCAGCGCCTCCGTGAAGGAAGCCCACCAGTTGCTCAAGGGTGAGACGCTCGACTTCGATTTCGTGGGGAACGTCGAGGGCCAGGACATCGTGAGCGGCGAGCTGGATGTGGTGGCGTGTGACGGGTTCGTAGGCAACGTGGTGCTCAAGTTCTACGAATCGGTGGGCCGTCTGATCAGCAAGCTGTTGCGCCGCACGCTCGATGCCGAGGCGATCGAGTCTCCCGGGATGCTCGAGATCTTCGAGATGCTCGACTACTCGAACTATGGCGGCGCGCCGCTGCTGGGCGTGCGAGGTGTGTCGATCATCTGCCATGGCCGGTCGCCGGCCAACGCGTTCAAGAACGCGATCCTCGTGGCACTCCGAGCGTCCGAGAGTCACATGACGCAGCACACCGAGGCCGATATGGCAGCGCCGGGGGCGGGGGCATGAGGCGGATGGACGGCCGCGGATGGTTGTTTTGAGCGCGGATTCACGGCCAAGTACATGCGGAAAGCGGGAGATATGAAGCGTCCGATCGCCGAGATTGCCGGAACGGGTATGTACGCGCCGAAACGCGTCGTGACGAACGCCGAATTCGAACAAACGTTGGACACGACCGACGAGTGGATCACCGAGCGGACCGGGATTCGCGAGCGACACTACGCGAGCGATGACGAGACGATCGCGATGATGGTAACTGAGGCGTCGCAACAGGCGATGGCCGACGCGGGGATCACGGCGGATGAGATCGATGGGATCGTGGTCGGCACCGCGTCGTGGGATCGGCTCCTCCCGTCGCAGGCCTGCGATGTCCAGGCGGCACTCGGTGCCAAGAACGCCGCCGCTTTCGATGTTGGGGCGGCCTGTTCCGGTTTTCTCTACGCGATGAGCGTGGGCGAGGGGATGATCGCCAACGGAACCGCGCGCACGGTGCTCGCGGTAGGCGCCGAACGCCTGACCCGGATCACCGATTTCACCGATCGCGGGACGGCAATTCTCTTCGGCGACGGTGCTGGCGTGGCGGTGCTGCGGCCCACGTCCGACGGGCAGCGCGGCATCCTGTCGAACTTCCTTAGGACGGACGGCACCCTGGGCAATCTGCTGTACCGGCCGGCCGGCGGTGCCAACCAACCGCCTGGAAACGGCGTGGACGCGACACAGGGCTATTACCTCAAGATGGCCGGTCGCGAGGTGTTCAAGAACGCGGTCCGGTCGATGGCAAGTGCCTGCGACGAGGCACTCGCGCTGGCTGGGCTCACGGGCGACGACATCGATCTCCTCATACCGCACCAGGCGAATATCCGCATCATCGAATCCACGGCAAAGCATGCGGGAATCCCGATGGAGAAGGTGTACGTCAACGTCCAGCGGTACGGCAACACGTCTGCGGCTTCCGTGCCAATTGCGCTCGACGAGGCCGTACGGAGCGGCCGCGTCAAATCGGGTGACACCATTCTGTTGGTGGCGTTCGGGGGCGGGTTCACCTGGGCAAGCATGGTGGTCCGTTGGTAAGAGCGTTTCTGCTGTGTCCCGGTCAGGGAGCACAGCGGGTGGGGATGGGGAAGGATCTGGCGGAGCGATTTGCGGAGGCGCGTGCCGTTTTCGATGCGGTGGACGCGGCGCTGGGCGCCAGCCTCTCGACCGTCATGTGGGAAGGGCCGGAGGACGAACTCACGCTCACGCACAACGCGCAGCCGGCCATCCTGGCGCACACGCTAGCGGTACATGCCGTAGTGGGGGACGTGCTCGAACCGGTTGGGGCGGCGGGCCATTCCTTGGGCGAGTACTCGGCGTATGCTGCACTGGGGTGGCTGGCATTGGCCGATGCAGCGCGATTGGTGCGGCGGCGGGGCGAGTTGATGCTCGCGGCCGGTCGCGAGCGGGCCGGGACGATGGCTGCGGTCATGGGGCTCGAGCCCGAGGCGGTGGAGGCGGGATGCCGCGATGCGAGTGATGGGGACGAGGTGGTAGTGCCGGCGAACCTCAACGCGCCGGGCCAGATCGTCATTTCGGGTGATCCGGCCGCGGTCGAGCGGGCGTGCGGTGTGCTCAAGGAGGCGGGTGCCAAGCGTGTCATGCCGCTCAAGGTGAGTGGGGCGTTTCATTCGCCGCTCATGGAACCGGCGGCGGTGGGGTTGCGAGCCGAGTTGGCGGACGTGGCGTTCGCGGAGTCCGCTGTGCCGGTGATCGCCAACGCGAGTGCGGAGCCCGTACGCGACGGGACGAGTGCCCGCCGGCTGCTGGGCGAACAGCTCCTGGCGCCGGTACGGTGGGTGGAGTCGATGCGCGCAAGCCTCGAGCTGGCCGCCGGTGCGCTGTTTGTCGAGTTGGGCCCCGGCAACGTGCTCGCCGGACTGCTCAAGCGCGTGGACCGGGCGGCGGTATCGACCAGTTTGGGGACCGTCGCGGACGTAGAGAATTTCTTGGAGACACACGCATGATCGATCTGTCAGGCAAGGTGGCGCTCGTCACCGGTGCGGGGCGTGGTATCGGCCGCGCGATTGCCGAATCGTTCCAGGGCGTTGGGGCGGCGATTGCCATTTTCGATATTGCAGAGGAGTTGGCGGTCGGGGCGGCCACCGAGATGGGCGGCGACACCCGCGGGTTCGTCGCCGACGTCACGTCGAGCGAGCAGGTCTCGCATGCGGTAGCCGCGGTCGAGGATCAGTTGGGGCCGGTGGACATTTTGGTGAATAACGCTGGTGTCACGAAGGACGGGCTGCTTGCGCGGATGGATGAAGCGGCGTGGGACTTCGTGCTGGACATCAATCTCAAGGGTACGTTCCTTGTGACCAAGGCCACCATGCGCGGGATGGCGAAGCGGCGGTGGGGCCGGATCATCAATATTGCCAGCGTCGTCGGGATCATGGGGAATGCCGGCCAGGCCAACTACTCCGCCTCCAAGGCAGGTGTCATTGGGTTCACCAAGTCGATGGCCCGCGAGCTGGCATCGCGCAGCGTCAACGTGAATGCGATCGCTCCCGGGTTCATCGACACGGCCATGACGCAACGGCTCACGGAAGAGCAGCGCGAGGCGCTAGCCGTGAATATTCCGTTGAAGCGGCTCGGGCAGCCGGAGGATATTGCTCGCGCGGCGCTCTTCCTGGCATCCGACCTGGCTGACTACATTACCGGACAGGTTATCGTAGTCGACGGCGGTATGGTGATGTAAGTGTTTACCTCAACAGAGGACAGTCCATGAGCAGCGTCGAAGACAAGGTCAAAGACATCATCGCCGAGGAGTTGGGCGTGGAACGGGAGAAACTCAACGAAGAGGCGAGTTTCATCGATGACCTCGGAGCGGACAGTCTGGATCAGGTCGAACTCGTGATGGCGCTCGAGAAGGAATTCGATATCGACATTCCCGATGAGGAGGCGGAGAAGCTGCGCACCGTCGGCGATGCGATGAAGTATCTGCACGACAAGACGGAAGGTTAGTTGCGACGTCGGGTAGTCGTGACAGGGCTGGGCGTGGTGTCTCCGCTCGGTCTCTCAGCCGGCGAGACGTTCGAGGCTCTCCTTGCCGGCCGGTCCGGCGCCGCCCCCATTCAGCGCTTCGACGCGCCGGGGGAAGGGCTCAACGTGCATTTCGGCTGCGAGGTGAAGAACTTCGACGCCACGCAGTGGATCTCCAAGAAGGAAGCGCGCCGGTACGATCTATTCCTGCAGTATGCCATTGCCGCGGCCACGCAGGCCATGCGGGACGCCTGTTTCGGCGACACGGTTCCTGAGCCGGAACGTGCGGGCGTCATCATCGGCAGCGGTATTGGTGGGATCGGTACGTTCGAGGAGCAGTGTAAGATCTATCTCACGGAGGGCGTCAAGCGCGTCTCGCCTTTCTTTATTCCCATGTTCATTCCAGATATAGCTGCTGGTGTAGTCTCGATTAGGACCGGGGCCAAGGGACCCAACTACTGCACCGTCTCCGCGTGTGCCTCGTCGGCGCACGCGCTCGGCGAATCGTTCCGGCTGATCCAGTCGGGCGAAGCTGACGTCATGATCACCGGTGGCGCGGAGGCCGCCATCACGCCGTTGGCGGTGGCCGGTTTCGCCAACATGAAAGCACTTTCCACGCGAAACGACGAACCCCAACGCGCGTCACGGCCCTTCGACCGGGGCCGGGACGGTTTCGTAATGGGTGACGGGGCAGGGATCCTGATTCTCGAGGAGCTGGAGCACGCCAAGGCGCGCGGGGCCAAGATCCAGGCCGAGCTGCTCGGGTACGGTCTGAGCGCCGACGCCTTTCACATCACGCAGCCCGCGCCGGGTGGCGAGGGAGCCAAACGGGCGATGGAAGGAGCGTTCGAGGACGCGGACATTCCCAAGACAGATGTGGGCTACATCAACACGCACGGCACCTCGACACCGTACGGCGATGTCGCGGAGGTCAAGGCGGTCAAGGACGTGTTCGGCGATCACGCGTACGAGATGATCGTCGGATCTACGAAATCGATGACCGGTCACCTGCTGGGCGCCACCGGCGGGCTCGAATTCGCCGTGTGCGTACAGGTGCTCAATAGCGGGCAAGTCCCTCCCACGATCAACCTGGACGACCCCGACCCCGAGTGCGACCTCAACTGCGCGCCGAACGAGAAAGTGGAGCGGTCGGTCGATGTCGCGCTCACTAATTCGTTTGGGTTTGGCGGGCATAATGTGAGTCTGCTCGTTGGGAGGTACGGGTCGTAGTGTACGATGTACCTTGCACGATTGATTCTCCGCGATCCCGACCCCGACACTCATGAGCGATAAACCTGTTCTCGTCATGGTCGGCTCTGAGAGCGACCGCGAGCGCGTGCAGAAGGCCTGCGACGTGCTCAAAGAGCACGGGGTGGGCTACGACTTCGTCGTCTCCTCGGCCCATCGCGACGCCGAAAGGACGGCGCAGATCGCGAAGGACGCCAAGAAGAACGGGTATCGCGTCATCATTGCCGGTGCGGGATTGGCGGCGGCGCTGCCCGGTGCCGTGGCCGCGCTCACGGATCTTCCGGTGATCGGGTTGCCGCTGGATGTGGGACCGTTACGTGGTGTGGATGCGCTCTATGCGATCGCGCAACTGCCGCCGGGGTGTCCGGTAGGAACGGTTGGAATCGGCAACGCGAAGAATGCGGGGTTGTTGGCAGTGAGGATTCTAGGGGGGCGATGAACGGGGGATTCTAACCGCCCCCCCATCGCCCCTGTCATCCGCCCAACGAACCCATCCGACCGGTCGTCCCGTAGGGCCTTCCGTTGACCGGCCGGCCGCTCGCGTCCCGGGCCGGCGTCTCCCAGATTGACTTTCGGGGCATGGTCCCTGGCCTGCGATCGGCCTGTTAGGTTTGTGACACCAAAAGGAGATGGGGTTTCACATGATCACGATGAAAAACGGCGCTGCGCTTCTCACCATGGTGGCAGCGGCGGCCTGCGCCGCGGGCGAGGCCCAATGGGCGGGCTCCATTATCGACAGCGCGGGCGTGCAGATGGTCTCCAACACCCCGGAGGGCGTTTGGACCGAAGAGACGCAATGGACGGTGGTGGAGGAACTGCGGATCGGGTCGTTGGACGAGGAGCCCGAGTACCAGTTTGGTCGGGTTGGCGGTATCGACGTGGCTTCGGACGGGCGGATGTTCGTGCTCGACACCCAGGGACAGCACGTCAAGGTCTTTTCGGCCGAGGGGCAATACGAGCAGACGATTGGCGGTCCGGGAAGCGGACCGGGAGAGATCGGTGCTGCGGCGGCAGGAGGATCTGCCGTCGTGGTGGCCGCTGGCGACACGTTGCTAGTGCCCGACATGGCCAATCAGCGCGTCAACCGATACGCTCCGGATGGGAGCGTCCTCAGCAGCTTCCCTATGGACTTCCAGTCGCAAGGTCTCCCGATGGCGTGGCAGACTACGCCGAGCGGGTTGGTGGCCATGCAGGTGCGACCGCTCATCACGGGTGAGGAGGGGGAGACCCCGCAGGATTTCATCTTCCTCGTCGGGCCGGACGGCAGCATCACGGACACGATCACGTCGTTCGCCTCGGGCGAGACCATCAGCTTTGGCGGCGGCCTTCCCGCGTGGAAGATCTACGCACCGGAAACGGCCTGGCGCCTCACTGATGACGGGCAGCTGCTGCGCGGCATCAGTGACGCGTATCGCATCAGCGAGTACACGCGGTCCGACAGCCTCACGCGGGTAGTCACGATGCCGTTCGAATTGCGCCCTGTCACCGATGGCGACAAGGATCTCATTCTCCGGTTGTTCCGGGAGTTGTTCGAGGAGCAGGCGGTTCCGCCCACTTTCATTGGCCGTCTGCTGGAGCGGGTCAGCTTCGGGGAGACGCTCCCCGCGTTCATCCAAATTCAGATGGGTCCCCAGGGGTCGATCTGGGTCCAGCACGTTCGCGCGGTGTCTGACCTTCCGGATGACCAGATCGACGCCTCCAACTTCCTCGAGGAGTTCGGCTCACCAAGCTGGGACGTCCTGGACCGCGGGGGCCGCTACCTGGGTGTCGTCACGATGCCGGATCGGTTTGCGCCGCGGGTGATTGTCGAGAACAAGATCTACGGTGTATGGCGTGACGATCTGGACGTGCAGTACATCGTACGGCTGCGGATCGATGGGGTGGAGATGTTGTCCGAGTAGTCTCTTTGCGAGGCGCCTGGTTCGCCAAGAACCCGACAACGCGTGTGCGAATGACGTTCCGCACACGCGTTGTGCGTTGGGTGGCTGCCTGCCGGTAGGTTGCGCCAGTTCGGTTCGCGGTGCGCTCGGTTGATACCGGTGTGGTGGCGGGTTGTGGTCAGAGTGGGGTATGTCGGATGACAAGCTCCTCGTCCAGGTGCGGCGTGCGATTCGGGTGCGGCAATACAGTCGGCGGACCGAGCAGGCATACGTCCGGTGGCTCGAGGCGTATGTCCGGTATGCGGGCCGGCGGCGTGTCGAGGCACTCGGCGAGGCGGAGCTCGAGGTCCGCGTCTGTGAGCCGAAGGGCGCTCGTGGGCGTGTCACGATGTTGCCGCAGGCCGAGCTACCGCTGTTGCAGCAGCATCTGGCGCGGGTACGTGCGCTGCACCGGCGCGACGCGGCCACGGGCGCTGGTGGAGTCTCCTTACCGGGTGCGTTACATCGCAAGCTCCCGGGTGCGATCACCGACTGGGTATGGCAGTGGGTGTTTCCGGCACGGCGTCGGTACCGTGATGGTGCGAGTGGAGCGCTGTGCCGTCACCGTTGGCATCCGTCGAATGTGCCATGCGCCGTGCGCCGTGCGCCGGGCGGTCGCGTCGGCCGAGATTGCCAAGCGCGCGACGTGTCACACATTCCGTCACTCGTTCGCCACTCACCTTCTCGAATCCGGCTACGATATTCGCACTGTGCAGGAGCTGCTTTGCCACCGGGACGTCCGGACCACGATGATTTACACGCATGTGCTGAACCGAGGCAGACTCGGCGTCCGCAGCCCTGCGGACGCTCTATGACGCATTCCGCCCCGTAGTCGCCTCCAACGCGGGTAATTTCGCTTACGCAGCACGCAATTACGCGCTCCCACGTGTCGCTTTTTGCTCTCGGCTACGCCCCGCCACTCCACGCCGAGCGCGCATGAAGTGGGCGGTTTTCTGAGGTTCGCGAAAGGGTTAGGTTAGAAATGAACCCTACAGGCGGTCGAGGTCACCGCTGTGTTACAACGTATACAACGAGTTATGCGTCATCGCCACGGTTGGTAGTCGCGATCACGGTTTGCCATGTGCGAGGTGATCGCCACATCAAGGCCCGGAGCTGTCAATGAAGATTGATATCGACAAGCTGACGGAAGCAGAACTTAGCGACCTGAACCACCGCATCGTTCAACGCCTGCGCTTTCTCGAGCAGAGGCGTGCGCATGCCGCGATGCTTGAGTTTCGAATTGGCGACCGTGTTGAGTTTCACCCTGACGCCCGCCCACCGGTGGTTGGGATGCTGACTCGCTACAACCGGAAGACCGTCACGGTTGTCACTGACGCGGGAGAGCGCTGGAACGTCGCTCCCGGCTTACTCCGCCGGGTGGGGGATGCGGGCCGATCCGAGATCGCACATCCAAAGGAGATCCGGCTCCTTGGGGAGTGACTCGTGGGATCCGACAACAGCCGCTCAGCGATGACGTTTAGTATCAACTTTGAAGTGCAACATTGAAGATTATGGTTCATAGCATTCCTCTGGAGTGCGATAGTTGAGCCGTTTTCGAGGCCGTGTGTTGAGTTTCGTGGCGATCCGATTGCAGTCGTGTTGCGTGACGTGCGCCATGCTCTGTTTCTTGGGCAAGTACTGGCGGATGAGCCCGTTGGTGTTTTCGTTGGTGCCGCGTTCCCACGCGTGGTGTGGCGTCGCGAAGTAGAAGCGTGCGCGGGTGGCTTGCTCGATCGCGGTGTAGCCATGGAACTCAGTTCCGTTGTCAGCAGTGATCGTGCGGACCGCGCGGGGCTGGCGTCGAATCAGCTGGGTCGCGCGCCGGTTTACTTCTGCCGTCGTGCGCGCCTGCAGTTGGCCGATCAGGACGTAGCCGGTCTTTCGCTCGACCAGTGTCAGGATGCAGGCCCCCGCTTGACCAGCCCCGAGCATCGTGTCGATTTCCCAGTGGCCGACGCGGGCCCGACGCGCAACGGCGGCGGGGCGGGAGGTGATAGGGCGTTTGCCCGTCAGGCGGCCGCGGCTATCGTAGCGGCCATAGCGTTTACGGCGTTGCTTGCATGTACCCCGGAGATGGATGTACAGCTTCCCCCCCTCGCGCTTGTCCGCCCAGATGTAGCGGTAGATCGTTTCATGGCTGATGCGGAGGCGGCGGTGCCGCCGCAGGTAGCCGGCGATTTGCTCGGGACTCCATTGCCTCTGCAACAGCCGGTGCACGCGCTGCCATTCGGCCGGGGTGAACCGCTGATTGCGACGGGACCGCGACCGCCGGCCG
>JAZDCY010000037.1:0-57786 GCA_036679645.1 Gemmatimonadota bacterium | reverse complement strand
TGCCTTGATGCGAACAACGCTCACGTTGGATGACGACATCCTCCGGGCGGCCCGGAGCCTGGCTGCCACGGAGAACCGCAGCATCGGGGATGTCATTTCCGATCTGGCCCGCCGAGGATTGCGTCCCGCTGAGCCCCAGATCGGCGAGCACGGCGTTCCAATCTTCGACGTGCCACCTGATGCTCCTCCGCTCACGCCGGAGATGGTGCGGGAAGTGCTCGACGAGTGAAATGACGGTCCTGCTCGATGTGAACGTGCTGATTGCGCTCGCGTGGCCCAATCATGTGCACCACGCGGCGGCGGTCGAGTGGTTCACGGTGCATCGCGCCGACGGATGGGCAACGTGCCCCGTCACCGAGAGCGGTTTCGTGCGGATCTCGTCCAACACGCGCGTCATTCCAGATGCGAAGCGGCCTGCGGAGGCCATCGCCGTGCTCCGCGCGATCACCGCGCTGGACAGCCATCGGTTTTGGTCGGATGACGTTTCGTTCTGTCACTCCTCTTTCGTTGCGCCGGAGCGTATCATCGGCCACGGCCAAGTGACCGATGCGCACCTCGTTGCCCTTGCACTGCAACGTGAAGGGCAGCTTGCAACGTTTGATCGGGGCATGGGAGATGTCGTGCCGGCTCACGTCGATGCCGACAGGGTGGTGTTGCTGCTGGACTGAGGGTAGTAGGGGAAAGAGTCCAACCTCTACCGCGACGTCCGACGTCGTCCCGCGCACAGACGGCAACACAGAACTCGTCGTCTGCGCATCGCTTAGAGTCTTTATACGGACCGCGGATAGCGGGATAGAAAACGAAAGCCGAGGTAGGGAATCCCCAGCCTCGGCTTTCGGACGTAGCGGAAAACGCTACACAGACCTGACAAGTACTTGAAACCTATGCTCGGCCCCGCGTTCAAAGCAAGTGGTCCGGTGGGTGCCGGCGGTGGGATTCGAACCCACACGAGCTTGCGCTCCGAGACTTGTCAAGTCTGTGCGTCTACCAATTCCGCCACGCCGGCCACCACTTCTTCGATTCGACGGCCATGGTATTGCGACGCGGGCCCAACAAGTCTCCATCGAAACCGCGAGTGCAAGATGGGTGGGAGGTGGTCCGATGCCGGTATCGTTTTGTTGCGTGCGGGGATCAGTTTGTGGCGAGGTGACAGGAATAGCTCTCGCCTCGCGAGCCGTCGGTCCCTACGCGAACTGCACCACTCGGGCACGGCCACCATCGAGGAGCCGGGCGCGCTCGCGGCTTTCACCTCCGCTCCGTATCTTGGGCCCATGTCTGACCTCATCGGCCGGCTACGCGACGCGCTCGCGGATCGCTATTCCATAGAGAAGGAGATTGGTGCGGGCGGCATGGCCACCGTGTATCTGGCCGAGGACGTGCGCCACCATCGCAAAGTCGCGGTCAAAGTGTTGCGATCAGAGCTGGCCGACGTTGGGGCCGGAGCGGTTCCTCCGCGAGATCGAGAATTGCCGCGAAGCTCACTCATCCACACATCTTGCGCGCGCGGTCACCGTACGGGGTTCCACCTCGAGTTGTCTGACCGGATTCTCCCGGACGGTGACCTCGAGCGTCTCCGATACGCTACCCGTGGACCGATGGCGGCCGAGGACCCGGGCGATCGCGGCGGGGGACATTTAGTATCAACTTTGAAGTGCAACAATGAGCGTCATCGGGCATAGCCACGCGGCGGCGGTCGAGTGGTTCACGGCGCATCGTGCCGACGGGTGGGCAACGTGCCCCGTCACCGAGAGCGGTTTCGTGCGGATCTCGTCCAACATGCGCGTCATTCCAGATGCGAAGCGGCCTGCGGAGGCCATCGCCGTGCTCCGCGCGATCACCGCACTGGACGGCCATCGGTTTTGGTCGGATGACGTTTCGTTCTGTCACTCCTCGTTCATTGCGCCGGAACGTATCATCGGCCACGGCCACGTGACCGATGCGCACCTCGTGGCCCTCGCGCTGCGCCATGAAGGGCGGCTTGCGACGTTCGACCGGGGGATGGGGGATGTCGTGCCGGCTCATGTTGACTCCGACGGGGTGGTGTTGCTGCTTGACTGAGGGGGGGTAGGGAGAAATGGACTAGACGGCTAGACGTTTGGCAGCATTCTGCTACGCGGTCCAGCCAAATGCTCCGGAATAGCTCTCCGGGGCGTTTGCTTTTTCTGAGCGTCTGTGCAACTGAGCGTCTGTGCCTGACTGACCGGGCGGTAACCTAGCCGACCGCCGAGCCTCCAGCGAGTCCGGGAAACACGAGAATCGCTCGGTTGAGCCGAAGCATGTCCTCATCATCGAGGTCGCCGATCCTGGACCCCAGTTTCACCTTCGGCACGGTCGTGATCTTGTCCACCATCACCTGGCAGGGCGCGTGCAACCCATTGCGGTCGCTCGGTATGACGGGGCAGGCGGAAAAGGGGAGCGTCGGTCGGGTCGGACGTGAGGGCACACAGCGTGACCGAACTCGTACGATTGAAGCGATCATCCTGGATGATCACGGCGGGCCGGGGCTTTCCGGCGTAGTCCTTGCCCCCCGCGACCGTCCAGATGCCTCCGCGTTTCATTCCGAGATCGCGTCGATGAATTCCTGATCGTCCGCAGCGTGTCGGCTGTTCGCGGCAGCCAGGGATTGGCGATGCGCCTCCTGGGCGAAGCCCGGCGAGCGAACGTCGGGGACCCAGATCTGGATCGGGCGCAAGCCCTGCTGCCGCAGCCGTGCGCGGTAGGCCCGGACCTTATCCCGCGACGTGCTCGGACGTTTCGATGATCCCACCGGGCACTCCGGCTTAGGGTTACATGTAACCTAGCACAGTTCGCCGTACGATGCCAGGCTGCGTTCCGGCGCCCGCTTCACATGCGACGCCTTACTGCTGATGCTCAACGGCAAGCGCAGCGTCAATCGGGCGAGCCAATCGGCGAGCACGGCGTTCCCACCTTCGACGTGCCGCCTGATGCTCCTCCGCTCACGCCGGAGATGGTGCCGGCGGCGCTCGACAAGTGACATGACAGTCCTGCTCGGACGTGAACGTGCTCATTGCGCTCGCGTAGCCCAATCACGTGCACCACGCGGCTGCGGCGCCCCGCGGAAGCCATCGCCGATCACCGCGCTGGACGGCCATCGGTTTTGGTCGGATGACGTTTCGTTCTGTCAGTCCCAGTTCATTGCCCCGGAGCGCCTCGTCGGCCACCGCCAGGTGACCGAGGCACACCTCGTGGCCGTCGCGCTGCGCCATGAAGGGCGGCTTGCGACGTTCGACCGGGGGATGGGAAATGTCGTGCCGGCTCATGTCGACGTTGCAGCGGTGGTGTTGCCGCTGGGCTGACGGTTAGAGTAGGGGGCAGATAATAGGTTTGAATACTTGACGTTATATCATAAGCTGCTTATGAGGCCGTGGCGCGGCGAATGGTAAAGGTGCGCGAGGCGCGGCGCGCGTTCCGACGCTTCCGGGCAAGCTGCTTCTGGTCGTACCGGCCCGACCTCGAGATCGGCATCGCCGACGTGCAGTGGGTGGCGGACCAGCTCATGCGGCACGGCAATCGCGAAGCGTGGCGCGTGGCGAGTCGCCTGTGCCAATAACCGACTTCCAGCTACAGATTCTCGCCGAACTCGCGCACTCGCGGACGAACGACCGCTATCTCGCCGGCGGAGCGGCACTGCACTTCGCCGCCAATTCCATCCGTCATAGTGACGACCTGGATTTCTTTCACGATTCGGTCGAACGAGTGGCATCCACGTTCGAGGCGGACCGCGCGCAACTCGACCGAGCGGGCTATGACGTTGACGTGACCCTGAGCCAGCCCGGGTTCGTGCGCGCCATCGTGCGTCGTGGCACGGACGCCACGCGGATCGACTGGGCGCACGACTCTGCATGGCGCTTCATGCCGCTCCAACGCGACCCGCTCGGCGGGCTCCTGCTGCACCAGGTCGATCTCGCAGCCAACAAGATCCTCGCGCTCGCGGGCAGAGACGAACCACGAGACTATGTCGACACGCTTTTCGTTCACGCGAACGTGCTTCCTCTGGCGGGACTCGTCTGGGCCGCCGTGGGCAAGGACCCGGGCTTCACCCCACTCTCACTCCTGGAACTGCTGCGGCGTCGCGGGAAACACCGACCAGAGGACATCGCCCGCCTGCAACTCACCGAACCGTTCGACGCGACAGGCGCCAAGCAGATGTGGCTCCAGGCCCTCGAAGCCGCCGAGCGGTTTGCGCGGACACGGCCGCCCGAAGAACTGGGCTGCCTCTACTTCGCTACCGCCGAGCAACGTCTTGTCATCCCTCGATCGGATGCTGACCTGGAAAGTCAGGAACTGGTCACCCATTTCGGTAGCCCCAGCAGCGTACTGCCGCAGGTTGCGGATCGCGCGGCGTAGTCGTCTTCGGGCCATTCTCACTTTGTCACTCGACCGCTGAGCGACCCAACTCAAGCAGGTCATCCGCGTCGCGGCTCGGCCACTGACACCCGTGCGCCCATCACATGCATGAGGCGTATCTACTCGAGTGGGTGACGCTGACCGCCGATTTGACGCCCCGGGGCCTACGCGGTTTCGCCCGCGTCACACACGGGATGGAGCATCGATCTGAGCACCTGAGCGCCTGAGCGCCTGAGCGCCTGAGCGCCTGAGCGCCTGAGCGCCTGTGCATCGCGCTAACAGACAGCTCGATGGCAGGGAAGGGCGCCCTACGCGCTTGCGTCACGGAGGATACGCGAGATTGCTCTCTGTGCTGCCACAGGATCACGATCCGCTGCCAAGTGCCGCGCCCAGTCCTCCCAAATCCGGACCAGGACACCCTCGACGCCGTTCTGCAGAGCGGTGCCCAACGATACACCGAGTATCCGCCGGGCCCGGCGATGTTCCACCGACGGATCGATACCGTCGCGCCACGCAATGTCTTCCAGGCTCATTCCGCTTTCGGTCATCTCGACGGCAATCGTCAGGAGGCGTATCCAGGCGGCGAGCCGGCGAATGGGCGGGAGACGGTGGCGTTTGAGGCAATGGTGAAGCTGGTGTCGCGAGCCGAAGCCGAGGTCCCGAGCGAAGTCGTCGGCGTTCCGTAGGAGCCCTCGTCGGTCAGCCAGCGCCTCGACCACACGGTGCACACGGCGATCGGCAACAGCGGCTTGGCTGAGCAGGCTCACTACGAGCTTCCGCACCAACATCGTGAAAGTCCTCGGGGACGGCTACGGTAAAGTAGAATCTCCCCCCCCCCCCCCCGCGCAAGAGGTCAGCGCACCAGGTCAGCGCAAACGGTCATTGTCTTCAAGACAATGCAAATCGTATTGATCCGAATAGCCGAACGTTGATGGACGGTGAGTTCTGGCGGTTTTCGAATGTGGCGGGATGCAGCGCCCACGATGTCCCAGTATCGGGGCATCTTCTGGCCCGAGGCCCTGCGGGAGCAAGGATTCGCCGCGGCGCTTCACTTGCGGTTGAACCACCAGCTTGGAGGCAGCTATGCGTGACAAGACTCGCTGGCTATTAGTGACGGCGTTCGTGATCATCAACCTTGGGCTCGCCGGAGGGAACCTCGCGTTTGCGCAGCATCCGTGCCCCCCGGAGAACCCTCCTCGCAAATGTCAATGCCAGTGTGCGGGAGACCCCACGGACTGGGGCTGTTGCTGTTCGGTTTGCGCCTCCTCATGCAATGGATGCCTGGTGGTTCCCGGTTGACATCGGCCCGGCGGCTACGTGGCACGCACAGGCGCACACGAAGCCTCAATGGCGGCTAGTCTTAATGTCGGAGGCACCAAATGCGGAAAAGAACTAAATGGCTGCTGGTCCTCACCTTCGCGTTGCTCAACATCGGGCTCGCGACGGGCGGTTTGAGGGCGTCCACTCTAGCACAGGGAGGTTGCCCGCCGGAACATCCAGCCCGCAAGTGCCAATGCCAGTGTGCGTCAGACCCCACGGATTGGTCCTGCTGCTGCACGGTTTGCGCCGAATCCTGTAATGGGTGTCTGATTATCCCCGGCTGATGGCAACGCCTGAGCGGGGCACGGGTAGCAGCTCAACTCCTGGCCAGCAGCGGTGGCTGACCGCTTTGCTTGCCGCTCTTGTGCTCGGCGGAATCATCCAGGGCTTGCTGTTGGTGAGGAGAGCAACAGGGGGTACCGAGTGGATCCAGGCCGGGGCGGAACTGGACACGCTGACTGCACGCAGTGGGCTCGGTCGATCGTTGACCATCTCGTTCCGCGACCTGCCGGAGTGCTCCGTCGTGCTGTTTCTGTCTCCTTCATGCGCCACGTGTGAAGCGCTGGCTCCAAGGTGGGCTACTGATTTCGCCCCCGAGCGGCGGCGGAACGTGATCGGCATTTCTTTCTCAGAGTGGGCGTCGGCGGACAGCTTTGTTCGCCGGCACGCACTCTCCTTCTCCACGTACGCCGTCGGAACGGCATCCTCGGCCGTTGCCGCCCGCCTTGGCATTCTCGCGGTCCCAACGACGCTGATTCTCGGCCGGGCGGGCGTGGTGAAGCACGTACTGGGTCCCTCTTCGAGCGTCGATTCAGCCGAGGCGCTCGCGGCGTGTCCAGAACCGAGGCGTTCGTACTGAAAGCGGCGACCTGAAAGGCCCCGAGAGTCGATCCGTGTACTTGAGGCTACGCCTCCTCGCGGTCGCAATGACTGCGTGCGGATCGGTCTTTTCGTGCGATTCTCCTCGACCCTCCTTAGGCGAATCGCTATGCGGCACCGTACGCCTTGTCCGGACGATTGGCCCCGGGCGTGCGGACACCGACCCGTTTGTGCAGATAACAGGACTCGTCCTGGATGAGTCGAAGCGCGTGTTCGTGCTTGACGGGGGAACTCACCGGATCATGGCGTTTGATTCTCTCGGGCGAGCGCTCTGGATCCGTGGCCGCAGCGGTTCTGGTCCAAGGGAGTTCCAAGGAGGAATGGAACTTGGTTGGCTTGACACGAACCTCATTTTTCGGGACCTCGCCAACGGTCGTCTGACGATCTGGAGTCGCTCCGGCGAACACGTAGGTGTGGTCCCGATGGCGACTCTTCTATTCCCGGGGACCCCAGCCACCCTCGTGACGTCGGGTGGCAGAGTCGTGGCCGCAGTCTTGCCTCCCTGGCGCGGCGCGGCACCTGAAGAGCTTGGAGGAGTCGTCGTCGCATCTTCTATCGGTGAAGGCCAGACCGATACGCTTCTGGAGTTCGTTCATGTAATTGGAAGACGGACGACGCTACGAGGACGAGTGATGGAGCTGCCTGTTCCATATGCCGTGTTCCCGATGTTGGCCCCCGTTGCTCCGGATCGAGTTGCGCTCCTATCGACCGAAGAGTATGCGATCCGCATCATCGCCCCCGACGGCTCGACCGAACGCGTAATCAGGGGGCGAAGTACTCGGGTGCGAATGTCGGATCAATATCGCAGCCTCTTTGCCCGGAATCTCGGGGACTCTTCTTTGGCTCAACACCTGTCGTTTCCCGAGGTCCTTCCGTCGGTGAGGGGGTTGGTCGGGAGCCGCGACGGGTCCATCCTTGCAAAGACGTACTGGGAAACCCCCGAGTGGGTGCAGTGGGACAGATGGAGTGTCGATGGGCGCGCCCTTCGGCCGCTGCTGCTTCCGGCCGCCCTCAAACATGTGACGGTGTGGCAGGACGTCGTCGCGGGTGTTCTGGAGGATTCGTGGGGCGAGCAATCGATTGGGATATTTGAAGTCTCGGGTAGTGTAGCGTGCCCCGCTCCGAGAGACAGAAATTGACATGCCGAATCGCCGAGTTCGCGGATCCGTCGTCTGCTCCCGCACCCCTCGCTTCACGAAGCGTCGTCCCGCGCAATGGGTAAGAACCCACGTTGCCATCGGCGCGACGCTCGTTGCGACCATAGGCCTGATCCAATGCCAGTCAGAGATCGATGTCGGTGACGCCGCGGTTCGCACGGGGATTGAGCTCCACGACGATCAGTCCGGCAGCATGGGTACGCTAGTTGTCGCGGCGGTCGATAGCGGGGGTCCGGGATGGTGGGCGGGGCTAGCTCCAGGCGACTCGATCCTTGGACTCGAAAGATCCCGAACCGCAACGACGACAGCTTTCTGGCAACTTCTCCAAAGAAAGATTGACCGTCAGGGAAGAGCCCGCATCCTCGTCAAACGCGACGGGAACGTCATAGAAGTTCTGCTTCATTTGGACTCTGCGGCGACGACCCCCAGGCTCCCAGAGTGGTTTCACCGGAGGTGCGCTCGCCTCTGTCCCGCAGTAGGCGATGCGAATCATTTCGAGGAGTGTGGCTGCGTTACAGCCTACGTGCGAACCTGCAACGGGTGCCTGCTTGAGTCGGCTCGTTGACCGCGAACCCCCTGGCGGTCACGACGACGGCGGTACGTGCGGCGCCTAGTCACGCCTGATGCTGACCACCATGATCGCCGGTGGCTCGCTCGCGTCTCGGAGTTGTGCGCCCGGGTGGGGCGAACCGCAACAGTCCGACGATCCGAAACGAGCCTGCCAGAATCAACCGCCGCGCGCCATCGGGTTCGTTTCCGCATTGCTGACGCGGCCGGGCAACCCGTTCCGGCCAGGGCATTCGCGCGGTGCCCGGCGTGCGGCGAACGTAAGACACAGAGCTAACTTGGGACGTGGGGCTCGGTCATGCTCCTACTCTGCCGGAACGTTTGCTGCCTGAGGTCCCAGATGCGTCGGGCTAGTACCGCGTCTCGCTCACGGTGACGAATCTATCACACGGCCGCCAAGCCTCCACCGACCGCACAATCACTGTCGCACCCCCTGAGCACCTGCGCCCCTGAGCACCCGAGCACCTATCTCCTCGCCTCCCGCACAATCCGCTCAATCGTAGCCTCGTCGGCCCCGAGTAACCCCGCATCGGGCAGCCGGCGTAACAGCTCGATCCAACTTTCGTCCTGCGCAAACGACCGGCGGAACAAGGGGATCGCCTCATCGATGCGCCCCAAATCCGCAAGCGTCACGGCTACCCAGTAGATCAACTCACCGTTCGTCGCCTCGTCCGGCAGGATCTCCGACGCCCGCCGGTAGGCCACGAGCGCCGAATCCACCTCGCCCACGGTCATCCAGTTGTCACCCTCGGTCGCCGCCGCGTAGGCGCGAGCCACGTGCACCAATCGCCGCAGTTCGGCAATGGGGGTGGGATGATCTTCAACTCGTAAATCGAATACGCGTTCCCAGGGCTGGGCGTCGGGATCGCCACTCACGACTACTAGCGCCGCCGACTGCTGCCCGCGAATGTCACCCCCCGCTTCCTGCCCGGCCTCGAGTGCCGCGAGCATGCGCGCGGCGAGGTCGCCCTCGGTCGTCTCGAACGCGTGCGCCATGGCCGGCCAGATGCGGTCATTGCGCATGAGGTTCGCCTGCACGGAGTACCCATTGCCCACGTGCTGCCCGGCGGCGGGGATGTCGCGCGATCCGGTGTGCGCCGCCACGCGGCCCGCCGCATCGATCATTGCCACCTGACGCACCTGCGAATCGGGATCCGCGCGCAGTAGCGCCGACAACGCCTCCGGGGCGGGTGTTCCGGTCCGCATGAGATACAACCCGCGCGGACCGTAGCTGGGGTCGACGAACGACTGGGTCGCCACCGCACCCACACCCGGCTCCGCCCACGTGACAATGCTCCCGACGCTGAACCAATGGGACTGCACCGCCGCGCCGATCTCGCCGGTCACGGTATCGACGGCGACGATCGAGAACGTGTGCGCGGGTCGGATGGGGCGGGGGCGGGGGCGTACCTGGGCCTCGGCCCGCGCGTTGAGCGTTGCACCCGCAATACCGATCACCAGCGGGAGCAAGAATGTTATCCGCCGCATGTTGCCTCCACATCAGGGGTTCAAGGGACTCCGCGCCAGGCGCGTCGTATTCTCCTGTCTACGCGCGCCAAAGGGAAGCTGCGGCCCGTTGGCGCGAAACTCGTGAAACCGCTAAATTGTTGCTATGACACTCTCTACGGTCCTTGGGGTCGCCGCGCTGCTGAGCGTCCCGGGAACCGCGTTGGCGCAAGCGTCGCTCCCGGTGCTCGAGGGGACGTGGCGCACCGAGACCCCCGACGGACCGCACGAGATCGTCGTGCGCGCGGACTCATCCGCCAGCTGGGGCGACGAGACCGTGCGCTGGCGGCTCATCGCGGACTCGATATTCCTCGCGTTCGGCGATGAGTGGATGGTGTACAACTACCGACTCGACCGCAACGCGCTCACGTTGTCGGGCGGCGACCTGGTCGATCCCATCGAACTCGAACGGGTCGGTCCTGCGACGCCGCGGCCCTCCGGTGTGCCCGTACCGCCGGCACCGCCCATGAGCCGTCGCGCCGACGTCTTCGACCAATGAACCCGCTCTTGCCACGGCACGCACGGCCTCGGTGAGCGACGAACCCAAAGTCACTGCCGCCGTCGACGAACAGGGCGCGCTGTCGCGCGAGCTGTCCGATTTCCTGATCCAGTTCTCGATCGCGCTTCACCGTTATGGCATGTACCCGGCGAGCCACCCGTCGCTCGGTCCCACGGTCGACCACCTGATGAATCATCTCACCGACCTCATGGCCACCATTGGGACCCTGTCGCTCGGCGTCGCCCGCAACCAGCTCGTCATCGAGGGAATCGCGACCGATCCCAAGAACGCCGTGCTCAAGGACCTCGCGAGCAGGCTCCACCGCCATCACATAGGGGCCATCACCTTCCGGCGTGAGACCGCGCACATGGAAGTGCACGAGCTGCTCGAGATGATTGCCGTCGATCCGGACCGGTCGGGCAAGCCGATCGGACTTGACCCGAGTATTAACAAACCAATCTGGGAGCACATTCGAATGTTCCCGGTGACATACGAACGGTTGCGACTCGTAGACGAAGAGTTTGCCGACAAGGACGATGCAACCCGTTCCGCGCGCACCCGAGCGGCACAGCTCTGGATTGGCCTGGCGCGCGCCGCAATCGCGGCCGATTCGGCCTCCGTGGACGTGTTGGACGACGACGAGGCCGAACAGACGGACCCCTCGATCGTGGCCCAGGCCATCGACAGCCACAGCCGCGAGAACGCATACGATCAGGTGATCGTGGGCTACATGCTACAGATTGCCGACGAGTTGAAAGCCGGACGATCGCCCGAGTCTACCCACCTCAAGAAACGGGTGTCGGACCTCGTCTCGACGCTCGACAAAGATACGCTGAGCCACATGATGACCATGGGTGGCGACCGTGGGCAACAACGCCAGTTCCTGCTGTCCGCCTCGGAAGGGATGGCGGTCGATGCGGTGGTCGATCTCGTGCAGGCCGCAAGCCAAACCAGCGAGCAGACCGTATCCAACTCGATGCTGCGCATGCTGCAGAAGCTGGCGCAGCACGCCGAGCACTCGACCGGGCGGCGGGCACGTGTCGCCGAGTCGTCGGTACGCGAGCAGGTGGCAAGCCTGATCCAGGACTGGACTCTCAACGACCCGAACCCAGACCAGTACCGTGACGTGCTGGAAAAAATCTCGACGGCCGCACCCGTGTTTGCGGTCGCCGTGGAACAGCAATACCTCCCTGAAGCGGAACGCATCTTCCAGATGGCCCTCGAACTCGATACGACCGGAGATGCCGTCGAGCGATCGATCGAAACCTTGCTGGCCCAGGATCGCGCCAGTTGGATGCTGGACCGGGCCAACGAGGCCGACGCCCCGACGGCGCGCAAGGTATTGTTGGACCACATCGCGAGCATCGACGAGATCACCAAGGTCGTGCGCGACGAACGTATCGACGTCTACCTCCTCGATACCCAGATCGAGCATCTCGGCATCGAGTCGGCCGATCCGATGGTCGACGCGTTGATCGCGACGGAGTCCTCGCATGTACGACGCCTGTTGATCGATCGCATTCTGGGTCTGGGCCACGAGGTGGGACCGGCGTTGGCTTCGCGTACCGATGACAAGCGGTGGTACGTACGCCGCAACATGCTCTCCATGTTGTCTGAGTTGAGCCACCTGCCACCCGGATTCGATCCAATGAGGTACGCGAGCGATCCAGACTCACGCGTGCGTCGCGAAGCCTTTCGCATCATTCTGCGTGAGCCCGAAACGCGTGATCGCGCGATCTGTCTCGCCCTCACGGATAAGGACGATCACAACGTACGGCTGGGACTCACGGGAGCGTCGAAGGGCTGTCCCGACGCGGCCGTACCACTCCTGATCTCGCGCGCGTCCCAGGGAGCCAACACCGACCAGCGAGTGACGGCGATTCGCGTGCTCGCTGGCTCTGGATCGCCCCAGGCACTCGAGACGCTCATCGCGCTCGCGATGCCGCGGCGCCGTTCACTGCTCGGCCTGAAGGGTCCCGCGAAGTCCCGCGAGTACCTCGCAGCCTTGGGCGCGCTGACGCGGTGGGGCGATGACCCGCGCGTCCGCAACCTCCTGGCACGCGCCGGGCAGTCCCGTGACCCCGACGTCGTGCGCGCAGCACTCGGGACAGATGCGAGTGGAGACCACACCACCTAGTGTCCGCCCCAGTCGAGTTTCTCTACGGCCTCGCCCAGTCACTAGCGGCATTGGCCATGTATCCCGACGGGCATCCATCGCGGGAGCGCGCGGTCGATCTGGTGTACGGGACACTGCGCGATCTGCTCGACGAGGACTCCACGCCGTCTTTCTCGTTCCTCGGCGACGAGGTGATCTACGGCAACAATCCGCTGCGGGAGATGCGTGGGTGGGACTGGAACCGTCGGCTCGCCGAGGCCGGGTTCCAGCGGGTGTTGTTCGATGCGACCGTCACACGAGACGAGGTCGGGGAGTTCCTCGACCTGGTGTTGGCACGCTTGACGCTCCAGGCAATCGACACGTCCGAGGCACGCCAGACCCGCGCGAGCGGCATCCGCTACGGGGCTATCGGTCTCGACGGCTCCGACGAGAAGGAACTCGAGCCCGACAAAGAGGCTCGCATCGCGACCCTGCAAATGACATTGGGGATCGAAGCGGATACGGTCCGGTGGATGCACGAGGAGCTGACCGACGGCGGCGCCTTACCCATGCTAGAGGCAGAAGCCGTAGTGCGCGGGCTGTCCGTCGCCATGCACGGCGACCAGGATCTGATGATTCCCCTGCTGCGCATCCGGGAATTCGACCAATACACCACGACGCACTCGATCAACGTGTCGGTGCTCGCGATGGGCCTGGCCGAGTGGATGGGCATGGGCGCGCGCGATGTCCGCACGTTTGGCGTTGCCGGTCTGCTCCACGATCTGGGCAAGGTGAAAATCCCGGAGGAGATCCTCAACAAGAAGGGGAAGCTGAGTCCCGAGGAGCGGACCATCATGAACGCTCACCCTTCGGAAGGGGCCCGGATCATCATCACGTCCGAACCGGACCTGGATCTCGCCGCCGTCGTGGCCTACGAGCACCACATCATGATCAATGGTGGCGGGTATCCCAGCCTCAAGTATCAACGCGACTGCCATACCGCCAGCAAACTCGTGCACGTATGTGACGTGTACGACGCCCTCCGTACCAACCGTCCGTACCGTGACGCGTGGCCGTCAGACAAGGTGATGGCCTATATCGAGGAGAGAGCCGGAGTAGAGTTCGACGGTGTGGCCGCCCATTCGTTCGTCCACATGATGCGCGAGTGGGAACCGAAAGTGGCGGTGGTTACGGAAGAGGAGGAAGTTCCGGCAAGCTGAGCGCCAGTTGCGGGTCAGCGCCGACCCCGACCGTCACGGCCTCCAGCGGTTCGTTCTGACCGGCCACCAGGACCTCACCGGTGTATCGCCGCGCCGCCAGAGCTCTGGTGACGGCTGCTAGCGCCAAATCAGGTCGGTTGCACCGCTCGCTCAGGTGGACGAGGATCACCGCCTCGAGCCGGTCCGAGTGCAAATCGACCGCGAGTTCTGCCGCGGCGCGGTTGGACAGGTGCCCGCCCGAACCAGCAATGCGCTGGCGGACGCTGGCAGGGTAGGGACCCGTCCGCAGGAGTACGTCGTCGTAATTCGCCTCTAGCACCAGCGCCGCGCACCCGCGTAGCAGGTAGCGCACAGCCGCCGTGGGCCGCCCGAGGTCGTAGGCGATCCCCACTTTGGGCCCGTTTGGCCCAGTCACGGCAAGCGCCAGTGGTTCGTTGGCGTCGTGGCTGCTCGGCGCGGCGTTCACCGTGAACGGACCGATCTGCCGTGGGCATCCCGGCGTAAGGGTGCCGGTCGTTACTTCGTCGTTTTGCGCCAGGGCCGCAAGAGTCCCCCGCGAGCCGAATACGGAACACCCGAACCGCACCGCCAGCCGCAGCGCCGACCGGGCATGATCGCCGTGTTCGTGCGTCACGACGATTCCCTCGAGCGGTTCCAGTTGCATCGCAACGGAGAGTGCGCGTCGCGTTACGGTGCGCGGTCCGAACCCCGCATCGATTAGGAGGGTGGCGCCGTCGACGCGCAGTGCTATGGCATTGCCGCGGCTCCCGGAGCCGAGCACCGCGATTCTCACGTCGATACGGTCGCGTTGTATATGGTCGTGAGCATCTCTCTCACTTCCGGCGTGAACTCGACTTCACGTCGCGGCATCACGCGCTCCGCGATACGCAGAAATCCATCCAGCCTCATCGACTCCTCGCCGGGACCCCACGCGAACGGCGCGACGTACGGGGGCGGACGCACCGCCGCAAACACGTTGGCGCCGACACCAACGACCGTGCCCGTCGCGAACATGGTCCCAATCGCCGACTTGGCATGATCGCCCACGAGTGTGCCGAGAAACTGGCGGCCCGTCTCGATGCGCTCGCCCGCCACCTCTACGCGCACCGGTCCGTACGTGTTCTTGAGATTCGACGTCGTCGTCCCGGCACCCAGATTGGCCCACCGCCCCACCACCGAATCGCCCAGAAACCCGTCGTGTGCCTTGTTGGCGAACCCGAGGAACACGCTCCCGGCAACCTCCCCACGCACTTTGCAGCGTGGACCGATGGCGGTGCGTCCAATCTGCCCACCGAGAATGTGCGACCCCGGCCCTACGTAGATGGGACCCTCGAGTCGGGTGCCGCCGCTTACGTAGGCGTGTTGCTCGATTACGATGGCACCGTGCCGCACGTCGAACGTGACACCGGGCTCGACCGTGGCGCTCAGGATGACGATCTCGTGAGGGTCGCCAATGATCGTACTTCCGTCCGGAACGGGGTCACCGGACTCCGTGACGAAATCGGCGACGTCTGCCTCGAGAAAGTGGTCGAGCGCCTCCAACAGATCGTACGCGCCGTGCAGCAGCACGCCATCGATCTCCAACTGCGCCCAGCCGGTGACACCCGGTTCCCATACCGCGCCCTCGGGCACAGTCCAGCCTACCACAGTCCCGTCGTTGACGAGTTCAGCCGGCTCGCTCCCCCATTCGGGAGAGACACCGGACGGCGCAAAGACGGAGCGCGCGACGACCGCGGGACCCGTTACCGGCTCGGTCACCTGAACGGACGGGACGTCGTCTTCCCGAAACGCCGTGAGCGGCCCGGCTGCGAAGATCGCGCGCGTCTCGCCATCCACGATCGCCTCCCACCGCTCACGAATGAGCCATGCGCCGGCGCGCAGTTCGCACACCGGCCGCGAGTGCTGGAACGGGTACCACGCGCTAGAGGGCTCGGGGTCAACGAGAATGAGATCGGTCATTCGACACGCCGAATCTCATCTGGCAGGTACTCGAGCACATCCTTCAGGTGCACCGCACGTTCCCGGGTCGTAACAAGCACACGTCCGTTGGCACGCACGATCACGAGGCCGCTAACCCCATCCACGACGATCGGTCCATCGTCGGCCCACACGACGGAGTCCGCCGTGCCACGTACGTATGAGTCACCGACAATGACGTTGCGTGAAGAATCCTGCTCGCGCACGCGCGCAAGCGCCGCCCACGTTCCCACGTCGTCCCAAGGGAACCGACCGGGAACGACTACGACGCGCGACGAGCGCTCGAAGTGTGACAGGTCGATGGCGATGGGCGTGACGGCATTGAAATAACCGTCTACATCGCCGCGCTCGAGCCGCTCCACGTGCGGCGCGATCTCGGTCGCGTGCGCCTCGGTTTCCGCGAAGAAGCGCGGCACGGTCCACGCGAACAATCCGCTGTTCCACAACGCGCCACGCTGGACGAGCTGTGCGGCGCGCACGGCGTTGGGTTTTTCCGTGAACTGACCGACGGAGCGGACGTCATCCTCGAGATATCCAGTCGGCTCGATGTAGCCGTATCCTGTATCGGGGCGGGTCGGCACGATGCCCACCGTGACCAGCGCGTCGTAGTGGGCCGCCACGTCCAACGCACGGCTCGCGGTCTCCCGAAATGCCTCCGCGTCGCCAACCCACCAGTCGGCGTGCAGCGAGAGGACGACGCCCTCGGAATCCCGCTCGCGTACAACGGCGGTCGCCCAGGCGAGCGCGGGACCGGTCGACGCGGCGCGCGGCTCAGCCAATACGTTCTCTGGGGGCAGTTGCGAGAGAAGTTGCCGCGTTTCGTCCGCGAACGCCTTGGACGTGATGACGAGCACATGGGAAGGTGACACGAGCCCGTCGAGCCGTGCCACGGTATCGCCCAATAGTGACTCGCCGCCGGCGAGCGGGAGCATCTGCTTGGGTCGGGCTGTTGTCGAGAGCGGCCAGAACCGCGTGCCGGATCCGCCGGCCAACACCGCTGCCCACCGGCTCATCGAATCACTCGTGCCCCGTGTGGCTCAGAGCAGGTCCGCGATGGCGGACCGGTGCCGGTGGATTTCGTAGAGCAGGGCGCCGATGTTCGTCGAGGGCGCTACGAGAATGGTCAGGAGCGTCTCGTCGGTCAGGCCCGTCACCATGATCATGCCGCCATCGTACTCGACGACGCTGGTGCCGAACTCGCCCCGGCCCGACGCACTACCAAGACGATCGCACGCGCCGACCACCGTCGGCACGAGTGCGGCGACGCTCTCGGTGTCGATACCGTCTGTCGCGTGGGAGTCGATGGGAAGCCCGTCGCGGCCCAGGACGATGACCGCGTCCACCCCGTCCCGCCCGCCGAGTGCCCGTACCACGTCGCGGATGGTCGGCATGCGCCAACCTAATGACCGTCTGCGACGGAAGTCAAGGCAAATGGGGAGGTTGACCCTCTTTTCAGCCACCGCTAAGCTTCAGCACTTCGATGCGTGCTATGTCCTTGTCTCATTGGGTTTTCTGGCTCACCGGTGCCGGCGGCGTGGTGTCGCTCGCGGCCTGTAACAATCCGTTCGACCTGGGACGAGCCTTCTTCGAGAACGCGGTAGATACGACCACCATCTACGCCCTGCGCGGGACGGCCATTCAGCTCCCGAGCGCGTTCGACATCGTGACCAACCAAACGGCGCGCACCGACAGGTCCGAACCGTTCGACTTCGCCTTCGACATCGACGCAAACGGACGGGCCGTGCTGCTCCCGGCACGCACACTCGGGGTCAGCGTCACCGCCGGTATTCTCGTCAGCGACTCGACGTTCGACGCCGTGACCGATGCGCCCCTCGAGGGGTACGCCGACAGCGTCGCGGTCGCCATCCAAGTTGGTGATGTGTTCGTGGCCCGCTCGCGCGTGACCAACACCCAGTGCGGCTTGCTGGGGTCGCTGCCCCGGTACGGGAAATTCCGCGTGCTCGCCATCGATACGCAGCAGCGGGTACTTACCGTCGAGACGCTCGTGAACGTCAACTGCGGCTTCCGCGGCCTCGAGCCGGGCCTCCCGATCGACTGACGTCGCGTGCTCGACATCCGCGCCGTACGCGAATCGCCCGGGTCCGTGCGGGCGGCGCTCGTTCGCCGCGACCCAGCGGCGGCCGAGTTGCTCGATGAGGCCCTGCGCCTAGATCACCGCCGGCGCGATCTCCTGAAAGAAGTCGAGGGACTCAAGGCCAATCGCAACGCGCAGTCGCAGGAGGTCGCTCGAAAAAAAAGGTCGGGCGAAGACGCCGCCCATCTCCTGGAAGCGCTCAAGCAACTGAGCGACTCTATCAAGAGCCTGGACGACGAGACCGGCGGCGTGGACGCTGCGCTCGAGCACACACTGCTGCAGATCCCCAATCCGCCGCTCGACGACGTAGCGACCGGCGGTGAAGAGGCTAACGAGGTCGTCCGGACGTGGGGCGAGCGTCCCTCCTTCGCCTTTACGCCACGGCCGCATTGGGACTTGGGGGAAGCGCTTGGGATCCTCGACCTGGCGCGGGGCGCCAAGGTAACCGGGAGCGGATTCCCCGTGTTCGTGGGCCAGGGGGCGCGCCTGGTACGAGCATTGGCCTCGTTCATGCTCGATATCCACACCGGGGACCACGGCTATACGGAGATTGCCCCCCCGCTGATGGTGAACGCCGACTCCGCGCGCGGGACCGGCCAGCTACCCGACAAAGAAGGAACGATGTACGTGACCGCCGACGGATTCTATCTGGTACCGACGGCGGAGGTGCCGCTGACCAACCTGCACCGCGACGAGATCCTGCCGGCCGCGGCCCTACCGGTAGCTTACACCGCCTGCACACCGTGCTTCCGACGCGAGGCGGGCGCCCACGGTAAGGACACGCGCGGTCTCATCCGGGTCCACCAGTTCGACAAGGTCGAGCTGGTCCGTTTTACACGCCCCGAAGACTCGGCAGAGGCGTTGGAGCTGCTAGTCACACAGGCCGCCGCGGTGCTGGAGCGCCTCGAGCTGCCCTACCGCGTAGTCTCGCTCGCGACCGGCGAGCTCGGGTTTGCGAGCGCCAGGACGTACGATCTCGAGGTGTGGGCCCCTGGCGTCGACAGATGGCTCGAGGTCTCCAGCGCAAGCACGTTTGCAGATTTTCAGGCCCGTCGTGCGAACATTCGGTACCGGCCCACGCCAAACGCAAAGCCATCTTTCGTGCACACTCTGAATGCGTCGGGTGTGGCGTTCCCGCGCACGATCATCGCCCTGCTGGAGAACCACCAGCAATCGGACGGCTCGGTCAGGCTGCCGGACGCCCTGGCTCCCTATGTCGGCGCCGACCGGCTGGCGCCCGGTGACGACTAGACTATCCCGTCGGCTCCGGCATTACGGCCCGGGGGTTGTCCTGGGACTCGTCGTCCTGTTGAGCGGCGTCTCGCTCTGGCAGGCCTGGGACGTGTCGGGACACCTTCGCAGCGAGGCGCGCGGCAACTCCCGGATCTTCGGTCAGGTGATCGCGGCGCTTGGAGACACCACACCCGGCGCCCACGTCGAGGTGCTGTTGCACTTGGTAACCCAGATTCGAGCAACCGGGCTCCCCGTAGTCGTGACCGACACTGCGGGCAGGCCCACGAGCGCGCAGAACCTGCCGTTCGATGCCTCACCCGAAGATCCGCGGGTGGCAGACTTCGTACGCCGGTTGGACCAGAACCACCCACCCATCGCGATCCCCGGACTCGGGGAAGTGCATTTTGGTGATCTACCCGTGACCCGCCGCCTGCGCTTGCTCGCCGCCCTGCAGTTCACCCTGCTCATCAGCGCGGTTGCTGCGGGGTTCTGGGCCTATCACGCCGCCATGCGGCGCGACCAAGACCGCCTCTGGGTGGCGATGGCGCGCGAGTCGGCACATCAGCTCGGTACGCCGCTGATGAGCGCGAACGCCTGGATCGATCGGCTGACGGACGGGGACAGCGACGTGACGGAGGTCAGTCGCTACCTGAAAGCCGATCTCGAGCGACTGCAACGCGTGGCACAACGTTTCGAGCGCATTGGCCGACCGGCGCGGCGCGACCGCGTGGGGCTGGGCGCCGTGGCGGAGCGCGTGGCTCACTACTTCACGCCGCGGCTGCCACGTCACGCGCACCAGGTGACGATCGTGGTAGAGGCACCAGACGCGGGACCATTCTTGCACGGCGACGCGATTCTCCTCGAGTGGGCCGTCGAGGCGATGGTGCGTAACGCAATCGATGCCTTGAGCGGGCGCGGCGGCACGATCCGCGTTGAGGTCGGCGAGACGGGCAATGGGGCGGCAATCTGCATTTCCGACAACGGCCCCGGCGTGCCGGCAGAGCTGCGAGCGCGCGTGTTCGAACCCGGCGTCACCAGCAAGCCGGGAGGGTGGGGTATCGGACTCGCCCTTACCCGGCGGATCATCGAGGACGTGCACGAAGGGTCGCTGCGCCTCATGCCATCCGAGGAGGGAGCGGCGTTCCTGGCCGAGATTCCGACGACGAGCGCGTGACGGACGTCCCTCTAAACAACGCGCAGCGCGCAGCCGTCGAGTATGCCGACGGGCCGCTGCTCGTACTAGCGGGCGCCGGTTCCGGTAAGACACGTGTCCTGACCGCCCGGCTCGTACATCTCGTGACACAGCACGGGCTCCGGCCCGATTGCATCTTCGCCGTCACATTCACGAACAAGGCGGCGCGCGAGATGCGCCACAGGGTGGCAGAGCTGCTCGGGCGGGAACCGGCTGGACTCTGGATCGGGACGTTTCATTCGTTGGCCGCACGGCTCCTACGGCGCGAGGCACATCATCTGGGCTTCACGCCCCAGTTCTCGATTTACGACGAGGCAGACCGTCAGGCCCTGATCAAGCGGCTGCTCGAACAACGGGGATACGCCCCTCGCGCCTACCCGCCCAAGCTGATTCGGCACATCATCTCACACGCCAAGAACCGGATGGTGCTTCCCGAGGAGATGGCGGCAGCGGCCGAGGATAACACCGAGCGCGTCGCAGCGGAGATCTACCGCGCGTTGAGCGAGGCGCTCCGTATGGCGAACGCCATGGATTTCGACGACCTGCTGCTCCATCCGCTGACGCTCTTTCACGAGCGCCCCGAACGACTCGAGCGGTACCAACAACGGTTCCGCGCGATTCTCGTGGACGAGTTCCAGGATACCAACCGCGCACAGTATCTTCTGGTCCGACACCTCGCGCGCAAGCACCGACACATCTGTGTCGTGGGCGACGACGATCAATCGATCTACGGATGGCGCGGCGCGGATCTGCGCAACATGCTCGACTTCCAGAACGATTTTCCCGGTACTACGCTGGTCCGTCTCGAAGAGAACTACCGCTCGACCCAGATCATCCTCGATGCTGCCAATGGGCTCATCGCGGAAAACACCGACCGGCTGGGCAAGACGCTCTTTACCAACCGACGCGGCGGAGAACCCGTCACGCTCGTCGCAACGGCGGACGAACGGGACGAGGCCGAGTGGATAGCGCGCGAGATCCGTGAGCGGGCGGCAACCGATCTCTATGCGCACCGGGACATGGCGGTGTTGTACCGCACCAACGCGCAGTCACGCGCGTTCGAAGAGTCGTTCAGGCGCGTGAGCGTGCCGTACCAGGTCGTCGGCGCGATCAGCTTCTACGAACGCCGCGAGGTGAAGGATCTGCTCGCCTATCTGCGCCTGACGGTGAATCCGGCCGACAACGAGTCGTTCATGCGCGCGACGCAGGTCCCGAAGCGAGGCTTGGGCCTCACGACGCTCGCCATCCTGCAGGAAAACGCCGGTCAGTGGGGCAAGACGCTGTTCGAGACCGCGCGCATCGCTGGACGCGTGCCCGGGCTCCGTGCACGCGCGACGCGGGCCCTCGAAGACTTCGTTGCCTTGATCGACGGGTTGCGCAACCACATCGAGGACACCACGCCCGCCGCACTGCTCGAGCGGATCGTCGAGGCCATCCAGTACGAGTCGTACCTCGAGGACGATGGTCCCGAAGGAATGGAACGCGTCGAGAACGTGCGTGAGCTTCTCGCAGGCGCGGCGGAGTGGTCGGAGGAGGCCGACGCGGAGGATCCGACATCTCCGGTGGAACGGTTCCTCGCATCGGCAACGCTCACGACGTCGGCCGAGCAGGCGGGTGGGGACCCCGACGGGGTCTCACTCATGACCGTGCACACCGCCAAGGGTCTCGAGTGGCCCGTGGTCTTCGCCACGGGGCTGGAAGACGGCCTGTTCCCGCTGAGCCGCTCGCTGGAGACCGCGGAGGGCGTGGAGGAGGAGCGTCGCCTGGCGTATGTCGCTGTGACACGAGCGCGGGATCGACTCTACCTCAGCTGGGCACGGGCTCGGCGCCGCGGTGGGCAGCTCATGCCGGGAACAAGATCGCGTTTCCTCGACGCGATCCCGCCCGGCATCGTCGATGAGCGCCGGAGCAGCGGCGTATTCGGCGGCGACCTTTTCCGCAAGAAGCCCACACCGCCACCTTGGCTCGGTGCCGTCGCGGCGCCGTCGCTGGAAGCCGACGACGACATCGCGAACGTGTCGCAGGACCTGCCCCGATATGTGAAAGGCGAGCGCGTGCGGCACCGGCGCTTCGGGTCGGGCACAATCTGCGGTCTCGCGGGCCGCGGACGCGACCTCAAGGTAGATGTCGAGTTCGACGATGGAGAGATCGGCCGCAAACAGTTGCTCGTCGCCTACGCGGGCCTCGAGCGCGACTGGGAATCCGCATGACGGAAGTGAATTCCGAGGGCTGGCAGTTACGCCGTGCGGGCGCTCCCGTTGCCAATACGCCATGGACGCTCAGACGGTGACGCCTCCCAGAACGGCAGGGAATAGGACGGTAGACCGAAGTTCTCCTCTGCCAGTTCCTGCAACAGGCCGGCATCATTGGGAATGCGACTCCGTATCACGTCCACACGCATTCGTTTTGCCAAGTGAAGCGACGTCTCACCAGATGGATCCAGCTTGCGCGCCAACTGCACCGGCCCGGCGTCGATCAACATCTCCACGGTGAGCTGAAACGCCGTCGCCATCTGACGCTCCACCTCCGCGTCATCCAGATCCCAGCGACTCCGCTCGGACATGAGACGGAAGGCGCGCTGCCAACTCTGCGTCTCGGTAATCCCCACCATGCCACGGAACAGCCGTCGGCTCGTGCGCACGGAAAAGATCGTGGGTGACAGAATCAGATCGAGATGCTCGTCGGCGGCCGCGTGGTTCAGACGAATCACGTCCATCGCGCTGCGCGCGTAGTGCTCGCCGAGATGGGTCTCGAACCGGCTTTCCCAATAGGAATGGCCGATGGCGATCGTGCTCGACGTGACAACCAGCTGCCACGGGACGAAGAAGTTGTGGGCTACGGCGTCGGCCGCGAGATGGGAGAGATACCCCAGCCCGAACGCGCGCAGCGCCTCGCTGTCCGCTCGATCGTAGATCTCCTGCCCGACGTGCCACGAATGACAATGCCGACCGACCGGCGCGTATTTCTTCGCCATGGACGTATCAGCCGCGATGTTGCCGTACAGATAGTCGTAGGGATAGGCCCGCAGCAGAGCCGCAACGGCGACAGGCAGCTGCGACAGGTTGGCCAGAACCGTCTCGCCGAGATAGATGTGTGTGGCGGGCGTCCAGGCCAGCGCGTCGGAAGGGACCAACGCGATGGCGAGCACGGCAGCAATGGCGGCCACCGCGACCCTCCGTGCGGTCATGCTCCGGACCTCACCGCGCGAGCGCCCGCTTGATCTTCTTCAGGAGACCCGACCCGCGACGGGTCGTCCGCAGCGCCGCGGCAACATCCAGCACAGTTTCCTCCACCTCGCTTTGTAGCAGGCCAACGAGCGTCTCGAGCTCGATAAACCGATCCTCGAGCGACGCCGCCGTTCGTTCTACGCGGTCGCGCACGCTCTTCGACGTACGGACGACGCCCTCGGCTTCGTCCCGGACGAGGATCGCCACGCGGCTCGCCTCATCGGCGGTGCGGCGGACCGCCTCCAGTGCCGGGCGGGCATCACGATCCATGGTGTCGAGAAGACGCTCGACGTTGCGCGACAAATCCGTCATTCGCCTGGTGAGTGCTATGACCGCCACCGAAAACGCCACAACAGCGAGCGCGATGATAGCCGTCGACAGCGCCGTCAACACTGCAGTCCAACCCGTCACGTGCCTTCCTCCAAGCGAGCGTTGGTCCCACGCTCTGCCGTGAAACATCCCGCCGGCCCCTGCGAGTGTCAACTGACGCTTGACGCTATGAGCGGCCTGCGCATATGGTTCGCGGCACATGGCTCAACGCTTCGTCGTTCGTGGAGGCCAGCCCCTAAAGGGCACTGTCCGGCCGGCGGGAAACAAGAACGCCGCCCTGCCGATCATCGCGTCCGCACTGTTGACCGATGAGCCAACCGAGGTGCGCAACGTGCCGCGCATTCGGGACGTCGACATCCTGCTTCAGATTCTCGGTGACCTTGGCGTCACGGTTGAGTGGACCGGCGGAAATACGCTCCGGCTCGATCCTGCGGGCTTGCAACATCAGGCCCCGAATCCCGCCCTGTGCGCGCAGCTCAGGGCCTCCGTGCTATTGGCGGGCCCGTTGCTCGCGCGGCATGGCTCTGTGATACTGCCGCCACCGGGCGGCGATGTCATTGGGCGGCGCCGACTCGACACGCACTTCCTCGCCTTTGAGCGTCTGGGGGCCGAGGTCGAGATAGGGGACGCCTACCAGGTAACGGCTCGGGCGCTTGCGGGGACCAATCTCTTTCTAGATGAGCCCAGTGTGACCGCCACGGAGAACGCCCTGATGGCGGCGGTACTCGCCAAGGGACGCACCGTCCTTCGCAACGCCGCGTGCGAGCCGCACGTGCAGGATCTCGCGCGCGGTCTCGTCACCATGGGCGCGCAGATCGACGGCATAGGCACTAACGTGCTCAACATCGAGGGCGTGGATCGGCTCTCGGGCGCATCCATCGAGGTCGGACCCGACCATATCGAGGTCGGGAGTTTCATCGGCTTGGCTGCCGTCACCGATGGCGACATCACCGTCGAGGGCGTGCGACCCGACGATCTCCTGCCCATCCTCCTGCCGTTCGATCGCCTTGGCGTTCGGCCCCGCATCGACAACGACCGGCTGCATATCGCCAGTTCGCAGGAACGCCGCATCCGTCCGGATCTGGACGGGCACGTGCCCAAGATCGAGGACGGTCCCTGGCCGGCATTCCCCGCTGATCTGACCTCGATCGCGGTGGTCGTGGCGACACAGTGCGACGGTGTAGTAATGGTCTTCGAGAAGATGTTCGAATCGCGACTCTTCTTCGTGGACAAACTGGTCGGACTCGGTGCGCGCGCGGTGCTCTGCGATCCACACCGGGTTGTGATCTCGGGACCGGCCCGCCTGCGCGGGGGCGTAGTAGAGAGTCCCGATATCCGAGCGGGCATGGCCATGCTCCTCGCGGCGCTCGCCGCCCAAGGCGAGAGTGTCATCCATAACATCGGGCAGATCGACCGCGGCTACGAGCGCATCGACGAGCGGCTCAGGGCGTTGGGCGCCGATATCGAGCGCGTCGGCGATCCCGATCCGGAGCAGTGACCGGAGACGACTTCCCCCGCGTTGCCGAGCGCCCGGCATCCCACAATCCCACCGACCTTCCGCTCCTCGAGATCCCGGGCTGGAAAGAGCTCGGCGTCGTCGCGGGCATCACGGAACGGGCAGAGGGTTTCTCGCGGAAATCGCCGTCCACGATCGGCCGCTCACCGGTTGGACCGTGCTCGACGACATCGATGGGCACGTAACCGCAGCCCCGGGCCTCCTCCTCACCGTCACCGTCGCCGACTGCGTACCGTGTTACCTGGCTCACCCCGGCACCGGCACCCTCGGACTACTCCACGCCGGATGGCGGGGAACGGCGAAAGGGATCCTCGAAAAGGGTGTCGACGCGCTCGCCACGCGGGCATCCTGTTCACGCTACGAGATCCTAATCCATTTTGGCATAAGTATTTGCGGGTCTTGTTATGAAGTGGGTTCTGAGGTGGCTCGCGAGGTCAGGGGTGCGGAGCCCGAGGGCGCGACGCACCTGGATCTGCGCGGGGAGTTGGCGCTACGGGCACGGGCCCTCGGGATCCGTCAGATCTCGATGAGCACCTGGTGCACGGCACATGACGGACGCCGATTCCATTCCCATCGACGCGACGGCTCGCGAGCTGGACGCGGTATCGCCTACCTCGGCCGGCCCCGCGGATTAGAGGGGTAAACCAAGGACTTGCCTCCGGTTTCGGCAGGGGGTCCGGGAGTGCTTGACGGACAGCAGGCGGCCGATATATTCCATAACTGTGAAGCGGGCGAAGCTATGCCCGCGCTTTTTTTTGTCTGACGGTATGTCTCGATGGCAGACACCCTAGCTCAGTTCACGCAGGAGGTTCGCGCGCGCGTTGCGAGCCTGGGCTACGATGTGGCCGACCTGCGGCGTAGGGGAGCTGGCAGACAGATGCGAGTTCAGATCCGCATCGATCGCCCCGACGCGGTTCCGGGACAGGGAATCACCGTCGATGAATGCGCTGAGGTGTCGCGGGCGCTCGAACAGTGGTTGGACGAAACCGGCGTCTTGGGCCCGCGCTATGTCCTCGAGGTGTCGTCGCCCGGCGTGGAACGCCCACTCCGGTGGCGCGAGCACTGGGTCCGGTTCGTTGGGCGGGACGTGAACGTCACGGTGACGGATGTGGGACGCGTGCGGGCAACGATCGCCGGTGTGGAGGGAGAGAAGGTGGCGCTGCGCCTCGTTGATCGGGAAGAGGAAATCACGGTACCGCTCGATACGCTACGCAATGCGACACTTGCGGTCGATTGGGACGCGCTCGGAACATCACCTAGGTAAGGAGAAGTCATGGCGACTCCCGCCGACGTTCTGGCGGCGATCCAGGAGCTGGCAAGCAGCAAGCAACTGGATCGGGACAGCCTCCTGGACCTTCTCAAGGACGGTATCAACGCCGCCCTAGTGAAGAAGTATGGGGCGACCGTCCGCGCGGAGATTGAAGTCGACGAGATGAAGGGCGAACTCCGGGTCACCCTCCTCCGCAGTGTGGTGGAAGAGGTCGAGGACGCGGCCTGCCAGATTTCTCTGGAGGACGCCCAGTGGGAGGACTCCGACTTCGAGGTGGGCGACGTGTTGGAGGAAGAGGTCCCGTTCGAGGACTTCGGGCGCATTGCCGTCCAGGCGGCGAAGCAGCGCATCATCCAGCGCGTGCGCGAGGGGGAGCGCGCTCGGATTCGCGAGGAGTTCGCGGACAGGGTGGGCGAACTCCTGTCGGGCGAGATCCAGCAAATCGAGCGCGGCAAACTCGTCATCATGATCAACCGCTTCCGCGAGGCGGAGGCAATCATCCCATATCGGGAACAGAACCATCGGGAACACTTCCACCAGGGCGACACGATTCGGGCCGTGCTGAAGCGGCTCGAGGAGACACCCAAGGGCCCACGATTGGTGTTGTCGCGGGGTGACCCCCTGTTTGTGCAGGCACTCTTCAGGCTCGAGGTTCCCGAAATCCAGCAGGGCGTCGTATCCGTGCGTGCCGCCGCTCGCGAGGTGGGAAGTCGTACCAAGATCGCCGTCGTCAGCCGGGACGATGCCATTGACCCGGTCGGGGCATGCGTGGGACTGAAGGGCAGCCGCGTCCAGGCGGTCGTCAACGAACTGGGCGGGGAGCGGATAGATATCGTCCCGTGGTCACCAGATCCCGAACGGTTCGCGAAGCTCGCGTTGGCGCCGGCGCGCGTCGCTCGCGTCTTCTCCGAACCGGAAACCAAGACGATTCAGGCCGTCGTAGATGAAGATCAGTTGTCGCTGGCAATTGGCCGAAACGGTCAGAATGTGCGGCTGGCGTCGGAGTTGACCGGCTGGAAGATCGATCTCTACTCGAGCCGCGAGTGGCTCGAGCGGGGCGGTGAAAGTCCGCTCTTTGCCCCGCTAGAAGAGGAAGAAGAGAGCGTCGTGGACGTGGTCCTGACCGACCTGAAGGGCCTGCCGGCGGAGATGGTGGCGACCCTTGCCGCGCAGGGTCTCAAACGGCTGGGCGACGTAATCGACTTGGAGCCCGAAGAGGTAAGGGCTCTCCCGGACATCTCCAAAGAGCATGCCGACACGCTCGTGGCCTTCCTGACCGAGTTGACCGAGGACAGCGAGAAACCGGAGGCTCCGCCGGCACCGGACACGGAAGCCCCTGCTGTTGCCGCCGCAGAGGAGGGAACGGAGGCGGCACAGGCCCCGGACCAGGAGACGGAAGCCCCTGCTGCCGCTGCCGCGGATGAGGGGGCGGAGGACACCTCCGCGGTATGATGCACGACGGCGCGCTCGGATTGTTGGGACTTGGTGTCCGGGCCGGGACAGTACTGATCGGTACAGGGGTAGTACGTGCGGAACTCAAGAGAGACAGAGTGCGGGCGGTGGTGATCGCAGCGGACCGCACCACCAGAACCAAAGAGAAGGTGGAACGACTTGCGCGGGCGCGCGGCGTACCCATCGTCGAAGGACCGCCGGCAGCAACGCTGGGTCACCGCGTTGGCCGTGCGACCGTGCAGGCGGTTGGGATCACCGACAAGCAGCTCGCCGAGGGAATCATGGCCAAGCAGACCGGCCGCAGTGCAGGAGGCCTAAGTGGCGACTAAGACGCGAGTCCACGATCTCGCGGCGGAGTTCGCGATTCAGAGCGATAACCTGCTGCAGATGCTCGCCGATATCGGCATTCACGTCAGGAGTCACCTGTCGTCACTCGACGCCGATCAGGTGTCGCTCGCGCGCGCCCGATGGGAGCGCGACAAGCGGCGGAAAGCCGGCGCCGACGACAAGAAGAAGAAAACACGTCGCCGGACGAAGGCCGCCAAGATCGTGGCCGAGCCCGTCAAAGCTCCCCCGCGTCCGCGCCGCCGTCGCCGCACCGCCGCGGAGGTGGCCAAAATCGCGGCCGAAGAGGAAATGGAGCGACTCGAGCGCGAAGCGGCCGCCGTGGCGGCCGCGCCCGAGGAAATCGTCGAGACGGCGAAGGAACAGTCGCTCGAGGAGCGAGCGGCCGCCCTCTTTGGGGACCAACCCGCAGGAGTCGAGACGCCGGCACCGCCGGTGGAGCCGGTGGAGGTGGAGCAAGCCGCTGCAACCGCCACTGCACCACCCGTGGCGGACACGCCAGACCGGCTCGCGGCGCCCCATGGCACCGTCCCGACCAAGCCGGAGTCGGCGCCCGAAGCGGTCAAGCCGATGCGCATCGCCCGGCCCTCGGGTGGCGCTCCCCGGATCAAGCCGGTTGCCTCCGCCACACCGCGACCCATCGCGTCCGCCACCCCAGGCGAAGTCACCGAAGAACGGCGCCGCGACAAGGGCAAGAAGCGGCGCAAAGGGAAGCGGTCGCAGGTGGACCAGGAAGCCGTGCAGGCCAACATCAGCAAGACGCTCGCGTCGCTCAAGAGCGGACCCAGCAAGAAAACACGGCGACGTGACGACGAGCCGTCGTTCCGTCAGCGCGAGGAGCAGCGCCGCCAAGAGGAGAAGGAACGCGAGAAGACGCTCGTGCGCGTCAACGAGTTTATCACGGTGTCGGAGCTGGCCGAGACATTGAAGGTCACTCGCACCGACATCGTCTCCTTCTGCTTCAAGGAACTGGGCATGATGGTCACGGTGAATCAGCGACTCGATTTCGATCAGATCGAGCTGATTGCCGGCGCTTTCGGGTTCCAGGCGGAGCAGGAAGAGGAATACGTACCCGCGGACACACTCACCACCGAGGAGCCGGATGCGCAGGAAGACCTGCGTCCCAGACCACCCGTAGTGACGGTGATGGGTCACGTGGACCACGGCAAGACATCGCTCCTCGACCACATCCGGAAGACCAACGTGATCGCGGGAGAGGCCGGCGGTATCACGCAGCACATCGGCGCCTATCACGTCGAGGTCGCCGAGGGGAAGGGCATCACCTTCCTCGACACGCCAGGGCACGAGGCGTTCACCGCCATGCGTGCGCGCGGGGCGCAGATGACGGATCTGGTGGTACTGGTCGTGGCGGCCGACGATCAGGTCATGCCGCAGACGATCGAGGCGATCAGCCACGCGAAGAACGCCGGCGTGCCGATAATCGTCGCGATCAACAAGATCGATCTCCCGGCGGCGAACATCGAGAAGGTCAAGCAGGGGCTGTTGCAGCACGAGGTCGTGATCGAGGACTTCGGCGGGGACACGCTGTCTTCGGCAATCTCGGCCAAGTCGGGTCAGGGCGTAGACGACCTGCTAGAGAAGATCCTGCTACAGGCCGAACTGCTCGACAAACGGGCCAACCCCGACCGCGATGCTCGTGGCACGGTGATCGAGAGTTCGCTCGATCCTGGAAGGGGTCCCGTCGCGACGGTCCTGATCCAGAACGGCACGTTGAGGATCGGGCAGAATCTCATTTGCGGGAGCCTCGCTGGTCGCGTGCGCGCCCTGTTCGACGAGCGGGGCAAGCGAGTCACGTCCGCGGGTCCGTCCATCCCGGTGCAGGTGCTGGGAATCGATGGCGTGCCGCAGGCGGGTGACCACTTCACGATGGTGTCCGACGCGCAGCAGGCGCGCGAGATCGCGCAGAAACGTCAGCGGTTGGACCGCGAAGCCCAGCACCGCCGGACGACGCGGGGGGTGTCACTCGAGGAGCTCTCCCGCCGGATCGAAGAGGGCGAGGTCCAGGCACTCAAGATCATCATCAAGGCCGATCAGGCCGGACCGGCCGAAGCGCTCGCCGACGCCTTTGCACAGCTCTCCACCAGTGAAGTGGCCGTCCAGGTCATCCACCGTGGTGTCGGCGCGATCTCAGAGAGCGACGTCATCTTCGCAAAGGCGTCGGAGGCAATTGTCATTGGCTTCCACGTCCGACCCGACGCAAACGCCCGGTCGGCGGCGGAGCGCGAGAAGGTGGACGTTCGCACCTACCGCGTGATCTACGAGGCGGTAGCAGAGGTGAAGTCCGCCCTCGAGGGCATGCTCGCACCGGAACAGCGGGAAATCGTCGAGGGCGAGGCAGAGGTCCTCCAGGCTTTCAAGATTTCCGGTACCGGAACCATTGCCGGCTGCCAGGTGACCAGCGGCACGATCCGACGCGAAGCCCGCGTGCGTCTAGTGCGCGACGGCACCGAGGTCTACGAAGGCACGCTGTCGAGTCTGAAACGCTTCAAGGACGATGTGCGCGAGGTCAAAGAAGGACTCGAGTGCGGTATCGGTGTCGAGAACTTCAACGACATCAAGGCCGGCGACCGTCTCGAGACCTATCGGATTGAGGAGATCGCCCGAACTCTCGAGCCTACGGACACCGGAGCTTGGCGCGCCGAACAGACCAAGGCCACGCCGGAATAGTCGCCGGAACAAGTGACTATAGCGGTCGTCACGTGGGACCTGCATCTCAACGGGTGCGCATCCCTGAAGGACAAGCGCCGTATTCTCAAGAGCCTCAAGGACAGACTACACCAGCAGTTCAACGTGTCCGTCGCGGAGACGGCACATCACGACCGGTGGCAACGTGCCGAGCTCTCGTGCTGCGTCGTCGCGACGGACAGGCGGCACGCCGAGCAGGTGCTCACCTCGGCGGACGGTCTGGTATCCGGGCATGATCTCGCTCGCGTCATCGATTCGACCCTGACGTTCCTATGAGTCGCTCCGGCAGTCGGCATCGATCGCAGCGCCTGGCCGCGCTGATTCAGGAAACCCTCGCCCCGGTGATGGTCTCCGAACTGAAAGATCCGCGTGTGGGGTTTGCGACCATTACAGGTGTTGAAGTAAGCCCGGATGGGACGCACGCCACCGTGTGGGTGAGCATCCTGGGCTCGGACGAGGATAGGGCGCACGCGCATGAAGGGCTCGTGAGTGCACGCGGATTTCTTCGCAGCCATCTCGCGCGCGCGCTGCCACTCCGCGTCGCGCCCGAGCTGCACTTCGTTATGGATCGCGGGCCGGAACACGCGCGCCGCATCGATGCGCTGCTGGATCAGATCCACGAGGTGGAGGAGCACGACTCGTGAGCGAGGGCTTCCTGCTGGTCGACAAACCCGCTGGCCCGACGTCACACGACGTGGTGAGCGTGGTCCGACGAGCCCTCGCTACCCGTCGCGTGGGACACGGGGGGACGCTCGATCCGTTTGCCACAGGACTACTCCTTCTGCTCGTGGGTCGCGCGACGCGCTTGATGCCATACCTCGTGGGTCTTCCCAAGAGCTATACGGGAATGATCCGCCTTGGTTGCCGCACGGACACCGACGACCTGACGGGAGCGGTGGTCGAGGAACGCGACGCCGCCGGGGTGACAGACGCGGCGCTCGCGTCAGCTTTCGCCGAGCACACCGGCCAACTGGAACAACGCCCGCCCGAGTACTCGGCAAAGAAGATCGGCGGCCGCCCCGCGCACCGCCGGGCGCGGAGGGGCGAGTACGTCAGGCTGCCCACACAGTCCATCGAGGTCTTCGACCTGCACGTCGTGCACCGTGATGGACCAGAGGTCTCCTTCCATACGTCCGTGAGCAGCGGTACCTACATCCGCGCGCTCGCGCGCGACATCGGCGAGGTCCTGGGGTGTGGGGCGTCCCTGGCGTCGCTCCGTCGTCTGTCGGTGGGCCCGTGGGATGTCACTGATGCCGTCTCGCTCGAGGACATCGAAGCGGGTACGGTGAGCCCCCGGCCGGCAGCTGACGCCGTCCCCCACCTGCCTAGCCGGCCGCTGGACGCCTCCGAGCGCCTGGCGGTGCAACATGGCCGACCGCTCGCGGACACGAGGGTGTGGGACGCACCGGCAGTCGCACTGCTCGCCAACGAGACCCTCGTGGCCATCGCCGAGCCCGCAGGGGAACTTCTGAAGCCCCGTGTCGTCTTCGAGCCGTGACGCGCGAGACCGTGGTGACCGTCGGGAGCTTCGACGGCGTGCACCTGGGACACCGGGCCGTGCTCGAGGAGATCGCCGAGCGCGCACGGCGGTCCGAGCGGCGCAGTCTCCTGGTTACGTTCGTCCCGCATCCGCTGGAGATCGTGAACCCGCAGGCTGCTCCACCCTTGCTGACCCTGGACGGAGAACGGCGCGAGGTCCTGGCTCAGAGCGAACTCGATGCGGTAGTGTTTCTGGCGTTCACGCGCCAACTCGCCAACACACCTCCCGAGTCGTTCGTGCGGCTGCTCTATGAACGATTCGGGATGCGAGAGCTCGTCATTGGGCACGATCACGGGTTCGGACGCGGGCGGGCCGGCGATGTCCAGCTCCTGCGCGAGCTGGGAACCCAGCTTCGCTTCGCGGTCGACCTCGTGCCACCGGTCGATATTGAGGGCCGCGAGGTCTCGTCCACCCTCATCCGGCGGGCAATCGCGGGTGGGAACCTGGAGACGGCTGCCCGGCATCTTGGGCGATTGTACTCCATGACCGGGACGGTTATCGAGGGGGCGGGTCGCGGGCGGGACCTGGGCTACCGGACCATCAACCTCTCACCGCCTGATCCGAGGAAACTCCTTCCGCCCGACGGCGTATACGCGGTGCGTACGGAGTGGCGGGACGGATCGGCGGGCGGGATGATGCACCTTGGCCCCCGCCCGACGTTCGACGATGAGGAACGGTCTCTCGAGGTGCACCTCTTTGGGGCGGAGCCGAGCCTCTACGGCAGCGATGCCAAGGTATCGTGGGTCCGGCGGCTGCGAGATGTAATGTCGTTCGGCTCGGCCAGCGCGCTGAAAGAGCAGCTGGACCAGGATCGTGATGCGGCCTTCGCCGCGTTGGCGGTGCCACCAGAGGCGGCGAAGGGTTAACTTTTTCGGGCTTTTTTCTGAATACGACGATGCTAAGCTCTATTCGCAACAGACTTCTTCTCATCGGGACCTTGGTCGCCCTTTCCGGGTGGTCGTTATGGCCCCGAGAGATCACTATCCGCCAGCTTGGGCCCGATGGACGTTTGCAGGATATCGTCGTCCAGCGCACGCCGCTCAAGTACGGCCTCGACCTTCAAGGCGGGATCCACCTCGCGCTCGAGATCGACGAGAGCAAGGGCACCGTCCCCAACCCGGACGACGCCCTGGAACGGGCGCTCGAGATCATCCGGCAGCGGATCGACGAGTTCGGCGTGTCCGAGCCCACCGTCCAGCGGTTCGGCGATGCCCGGATCATCGTGGAACTGCCCGGTGAACGCGATCCGCAGCGCGCCAAAGAGATCGTTCAACGATCCGCGTTCCTCGAATGGCGGGTCACGGATATGAACGGTGAGTTCCGCGACGCGCTGCCCCGCATCGATGCCGCGCTCCGGCGGGCAGGCGTCACCGGGCCTGCCGGTGCGGGAGCACCGTCGGCCATCGAGCAACTCATTGGTCTGGACACCGCCGCGACCGACGACACGACCGCGGCAGACTCGCAGGACGCCAGCGCTCCGGGACCATTGAGCAGTCTGCTGTTTCAGGGGAGCGTGGAGGGCGAATACCTGGTTCCGGAGCAAGATTTCCCGCGAGTCGATTCGATGATCACGATCGAATCGGTGCGGCGCGAGATCCCGCGGGGACTGGAATTGCTTTGGGGAGCCGACCCGCGGGCGCAGGGCGCGCAGTCTTACCGCCCGTTGTACGCCGTTGCTCGTCGGCCGGTCATTACGGGTGACCAGTTGAGCGACGCATCGGCCACGATCGACCAGGTCAGCCGGGGGGCGATTGTCCGCTTCCGGCTCACACGCGCCGGCGGCAGGATCTTCGGCAGAGAAACCGCGCGCCACATCGGCGACAACATGGCGATTGTGCTTGACGGTCGCGTCCAGGGCACGCCCCCGGTAATCCGCTCGCAGATCAACCGGGACGGACAGATCGAATTGGGCAGTGCGGATCTCGAAGACGCACGCGACCTCGCACTGGTGCTCCGCGCAGGCGCCTTGCCGGCCCCGCTCCGCATTGTCGAGGAACGGACCGTCGGGCCGAGCTTGGGACAGGACTCGATCGAGCGGGGCAAGCGGGCAATCGCGATCGGGGCGATTCTCGTGGTGATTCTCGTCGCACTCTACTATCGCTTTGCCGGACTCCTCGCGGTCGCTGCCCTGTCGCTCTTCCTTCTCTTCACGCTGGGGGGGCTGGCCAGTTTTGGCTTCACCATCACGCTGCCGGGACTGGCAGGGTTCGTCTTGTCGGTGGGCATGGCCGTTGACGCAAACGTGCTGATCTTCGAGCGCATACGCGAGGAACTCGCGCAAAAAAAGACGACGCGTGCCGCCGTAGATGGCGGTTTCGAGCACGCGCTCCCCGCCATCATTGATTCCAACATCACGACGGTGCTCACCGCGCTGTTTCTGTTGCAGTTCGGCACGGGACCGGTGCGCGGATTCGCCCTGACCCTCATCGTCGGCATCGCGGCCTCGTTCATCACCGCGGTCTTCGTGACACGTACGCTCTTCCTGATCTGGCTCCAGCGACGGGCGCAGACCAAGGAGTTCGTGATCTAATGTTCCGGTTCTTCCAAGACACCAGCTACGACTTCCTCCGGATTCGCAAGACGTCGTTTACCGTCAGCGGGGCGTTGACGATCATCGGCCTCACCTTCCTCGGCGTTCGGGGCCTGAGCGAGAGCATCGAATTCACGGGCGGGACGCTCATTCAAATCTCGACCACAAACGATGCCGTGAATACCGCATCCATTCGCACCACCCTCGTGGGCGCCGGCATCGGCGGTGCGGAGATCACGACGTTCGGTACAACCAGCGATTTTCTCATCAAGGTCGTGATCGCATCTGAAGACGCACCACTCAGCGAGCAGGAGACCAACGATCGGGTAAACGCGGCGCTCACCACCGCGTTTGGAGCGGACGGGTTCACCGTCGAGCGTGTGGAAGCGGTCGGGCCCAAGGTTGGGAGCGAGCTACGCACAAAAGCCCTGCTCGCCATTCTCTTGTCCTTCGGTGCGACCCTGATCTATCTCTGGTTCCGCTTCGAGTGGCGTTTTGGGATCGCCGCGATTGCCGCGACCTTGCACGACATCGTGACGACGATCGCCTTCATAGGGGTCATGCATCTCGAGGTCTCGCTAGTGGTCGTGGCCGCCGTGCTCACTATTGTAGGGTACTCGCTGAACGATACGATCGTCGTCTTCGACCGGGTCCGCGAGAACCTCCGCAAGTTCAAACGGCAGAACATCTACGAGTTGCTCAACCAGAGCATCAACGAGACCCTGCCGCGGACCGCCATGACGAGCCTCACGACTCTGGTCGCCACTCTGGCGTTGCTCATCTTCGGCGGCGAGGTGATCAAGGGATTCGCCTGGGTCATGACGTTCGGGATCGTCGTGGGGACCTTGTCGTCGATTTACATCGCGTCTCCGGTACTCCTGTGGATCGAGCGACGGTGGCCAGGCGAGGACGTTCGCGGCGCGCGCACACTGGTGGCACAGCCGCGCCACGCGGAAGCGGCGCGGCGAAGACATCACCCAGCCAGTTGAGCCCAGATGCTCATCGACACCCACTGCCATCTCGGCGACCGGGCGTTCGACGGTGACCGAGCCGAGGTGGTGGCCCGGGCCGCGGCCACCGACATCGGACACATCGTGGTGATTGCGGAATCGGCCGAGGCCACGACGCGTGCCCGAGCGCTGGCCGGTCCGGGCTTGTCGGCCACCGCCGGCGTACACCCGCATGAAGCGTCCAGCTGGAGCGCGGAAACCGCCGCGAGCGTGCGCGAGGCGCTCGATGACCCGGCCGTCGTCGCGGTGGGTGAAACGGGACTGGACTACCACTACGACCACGCACCGCGCGAGGTACAGCGCACAGCCTTCGAGGCGCAACTCGCAATGGCCGCCAATGTGGGCCTACCAGTCGTGGTGCACGCGCGCGACGCGGACGACGATATGGCCGCAATACTCCGCGAGCACGGAAACGCCGTCCCCGCACTCGTGCTGCACTCGTTCAGTTCAGGTGCGGACGTCTTCGATGCCGGCATGGAGATCGGTGCGTACTTTGGCTGGAGCGGAATGGTCACGTTCAAGAACTGGAAACTGTCCGATTGGTTGTCCGCGTGCCCAACCGACCGCATGCTGATCGAGACCGACGCGCCATACTTGACCCCCGCCCCTCATCGGGGAAAGCGCAACGAGCCCGCCTTTGTCCGGCATGTAGCCGCGCGCGTTGCCGAGACGCGCGGTGTCACGTTGCATGAGCTCATCGATGCGACGACGGCTAACGCGACACGCTGTTTCGGTACACGTGTCACCCAACCTCTACCTAGAACGTCATGACCACTCCGACCACTTCGACCGTTCCGACTGATATCGAGATCGCCCAAGCGGCCACCCTTCGGCCCATCTCGGAGGTCGCAGAGACGTTGGGTCTCGGACCAGACGAGCTGATCCCGTACGGCCATACGAAGGCGAAGGTGCGGCTCGACGCTGTCCGCCAACAGCCCCGTCGGGGTCGCCTCGTGCTCGTGACTGGCATCAACCCGACGGCAGCCGGGGAAGGGAAATCGACGGTCACGATCGGCCTGACCCAAGCACTCCAGAAGCGGTCGCTTAGCGCGGTTGCGTGCATTCGGGAGCCCAGCCTAGGACCCGTCTTCGGCATCAAGGGCGGCGCCGCGGGTGGTGGGTACGCGCAGGTCGTCCCCATGGAAGACATCAACCTGCACTTCACCGGTGACTTTCACGCAATCTCGAGCGCGCACAACCTGTTGTCGGCGATGCTCGACAACCATCTGCACCAGGGCAATGCCACGGGGCTCGATCACCGACGGATCACATGGCCGCGTACCATCGACATGAACGACCGCGCCTTGCGGCACGTCACGATCGGACTTGGTGGACCATTGGGTGGCATCCCGCGCGAGGAGCGCTTCGTCATTACGCCGGCGAGTGAGATCATGGCGATCATGTCACTCGCGCAGGATCGCGAGGACCTCGAGGAGCGTCTTGCGCGCATCATCGTGGGTTCGACACGGGACCGGCAGCCCGTACGCGCATGTGACCTGAAGGCGCAGGGAGCAATGGCGCTCCTGCTCAAGGACGCTCTCGCGCCCAACCTCGTTCAGACGCTCGAGGGCGGACCCGCTTTCGTGCACTGCGGACCCTTCGGCAACATTGCGCACGGGTGTAACTCGGTCGTGGCAACCGACGCGGCGTTGCGCGTCGCCGACCTCGTCATCACTGAAGCAGGGTTCGGTGCCGATCTGGGCGCGGAGAAGTTCTTCGACATCAAGTGCCGCGCGGGCAAGCTCGAGCCCGAGGCGGCGATCGTCGTGGCGACCGTACGCGCCCTGAAGCTCCACGGAGGAGCGGCCAAGAGCGACCTCGCAACGCCGGACCCGGCAGCCGTCGAGGCGGGCCTTGGCAACCTCATGCGACACCTGGAGAACATCGCCCTGTTCGACGTTCCGGCTGTTGTGGCGCTGAACAGGTTCGTGACCGACAGCGACGAAGAGCTAGATGTGATACGGCGCGGCTGCGAGGCCCAGGGCGTTCGCGTGGCGCTCACCGAAGTGTGGGAGAAAGGCGGCGACGGAGGAATGGAGCTTGCCGATCTCGTCCTCGCGGTGCTGGAGGAGGGCGGTGCTGCGTTCCGGCCAATCTACGATACGGCGGCGCCGATCCGAGATAAGATCGAGACCATTGCGACCAAGGTGTATCGGGCCGACGGCGTGGACTTTACGCGCACGGCGGAGCGTGCGATGCAGCAGCTCGTCACCTTCGGACTGGGCGATACACCAGTGTGTATAGCGAAGACACAGTACTCGTTTACGGACGATCAGACCATACTCGGGGCGCCAACGGGATTCCGGATTACCATCCGCGATATGTACCCCTCCGCCGGCGCCGGTTTCGTCGTCGCGCTAGCCGGCGATATCATGACGATGCCGGGACTCGGGAAGACTCCTGCGGCCCACCGCATGCGCGTGAATGCCGATGGCAGTATTGAAGGCCTGTTCTAGTCACGGGTTGGGAGACGACGCATGGATATCGTAGCGACCAACGCCGCCCCTGCAGCGATTGGACCGTACAGCCAAGCGGTCATCGCGGGCAACATGATCTATACGGCGGGCCAGATTGCGCTCGACCCGAAGACGATGGAACTCGTCGATGGAGATGTTGCCGCGCAAACCGAGCAGGTCTTTGCCAATCTCGGGGCGGTACTACAGGCCGCCGGTAGCGGGTTCGACCGGGTCGTTCGGGCCGGTGTATACCTCGCCGACATGGGTGATTTTCCCGCCATGAACGAGGTATACGCACGGGCGTTCGGCGACAATCGTCCAGCGCGGTCTACCGTCGCGGTGCGCACGTTACCCAAGCACGCGAAGGTCGAGATCGATCTGATCGCAGTGCGCGGCTAGTTGTCTGGGGGGCGGATCGGGTCTGGTGGTCCGTGCGGTCTTCAAAACCGTTGGGAGGCGCCTGCGGCGGCTCCGGTGGGTTCGATTCCCACACGCTCCCGCCACTCATCATGAAGCGCGCGTTTGTGGTGCTCAATCCAGCAGCCGGCCGTGGTCTCGGCCGGCGCCTGGGACAACCGCTGGCCGAGGCGCTGCGCGCGGCGGGTTGGGAAGCCGAGATCCGTCCCACCGCCGTGGCTGGGGACGAGCGAAGCCTGGCTGCTGAAGGAGCCCGCGCGGGTTGGCCAACGGTCGTCGCAGCCGGTGGTGATGGCACGATACACGGCGTTGCAAACGGATTACTCGATGCCGAGCCCGCCGCCGCGACGCTCGGCATCATCGCAATAGGTACGGGAAACGATTTTGCCAAGCTCACCGGCGCACCCATAAAGAATGTGCGCGAGGCCGTTGCGGCTCTCGATTCCGCCGAACCGCGGCGATTTGACGTTGGTCTGGTCGAGGGCGAGTACTTCACCAACGGTTTCGGGGTGGGGTTCGGTCCGGCGGTCATCCGGCAAATGCAGCGACTTCCCAGACTGCGTGGCTTTGCCCTCTACCTCGGTGCCGTGTTCCCAACCTTTTTTCGATACCGTCCCATGACGATCCCGGTGGAAGCGGAGTCGTTGCGCGAGACGGCCGCCATCATGCTGGCCGAGGTGTCGATTGGCACGACCGCTGGTGGCGGGTTTCGCTTGACGCCAGACGCCGATCCGGAAGACGGGCAGTTCGATGTGTGCGTCATTCGAGAGGTAGGACTTGCCCGGTTCCTGCGCTACGTTCCCAAGGTGATCAGTGGTCGCCATACCGCTCTGCCCGAGGTCGCGATCGTGCGCGCGACGCACGTGCGTGTGGGAGCCGAGGGAGTGCCGCTGCTGGCCCATCTCGACGGCGAGTTGCGCGAGTACTCGGGCGTCGTCGAGGCGACCGTTGTCCCTCGCCGCCTCCCGGTGCTATGCGCCACCTAATAGCGATCGCGGTCCTCACCGTGTGCGCCGGGGATGTGACGGCGCAGATCCCGCTACCAATCCCCGTACAGCGCCAACGGGATTCGACCGGGGCAGATACCGTCAAGGTGCCACCGTTTCGCGTGGAGCCCCCCATCTCGCCGCTCGGTGCCCTTGGCCGGTCGATGCTGGTGCCGGGCTGGGGACAGTCAATGCTGCGCCGACGCGTGACCGGGGCCTATTTTGTGTTCTGGGAGGGAATCACCCTCACGATGGTGCTCAAGGCCAAGCACCAGCTTGGATACCTCGAAGACATCGGCGCGCCCGAGCGCGTGGAAGCCAAGAGACAGGAGATCCAGGACTGGGTCGTCCTCCTGGTGTTCAACCACCTCGTTGCCGGTGCCGAGGCGTATGTGTCGGCCATGCTGTGGGATTTCCCGGTAGAGCTCGAGGCCCGCGCCCTTCCGGCAGGTCGCACGGGCATGGGATTCCGCATCCCCGTCCCGTAGCGCTCAGACGTCTCCCCCGCACAACCGCGGGCCCTCCGGCCCGACCGTCGCGTAGCACTCTCCCCCAATCCAGGCACCGGGATTGACGTACCACCGCCCGTCGCTCACAGAGACGAGCGCCGGACAATGTGTGTGTCCCATCACGACGAGATCGATCTCGCGATGGGCCCCGAGGTACCGCCGGGCATAGGCCTCCTGTCCGTCGGCCACGCGTCGCAGGACCTCGGGTTCGCGCGTCCGGTCGGCGAGCGCACCGGACATCACATCGGCCAGCGGGAGCCCCAGATCTGGGTGGATCCAGGAGAAGACCCACGCGGTCATGCGCCATCGAGTCACCCGGTGCATCAGCCGGGCGACCAGGCGCTGTTCGGTCAACCCGTCGCCATGTGTCACGTGGGCATTCCACCCGGCGAGCCTGAGGGTCACTCCATCCGGGTGGAATGAGGCGTCGAGCTCGTCACGCCAGAAGGCGCCACCCCATCGGTCATGGTTCCCGCCGGTCATCGTGACGGCTACGCCGGCCGCGCGGATCCGGGCTAGGCGGCTCAAGGTCGGAAAGGCACGCCGAGGGATCACATGACGGTACTCGAACCAGAAATCGAACAGATCGCCGTTGATGACCAAGTGGGTTCCCAGATCCGGAACGCGCTCCAGGAACCGGTGAAATGACCGAGCGAAGTGTTCGGAGGCATGACCCAGGTGGACGTCCGAGACGATCACGGCGGTTTCGTTGGGCACAGGCGCAGTATATTGTCATTCCACGACCTACGCTATTCGCACTGTACCCATGGAAACACACGTCGATATCAGGGTCCGATACGGAGAGACCGATCAGATGGGGGTCGCATACCATGCGAACTATCTCGCGTGGTGCGACGTCGCGCGCACCGAGTACCTCCGCGAGCGGGGCATGAGTTACCGTGCGCTCGAAGAGGGAGGCCTGCTGCTGGCGGTGATCGAGACCGCCGTGCGGTACAGAGGCGCGGCCCGGTACGACGATCGACTGACGGTGCGGTGCTGGGTTCGTGAGTGTGCAACCAGGAAGGTCGAGTTCGGGTATGCCATTCAGGCGGCCGACACCGGCCGCTCGATCGCGACCGCCCGTACCGCACTGGCGGCCCTCGACCGCTCACATCGACTCACCCGTCTCCCGGATCGTGTTCGTGCCATTCTGGTCCCAAGTCCGGATCCTGTCCGCCTGTAGCGCAGTCGCGCTCACGGTAGCGCCCCTCGCCGCGCAAGATGCGGCGCTGGTCGACGTACTCGCCGGCGTGCTCCAGAGCGAGGACACACGGCAGTACAACGGCCCGCTGCTCGAGGCGGCATCGAGAGATCCCGAGCCAGTCGTGCGACGCGCGGCGGCACTGGCAATGGGACGGATCGGTGACTACGCAGCCACACCGCTACTGATCGAGCAACTGACCGACCGGGACACGTCCGTGCAACGTTACGCGGCGTTTGCACTCGGACTGCTGCGTGACAGCGTGGCATTCTCGCGACTGCGCGAGATCGCGCTGAACACGCCGCAGGACGAGCAGTATGGTATCCACGAGGAGTCCGTGATCGCCATCGCCAAGATCGGAGGCGGGCAGGCGGCATTCTTTTTTCGCGAGTTGCTCGGTCCCTGGGCTATTCGCGGCGGGTCGGCGGCACCCCCGCTGACGGTTGCGGTGGCGCTCGAGGAGAGTTGGCGACTCGGGCCCCTGGCGCCGGTCGATCTTCTCATCGAGTTCACCGTCTCGCCTCTCCGGCGCGCGAAAATCGGGGCCGTCTACTCGCTGGCGCGCCTGCGCAGCCCCGCCGCCGCCGACGTGTTGCTGGCGGCGACCGGTTCGGGCGAGGAGGAGATTCGGTACCATGCTGTCCGGGCACTCACAGCGGCATACGCCGACTCAGCGGGGCTGGACCGAACCGCCCTGGCAAACCGCGTGCGTCGGCTGGTCTCGGACGAGGATCCACACGTTCGGATCAACGCGCTCCGATCGCTCGCGTCGTATCACGATTCGCTCTTGGCCCCAACGGTCATCGACCGGCTGTCCGACCAAGACGCCAACGTGCGCCTGCGTGCAGTCACCACGCTGGCCGAGTTGGGTGGCAGCGCCGCGGTGGAGCGGCTCAGGGAAGAAGTGCGACGGCGTCCGTGGGCAGTACAACGCGCCGCGTTGATTGCCCTCGCCCGACTCGCAGGGCTGGACGCCCTGGGAGCAATCGGCGGCTGGCTCACTGATGAGGACTGGCGTTCCCGGGCCGCGGGCGCCGAGGCCCTCGGATACATCGCGCGGGACACCGTGATCCCCTGGCTCGTTCACATGACGCGCGATCAGGATCCGCGGGTTGCCACCGTGGCGCTGCAAAGCTTGATCGCGCTCGCGCCGGAAGCCGCAACGCAGCGCGCGCGCCGGTTGATCGAACATCCGGATGCCGTGATCCGGGCTGTCGCCGCCGACCGGCTGGCCAGTGTCCCGGATACGGCCGACATCGACCGGCTCGTTAGGGCCTGGGATCTGGCCGATCGCGACTCGATTCCCGACGCACGCATCGCCGTGCTTACCGCCCTTGGGCACATTGCCGAACGCGGCATGTCGGAGCGGTTCGCGGTCGAGGAGCGGTTTCTCTCGCAACACCTGACGAACGACGACTACATCATTCGGCGCATGGCGGAGGAACTCTATCCAGAGGCGGCGCGACGGTGGGGACCGGTGACACCCATCGCGACGGGACTGAGCCTCGAGGACTACCGCGATATTGCACGCCGCTTCGTAGCACCGGGAGGCGACGGCGAACGACACCTCGTAATCGAGACCGACCGCGGGCGTGTTGAGATCGCACTCTTCACCGAGGACGCGCCGCTGACTGTGGCAGCACTGTTTCGCCTCGTCGACCAACGGTATTTCGACGGGAGTACCTGGCACCGCGTCATTCCCAACTTCGTGATCCAGGCCGGCGACCCAAGGGGCGACGGGTGGGGCGGGCCTGGCTTTGCCCTGCGAGACGAGATCAACGTCCATCGGTACCGCGAAGGCACGGTTGGAATGGCGCTCTCCGGACCGGACACGGGAGGCAGCCAGTTCTTCATCACGCTCAGTCCACAACCAGACCTGAATGGGACCTACACGGTAATCGGGCGGGTAGAGTCTAGCATGGACATCGTGCACCTCATCACACGAGGAGATCGGATCCGGCGGGTCCGACGGCCATGACACCTCGCGCGGTGCTTGCCGTCATTGTCCTGCTACTCGGCCTGCCCGTGGCCCTTACCGCGCAGAACAACTACTTCGGCAGGAACAAGATTCAGTATCGCTCGTTTGCATGGCGCGTCCTCCGCGGCGAGCACGTAGATCTCTACCACTACCCCGAAGAGGACGAACTCGCGCGCCTCGCGTTGGCCTACGCGGAAGAGAGCTTCACGGTCCTGGAACACAAGTTCGGGCATTCCCCGACCCGGCGCGTTCCGCTCATCATATACGCGTCGCACATAGACTTCGAACAAACCAATATCCTGCCGTTCGTTCCTCCCGAGGGCATCCTCGGCGTAACGGAGTTCCTCAAGCGGCGTGTCGCGGTACCGTTCCGCGGTAACTACGCCCAATTCCGGTTCACGCTGCGCCACGAGATGGTGCACGTATTCCAACTGAGCATCATGAGCGAGACCTTCCGGCGCCATTCGCGCGCCAGCCGTCCGTTCATTCCGCTCTGGTGGAGCGAGGGTCTGGCCGAGTTCTGGTCGCAAGGCGAGGACTCGCGCGACGAGATGATCCTGCGCGAGATCACGATCGCAGGACTCCTGCCGCCCCTACGGCAACTAGCCTTCCTCGGAGGTGGGATCGAGTACCCGCTCGGCGGCGCCTTGCATCGGTGGCTGGCCGCGGAGTACGGCGAGTGGCGAGTGCAAGTACTGTATCGTGACCTCTGGAAATATGGTTCGTTCGAGCAAGCGGTCGAGGCAGTCTACGGCGCGTCGCTCGAGGATCTCGGGAATCGGTTCGAGCATTACTTCCGCCAGCGCTACTTCCCGGCAGTCAACGATCGCAAGCCCCTCGCGCTGACCGCACGGCGGATCGCCGACGCCGCGATCAAACCCATTGCCTACACCGACCCGGCCGACTCCACAACGCGGTTCCTGTACCTCTCGCCCCGAACCGGATACATGAACATCTACCGGGCCAATTTTCAGGGAGCGAGAGAGGCAGAGGCGGTCGTCAAAGGTGAGCGGTCGGCGGAGTTCGAATCGTTCCATCCCTTCGCGTCACGTTTGGACGTGCGCGACGGCATCGCCATCTTCGCGAGCAAATATCAGGAACGGGACGCGCTCTTCTTCTACGAGATCGAGCGGCGGCACATCGTCGGTCGGTACCAGTTTCCCGAATTGGTTTCCGTTCTCTCCCCGGCGTGGGCACCGGACGGCGAGAGCGTCGTGTTCAGCGGGCTGTCCATCTCGGGATACTCTGATCTGTATCGACTCTGGCTCCCGAGCGGCCGGCTGGAAGCACTCACGACCGATCGGTACGAAGACCTCGATCCCAGCTTCAGTCCTGACGGCCGCACAATCGTGTTCGGGTCGGATCGCACCGAGTTCGGCGCCGATGGCGCGCAGAATCTCTTTCTTCTGGACGTGTCGTCCGGAGAAATCCGTCACCTGACGCGCGGTCCCTGGCGCGACGAAACTCCGCGCTGGGCATCCACCGGGCTCGTCTACTTCTCCTCCGACCGAGACGGGGTGTTCGACGTGTACTCCGTCGACTCACTGGGATACGGGCAACAGGAGACGGCGACGTTGTCCGGCGCGTTCGATCCTCAGTGGGTCGAAGCCGAAGGATCGATCGTCTTCGGCGGATTCCATGACCTGACGCTTGGCATCTTCAAGGCGCGCCCGATGCAGGACAGCGTGCCGCGCACGACGTTCGCCCTCACGGGAGACCGCACGCCGCACGGATGGCCCTGGCCCGAACTGGCGGATTCACGCTACGCGCGCGCCGACCCCACCCCGTACAAACGCCGCTTCTCACTCGATCTCGCGGCGGGCGACGCGATCGTGTCACCCGGCCTTGGATCGGCCCAAGGGGCGCTCTTTCTCTTCTCCGACCTCTTGAGCGACCATTTGGTCTTCCTGGCGCTCACGTCGTTTGCGGGAAGCGGAATTGGGGGCAGTCTCTTCGACAACATCAACGGATCGGTTTTCTACCTCAATCAGAAGAGGCGCCTCAATTGGGGTCTGGGAGCGTTCCGTACAAAGGGCGTGTTCTTCGAAGGCGACTTCCGTACGGTATTCGAGGAAACGTCGTTTGGGATCTTTGGCGAAGTGCGGTGGCCCTTCTCGCGCTTCTCTCGCGTGGAGGCCCAGTTCCGTATGGAACGGTCCGATCGGTTCGATCTGGTCGGCGGCGATCCGATCGAGCCCCGGCGGGTCGGGTGGCTTGCGACCAACCTCCTCAGCTTCGTCACCGACAATACGCTGTGGCTGCAGACCGGTCCGATCGACGGGCAACGGCGGAACTTGACCCTCGGAGTCACCAACGATCTCTCGAACGGTCGCTTCGACTCGTGGCTCGCGGCGCTCGATCAACGCAGCTACTTCCGGATCGGGCAGCGGTCCTCGTACGCGGTCCGGCTGTTCGGCTACTACTCGGCGGGGAACCGGCCGCGACGCGTGAGTATCGGTGGGCCGTGGGCACTGCGCGGCTACCCGCGTATCGGCAATATCGGTGGCACACGCGCCTTCTTGTTCAACCAGGAGATCCGCTTCCCGCTCTCGAACTTCCTCGCGATCGGGTTCCCATTCGGGACCATTAGATTTCCGGGCGTCCAGGGGGCACTCTTCGCCGACCTCGGGGGTGCGTGGCCCCAAGATGCCTCCGCGCGCGGTGTCCTGGGCAGCAGCGGGTTCGCACTGCGCATGCCGGTTATTTTCCCCATCATCCTGCGGCTGGACTTCGGGTTCAGATTCGCGTTCGGCGATACGCGGGGGTACTCCATTGCTGATCCGAACCAATCGCGGCGGTTCGTGGATTTCTTTTTCGGCTTTAACTACTGATGGGACAAGGATTTCCGCTTGACCGCGGCAGGCGGGCTCTCTATTATCCGCTGGTCGCGATCGGGTTGCTTGGGCTCGCCGGTTGCACGGGCAAGCTGCGCAGCATCGCACCGGACAACTTGGTACCACTAGAGCCGGCGGTTGTCGCTCAATGGGTCGGCGAGCTCGCGCCGGATCGTCCGCTCAGACTCAACCTTCGGTGGCGGTTCATGAACCAACAGGGGTCGTCCGCGGGACGAGCTGTGGTTCGGTACGCCCCGCCCGACACACTCCGATTCGATTACCGCGGACCGTTCGGCAAGTCCGGCAGCGCCGTGATCATCGGCAACCGTGCCCTCTGGGCGCAACCCGAACAAGATTTTCGGAACTTGATTCCAGCAGCGGCGCTTTTCTGGGCGGCGCTCGGTATTCCCGGCGCACCGCCGCCGGGTGCCACGATCTTCGGAGTGGATGCCGCCGAGCGACGTGCGTGGCGCTACGTCGTAGGCAAGGACGAAATGGACTTCATCCTGGTGCGCGCACCCACAACCCGGCTGCTAGCGGAGTGGAGGGTGGCGCACCGCATTCAGGGAGTCAGTGAACTCGACCTCGACCCGGAAACCGGCCAGCCGATTGGCGCGCTCATGACGTTCCCTCGTGACGCCGCGCGATTCTCGTTCACCTTCGAGGGGATCGACACCGTTGCCGCGTTCGCTCCGGATACCTGGACGCGCTCGTAGCATAGCGTGCGCGCTAGTCGCCGCGCTCGCCGTGGCGGGGTGCCTCTATGGGTTCGCCGGCGGCGGTCTGCCGTCTCACATCAGGACAGTTGCAATTCTCCCATTCGACAACCAGACGCCCGAGCCCGTGCTCACGCAGGAAGTGAACGACGCCCTGCGGGAGGCGCTCGAGAGTCGGCTGGGCCTGCGCCTGGCGTCGGAAGCCAACGCCGATGCCATAGTGCGAGGCGCCATCATCCGATACGAGCCGGACATCCCCCTCTCGATCCAACCGGGGAGAATCGGGACCGTTCAGGTCACCGCACGGCGGGTGCAGCTCACCCTGTCGGTCGAGATCTTCGATCAGATCGAGGGAAGGGCGCTGTGGGAACGGCAAAGCCTGGTGGTCGACGGCGAGTACGAGCCGCCCAAGGAGAAGGAGGGGCGGGAAAAAGCCCTGTCGAAGTTGGTAAACGACATCGTGGACGGAGCCCAGTCGCAGTGGTAGACCGGTTGCGCCAGACACAAAACCACCGCGGCAAGACGAACTTGGGGTGTCTGCTGGTGCTCGTCCTCCTCGGCGCGTCGGTGTATTACGGGATCGCGCCGGCACAGTTACAGATTCGCTATGAGCAAATGAAGGACTACATGGATACACAAGCGCGCTTCGGCACGAACCTCGATGACGACGCGATTCGGCATCGGCTCCGCGACAAGAGCACGGAGCTGGGCCTGCCCACCGACGCACGGCGTATCTCGATACGGCGCCGGGGCCGCCCGCGCGAAATCGTCATCTCGACCTCGTGGCAGGACACGCTCGCACTCCCGTTCTGGCAACTCGTCGTCACGCGCAAACCCGAAGCGCGCTCGGCGCTCTAGTACACCGTGATCGCGCCGCTTCTTGCCGCGGTGCCCACCGCGCTCACAGGAATGAGCACGTCCGCGGGTGACGATTTAATTACGCGGTTGTTCTGGATTCTCCCGGTCCTGCTCGTCGCCGGCAAGATCTCGGCTGAGGTCTTCGAGCGGATGGGACAACCGGCGGTACTCGGCGAGTTGATCGCCGGGGCCCTGCTTGGCCCCTCCCTCCTCGGCGTCATCCCCATAGGGGCAGCCGACCCGGTTGCCGATATCGTTAGGGTTCTTGCCGAAATCGGAGTCGTCGTCCTGTTGTTCGAGATCGGCCTCGGCACCGACCTGAAACAACTCGTGCGCGTCGGCGCGGGCGCTACTACCGTAGCCGCGGTGGGCGTCGCCCTGCCGTTCCTGCTCGGCTTCTTGTTCTGGATATCGCCGCTGGCAACCGAGCGCTTCAATTTGGTCGCCAATTCTACAACCGCGATCTTCATTGGGGCCACGCTCACCGCCACGTCGGTCGGGATCACCGCGCGCGTGATGACGGACCTGCGGGCCCTGCGCTCGGTTGAGGGCCAACTCGTGTTGGGCGCTGCAGTCATCGACGACGTGCTCGGCTTGGTCATCCTCGGCGTCGTCGCCGCGTTGGTCTCGGGAGCGTCCGTGGGTGTCTTCGAGATCGGTCGCGGACTCGCCGTCGCGATCGGTTTCCTCGCCGCCGCACTCATCATCGGGACCGCGCTCGCGCCGCGTGTCTTCAACATCATCGATCGGATGAGGGTGCGCGGCATGCTGCTTGTCTCCGCCTTCGCCTTCACGTTGATCGTAGCATGGCTCGCGGATCGCGCTGGGTCGGCCATGATCATTGGAGCGTTCGCTTCCGGATTGATCCTGTCCGGAACGAATCAGTTCGATATCATAGAGGACCGCATCAAACCCGTCGCGGATATCTTCACGCCGATATTCTTCATGAGCATCGGGGCGCAGTTCAATATCAGCCTGCTGAACCCATCCAGTCCCACAAATCGTGCGGTCCTCGCCATCGGCGGTGCGCTGTTCCTCATCGCGGTCCTCGGCAAGGTGGTCGCCGGCTACGCGGTGTTCTGGCGCAAGTTCAACCGACTCGCGGTGGGCGTCGGCATGATCCCGCGCGGTGAGGTAGGACTGATCTTCGCCAACATCGGCATCACGAGCGGGGTGCTCTCGCCCGAACTCTTTGGAGGCATCCTTCTGATGGTGATAGGTACGACGTTCGTGGCACCTCCTCTCCTGAAGCTCGTCTTTGCGCGCGGCGGGCAGACCGACGCGGCGGCGCCCCCATGACGAGCACGAAGATCCGTTCGCGCAGCGAGGCCGCACGGTGGCGGGCGCGCGAGGGGAAGCGTGTCGTCTTCACCAACGGCGTATTCGATCTCCTGCACCCCGGACACATTGCACTGCTCGAGGAAGCGCGGGCACTTGGAGATGCGCTCGTCGTGGGCGTGAACTCCGATGCCTCGGCCGCGCGCCTGGGCAAAGGCGCCGGCCGGCCGGTCGTCCCAGGCGTGGACCGCGCACGCGTCGTGGCGGCGCTGGCTGCGGTGGATTGCGTAGTACTGTTCGACGAGGACACCCCGGCAACATTGATCGAGGCCATGACACCTGACGTACTCGTAAAGGGCGCCGACTACACCGCCGATGCCGTACCCGGCCGCGAGGTTGTCCTTGCACGCGGCGGAGACGTATCGGTCATCACCCTGCGAGAGGGATACTCAACTACGGCCCTGGTGGAGCGCATCCATGCCACGACCTGACGGACGAGCCGCGAATGACCTGCGCCCCATCGGAATCGAGCGCGGCGTGAACCCGCACGCCGAGGGCTCGTGCCTGGTGCGGTTTGGGGAAACGCACGTGCTCTGCACGGCAAGCGTCGTCGGACAAGTCCCCGGTTGGCGCGCCGGTCGCGGCGAGGGCTGGCTCACGGCGGAGTACGCCATGCTTCCGCGCGCCACGACCCAACGCACGTCGCGCGAGCGGAGCGGGGCAGGGGGACGAACCCGTGAGATCCAGCGCCTGATTGGGCGCAGCTTGCGCGCGGCGCTCAAGACCTTCGCGTTCGGCGAGCGCACTATCCACATCGATTGTGACGTACTCCAGGCGGACGGCGGCACGCGTACCGCGGCCATTACCGGTGGGACGGTGGCGTTGGCCGACGCCTGTAAGTGGATGGCCAACGTACATGATGTTTCCGATCCCTTTGGCCGGCTCTGCGCAGCGGTGTCGGTAGGGATCGTCAACGGGGAACCCGTGCTCGATCTGTGCTACGAGGAAGATCGAAACGCCGATGTCGATGCCAACGTTGTGATGGTAGAGCCCGACCGTTACGTGGAGGTGCAGGGAACCGGAGAGAAAGGCTCGTTCGGCCGGGACGAGCTGAATGCTCTGTTGGGCCTCGCGGACCAGGGCATCGCCCAGCTGTTTGCCGCGCAGCGAAAGGTGCTGGGATGAAACCAAAACTGCTCGTTGCAACCCGTAGTGAGGGGAAACAGCGCGAGATAAGATTGCTGCTGGCGGATCTGTCGTACCGGATCGTATTCCCCGAAGAACAAGGCATCTGGGAGCGGCCTGAGGAGGCCAATATCGAGGACGGCGAGTCGTTCGAGACGAACGCCAAGAAGAAAGCTGTCTACTTCGCCAAGCACTCGCGACTTCCCACCGTGGCGGAGGACTCCGGCATCGAGGTGTTTGCACTGGGCGGGGAGCCGGGCGTGCGCTCAAAACGGTTTGCGCTCCCAACGGCCGACCCGCGCGACCAGGACGCCGCCAACAACGCGGAGTTGCTCAACCGCCTCGCAGGAGCGCCCGCGGACCGGCGTCGGGCACGGTATCGGTGTGTCATTGCGTTCCTGGAGACCTGGGACGGCATCCCTCGCGTCTTTGAGGCCCAGTGCACCGGGCGCATTCTCGACAAAGCGTGCGGCACTGGAGGATTCGGCTACGACCCGTTGTTCTTCTCCGATGATCTCGGGAAGGGTTTCGGGGAAGCGTCACAAGCGGAAAAGGACGGCGTCAGCCATCGAGGATGTGCGTTCAGCGCGTTCGCCGAGTGGTTCGCTCAGACTGCCGCCAGTGGCGAACGGCCGTAGATTCCAGCTGTAGCTCCGCGACGGCGTGCGGGTCTTGCGCTTGCCGAGCAGTACGAGCCCCCTCCTCCGCCCGTAGCGGAGAAGGCGAGGATGTCCCAATCACCTTGAGGTCAACTGAATGGGCCTGACCAAACAGCTCGAGAGAATTCGTGATGGTGCCGCCGAGCGCATACCAGCAGACAGCATTGCCATTATGCACAGAGCCACCGATGACCTTCGCGCGTCGGGGATCATGGACCGCGTCCTCAAGATCGGCGACAGCGTGCCCGCGTTCAACCTCGAGAACACGCGCGGCGAAACCGTGAACTCTGCAGACCTTCTGGCAAAGGGACCTCTTGTGCTGAGTTTCTTTCGTGGCAAGTGGTGACCCTACTGCAATGCAGAGCTGTATGCTCTGGGGCGAGCCGCTGGTCAATTCGAAGAACTCGGTGCCACGCTGATCCTAATCACGCCGCAAAAACCAGAGCACAGCAGCGCGATGATCGAACAGCATGAGCTAGGCTTTGATATCCTGTGGGATCACAACAACGAGCTGGCCAAACAGTTCGGTCTCGCGTTTGACCTACCCGACGATCTCATCGAGGTGTACCGCAAATTCGGCATTGACCTTCCCGGGGACCAGGGAGTCGACAGATGGACGCTGCCCATGCCGGGCAGATTCGTAATCGATTCCGGCGGCGTCATTCGATCTGTCGATAGTGACCCCGACTACAGATTTCGGCCCGAGCCACAGACTACGGTGGATTTCATAGCGACCCTCTAGACACGGCATGGGGAGGAGCACCCGTGCCTTGTCCCGGTCGTAATGCGCCCACATGTTAGCCCCCGCACTCTCCTCTCAAAGGGGCCCTCATGCATCGCGTACGACGCTTTGGAGTCATCCAGACCGCCAACATGGCCGCCATGATGTATTTAGTTATGACCATCATCTTCCTCGTCCCGGTCTACATCTTGATCAGCGTACTGCCGGACAGCGTCGATGACACTGGAATGGCCTGGTTCAGTGGGGTCACGCTGTTCATCTTCCCTTTGCTGTACGCGGCTTTCGGGTGGGTCACAACTGTGCTCGCGTGTTGGTTCTACAACATGATCGCTGGCTTCGTCGGGGGAATTGCGGTGGAGATCGAGCCCGAAGACTAACTGACCTTGCCTTCGCCGAGTGGTTCGCTCAGACGGCGGCTAGTGGCGAACGGTAGTAAGTCCTAGATTAGATACTCGCTCTCGACGGCGTCTGAGCACCTGAGCGTCTGAGCGTCTGAACATCGGGGCGTGGCGCAGTCCGGTTGAGAACCCCCGCATGGCGCTGACGCTCGCCGTCGGCTCGCTGCCGCCTCGCGGGTGTTCTCCCGCCGCGCGTCGCTCACGCTCCGCGACGGCGTGCGCACCTGCTTTGGGACTCTGCTCCACACACCCCGTTTTCACCCGCAGTCACACATCACGGGGCAAGAGGACGCCAGGTCGGCGTAGTCTCGTACGCCGCATACACCAACCCGGCGATTCGTTCTCGCACACTTCTTTGCACAACCGAGCAAACGGATCGTGCAGTTGCCGGGGATCGCGCCCCCCGCCTCCGCTCTGGCATCCTCCCACGACTCGGGAGCGATACGTTCCCTAGTGCTAGCACTGAAGAGTCACGGTTGGGCCAACCACTTACGAGGAAACTTACGGACCGCCCCGCCTTCATACTTCCTCAAGAGCCGTAGGTCGGCTAGAATAGGGCACATCGGGGCGTGGCGCAGTCCGGTAGCGCACCTGCTTTGGGAGCAGGGGGTCGCCGGTTCGAATCCGGCCGCCCCGACTCGCCCTCGCCTCACGGCGAGCGCCAGATGAGTCATCAGGAAGAGAGGACGGTGTGGCAACTCCTCCCCGCAAGGCAGACAACACCTACGACCTGGAGAAGTTCTTCAACTTCGCGGTTGACCTGTTCTGTATCGCGGACACCAAGGGCTTCTTCCGGCGCGTGAACCCGGCCTTCACCCGCGTCTTGGGCTACGAGACCGAAGAGCTGCTGGCACATCCGTTCGTCGACCTCGTGCACCCCGACGATCGTGAACAGACCCTCGCCGAAGTGGGTAAGCTCGCTTCCGGCCAGCTCACTCTCTCGTTCGAGAACCGGTTCCGCTGCAAGGACGGCTCGTACAAGTATCTCCACTGGACATCCTATCCCGAAGCGAAGACTGGACTGCTCTACGCAGTGGCTCGCGACATCACCGATCGCAAGCAACGCGAGGATCGCGTGGACGGCATCACGGGGGCGCCCAACCGCCGCGTCTGGGACAATAACCTGAAGGAGGAGTGGCGCCGTGCCGGGCGTCTCAAGGTGCCGCTCGCGGTAGCGCTCCTCGACGTGGATCATCTCCGCGCTTACAACGACGAATGGGGACACCTCGATGGTGACAAGGCGCTGCGCCGGGTTGCCGAAGTCCTGTCAGATCATTTGCGGCGCTCTGGCGACTTGGTCTCGCGGTACCACGGTGGGACCTTTGGTCTAATCTTCGCCGGTGGACTGGAGGTGAAACAGGCGGAAGAGCTATGCGAGCGGATGCGCGTGGATATCCACACGCTGAACCTGAATCATCCAAAAGGGATAGACGAGCGCGTAACGGTCAGTGGCGGTGTCGCGGCGCAAGTCCCCTCGCCAGACAAGGCTTCTGATCCGCTCGTCGATGCAGCGGCTAACGCGCTCGCAACGGCCAAAGGCAAGGGCCGCAATCGCATCACGCGCCACTGACCCCAGAACGGGCGTCTCGCTGACGTCAGCTCACGGCGGCGGCCCGATCCACTCCGCAAGCAGGTTTCCGCGGATGACCTCGTACGAACGACGGGTTGAAACCACCGTGTAATCCAACCGCACGGTGAAGGTCCCCATGATATCGCCGGTTCCCTCACGAGTCAGTGACATGGACTCGCTCCAACTGCATGCCGAGACGATGTCTCGCGCGAACGCCGCATCGTCGCAGGTGTTGTGTGGGACGAAACTCGCACTGCCATCACCGCCGAAGCGCACCCCGACCGTGAAGCCCTCGAACGTCTCACTCAGGCGCACCGTCCCCTCCGCGGGCGTATCTGGCGATGTGTCCTCACCCTCGCACGACAACTGCCGCGCCGGGAACTCGGCGGTCGCGTTGCTCCCATCCTGGACAATGACCAGACGCCACGGCCCGCCACCACTCGCCCGCATGACACACTCACCACTAGCGCGCTCCTGCACGTCACCGCCCTGTGCGTCACTCGTCTGGAACGAGCCGTTGTCCGCCTGCGTAACGACCCAGATACCGGAAAGATCGGGAATCTCCGCCGGCCCCCCGGTGGTATTGCCGTCCCCGGGCCCCGCGGGGTCGGGTTGCGAGCACGCCAGAAGGACTAGCGGGACCACGGCCCAGCAACATCGGCTGCTCATCGGCAACACTCACCCATGACTAGAGCGCCGAATATGAAGTCGAGTGACGGGGGCCGCTAGCTGTGCCCGGTCCGAGCCCTACAGGGCATCAATCGCCCCTCCGGCGTCGCGCGCGGCGGCGGAGATCTCGGACCAGCGGGGTAAGCTCGTCGCGGTACCACCGGCGCGCCGTCGCGGAGTAACGGCTCCAGGAGGACGGCCAGCGAGCGCAGCTCTCCACCGGTGCGGTGCCACGAAGAAAAACCTCACGTAGGCCCTGACAGCCCCTGCCTGCACGCGGACCGGTTTCTACACTGATCTCCCTCACCTCCACACCCGTGGGCATTTGGAAGTCGCCGGCCTCGCCCTCCGGTCCCAGCGCTGACCGTAGGAATGCGGCGAAGATGGGAAGAGCGGCGCGGGATCCGGGCAGTCCGAGGCTGGCGCCATCGTCGAAACCGACCCACACACCGACGGTAATCGTGGGCGTATACCCTATGAACCATGCGTCTCTGAACCCGTTCGTCGTCCCGGACTTGGCGGCAACCGCTCCGTAGAGCCCAAGACGCCGCAACGACCGTCCCGTGCCACGCTCCACCGCTCCGCGCAGTGCCGACGTAACGAGGTAGGCTTCGGCAGCGTCAAAGACACGTTCCGCACGGCGGGTCGGCTGCTCGATGAACTGCCCTGTGTGATCGAAGACCCCGATCGTGCCCGACAGATCGACCCGCACACCGCCCGCCGCCAGCACCCCGTACGCGCGCGTCAACTCGAGCGGGCTCACCTCGTTCGAGCCCAAGGCGATGCTCGGTACCGCCGTGAGCGGCCCCTCGATGCCGAGACGGCGCGCGGTGGCGACAACGCGATCGGGACCGATCGCCAACCCCAACCGCGCAAAGGGGACGTTCAGCGATCGTTCGAGCGCATCGCGCAGGGTGACGGCGCCGCGGAACCGTCGGTCGTAGTTCTGCGGCTCCCACGATCCCGCCGGCGTTGTCACGGAGAGCGGAGTATCATCGAGTACCGAGGCCAAAGTAAAGTTCGGCGCCGTCTTGTCATCGCCGTGCGAGAGCGCAGCCAGGGCGACGATGGGTTTGAAAGCACTTCCCGGTTGCCGCCGGGCCTGTGCGGCCCGATTGAACTGTGAGCGACCGTAATCGCGACCGCCAACCATAGCCAGGATTGCGCCGGAGCGCGGGTCGATGGCTACAAGCGCCGCCTGCACAAGCGTGCTGTCGCGCACTAGCCGCGGGTGGTCGCGCTCGAGACGCCGCAAACCGTCCCCTACCGCCCGCTCCGCCGCTTGCTGTAGCCCCATGTCGAGCGTCGTGAATACCGCCATACCTTGCTGGAGCGCGTCACGCCCGTGCCGCCGGCGCAGTTGCGCCGCGATGTAGTCGACAAAGTACCGGCCATGGCGCCCGGGGGGCGGCGCGTGGTGCAGCGCCAGCTCAGTGCTGCGCGCCTGCCGGTACGCCTCATCCGGGATCACCGCCTGCTGGTGCATTAGATCGAGCACGAGGTTGCGTCGTGCTATGGCGGCGTCGGGCCGGCGGAACGGCGCGTACAGGCTGGGGCCACGAATTATCCCGGCAAGAAGCGCCGACTCGGCGAGATCGAGTTGACTGACATCCTTCCCGAAGTAAAACTGAGCCGCCCGGCCGACCCCGTGAATGGCATACGCGCCGTCCTGGCCGAGGTACACCTCGTTGAGATAGGCCTCGAGGATCTCGGACTTGTCGTAGCGCGCCTCGAGCAGGAGCGCCATGGCCCACTCGCGCACCTTGCGGACAGGCGATCGGCGTGCCGAGAGAAAGAGGTTCTTTGCGAGCTGTTGCGTGATGGTGCTGGCACCCTGCACGATGTGACCGGCGCGTACATTTGCCAGCATAGCCCCCGCAATGCGCCGTGCGTCGAGGCCGTGATGCGACAAGAAACGTTGGTCCTCGACAGCCAGCACCGCACTGACCAATTGGTCCGGCATGTCCGCGAGACGCACGGGTAGCCGGTCGTCGAACCGATCGCCGTCGATGGCTCGAATCAACTCGGGCTCCAGCGCGACGGCGTCCATGCGCCTACCGTCGTCATCGCGGAGACGCCAGATCCGGTCGCCTCCCACGTCGGCGACCATCACCCCACCGGGATCGAGCCGATCGTAATGGCGAAAGGCGCGCCGTCCAATTACCCAGCGACGCGCATCGAGCCGGTACTCGCCAACGCGCACTCGCGATCGCCGCGTGCGCTCGTAGCCCAGCCGATCGAGGTGGCTGGCAACCCGTTCGCGGGCGACGGTTTTCCCCGGCGCGAGGATGAGGGGACGCGCGTAGAACCTGGTGGGTGCCGTGAGGTGCGCTCCGTCCAGCCGCGCGCGCACGACGGCCTCGATTGTTACGGCCGTGAGCCCGCCACTTCCGAGCGCGACCACAGTCGCGAATACGACGCCGGCCGACGACCGACCGCAGATCCAGGCAGCAATGCGCATGGTAAAGCCCCTTACGACCTTTGATGCATTGCGGTTTCGGAGGGTTACCATGACCTCTGGGCGTCTCGACGGGCGAAACCTGTAAGAGCACCCCGTACCCGCGCAGTTTGATGCTGGAGAAGCTCGGCGTCAGCGGCGCCCACCGCCACGCGCTGTCGCATTTTGCACCCCGATTCTTCTATTTGAAGGACAATCGACATGTGCCACTTGGGATTAGGCCCGTTCGTCATGTCGCTTTTTGCACAGTGCTGAGGAACAGCAGGTTTGCTCCCTGAAGCGGGTCACACGGAGGTGCTTGCCGACCTTGACACTCGATGCCAGAATCCGCATCATTTCGTCGTTGGTGCTACGGAACGAAGATTGGAAAGCGAGGACCGCGTATGCGTACCCCCCCCCCCCCCCCGGCCTGCCCAGCTAGCTCGCGCAGGATTCGTTCTCTGGTTGATCGCTTTGGCGACCGCCTGCACCGATAGCTCGAGGCCGCCGAACGAACCCGTTGTAGCGTTCCAGCGTGCCGTCTCTGAGCCGTTCACGATCGACGATCATTTCTCGGCTGTCGGCGACCTTGCCGCTGAGTTCGCAGGGCTCTTCTACGAAGGCGACACCGTTGTAATTCTTACGACCGACCTCGCTCGCTCCAGAGCGGTCGCGGATGCGGTACGTGGCTATCGGGATGGCATAGCGGTCACGGCCAATGATCAAGCTCGACCCGAGATCGTGCGGGTAGTGTCCCTATCTTTGTGTAATTGCTGACCCTCGACAGGGGGGAGAAAAAAGAGGAAGCTCCTCGGGTGCAGGTGAACCCGAACTCCGACCGCTGTTAACGCAGCGATCA
>JAZDCY010000036.1:0-6970 GCA_036679645.1 Gemmatimonadota bacterium | reverse complement strand
CCGCTTGGCCCTTCGATGCGTACAGGCCACGGGGCCACCGCCAAGCGGCGCAGCTGATGCCGTATGCCACGCGCGACCTTGGAAGATCCGACCAGACCTGGATGAGATGGCATTCGAGCATCCATTGCGGTGCCGCAAAAGCTCAGCGTATCACTCTGTCGTTGCGGTTACCCGGCGCTGCCGCCGGACCATGATATTGCACTTCGGCGCGACATCACACAAGGGACTTTGCGTGAGTTCGATGGCCGTCCGAAACCGACATTGGAGAGATGTCAAAATGCGACACGCCTGGTGCATGCCTTGCACACGCTGGGACCCACCATAGACGGCGTAGCGGCTGTTGAGCACGCTGGTCACGGACAACATGAACTTCGTTTTCCCGCTACGCCCCCGCGTTACCCCAGCCCCCAGCCCCCACCCCCCGGCGTCTCGATCCGCAGCACGTCACCCGCCTTCATCGTCACAGCCACACGCCCGCCACACTCGTCTCCGTTGAGGAGGTTCTTCCCAATAGCACCCTCACCTCCGCCGGCCACACCGCGCGGCGCGTGCCGGCGTCGCTCCGAGATCACACTCACCTGCACCTCCTCGAGTGCCTCGTACTCTCTTACCACCCCGTCACCGCCACGATGCTTTCCATCCCCACCCGATCCCGGCCGCAGCGCGTAAGAGCGAATCCGAAGTGGGTGCTCGAGTTCGAACACCTCTATGGGCGTGTTCCGCGTATTGGACATCCCGACGTGTACGGCCGAGGGACCATCGCCACGCGCTGAAGCCCCCTGCCCGCCACCCAACGTCTCGTAGGCCGAGCGCACGGAAGATGAGATCCGTGATCCGCTGCGACGTCTCGACGTTGCCGGCGGCGACCGCGGCTGGCCACTGCGCGTTGACAATGCAGCCAGCGGGCGCGCTGACCTCGAGGGCGCGCTGCACGCCACCGTTGGTCGGCACGTCGTCATCCAACAGACAGCGCACGACAAAGAGACACGCCGAGCGCGTAACGGCGATCGGACAGTTCACGTTGCCTTTCGCCTGCGGTGCGCTGCCGGCGAAATCCAGGTGCAGGCGCCCGCCACGCGCGCGCACGAGGACACGTAGCTCGATATCCGCATCAGTGATCCCGTCTCCCTCGAGCCAGTCCACCGCCGTGTACTCGCCATCCGCCACCCGCTCCACGATGGCTGCGACCGTGCGGCGTTCGGCGTAGTCGAGCAAGTCGGCCGCGGCGCCGTCCACGTAGTCGCGGCCCCGGCGTTCGACCAACGCGCGATACGCCGCTGCCCCACGCTCGCATGCCGCCAACTGTGCCGCGAGATCACCGCGCCGCATGTCCGGGGTGCGCACGTTGGCAAGCAGCAACCGCTCGAGATTCCGATCGACAGCTCCCGCGCGCGCCCATCGCACCGGCGGAATGATCAGACCGTCTTGGAAGATCTCGGTCGAGGCCGGTGGCATACTGCCCGCACGACTGCCGCCAACATCCGAGTGATGTGCACGAACCACCGTGTAACCCGCGACCTCGCCGTCGAGATCGATGGCGTGTACGAGCGTTATGTCCGGAAGATGTGTGCCGCCCGTGAACGGATCGTTGAGCGCAAACGTGTCACCCGGTGCCGGTCCGAGAGCGCGCACCGCCGCCACCGCCTCCGGCATGGCGCCAAGGTGCACGGGAATGTGCGCCGCCTGCGCAATCATCTCTCCTTCGGTACCGAAGAGCGCGGCGGACAAGTCGCGACGTTCGCGAATGTTGGGCGACAACGCACTCGCCACGAGTACGCCGCCCATCTCCTCAGCGACACCCGCAAACGCGTGGGCCATGACCGCGAGACCAATGGCGTCTAGCATGGCGGTAAGGCGGGAGGGCGGGAGGGCGGGATGGCGTCGCATGTTACGATTAGCGCTCCCGACTCGTGTGCGGCCCCCTGCCATCCATCTTCGATGCGAACTGTTGCATCCGCCAAAGCAATCGTGGTCGGCCCCTCAAAGACGGTAGCGGCATCCATCCCGGCACTACCTCCCGCCTTCCCGCCTTCCCGCCTTCCCGCCTCTACGCCTTTCCGCCATCCCGCCATCCCGCCTTCTCTCGTCCCCACCACCCGCACGTTCACGACCTCCACCTCCCGCTCTACGTCCGCGTGCCCGTACCGCTCCGCATGTATCCGATGAAACGCATCCGTCACCGCCGTTGGGCCGTCATTTGCCGGAACGCTGAGTTCGTAGCCCTGCCCGGGATACCGACACTCGGCAAACCGCGTGACGGTGGTGCCGGCAAGTGACGTGGTGACTTGGCGCTCCGGTGTCGCGAACCACGTGTCCCACACCGCGGCGTCAACGTCCGTGATGAACCGGTGTACCGAGCGCACCGCCTCGACCCGCTCCGACGCTGCCGCGAGGCCGACCGCCGACAACACACCCGGATGCGGCGGCACGACGGCGCGCGTCATGCCGAGACTCTCCGCGAGCCGACAGGTGAAGAGCGGCCCGGCGCCACCAAACGGCACGAGCGTCATGCTGCGAGGGTCGAGTCCCCGTTCCACACTCACCCGCCGCAACGCGCGCACCATGGTCGCGACCGCGATGTCGACGATTCCCTCGGCACAGTGCGCTGGGTCGAGTCCGGCCTCTTTCGCGACGCGCTCCACGGCGTCACGTGCGGCGGCGGGATCGAGCCGCAACTCCGACGCGAGCGGCCGGTTTGCATCGAGCCACCCGAGTACGAGCACGGCATCGGTGACGGTGGCGTCGGTCCCGCCGCGGCCATAACACGCGGGCCCCGGCTCGGCACCGGCGCTGTGCGGTCCCACGCGCAACGCGCCACCGGAATCGACCCACGCGATGCTGCCGCCGCCTGCACCGACCGTTTCGATCAACGTATTCGGGAGTGCGAGCGGGATCCCGCCGATCGCACCACCACTCTGCGCGAGTGCCGCCCCGTCAACGATGACACTCGCGTCGGCACTCGTTCCCCCCATGTCCAGCGTGAGCAGGTTGCGTTCGCCGAGCAGCTCACCCACCAATCGCGCTCCTTCGACGCCGGCCGCAGGACCGGAGAGGGCCAGCGCGGTCGCGTGCTTCTGTGCGTGCTCAGGTGACAGCGTACCGCCGTTCGATGCCATGATCCGGACGTCGGCGATGCCACGTCGCTGCGCTTCCCCCGCGAGCCGCTCCACATACCCTGCGATCGTGGGACGCAAGAACGCCTCAGCGACCGTCGTGCTGGTACGTTCGTACTCACGGAACACCGGCAACACTTCGGCACTCGGCACGACCGCGCAGTCCGGCAGCGCCCTGCGCAACGCCTCTGCGACGCGTTGCTCGTGCACGGGGTCGCGGAAGCTGAACAGGAAAGCGACGGCCACGGCTTCGGGCGTCAGGGCTCGTACCGCCCCGACCACGCGCTCTATCTCGCCGTCCGTGAGGGGGCGCACCACACCCTTCGGACCCATCCGTTCCGCCACTCCAATGACGTCGGCGCGCTCCACGGGCGGCGGCGAGTGGTGCCGGCTCAGATCGTAGAGGCCCGCGCGATCTTGACGCCGCAACCACAGGAGATCCTCGAACCCCTCGGCGTGAAGGATGATCTCGGGCCGGACGTCCGGTGCGGCATCGAGCGCCGCCCAGAGCCCCCGTGCAGGATCTGCGGGAGTGGAACGGACTTTGGTGATGCGGATGGTTCCATCGGGCTCGAGCGCCACGAGATCGGTGAAGGTGCCGCCGACGTCGACGCCGACCCGCGTCACGAACGGCGCCGCCACGCGGTGCCGACGAGAAGCACGGTTCCCACGATGCTGAAGAGCCCGACCCAGTCACCTAGTCTCGTGTAGAGGGTCCGCGTATCGCTGGTGACCAGAACATCTGCCGTAATGAGACGTTCGTCGAGCCGCGTCAATCCGTACGCCCTGCCGAGCGGATCGACGAACCCGGAGATGCCGTTGTTGCCCGCCCGAGCAATACCGACGCGGTTCTCGATGGCGCGCATTACGAGGTGTGCGAAGTGCTGGCGCGGTGCGCTGGTGCGGCCAAACCACGCATCGTTGGTGATGTTCACGATCCAGTCGGCGCCGCGCATGCGGTACTGCCGGGTGCGATCCTCGAACGCCGATTCGTAACAGATGATGATGCCGAACCGTCCCATATCGCTCTCGAAGAGCGGTGCCTGGCGCCCGATGGCGAACCCGCCAAAAAAGTCGAGGTCGAACCAGCGCGGATTCACGAAGGGCACTCGCTCCGTGATGGGTACGAGGTAGCGTTTGTGATACGTGGTGTCGTTGCGTTGCCCGTCGGCGTCGATGAAGAACGCGGCGTTCCAGTAGTCGTAGTCCTGCGGCCCGCTCCCATACCACTCGACGTCGAGCCCGCCCGCCAGGATCGGTATACCAGCCGCCCGCGCCTGCAGGCTGATGGCACGATCCCAGGCGGGGCGATTCGCCAGATACCCCGGGATGGCGGCCTCGGGCCAGACCACGAGTTGTGGCGAGGTTTCCCGCATGGCCTCGGCGGACATGCTGATGAGCCGCTCGAAGATCGAATCGCGGAACTCTGCCTCCCACTTCTCCTGGAAACCGATGTTGGGCTGGACCAGCGCGACGGTGCCCACTGGCCGGATGGGAATGGCGCGCGCCCGCAGCGCGCCGTAGCCTAGTGCCACAACGACGCCGGCCCCAACGGCGACAAACGTCCGAATCGCGCGTGGCTCACGCCAGCGCGGCAGCGCCAGTGCCAGCGCCACGTTGGCGAGCACGAGCAGGAACGTGACGCCGCGCGCCCCGACGACGTCCGCGATCTGTACCAACATGGGGAATCCGGTGAGCGAGGTCCCCAAGCCCAGCCACGGGAACGCCACGTCGCCCGCATGTCCGAGCCACCACTCGAGCGCCGTCCAGCAGATGGGCAGCACGACGAGCAGCGACAACCTGGTCCGCGTCCCCACCCATCCGACGATGGCAAAGAGCCCGGCGTGATAGAGCCCGTACACGAGAATCGTGGCTACGTACGCCAAGAGGGAGAGCGGCGTGAAATGCCACAGCGCGATCACCAGCCAGTAGAGCACGAGCCCCTGCGATACGAGCCCGTACCAGAACCCCTGCACCAGCCGTCGCCGGAGCGGCCGCGCGTCGTCCGCCGACTGCGTGATCAACCAGACGACCGGGATCACACAGGCAAACGACGGCAGCAGGAGATGAAAAGGCGGATAGGCGACCGCGAGCAACACGCCGCCCGCGGCAATCAGTGGCCAGTCCTGTTTGGGGAGCGCGAGCGCCTTCACACGGTGACACGATCTGGTCGTCGAGCGGCGGGGCATCGACCTCACCGCGCGCGACGGCGAGGAATGTTGCCCACTCGGCACGGTAGGACGTTTGGAACTGACCCTCGCGACCCGCGGCACCGGTGGGCGTCACGTCCATCGGCGTGCCGTGCATCTCCTTGAAGACCTTCAGCGGATTGATGCGTGCGGTACCCTGCGCACCCTGAAGATCGACCCAGAACCGCTCCGAGTCGCCGATATAGCGCCACGCCACGTCGACGAATATCGAATAGCCGCCCTCGCAGTGCACGAGCGCGCACCCGGCGTCCTCGACCTCCGCACCGGGCGACACAGATAGCGCGGCGCTCACCTGTTTCGGGATGGGACGGTCGGCCACCCAGAGTGCGAGATCGAGCAGCGAGAGCCCCAGATCGAGCATCGCTCCACCGCCCGACGTCGCGCGCCGGCGACGCCAACCCAGCTCGACTCGTGACGCGCGGAACTGATACCAGCCGGTGCGGATACCGCGCAACGCTCCCAGCTCGCCACCGGCGGCGAAGGCGCGGATTGCCTGTACGTCGTGCCGGTACCGGTGATTCATTCCCACCATGAGGGGCTGTCCGGCCGCCTGCTGCGCGGCCAGCACTTTCTCGACGCCGGCGGACGTCATAGCTAGCGGCCGCTCGCAGAGCACCGCCGCGCCCGCCGATAACGCCGTCGCCGCATGCACCTCGTGCAGCAGATTGGGCGTCGTCACGACGACGGCATCGGGCTCGCTGTCCCGCAGTAGATCTTCGATATCCTCGAAGACGCTGGGCACGCCAAAGCGGTCGGCGAGAGAGCGCGCCTTGGGCACATCGTTGTCACATATCCCGACGATCTCGACATCGTCGCGCGCCGCAAGCACAGGTAGATGCGCAATCTGCGAGATTGCACCCACGCCTATGACACCGACGCGGACCGGCCCGCTCACTGCGCCCCTCTGGGAAATCGGATCATGAACCCGCCGCGGATGGACGCGGCAAGCAACCCGCTAGTGAACATCCCGCGGCCTTCGGCCGTGAATCGCAGTTCGCGTGTGAGCCCTACCTCGAACCCGCCCGTCACGCTCAGGACGGCAGCGATCGTCTCGAGCGCGTCCTCTACAAAAGTACCGGCGATTGCCGCGCCACTAGCGTCCCGGATGTGGACGCCGATCCCGAGCCCTACATAGGGAATCACGGACGGGCCGCGCGCGAACAGGTACTGCAGATCCAGATCGATTGCGACGTTCGTCCAAGTGACCGTACCTACTTCGATCTGGAAATCGCCGGTCGGGTCGGTGACGACACCCCGCAGCCGATTCTCGAACTCCGCAATCGTGCGCACGTTGGGAGCGATGAACCCGTAATCCACGCGCAGCGAGCCCGTGATCTCTGTTGCTAGCCGGTCGGAGAAGACCGCGCCGACATCCACGCCTATACCGGAGAACCGGAGTCCCTCGTAGCTGAACTCCTCGAGGAATCCCTGGGCCGCAGCCCGTCCGGGGGTAACGCCAAGAGCTGCCGCGACAATCACGGCACGTTGCGCAATGCGTCTGACAGCCGTCGCTCCTCGAGCCATGTGTCTCACCGCAGAGACCGCAGAGGCTAAGCGTTGTGATGGACTAGTACCAGCGAACAAGATCTGTTCCCGGAAAATAGGTGTGAAGAATTGTGTCCGCATCTTGGCCGGCGCGGGCGCGGC
>JAZDCY010000035.1:0-106252 GCA_036679645.1 Gemmatimonadota bacterium | reverse complement strand
ATGTACGTGAAAGACTGGCTCATGCTGTTGCTCATGCGCCAGAATGTCGAGAGTCGCCCAGTCTACTACTCGGTCACCGCCGGCGCGAGCAACTGGTTGAACCTCAACGAGTATCTCACGAATGAGGCCTTGGTGATTCGCGTCAACGCAGTCGAGGCGCCCGACACGTCGCGCCTGGTGACGGGCACGTTGCTCGGGATCCCGGTCGATGTGCCGCGGACCGACTGGCTCGTGAATCACGTGTACCGCTACGCCGGTCTGTTTGCTGCAGATACGCTGGATCTCGATCCCACGACCCGCAACATCGCCACGAATCTCAGTCTTCCCTATCTCACCCTCGGTCAGGCGTTCGAGGTCATGGGCGACCGCGAGCGGAGCGTTGAGTACCTCAGCAGGGGCTATCATCTGGCGCCCAATTCCGACCTGGCCAGCCTGATTCAGATGCTGTCCCAAAGTGCGCCGACCATTCCATTCGGTGACACCGCGATTCCGGTCCCGGAGGAGCAGTAGCGCTACCTTGTAGGGCAACGTAAGTGTCGGTAATTTTTCAGGCTATGAACTTTGCGGCCTTGCCAGCCAACCTCGCGCGCGTGCGCGAGGAGATTGCGCGGATCCGGGCTGCCGAGGGGATCACGGAACCGGTGCGGATCGTCGCGGTAACCAAGGGCCATCCGCGTGCGGCGGTCGAGGCGGCGGTGCACGCCGGACTCGAGGATGTCGGCGAGAACCGAGTGCAGGAAGCGTTGGGGAAGCTGGATGGGCTGGCTGTCGCGGTACGCTTGCACCTCATCGGGCACCTTCAGACGAACAAGGCGAAATACGTGCCCGGCCGGTTCTGGATGGTGCAGTCGGTTGACTCGAAGCGTGTTGCGGACGCGCTGGTGCAGGCCGCCGAATCTGGCGATACACGTGTGCGGGCCCTGATACAGGTGAACGTCGCGGGAGAGGAACAGAAGAGCGGGTGTGCGCCGGAGGCACTCGTGGAGTTGGTGGAATATGCGGCGTCTCTCCCCGGTATGGACGTCCAGGGCCTCATGACTATGGCGCCCTATACGGACGACGAGGGGGAACAGCGGCGCGTGTTTGCACGGTTGCGGCAGTTGCGAGACGACATGGCCACGCCCGACGTGCCCCTCCCGCAGTTGTCGATGGGGATGTCAGGCGACTACCGCGCGGCGGTGGCGGAGGGTGCCACTGTGGTGCGCCTAGGTACGGTCCTCTTCGGAGATCGGTGAGCATGAACGACGAATTCCATCTCACACCCATAGACGTGCGCGCGCAGGAATTTCGCCGCGCAACCTTGGGCTACGAACGAGCGGGTGTGGAAGACTTCCGCGAGCGTGTGGCCGAAGAGATGGAGCGGCTCCTGCGCGAGCGGGCAACGCTCGAGGAGCGGGTGCAGAATCTCCGCGAGCAGCTGCGCGCGTTCCGTGAGCGCGAGAAAGCGCTCAATGACGCACTTGTGGCCGCGCAACAGCTCCGGTCCGACACCGAGATATCTGCCCGGAAAGAGGCCGATCTGATCGTGAGAGAGGCGCGGCAGAAGGCCGACGATCTCCTTGCTAGAGCGCGCGCATCAGAGGTGAATGTGCGCCGCGACACCGAGGCCTCGCAACGGCATTTCATCGCGTACCTCGCGTCGTTCCGGGCTCTACTGGAACGCTACCTCGCCGAAATTGACGCCCTCGACGCCGGGAGCCAGGACGGCAGCCCCCCCACCGCCCAATGAACGTGAGCAAGGCAGTAGACGTGGTGCGCGATGTCACGACCTTCGCACCTGACGTCGCGCTCATTCTGGGAACGGGACTCGGCGCCCTTGCGGAACAGATCGCCGTGGAGGCGGAACTTGGCTACGACGACATCCCCGGTTTCCCCGCCCCAACGGTGGAAAGCCACCAAGGGCGGCTCCTCCTCGGCACGTTGGGGGAACGGCGCGTCGTCGCGATGCAGGGGCGGTTCCATCGGTATGAAGGGTATGCGCTCCGGGAAATTGGATTTCCGGTGCGGGTCATGCGGGCGTTGGGCGCGTCGTCACTCATCGTGTCCAATGCTTGTGGTGGCATGCACCCGCTCTGGGCACCCGGTGACCTCGTGCTGCTTGCCGATCACATCAACCTACTCGGGGACAACCCGCTCATCGGACCGAATGACGATCAGGTCGGGCCGCGGTTTCCCGACATGTCGGCGGCTTACGATCCGGCACTCCGCGCTATTGCGCGCGACGTGGCACGGGAACGGCAGATCGTGCTGCGCGAGGGAGTGTATGTGGCAGTGACGGGGCCCAACCTCGAGACCGCTGCCGAGTATCGCATGCTGCGGACGATGGGAGCGGATGTAGTCGGGATGTCGACGGTCCCGGAGGTCATCGTTGCGGTCCACGGGGGCATGAGCGTGCTGGGTATCTCGATCATCACCGATCAATGTCTCCCAGACGCGCTCGAACCCGCGGACGTGTCCACCATCATCGCAACCGCAATGCAGGCGGAACCTGCGCTCACCGAATTGGTCACCGGCGTGCTGGAGCGGATGTCCTGATGCCGTACCGGTCGCTCGACTACACGACGGCGAACGATCTCGAACGCAATCTGCTCGAGGTTTGGGAAGAAGAAGGCCTCTTCCGCCGGACGCTCGACGCAACGGCCGACGGCGAGGCATTCGTGTTCTATGAAGGTCCGCCGACCGCCAACGGTCGGCCGGGTATTCACCACGTTTTTGCGCGAACCATCAAGGACCTGATCTGCCGGTACTACACGATGTGCGGGCGGCAGGTCACGCGGATCGCCGGCTGGGACACCCACGGGTTGCCCGTGGAGATCGAGGTCGAGAAAGCGCTCGGGCTCAGCGGCAAGGCCGAGATCGAGGCGTTTGGGGTGGCCGAGTTCAACCGGCGTTGCCGCGAGTCGGTGTTTCGCTACAAGAGTGACTGGGAGTCGCTATCGAACCGAATAGGCTATTGGCTCGACTACGACCGGCCCTACGTCACGTACACCAAAGAGTACATCGAATCGGTCTGGTGGCTGCTGAAGCGGTTGCACGAGCGCGACCGGTTGTACGAGGGCTATAAGGTGCTTCCCTACTGCCCGCGCTGTGGTACGTCGTTGTCGAGTCACGAGCTGGCGATGGGATACAAGACGCACAGGAGTCCCTCGATCTATGTGCTCTTCCGCCTGACCGAGCCGGCTGCGGACGGACGGTCCCGACATCTCCTCGTGTGGACGACGACGCCGTGGACACTTCCGTCTAACGTCGCCGTCGCCGTGCACCCGGAGCTGACGTACGTCGAGCTCGACGTGGACGGCCGGAGGCTCATCGTCGAGCAGGGGATCGCGCGGGGAAAGGCGGTACCTGGTGGCACACACGGAAAGCCGCTCGGCGCGTTTCCGCAGCTGGCCACGATGAGTGGGGAGATGCTTGTCGGTACACGTTACGAGCAGCTGCTCGACGCCGTGACGGTAGATCCGGGCCAGGCCTTCCGCGTGGTATCGGGCGATTTCGTGACCAGCGAAGAGGGCACGGGTCTCGTGCACATAGCGCCGGCTTTCGGTGCGGATGACTATGCGACGGCCCAGCGCGAGGGCTTGGCATTCGTCAATCCGGTCGATGCGGCAGGGACGTTTCGTGATACGGCATGGGATGCCATCAATGGGCGGACCGTCTTCGACGCCAACCCGACCATCGCGGACCGGCTGACCGACGAGGACAAGGTCTTCGGTCGGTACGAACCCGCAGGATTCGAGCATACGTATCCCTTCTGCTGGCGTTGTGATTCGCCGCTGATCTACTACGCGCGCTCTTCGTGGTTTGTGCGCACTACTGCGTACAAGGACGAAATGGTAGCGCACAACCGCGCCATAGGGTGGCATCCGTCGGAGGTTGGTGAGGGGCGGTTCGGCGAGTGGCTCGACAACAACGTCGACTGGGCGCTGTCGCGCGATCGCTACTGGGGAACGCCGCTACCTGTCTGGCGGTGTGAGGCCGACCCGGATCATATCGTCGTGGTTGGATCATACGAGGAACTCGCGACGCTCCGTGGGCAGCCGTTGCCCGAGGACTTCGATCCTCACAAACCGGGCGTTGACGAGTTGGTCCTGCGCTGCCCGTCCTGCGGCTACTCCGCCCGGCGGGTGTCGGCAGTGATCGACGCGTGGTTCGATTCGGGTGCGATGCCTTACGCGCAGTGGCACTACCCGTTCGAGCGGGAGACCGACTTCAAGCGACATTTCCCCGCCGACTATATCTGCGAGGGACTCGATCAGACGCGCGGTTGGTTCTACTCGCTCCTTGCGATTGCGGCCGGCGTGTTCGATTCGACCGCCTACCGCAATGTGATCGTGAATGGTCTCTTGCTCGACGCCGATGGGCGCAAGATGTCCAAGCGCATTGGCAACGTAGTCGATCCGTGGGAGGCGGTAGAGCGTTTCGGTGCGGATACGGTGCGGCTCTCTCTGCTCGTGTCGAGCCAGGTCTGGCTTCCAAAGCGATTCGATCTGGATGCCATCCCCGAGGCCGCCGGCGGTTCGCTCACGCGCCTGCGGAACACATACGGGTTCTTCGCGCTTTATGCGGAGGATTGGTCACCCACCGATGCGTGCCCCCCTCCCGGGGAGCGCCCGCCCGTCGATCGCTGGCTCGCTGGCCGCGTGCATCGGCTGATCTCGGACGTTCGGTCGGCGTGGGATGTGTACGACGTGACCACAGGAACACGGGCACTTCTGGAGTTCTGCGACAACGATCTGTCGAATTGGTACGTGCGGATCAATCGGGGGCGTTTCTGGGCGCCCGATGCGGCAGCAGATCCCGCCGCGCTGGCGACGCTCTACGAGGTGCTGATCGTCGTGACGCGCCTGTTGGCGCCTGCCGCACCGTTCCTGTCCGACGCGATTCACCGCCGGCTCACGGGGTCGTCGGTGCATTTGGCCGAAATGCCAGAGCCCGGGCAGGCGGGCGATGCCGGCCTCGACCAGGCAATGGATGCCATTCGCCGCTTGGCCACGTTGGCTCGATCGGTGCGCGATGACGCAGGGATCCGCGTGCGGCAGCCGCTCGCCGCGATGCAGGTTGCGGTGCCCGGCACGGTGCGCGGCGAGTGGTTCAACTCGCTGCTCGACCTTCTCGCGGCCGAGGTGAACGTCAAGACGATCGTACCAGTCGCCTCCGACGAAGACCTCGTGCGCTTGCGCGGCAAGCCGAACTTCCGGACGCTGGGCAAGGTGTACGGGAAGGAGACCCCGCAGGCCGCGCGGGCGGTGACAGAACTTGGCCCCGACGCCCTCCGTGCGCTGGAGGCCGGTCAGGACACGTCGGTTCACGTCGATGGGCGCGAGTTCCGGTTCCGGCCCGAAGACGTCCGTATCGAGCGCGACGTGACGACGGACTGGTTGGTCGCCAGCGCCGGGCCCTTCGTGGTCGCGCTCGACCAGACCCTCACCGACAGCCTGCGGAGCGAGGGGCTCGCGCGAGAACTGGTCAACCGCGTCCAGCGTCTCAGAAAAGAAGCCGGGTACGAATACACCACACGGATTATCTTGAGTATCACAGGTGATCAGGAGGTGCTGGATGCCTCCGGTGCCTACGAGGACTTCATCGCGGGCGAAACGCTCGCGCGGCAACTCGAGACCGGAAACGATCTCGACTCGCCGGACGTACGAGAAACGGTCCAGATCGACGGTCGCGACGTCGTGATCGCTCTTCGGCGACACGAAACGGCGCCCGCGTGAGGCCCCGAGCACACGGAAGACTGCATGAATAAGAAGCGACTTGCACATCTCGAAAAACGCCTGTTGGAGGAGCGCACGCGCGTGATGAAGGAGATCGGCGTGCACGAGAAGTCGTTCTCGGGCACCCTCCAAGCGAGTGACGGGGATCTATCCTCGTACTCGTTCCACATGGCCGACCAGGGCACAGACGCCATGGAGCGCGAGAAAGAGTTCCTGTTCGCGTCGAAGGAGGGCCGCTATCTCTGGCACGTCAACGAGGCCCTGCGGCGTCTGTATCGGGCTCCGGAGGAATTCGGCAAGTGTCACGAATGTGGTGACGCAATTGGGTTCGAGCGTCTCGACGCGTTGCCGCACGCCCGGCTCTGCATCAAGTGCAAGGCCAAGGAGGAGGACAGTGTCAAGCGGTAGGCAGCTGTTCTTCTGGATCGTGCTCGTCGGCACGGTCACGCTCGACTTCGTCACCAAGCAGATCGCGGTCGCGACGCTCTCGTCGCGGGTACCGGTCCGAATCGTCGGCGATTGGATCAGCCTACGACTGGTCTACAACCCGGGCGCCGCGTTCGGCATCCACGTCGGCGAGCACTCGCGATGGGTGTTCACCGTCCTGGCAATGGTTGCGCTGGTGGTGTTGGGGGCAATGGTACGTCAGACCAAGCCGCATGAGCGGTTCCGGCTGGCCGCGCTGGCGCTGGTGTGCGGTGGGGCGGTGGGCAATCTCGTCGATCGGTTCCGCAGCGCCCGCGGGGTAGTCGATTTCATCGACGTCTGGATAGGGTCCTTTCATTGGCCGACGTTCAACGTGGCTGATACGGCGGTGAGCTGCGGCGCCGTGGCGCTGGCCATCGTGCTGTGGAACGAGGGACGCGGTGAGGAGCGAGCCGCGAAGCGCTCAGACGCCGCTGAAGTCTCCTCCTGAGTCGTCTGTTGACGCCACGCGCGTCGTCTTCCAGGTTCTCGCTACAGAAACAGAGCGTCTGGACCGGTTTCTTGCCGACCAGCTCGCGCTCTCCCGCACGCAGGCCAGCCGTCTGATAGGGTTGGGGACGGTGTTGGTGAACGGCGCGCCTGGTCGCGCCGGACGACGTCTCGCCCGCGGCGACGAGGTCGATGTCCGGTTTCCCGTTGCCGAGCCTCGCCGGACCATCACCCCCCACGCCATCGCTCTCGATATTCGGTTTGAGGACGACCATCTGCTCGTGATCGAGAAGCCGGCCGGGCTCGTCGTGCACCCTGCGCCCGGCCACTGGGACGACACGCTCGTGAACGCGCTCGCGTATCGCGGCGTGCAGTTGGCCACGGCAGGAGGAGAGCGACCCGGAATCGTGCACCGGCTGGATCGTGACACCTCGGGTCTACTCATCGTCGCCAAGACCGAACGAGCGCACCGCGGCCTGTCTCGCCAGTTCGCGGCCCGGCGCATTGAGCGTCTGTACGCCGCGCTCGTGTGGGGGCATGTCGGCGCGGAGCGGACCATAGACGCCCCGGTCGCCCGTCACCCGCGCGATCGGAAACGCATGGCAGTCGTCGCGACCGGGCGTCCCGCACAGACGAAGGTGGTGTCCGTGGCTCGGTTTGGCGTGTGCGATCTCGTGCGCGTGCGCCTGGCCACAGGGCGCACTCATCAGATCCGCGTGCACATGGCCCATATCGGTCATCCGGTGGTCGGAGACCCGGTATATGGTGGGGGAGGCAGTCGCCGTATGACGGGCGCCCAGCGGCCGGAGGCGGGCGCTGTAGAGCGGGCGGCGCCGCGCCAGGCGCTCCACGCCGCTGTCCTTGCGCTGACCCATCCGGAGACCGGGGATCGGCTCAGTTTTCACTCGGACTGGCCCGCAGATTTGCACGCCGCGTTGGCTGCCTCTGCGGGCGACGAGGACGTGCTTGCTCGACCCTCTGTGCTCGACTATCTTGGCTTCTTTAAATAAGATGGACGCATCGGCGGGGCACCGTTTGCTGATCTTCCGCGTGGCGGATCTCGTCTGCGCGGCCGACGTCTTGGCTGTTCGGGAGATCTTGCCGCCGCGGCCCGCAACCCGGATTCCGGGTGCACCGGATGCAGTCGCCGGTCTCATCAACGTCCGTGGCGAGTTGGTAACACTGGTCGATGGCCCCCGTCTTCTCGGGGTTGAGGCGCACGGCAACGGTGGGTCGACGCTCCTACTCGAGTTGGGTGATCGCCAGGTCGCCATGACCGTGGACGAGGTCCTCGATCTGATATCGCCCGAGCCGGGCGCGCTGGCGGAGGGAAGTGCGTTGCCCGGGATCGATCGCCGACTCGTGCGGGGCGTCGGTGAGCGTGCCGGGCGCCCGTTTGTGCTGCTCAATCTCGAGGTGCTGTTCGGCCCGATTCTGTCTCTGAGGGAGGGTTCGTGAGCCATACGGTGCTGGTATGCGACGACGCGATCTTCATGCGAACGATGATCAGCGACATCCTGTCGCAGGCGGGGTTCGAGATCGTCGGAGAAGCCGAGACCGGTGTACAGGCGGTGGAGAAGTACAAGCAACTCAAGCCCGATCTGGTGACGATGGATATCGTCATGCCCGACATGGGGGGTATCGACGCCGTTCGGGAGATCGTCACGTCCGACCCGAGGGCCCGGGTTCTGATGTGTAGCGCGATGGGGCAGCAGGCCCTCGTCGTGGAGGCGATCCAGGCCGGCGCCAAGGATTTCGTGGTCAAACCGTTTCAACCATCGCGCGTCCTCGAGGCTGTTCAACGGGTCCTGGGCTAGCGAATGGACCTGTCCCGCTACGCCGAGCTGTTCCGCGCCGAGGCGCGTGAACATCTCGGCGCTCTCAATCAGCTACTGCTCGATTGGGAACGCCGTCCCGAGCACATCGAGCCCGTCCACGGGATCTTCCGTTCGGTCCATACGATCAAGGGCATGGCTGCGACCATGGGATATGCACCGGTCGCGGACCTCGCGCACCGAGCGGAAAACCTGCTCGATGTGTTTCGCCGTGAGGAGCAAACGGTTACGCCTGAGATGATCGAGCTGCTTTTTCGCACGGCTGACGCGCTCGAGGAGTTGGTGGAGGCGGCCGCCACGGGGACGGCTGCGGGCGAGGATGTAGCGCCGCTGCTCGAGGCACTAGACGAAGCGAGCAGGGCGCTCGAGCCAGGAGAGCAGCGCGACCGGCCGCGCCGGCGTATCTCGTTCGTGTCCGCGCCCTCCGGTGCCGGGCACAAGGTGCAGGTCGTGATCCGGGCGGATAGTCCGCTCAAGGGAGCGCGCGCGCTGGTTGCGCTTCGGCGGGCGGAGGCGCTCGGTACGGTGCGCGCGGTCGAACCGGCACTGGCGGCGATTGAGCGGGAAGAATTCGATGGCCGTTTTGCCTTTCGCCTGGAGACCACGACCGATCGGGAAACGATCGAACGCGAGATTCGAGCCGCGGGTGACATAGATCGTGTGGCGGTCGATGCCGACGAGGATGTCGCTGCACCCGTGGGGCGCGCTGCTCCCGGGCGGACCCGTCACATTCGGGTGGATCTGCGTCGCCTCGATCGGCTGATGAACCTTGCCGGCGAGCTCGTGACGGCGCGTGGCCGGCTCGATCACCTCAGCACCCAACGGGGCGATCCTCTCCTCACTGACGCGGTGGAGAAGGTGTCGCACCTCACTGTCGATCTCCAATCGGAGATCTTGCAGGCGCGCATGACCCCCGTGTGGCAGGTCTTCGATCGGTTCCCGCGTCTCGTGCGCGATCTTGGCCGGCAGTTGGGCAAGGACGTCGAGTTCCGCGTCGAGGGAAAGGAGATCGAGGTAGATCGTGCCATCCTCGACGAGCTGAGTGATCCGCTGGTGCACATGCTCCGGAATGCCGTGGACCACGGGATCGAGAAACCGGAAGAGCGTGAGGCCGCTGGAAAGCCCCGCACCGGCCAGATCGTGCTCGCGGCGCTGCGTGAGCGGTCAACCATCGTCATCGTGGTACAGGACGACGGGCGCGGCATCGATCGGGACAAGATCCTCGCTGAGGCCAGGCGATTGGGGGCGGTGGACGAGTCGACCGAGGATTTGAGTGACGACCAGTTGTTCCGCGTTCTTGCCCGTTCGGGGTTCAGTCTGGCTCGTGAGGTGTCGGATGTCTCGGGGCGTGGGGTCGGGGTGGATGTCGTTGCCACCCGCATGCGCGCGTTGGGTGGGTCGGTCGAGATCAAGAGCCAACCGGGGGCGGGAACCACCTTCTCGCTCCGGATTCCGGTGACGCTCGCCATTATTCGGGCGCTGCTCGCCCGGATCGGCGATGAGCAATACGCGCTGCCGCTGACCCATGTGACGGAAACCGTCGAGCTCACGGCCGATCGGGTGGCAGATTTCGAGGGGCGGGAGGCTCTACGGCTCCGCGAGGAGGTAGTGCCTCTGGTCGACCTGAGGGAGGTCATCGGGGTCGGAGGGGTGGCTCCGCCAAAACGACCGGTGGTCGTCGTAAGGATAGGGGACCGGCGGGCAGGGGTCGTTGTCGACAGCCTGCTTGGCCAACAGGAGATCGTCGTAAAACCGTTCGACCCGCCGCAAGGAACGCTCCCGATCTTCGGCGGCGCTACGATTCTCGGGGACGGGTCGCCCGTACTCATCCTGGACGCGGGCGGACTCGTCTGAGGACGGCTTCATGGAAGACATTCGCGATCTGAAAGCGTTACAGCTCGATGCCCTGAAGGAAGTGGCCAACATCGGCGCGGGGCATGCGGCGACGGCGCTTTCGCAGATGACCGATCGGCGGATCATGATCAACGTGCCGGAGATCACGATCACGCGCCTGGAGGACGTGCCCGAGACGATCGGGGATCCGGATGAAGTGGTCGCGGCCGTGCTCATGCACATGCTCGGCGATCTCACTGGTCGGACGCTCTTTCTCGTGCCGGAAGAGAACGCCAAGCTTCTCTGTGATCTTCTGTTGAAGCGGACGCCAGGCTCGACGGACAGGTTTGACGAGCTGGAGCAGTCGAGCCTCAAGGAGGCGGGGAACATACTCGGTGGCGCATACATGAACGCGCTGTCCGATTTCATGGGTATGATGCTCTTGCCCTCGGTGCCCAGTCTGGTGGTAGACCTCGCGGGCGCCGTCGTCACGACGGCGTATCTCAACTTCGGTCAAGATCGTGATTTCGTGTTCTGCGTCGAAACCGACTTTCATTTCGTCGAAGCCGGCCGGGCGTTGAACGGTCACTTTCTCTTGCTCCCTGACCTCGCGTCCCTTAAGGCCATCTTCGACGCCGTCCGCATTACCTGACGCATGGCCCCTCTGGTCCTCTCGGAGCGCGACCGCCAGGTCCTGCGTTCCTTCGCCCGCCGCATCGACCAGTCGGATTCGGGGGCGCACAACAATCTGGGTGTGCTCTTCTATCAAAAGGGCCTTGCCGACGAGGCGATCCAGTGTTTCGTGCGGGCGCTCGAGTTGGATCCGAAGATGCTCGTCGCTCAGCGGAATCTGGAAATCGCCTACAAGCAGACCGGGCACTACGACGAGCGGGTCACGACCCTCCACGAGCGCTTGCGGGTCACGCCCGCAGACCGCGAGGCCCGCTGGGAGTTGGGACGGGCGTATGCGTCGTTGGGGCAGTCCGATGCCGCGGTGCAGGAGTTCGAGGAGATCGTGTCCCGCGACCCCGGCGATCTGGCGGCTCTCATTCAGCTGGGACTGGCGGAAAAAACCCGCGGTCGCCTGGAAGAGGCGACGGAGTGGTTTGTGCGCGCGGCAGATCTCGATCACGACAGCAGCGTTGTCCATTTCTACCTGGGCGAGGTGCTCTACAATCGCGGTCTCAACGCCGACGCCCTGACCGCGCTTTCCCGCGCGGTGCAGCTGAACCCGGAGAACGCGGACGCGCATTACCTGATCGCGTTCGTCTACGGCGACCTTCGGCGGCATGAAGAGGCACGCGAGGCAACGAAGAGAGCCATTCGACTCAACCCGACATTTGCGCGCGCGCAAACCAACCTCTCCCTCGAACGCTATATCGGAGACCGGAAGTCGCAGCCCATTCGGATCCCCGACGATGCGACCCTCGAGTCGGCAGAGGGGAGATCGTTTGCCCACTTCAATCTCGGGCTGGCATTTCGGCAGAAGGGGTACTACAACGAGGCGCTGCGCGAGTATCGCATCGGTCTCGATGAGGGCGAAGAGCGCCTCCGGGTGCTGCAGGCGATGGCGGAAGTCCACCTGCTGCGACGGGACTACGCGGCATCGCTCGAGCTCTACGATACGCTGACGCGTGAGGTGCCGGACTCCCCAAAGCTCTGGAACGAGCGTGGGGTCGTGCTGCACCAGCTAGGGCAATCCGAGGACGCGGTCGCGTCCTACAGCCGCGCGGTCGAGATCGCATCAGATTACGCCATCGCGCGCAACAATCTCGCGGTCAGCTTGGCCCATCAGTCCAGTCACGAAGATGCGATCGAGGAGTTCCACGATGCGATGCGTTCCGGCGAAGCCCTGGAGGTCCCTCGCTTGAACCTCGGGCTGCTGCTCGCCCGCCTGGGCCGCTATCAGCTGGCCCTACAGGCGTACCGGCAGGTGCTCGATCTCAACGCGGCGTCCGCGCCCGCCTGGAATGGGATCGGTCTCGTGCTGAACGAGTTGCAGCGGACGGAGGACGCGCGCAACGCTTTTGCCCGGGCAGTCGAGAACGACCCCGAGTCAGCAGAAGCGCACTACAACTTGAGCTTTGCGCTCTCAGCGATGGGTGACTATGACGGTGCGTTGCGTGCGGTGACCCGCGCCCAGACGCTTGACCCCTATTACGTGCCGCAGAAGTTCCGTCTGGCCATCGATCTCCAGTACGAGGACCCGACCATCTCGATCGTGCCCGAGATCTCCGCGGACGTGAGTACGGAGATCGCGCCCCAGAGCCTCCATTTCGATCAGGGGGTTCTCGACCAGATCTTCCAGGAGCTCGACCGTCCGTCTAAGCGGGCGGATCCCGAGCCTACCGACCCACTGTCCCTCGCGCGGGACTATCTCTCGAAGGGGCTCTTCGAGTTGGCGGCCGCCGAAGCCGGCCGCGCAGTATCGCGCGGCGCCGACGAGGTGGAAGCGCTGGTGCTCGCCGGCGAGATCTTTCGGCGCCGCGGCCTGCACGGTGAGGCGCTCGAGAGGTTCCGCGCCGCGCGGGAGCGAGCCCCCGATCGGATCGACGCCCGGCTCGGCGAGGTGCGCGCCCGGGTGTCGTTGGGACAAGCGCGGGGGGCGCGGGATGACGCCGAACGCCTGGCAGCGGAATTGCCGGAACATCTCGATGTGCTCCTTGCAGTTGCCGAAGCGCGCCGCGCCGACCATGATCCGGCTGGCGCGCTGGATGCGGTGAAACTGGCGCGTGCTCGTGCACCGCAACGCGCAGACATTCGCAAGCTCGAAGGAGACATCGCGGCGGGAACCGGCGACTTGGACGCCGCCCGCGCCGCCTACGAGTCCGCGCTAGAACTCGACGCGCGATTCGTGCAGGCGCACGTTGCTCTGGGGCACGTGCATGAAGAGAGAGAGGACTGGGCGGCCGCCGAGACGACGTATCGGGCGGCGCTTGACGTGCTGCCGACCTACTCCGAAGCCGCGGTCCCGCTGTCCCGCGTCTTCCGGCAGACGGCGCGGGCGCGAGAGGCCATCAACCTGCTGGTCGATCTCCTTCACGACGACCCCGGCGATCTCGAAGCGGTGATGGCCCTCGCGCAGGCTCTCGTGGACGACGGCCGCCTGGATCGAGCCCTCGAGGCGTTCGACCGGGTGACGGCGTTCGATCCCGATCACGTCGCCGCGCGTTTCTTCCGCGGGGTCGCGCTGGCGCGGTTGCGCCGGTACCCCGACGCGGTGCACGCGTGGGAGCAGGTCGTGCAGCTAGATCCTGCTGGTCCGTATGCGCAGAAGGCGCGCAAGCACGCACGCACGGCGCTCGATCTCCAGCACATCTTCCGCACCGAGGCGGCCTGACGTGGCGATCGAAGGCCCCCTTCGCGAACTCGGCATCCATGATGTCTTCCAGTTGCTCGATCTCTCACGCAAGACCGGTGTTTTGCGCGTGACGTCGCAGCTGCGACGCAATCACGGCACAATCCATTTCGAGAAAGGCGGCGTGATCGCTGCGGAAGTCCGCAGCAACCCCCATCGGCTGGGCGAGTTGTTGTTGCGAGCCGGCAAAATTACGGAGGCCGAGCTCAATCTCGCGCAGGAGACGCAGCGACGGGGCGACGAACGCCGGCTGGGTGAGATCCTGGTGGCGATCGATGCCATCAGCCAGCGAGAACTCGAACGAATGGTCCATCTCCAAGTCGAGGAGGTGATCTTCGAGGTCATGAATTGGCGCGAGGGCTACTTTTCGTTCAACGAAGGCCCGATTGGCGAGGTGCCGGCAGAGGCGCTCGTGCGGATCCCGACTGAGGCCCTGATGATGGAGGGCGCTCGGCGGATCGACGAATGGTCGCGCATCGAGCGGCAGATCCCGCACTTGGGCGTGGTCCCGTCGTTGGTGTTGGCGGAAGGCACCGAGGAGGGAGAACTCGATCTCCTGGCCACCGAGTGGGAAGTGCTCGCGATGATCGACGGGACGGTGGATCTGCGCCTGATTGCGGGAACGTTGGGCCGGTCCGAATTCGAGGTGGCGCGCACGGTCTTTGGCTTGCAGAGCGCTGGAATCGTGCAAGTGCGCGATCCGGTGCGGGAGTCGTCCAGCGATGCAGACGATCTGTCCGGGACCCTTGCCAGCGTAGACGGATTCCTGGCGGACGGCGACGTCGAGAGCGCGCGTGTCGAGGTCGAGGCGCTCGTCGCCGCGTACCCGACCGATGCCGAAGCGCATCTCGCGGCGGCGCAGGTTTCGCTCGCTCGAGACTGCGCCGGCGATGCGGAACGGGCGGCGCGCCAGGCGCTTGGGCTCGATCCGATGCTTGCGCTGGCGCACCAGGCGTTGGGCAATGCACTCGCGCTCCAAGGGAAGTTCCACGATGCGGTCGAGTGGTGGGAGCGGTGGTTGTCGATAGCACGCCATGATGACACGCTCGCGACGGAGCGCGAGGATGTCGAGGCGGCGATCGAAGCAGCGCGCACGCTCGATGGAGTCATACGAGGGGGCAATGGTCGCTGACATCAAGGCGATGACGGCCGAGATGGCGCGCGATCCCGACAGCCTCGTCTTCCTCCAGTTGGGAGAGGCGCTGAGGGTGTTGGGTAACTTGGACGCGGCGGTGAAGGTGGCCATGGCCGGGTGCGAGCGGCATTCCGATCACGCGGATGCTCACGACTTGCTCGCTCGGGTGTTCGTGGATGCGGGGAACTTCGACGCGGCTCATGAGGAGTGGGAGCGAGCGCTGCAGTTGGAAGAGCGGCACGTCGGCGCTCACAAGGGGATGGGGTTCCTGCTCTACCGTCTCGATGAGTTGGACAGCGCCCTGGACCATCTAGAGACGGCCCTCGCGACCGATCCTACCGACGAATCAGTCGTGCAGGCGCTCCGCACAGTGCGTGCGGCCGCCGAGCCGTCAGAAGCAGACATCACGGCAGCTCGGGCATCAGGGGAGATCCGGGCCGACGTGTTCGCCGGATTCGACGGCGCCGAGGAAGGCATTCTGCTCGTCGATGGGCAAGGTCGCGTGTTGGGGGGTGGGGTGCGAAACGCATCCGGTGAGGATGTGGCGGCCGAGGTGGCCGCGTATCTTGCCGGGGCGGCGCAGGAAGCGGAACGGGCGGCGCGCCTGCTCGAATTGGGGGTGTGGCGTGCCATCGCGGTGGAGGCCCCGGACGGCCATCTACACGTATCCCAGCCACGCCAGGGGACCTTCCTGTTGATCAAGCGAGACCGGGCGGTTCCGCCCGGGCGGGTTGCTCTCCTCGCACAGCGTGCGGCCGCTGCGGCGCGCACCTGGTTGCAGGCGGAGGAGCGATGACGTCGCGGATCGGGCGAGCACTCGATGGCGTTACCCGCGTACGGGGGTTGCAGGGGGCGATGCTCGTGTCCCTGGACGACGGTCTCGTAGTGGCGGACGCGCTGATGGAAGGCGTGCGTGGCAACGCGATGGCCGCGTTGGCGGCGTCGCTGGCGAATCGGCTTTCGCTGGCATCAGCCTCGAGCGGAATAGGCGCACCGCAGTTCCTCCACCTTCAGGCCGATCATGGTGTGCTGCTGGCGGTGCCCGGACCCGAAGTGACACTTCTCGTCTGCGTCGGCGGGGCGGATGTGAATGTCGGGCTCGCGCGGCTGGAAATGCTGCGGGCGGTGGAGAAGATGGGATGAAGTCCACCCGCGCGATCGAGCCATGGGTCCTCGAGCCGCTGGAACGGTTTGTGGTCGAGGCCGGGGCCCGTCTTACGCTCGTGATGACGCCGTCGGGGCAGGTGATCGCGCAGCATGGCTTTGCGAGGGCCGTGGATGTCATGGCTGCGGCGGCACTGGGGGCGGGGATCATAGCGTCGACCAGTGAGTTGGCGCGGATGCTGGAGCAGGCCCCGTTCAGCGCGCTGAACCAGAAGGGTGAGTCACACGGCATCTTCCTCTCGGGATTCGACAGCGTGCGCGGCCAGATGCTAGTGCTCGTGGTCTACGGCGCGGAATCGTCCGTTGGGCTGGTGCAGTTATTCTTCGAGGAACTGGTGGAGGAACTGCGGGCGGCAGCGCCGCCGCCCCCAGAGCACCGCGCCGTACTCGCTGCCGACTTCGAGCGGGATCTCAACGAGAGCCTCGCGACCCTTTTTCGGTAAATCTCATGTCGCTCGTCAATTTCACGACCCGCGAGATCACGTGCAAGATCGTCTACTACGGTCCCGGGCGATCCGGCAAGACGACCAACTTGCAGTACGTCTATCAGCGCGTACCTGAGGAGCGTCGTGGTCGCATGGTGTCGCTCGCGACCCATACGGATCGGACACTGTTTTTCGATTTCCTGCCCATCGAGTTAGGAACGATCTCAGGTTTCACGACGCGTTTCCAGCTCTATACGGTACCGGGACAAGTGTATTACAACGCGACTCGCAAACTCGTGCTACAGGGTGCGGACGGCGTCGTCTTCGTCGGGGACAGTCAGGCCCGCCAGCTCGACGAGAACATCACGAGCTTGCAAAACCTCCAGCACAACCTGCTGGAACAGGGTATCGATGTTCGGACCGTTCCGCTCGTTCTGCAGTACAACAAGCAGGATCTTCCGCGCGACCTGATACTCACCGTCGATGAGCTGGACGACCAACTCAACTTCCGAAGCGTGCCGAGTGTTCCCGCCGCGGCGGTGTCGGGAACGGGCGTGTTCGAGACTCTGAAGGCAATCTCGGAGAGCGTCCTCCGTAAGCTCAGTGAGGAGCCGCCGCAGTGACCGTCGATCTCAACCCGCGGTATTCCTTCGACGCGTTCGTGGTCGGCCCCAGCAACCGGCTCGCCGTCGCTGCGGCGCGGACGGTTGCCGAGAGTCCGGGTACTGCGTACAACCCCCTGTTCATCTACTCGGCGTCGGGTCTGGGGAAGACGCATTTGATGATGGCTATCGGGCGTCTCGCCAAGGAAGTGAGTCCGGCGCTGTCGGTTGAGTACCTCACGCTCGAGGAATTCGTCGAGTCGTTTCATGCAGCCGTCGCGGCCGGACAGAGCGAGGCGTTCCGCAATCGTTTCACGGGTGTCGACGTGGTGCTCATCGATGATGTCCACTTCCTCGCAAGCCGGCTGGAGACCCAGTCGGAGCTGTTGCGTTTCATCACGGCGTTTCTCGAGGGTGGCAAACAGATCGTCCTCTCGAGCGACCGTCCCCCAAACGAGATCGAGAATCTGGACGAGCGGCTCATCTCGCGGTTTGCGGGCGGGTTGGTCGTGGATATCGGTACGCCGGAGTTCGAGACGCGCCTCGCCATCTTGCGCAGGAAGGCTGACGAGCGTGGCGTGGATTTCGAGCGGGCGGTGCTCGAGGCGATCGCCGAGGTCGACGCGCGGAACGTACGGGAGCTGATTGGATTGCTCAACCGCCTCATCGCGTTTCAGGCCGTCAACGAAGGCGCCATTACGGCGGACGGTGTGCGTACGCTGCTGGGGATCGGCGAGTCGGTTGGGGAGGTAGATGACGCAGCAGCCGAGCTGGCGGCGGCTGCAAGCGAGGGCGTGGTCGCCGGTAACGAGTTCGATCAATTCCTCTCGTCGGTTGGAAGTGCGCTCGCCAAGCAGATGGACGCGTGGCGGCAGCGACTGCACGAAGCCGTCGTGTTCTGGGAAGGTCAGGGCTACCGGACCGCGCGGATTGTCACGTTGCTCGAGCAGGATACGCCCGTGGGCGCGGACGCAGTGTTGCGGGAATATGGGGCGGATGTTGAGCGGCTGCAGGCGTTGGAGCGTGAGATGACGACGCTCGATGCCGCGCGCGCCGGTGACGCCGTGTTTCACGATCCCGATCAAGTGCCGGCCGCGGAGGAGCTCGTGAGCCGGGCCCGGGACGGTCTTGCACCACCGCCGGGGCCTTCTGCAGCATGGGCCTTCGACGATTTCGTGGACGCCGAGTCCAACCAGCTGGCGCTGACCTCCGCGCGTGCCGTGGCGGAGCACCCGGCGACGACGTACAACCCACTGGTGCTGGCCGGCCCCACTGGCGTTGGCAAGACGCACCTGCTCCATGCGGTGGGCCACGCCCTATCGGCAGCGCCCGACGCACTGGTCGCCTGTCTCTCCGCGCAGGATTTCATAGACGAGTTGGTCCAGGCGATCGAGATGGACCGTGTCGATGCGTGGCGGTCCCGGTATCGCCGCGCGACGGCCCTCCTGCTCGATGATGTCCATCTCCTCGCGGGGAAGGAGCGGTCCCAAGAGGAGTTGTTCCACCTGTTCAATGCGCTCGTCGATCAGGAACGACAGGTCGTCTTCACGGTCAACGTGGCGCCGCGCGAGTTGGACGGCGTCCACGAACGCCTCATCTCACGTATGGAGGGCGGGCTCGTGGCCGAGATCGACCCACCAGATCGAGACCTGCGGTATTCCCTGGTCGTCCGCGAGCTCGAGACGCGCACCGGCACGTCGGATCCGGATCTTGCCGCGTTTCTTGCCGACCGCAATGCCGAGAGTCTGCGAACGGTGATCGGCACGGTGCAGCGCGTGGTAGATGCCGCGGAGACCCGCGATGCAGTGCTGACAGTCCCCTTCGCGCGCGATCTGCTCGATGGCGGTGCTCGGCCGCGGCGCTCGTCGTTCCGCATGCGAACTAGCGGGATCGTCGTCTCGCCAGCCGGCGGTGTGCGCAGTCGGGAAAAGGTGATCTGGCGCTGGCCCGACACGAACGACCGGATCATCGAGGAACTCGTCTAGTATGGCGATCAAAGGCAGCCTCAAAGAGGCGTCACTCCCCGATGTGTTGCAGTTGCTCGCGCTGGGGCAGAAGACCGGGTGCCTGTCAATCGCCGACCGCTCCAACTTCGGCTACATCTACTTCGACCGGGGACAGATCTCCTACGCCTCGATCGTCAACCGGCGCGACCGGTTGGGCGACATGCTCGTCAAGGCAGGGAAGATCACGCAGGATCAGCTGAGCGAGGCCATCGAGAAGCAGTCGGAAGAGCGCGACAAGCGACTCGGCCAGATCCTCGTGGATCTCGGGCTCCTAAGTCGTGACGATCTCGAGGGCAACATGCGCGTCCAGATCCAGGAGGCGGTCTACTATCTCTTCACCTGGACGCAGGGAACGTTCAACTTCGAGAGCGAGGTACGGCCGGAACGCGAGGAGTTCGTCGTCTCCATCAAGCCGGAGTCGCTTCTGCTCGAAGGAGCGCGCCGCGTCGATGAGTGGAGCCTCATCGAGAAGAAAGTCCCGTCCTTCGATCTGATCTTCAGCGTGGACGGCGGGCGTCTCGAGGCCTCGGACGTGGAGCTGACCGACCAGCAGCGGCAGATCCTGCCGTTGTTCGACGGCGAACGGGACGTCGCCTGCGTCATCGAGGACTCAGGGCTCGTCGAGTTCGACGTTGGGAAGGCGTTGTACGGCCTGATCTCCGCCGGGTTCGCCCATCGGGTGGGGCGCAGTCAGGCGCCCGCGGTGGCGGAGGTCAATGAGGGTCGTGTGCAGGAGCACCGCAACTTGGGTATCGCCTTCTACAGGACGGGAATGCTCGACGAGGCGGCGCGCGAGTTTCGCCGTGTGGTAGAGCTCCGACCGGCAGATGGTGAGGCGCACTTCTTTCTCGGGCTCGTAGCGTTGAGGCAGGCGCGGTGGCGGGATGCCACGGGTTTTTTCCGCAATGCGGCCGAGCACCTGGGTGCCCGGCCCGCGGTGCTGCACAATCTCGCCCTGGCGTACGAGCAGCTGGGCCAGCTCGACCACGCGGATTCGGCCTACGGCGATGCGGCGGGTCGCGCCCGTTACGACGCCCGCATCATGACGGGGTGGGGCATCTCGGCGCTCCAGCGCGGGGAGTACCAGGTGGCGGAGGGTCGGCTCGACCGGGCGGCAGAGGTTGCGGGCGATGCGCCCCTCCCTCCCCTGTGGTACTGGGCGCGTGGCCTCGCAGCGGCCGGGCAGGAAGCGTTCGACGAGGCGGAATCGGTGCTGCGCGAGGGCCTGGAGCGTCATCCCAAGAGCGCCGTCCTCGCCAACAATCTTGCCGCACTCATCGAGTTGCTCGGTTCCGTTGATGAAGCAGAGGATCTCCTGCGTGGCGCCCTGGCCGATGAGCCGTCCGTGCCGCAGCTATCGAAGAACTTGGGGGATATCCTGTATCGCGCGGCCCGATACGATGATGCGGCGACCGCGTACCAGCGCGCCATCAAGCTCGACCCGCAGCTCGGTGACGATCTCTACTTCAAGTTGGGCAACATCGCGTACAAGCGCGGCGACCGCGAGCAGGCCAGCGCGTGCTGGAGACAGGCGCTCGACCTGAACCCGGGCCACGAACTCGTGCGGACCAACCTCGAAACGCTGAGCGCCCTGGCGTGACCGAGGCAGGGGATCCCGCCCTTGCGGCGCTGCTGGAGCAGGTCGCGCGGGCTCGCGGATTCGGATGCGACGCGTACAAGGAGAGCTGCCTGCGGCGCCGTCTTGCCGTCCGGATGCGCGCTCGGAACGTTCATACGTATGACGACTACGCGCGCTTGCTCGCGCAGGATGACACGGAATACGAGCGCTTGCTCGACACGCTCACGATCAACGTCAGCAAGTTCTATCGAAACCACGATACGTGGGACGCGCTCCGCGCGCATCACGTCCCACATCTCTGGCGCATCCGGCAGGGCGCCGTCCGCTGCTGGTCGGCGGGTTGCGCCTCCGGTGAGGAGCCATACACACTCTCCATGGTGCTGCTGGAGCAGGCGCGCGAGGTCGGCTGGTCGACCTCCATTCCGGCATTCGTTGACGCGACGGACTTCGACCGAGCGAGTCTGGCACGGGCCGAGACAGGGTCGTATCCCGAGAGCGCTTTCGACGAGCTCCCGCCGTCACTGTTGGAGCGGCATTTCAGCGACTCCACACCCCGGCGGATTGCCGCCGGGGTCCGTACGCTCGTCCGGTTCCGGCGGCACGACCTGCTGCGCGAACCGCCGCCCCATCCGCCGTACGATCTGATCCTGTGTCGCAACGTAGTGATCTACTTCGACCGTACGACTCAGGAACGGTTGTTCCTGGCGTTTACCGAAGCGCTCGCGCCCGGCGGGATTCTGGTGCTCGGGAAGGTCGAAACGCTGTTCGGCGAAGCGCGCGACCGGCTCGTGCTGGACAACGCGCGCGAGCGAATTTACCGGCGGGCGTCGTGAAGCACCGGGGTGAAGTGCCGGTCGGCCTCGGGCGGGTAGCGGTTGTCGGTGCGGATCGGACGATTGCCGTCCACGGGTTGGGGAGCTGCGTTGCGGTGGTGCTGCACGATCCCGACGCGCGTGTTGGCGGCGTGGTGCATGTTGTGCTGCCATCCACCGAGTTTGCCCGCGATCGGTCTAATCCGGCGCGGTTCGCCGAGACCGCCGTACCGCATCTGATCGGCGAGATGGAGCGCGAAGGCGGTGTGTACGAGCGTCTCACAGCGCGATTGGTCGGTGGCGCGCGCATGTTCGCAGCGCTGATGGCGCCCGGCGTGGAGCATATTGGTGAGCGAAACGCCGTCGCCTGTCGCCGTGCCCTCGATGAAGCGGATGTACCGGTCATCGGGGAGGCGTTGGGCGGCGAGCGCGGCCGGTCACTGCGCTTCGATGTTGGGGCGGGGACGCTCGTCGTTTGGTCGGTGGGGAATACGCCGCGTGAACTCTGAGCGCCCTCGCACTGTGCTCGTTGCGGACGACAGCGCGCTCATGCGGCGCGTGTTGTGCGACGTCATCAATGCGTCCGGGCGCTTCCGCGTCGTCGGGACCGCGCGCGATGGTATGGACGCGGTCGCGAAGGTGCATCTACATACTCCCGATGTCGTGACGATGGATATCGAGATGCCTGAACTCGATGGCCTCGGCGCGATCGGGTACATCATGAGCGAGTCACCGCGGCCGGTCGTCGTGGTGAGTGCCTATGCAGGGCCGGGCACCGCGGCCGCGATCCGGGCGCTCGAACTGGGCGCGGTGGAAATCGTTGCGAAGCCTGAAGTGCATACACGGGCTGCCGCCGAGCAGATCGGTCCGCCGCTGATCGCGGCGCTGGACGCGGCGGTCGCGGCCAATCTTTCGCGCGTACCCATGCTAGCGCGCGCGGCGCCAGCACCACCGGCCCGGCGTCCCGAGTATGCCATCCAGGGCCGGGCGACGCTCGCGGTCGCGATTGCGGCAAGTACGGGTGGCCCACGGGCGCTCGCCGAGGTGGTTCCGGCGTTTCAACCTGGGCTCGGCGCGGGCGCGGTCATCGTGCAGCACATGCCGCCGAAGTTCACGCGGAGTCTGGCCGAGCGCCTGGATCAGGGTAGCGCGTTTCGCGTGGTCGAGGCCGACGACGGCATTCCGTTCCTGGCCGACACGGCGTACGTCGCCCCGGGCGGTTATCATTTGCTCGTCGATAGGGTCGCTGGAGAACCACTCCTGCGTCTCGATGAGGGGCCCGCCGTGTGGGGTGTGCGTCCTGCGGCGGATCCGTTGTTTCGCTCCGTTGCGCGTGCCTTTGGTCCGCGAGCGATCGGGGTCGTGCTGACAGGTATGGGACGGGATGGAGCGGAGGGACTGCGAGCGATTCACGACGCGGGAGGCATCGGCCTAGCGCAGGATGAGGAGACCGCCGTGATCTTCGGGATGCCACAGGCGGCGGTCCAGCGAGGCGGTGTGGGCCGCGTTGTTCCCCTGCGGGAAATCGGACCGCAGGTGCACGCCGAGCTCGAGCTACGGAGTGCTGAGTGAGTGGCTGTCTGCTCGTCCGGGTCGGAGAGCGGCATTACGCGCTCGCCGTCGAGCACGTAGAGCAGATCGTGCCGATCGGCCAGGTCCTAGCAGTGCCCGTGGCGTGCGCCGCCGTTCGCGGTGTGATGCGCATCAGTGGGGATCTGGTGCCCGTCGTGCATCTCGGGGCGGTGCTCACGCACGGACCGGCGCCGAGTGCCACGTCTTACACGGCAGTGCTCGTTGCGGCAGCTGAGCGGCGGTTGGCGCTCGAGGTCGACGAGGCGGCGGACCTGCTGCCGGACGCGCCCGAGCCCGTTCCGGCGGTGTGGGAAATGCCATGGGCCGCCGGCGTCACGCGGTATGAGGGGGCAATGATCCCCGTGGTGGATGTCGCAGCGGTGATTGATCAGCTCGAACTCGAGCGACAGGCGGTGGCCGATGCCTGAACAACAGGGCGACGACGTTCAGTTGGTCGTGTTCCGGGTCGGCGCGCAGCGTTTTGCGGTGAGCGTCTTCGAAGCGGAACGGATCGTCCGCTATCGTGAACCCACGCCGTTACCGAAGGCGCCCGCGTTTCTCGAGGGCGTGTTCTCGTATGGCGACAGCACCATTCCACTCGTTGACCTGCGGAAACGGCTTACGGCGCCGGCGACGGTGCGTGATGAGACGCGGGTCATCGTGCTGGAGCTGGAGAGCACGCGGATTGGGGTGGTGGTGGATCAGGTCATCGAAGTACGCAAGGTGCGGGCGGAGGAGATTACGTTGCCGCCCGATCTGGTGCGAGGGTTGGCGGCACAGTTCATCAATGGGATGGTGACGATCGCCGGGAGGACGATTGTGATTCTGGCGGTGTCACGGCTCCTGTCGTCCGACGAACAGGTCGCTCTCGCGGCCCTGACGGTGGAGGCGGGTCATGAGTGAGATCGTTACCCCACTTCGCGCGAGCTACATCTCGATTCAGCAGCGCCTCGACGAGGCGTCGTCTGGTGAGCAGCGGGAGGGGGTCAAGCGGGAGATCATCGCGTTGTTCAAGGCTGTCGATCAGGGTATCACCGATCTGACGGCTTTGAAGGAAGACATCCGCGTGCTAGTTGACCGGTACAAACAGCTGCAGCAGGGCGACTCGAGCGACCAGGTACCGCAGTTCACTGGCCAGATTCCGGCGATGCACGTCAGTCACATCGATGCTTCGACGCTCATCGAGAAAGGGTGGAACCTGATTTCCCTGGGCGATTACGAGGGTGCCATTCAGGCGCTCACCAAGGCGTTGCAATACTCGCCGGGAGATGCGCAGGCGGAGTCGTTGCTTGGGTGGGCGCAGATGAAGCACGAGGACTTCGACGACGCGCTCGCCACCTTCCAGAAAGTGCTCATGAAGGAGCCGGCCAACTCGCTGGCCCGCATCAACGTTGGGTTCATCTGTCTCAAGAAGCGCATCTTCGGTGAGGCGATCGAGCACCTATCCAAGGCGATTCGGCTGGACAACGACAAGAAGGCGACCCTCTACGCGCACTACTATCTTGGGCTCGTCTACCTCGAGCGCGAGATGTTCGAAGACGCGCTGACTTTTTTTCAGAAGACAATTGCGCTGGGGCCGAATCTCATCGAGGCATACTACGAGCTAGGCCGGGCCCATTGGTACTCCGGCGATCGAGAGGGCGCCAACGAGACCTGGGAGAAGGGATTCGCGGCCAACAAGTTCAATCCCTGGGGGAAACGCTGCAAAGAGACGCTCGATCTCGTGGCCCAGGGGGAAGAGCCGCCGCGCTCCTAGCGGCCCTCGTACCCGTAGCGCTGCCGGCCCAGGTGCCGGAGACGGTGCGCGTCGGGCGGGTGGTCGCCGTTTACTGGGCGGGTGATGCTGCACTCGCCACCGCTCTGGCCGAGCTTGCAGATCGACCGGCGCGGTGGCCCGGTCTCCCCGGCGTGGACTCGTTACCGATCCGGCTGGTGGTGACACGATCGCGCGAGCGTTTTGACTCGGTAACCGCGCACCGTCTTCCGCCGTGGAGTGCCGCGGCGGCGTTTCCCCGATCGGGCTCGATCGTGCTTCGGGTGTCCGGCGATCCCCTGACCACGCTGCGGCACGAGTTGGCGCACCTGGCGCTACATCGCGCCACGAGGGCGCAGATTCCGCTCTGGTTCGACGAGGGGTACGCGGCGCGCGCGGCAGCCGAGTGGGGTCGGCTCGACGCGCTCGGTGTCAATTGGACACTGGCCAAAGGGAATATTCCGTCGTTTGCCCGGTTGAACCGGGAGCTGCGCTCGGGGCCCGCGCACGCACACGCTGCCTATGCGCTCTCTACGGCGGCGGTTCTATTCCTGGAGCGGATCGGCGGCGAGCGAGGGCTCGCCCCGTTCCTCGAGAACCTGCGGGATGTGCGGAGTTTCGATTTGGCGGTCCGGCGCACGCACCTGGTCTCGCTGGCGCAATTCGAAGGGCTGTGGCAGCGTGAGCTTCGCAGCCGCTACGGGTGGCTCCAGATATTCACGTCGTTTGCCGTGTTCTGGTCCGTGACCGTGGTTCTGGTGGGCCTGTTGTGGTGGCGTCGCCGACGCGACGATCAGCTCCGGCGGGCACGACTGGACGACGGCTGGGTCCTCCCCCCAGACGCCCCAAGTACCGATGCTTGACGGGGTTGGAACCTACGGTTAGCCTGAGTGTCTATGTCGGACAAGGGAGCGTCGGCCGCCAAGCTGCACTTCGGACCACGGAACATTGCGTTCCTGGCAGCGGCGGTCTTGTCCCTCGCTGCGGGGTATGCGCTGCTCGCGGGTGGGGACACGACGCTGGCTCCGATCTTGCTCGTGCTTGGGTATTGCGTGTTCTTTCCGCTCGGCCTCGCGCTGTAGCGGGGGCTGGTTGCGGGCGAATAGCTCAGCTGGTCCAGAGCGCCTGCTTTACACGCAGGAAGTCGGGGGTTCGAATCCCTCTTCGCCCATTGAGGTGAGATGTGGGCGACCCAGGGTCGATGAGTGGCGTCATCAGATGGTGGTATCTCGGAGGTCGGTAGCGTGCGAAAGTTGGTAAGCTCCAAACGGCACGGCGCGTTGGTCGTCGTCGCGATGTGTGTCCTCGCCGCCGCGCCCGGCGAGCTGCATGCGCAACTCTCCGGGGGCCGTCGGTCGAATGAACGCGTGCTCGTGCTCCCACCGGTTCCGGTGGGCGGGGCCGACTCTACGCTCGCGGTGGCCTTCGCGAGTGAACTGCGCGACCGGATGGAATCAAAGTATAGATACAAGCTCCGTATTATTCCGACCGAAACGATCTGCGAGGCGCTCGAAGCGTCCGGCTTCGACTGCAACGCCATTCTGCCGCCCGAGAACGGCAACGCGCTGGCGCGGTTCCTTCAGGCCAGCGGGTACATCGTCGGGTGGTTCGGGGCGTCCGACAGCCTGCGCGTGACGCTACGGCTGGTTGACAATGCGCGTTCGGGACTCTCGGGCTGGATCCGTTTCGCCGGGGCGAGTGATCGTGGTGTCGAGCGGTTCGCACGCCACGTATCCGACGGACTCGACGATCACATAAAGGCCGCCGAGTTCGCGCGGCAGTGCAACGAGCGTCGTGAGCGAAGCGACTTCCGAGGCGCACACGACCGCGCGGACAAGGCCTTCGCGCTGGTCAGCGATCACCCGTCCGCGGCCATGTGTCTCGCCCTACTGTTCGAGGCGCAGCAGCAGCCGCGCGACAGCATGATCGGTGCGCTCGAGCGTGCCGTCGAAGGAGACTCGCTCAACGACGACGCCTGGGCGATGCTCGGCCGCCGGCTGTTGGATGCGGGCGATACGGCACGCGGTGTGGATGCGTTCGAGCATCAACTCCGAGCAGATCCCAATAACATCCAGCTGCGCCACGGGATCGCAGGTGCGTTCATTCAGGCGGGGCGTTACCAGGAAGCGGCGGACCTGCTCCAGTACGCGCTCGATCGGAACCCGCTCGATCTCCCAACGCTGCAAATAAAGGCGCGCGCATGCGTCGAGGGTGCAATCTGGCAGTGCGCGCTGGATGCGCTGAGTGAGGAGTACCCCATCGATTCGTCGCTCGCTGGTGATACGGTGTTCTTCCAGCGGGTGATCGGCGCGGCGCAGGCGCTGGAGAATCATGAAGCGATGCTGCAGTGGACGGGTGAGGCCGTCGAGAGGTTCTCCAATGTGGTATCTCTTTGGCGCGCGCGAGCAGCGTCGCTCAAGGCGGTAGACGATCGAGACGGCGCACTCGACGCATATGATCGTATCATCGGGATCGATTCGACACAGATCGGGAGCGCACTCGCCGCCGCGCAGTTGCTGCTGGACAGCACGCTCCTCATCGACACGATCACGCCACTCGACACGGCCCGTTTGCTGAGGGCGGATGTGCTGCTGCAACTAGTCTCGGCCCGGTCGACCGACACCGCGACGTCAATGAACGTGGCTGCACTGTACTACAACCCAGGATCCCGGATCGCCCAGGCGCGGTTGCTGCCCCACCTGCTGCTAGGGGCGCATCTGTTGGAGCAGGCAATCGCGCACGACCTGCGAGCTCGGCCGGATTCGGCCGGCGTCTTCCGGGGGAGCATCGCTACGCCCGCGAATTTCTTCCTAGGACTTGCGTACTTCTTCAACGTCACAGAACTCGATACTCAGGTCCGCGAGTCGGAGTCGTGCGAGATGGCCACCTTGGAGGCCGAGCGCCTCGCGAAGGCGCGTGCGGCAATGGAAGCAGGGCGCAGCGTCAGCGAGCAGACCGCGACCCAAATCCTGGAGTTCGTCGGGCGGTACGAGGGGGCTGTGGAGACATACGGACCGGCCTGGGAATGCCCGTGAGCTGCATTGCTTGAATCCGCGGATGGATCTCTCTAGCTTTCAAGGTTCATGATCAGGGGGCTGTAGCTCAGCTTGGTTAGAGTGCCGGTCTGTCACACCGGAGGTCGCGGGTTCGAGCCCCGTCAGCCCCGTCGTTCCGCGCCAAGGCAGGTCGAGTGGCCCCGCCCGCATCGCCGGCGGGGCCCTTTGTTTGTGTGCCCAGCATGGATGGTGACTTGGGGTTGGGAATCCCCCGCTGATGGAGCAGGTGGTTGCGCGCGAGAACGTCATGGTGGCGCTCAGTGGGAAAGCTGCAGAACCGGATAGGCGATGGGAGGGTGCTCCGGATCGTCCGCCGCTACCTCGATTCCCCATGACGCGCGCCGATTTTCACACCCCAGTTCTTGCCCAGCAGATCGCCCGGCTCGCTCGGGGCCGGCGGCGCGCCGTGGACGGGACCGCCGGGGGCGGTGGCCACACCGCCATTCTCCGGAATGCCGGTGCCGAAGTGCTCGCCATCGACCGGGATCCCGAGGCGGTGACGGCTGCGCGGGCGCGGCTAGCCACCGAAGGCGCCACATGGGTCAGTGGCTGCTTTGCGGCCCCGGAGATCCTCGCCGCTATCGCCCGGTTCGGTCCCGACTTCATATTGCTCGATCTCGGGGTCTCCTCCCACCAAATCGATTGCGATGTCCGCGGGTTCTCGTTCCGACCCGGCGTCGTGCTGGACATGCGTATGTCCGGGAAGGGACCCTCGGCAGCGGATCTCCTCAACGAGATGTCCGAGCAGGACCTAGCCATTCTGTTCCGGACACATGCGGACGAACGGCGGGCACGGCCGTTGGCTCGGGCGATCGTGGCCCGCCGGGCCCGGCACGCGTTCACCATCAGTGACGACCTCGTGAACGCCATCCGGCAGGTGCTGGGACCGCGGTCGGGGCCCGGAGACTTCGCGCGACTGTTTCAGGCAGTGCGCATAGCGGTCAATCGCGAGCTCGAGGAGTTGGAGCGGGGATTACCCCTGCTCCGGGATGCCCTGCGTCCGGCGGGGTTGCTGGCGGTGATCGCGTATCATTCGGGCGAGGATCGAATCGTGAAGCACACCTTTCGCGAATGGTGCCGTACATGCGTCTGCCCCCCGGAGTTTCCGGTCTGTCGATGCCGAGGACACGCCCTAGGTCGGCTCGTGACGCGAAGACCAATCATGGCGGATGACGCCGAGGTGGCAGACAACCCACGGGCGCGCAGCGCCCGACTGCGTGTGTTCGAGCACGAATAATGGCGGCTAGAGGAAGGCACATGTTCGTGCTCTGGCTCGTGTTCCTGCTGGGAGTTCTGGCATGGGTCACGACGCGACAGACCGCGAGCGTTGTGCTCGCAGCGAAATTACGGGAGATGCGGTCAGATCGATCGGCTGCAGAAGCGGAGAAATCGGCACTCCAACGGCGAATTCGGGAAGCCACCGGTCTCTCGGTGCTCGTGCCCCGGGCGGAATCCCTGGGACTCCGCTTGCCCGACGACTCGGAGATCATCATTCTGCAGGTGCCCGTGCCCGATACACGCTGACCCCATGGCCAGACTCGAGGTTCGCCTCACGGTCTTGGCCGCCGCGTTCGCAATGGCGTTCGCGCTGTTGCTGGTGCGCGCGGCCCAGGTCCAGCTTGCGCAGGGGGCGGTGTATGCTCGCCGTGCCACCCGCCAGCGCACTGACTCGGTCGCGTTGCCGGCGCCGCGGGGCGCGTTGTACGATCGCAATGGGGTACCGCTGGCGGTTACACAGGAGAGCTTCCACGTCGGCATTGCGCCGGGCGAGCTGCTCACGCCCGATGCCGATCGCTCCCTGATCAGCCGGGCGCTCGGTATTCCCGAAAACCAGTTGCGCCGTGATTTCCGACAACCGTGGGTGTACTACCACGGCACATTCACGTCTGCCCAGGTGCACCCGCTGCGGCGCATACGTGGAGTTCATCTCTTGAGCGAGTTCGGTCGCTTCTACCCCGATCCCGACCTCGCAGCGGCGCTCCTTGGGCGGCCCGCGGCCGACGGGCGTCCCGCAAGCGGTATCGAGCGGGTGTTCGACTCCCTGCTCACCGGCCGACCGGGACGAGGTGTCGAGATTCGGGACGGTCGGGGTCGCGTGTACGAATCGCCGTCGCGGCGGGATGCGTTCCCGGTGGCCGGCCACGATATCTGGCTCACGATCGATGCCGCTGTCCAAGAGATCGTCGAGACCGTGCTGCGCGAGGCGGTGGCCCGCTACGGGGCGGATGGGGGGGATGTCGTTGTGCTGGCGCCGCACACCGGCGAGATCCTCGCGGCCATGTCGCTCCGCGCAGACGGCCGGCGTACGTCCGGCGTATTCACGTCCGTATTCGAACCGGGATCCACGGCAAAGATCTTCGCCGCCGCCGCACTGCTCGACCTGGGCCTGGTCGGGCTGTCGGATTCCGTTTACGGGGAGGGCGGCCGTTGGGTGCTGCCGTACCGCGTGCTCGAGGACGATCACGAACTCGACTTCGACTGGATGACGCTCGAACAGGCAATTAGAGTCTCCAGCAACATCGGCACCGTGAAGTTCGCGTCACGCCTCGAACCCGCCGAGCGTTTTCGGTTTCTGCGGGCGTTCGGCTTCGGCACCCCGACCGGTGTCGAGTTCCCGTCGGAATCCCGTGGCATCCTCAAGCGTCCCGAAAACTGGAGCGGCACAACGGCAACGGCGCTCTCGATCGGGTACGAAGTTGCGGTCACACCACTCCAACTCGCCCTGGCGTATGCGGCGATCGCCAACGACGGTGTCATGCTCCGCCCGAGACTGGTTCGCGAAATCCGGGATGCGGGCGGTTCGGTCGTGTATGACATGCGGCCCGAACCGATTCGCCGTGCCGTCTCGCGGGATGTGGCGCTGCGGCTGCGCGGCATGCTGCGGAGTGTGACGGCGCAGGGAGGGACGGGTGCGACCGCAGCGCTTAGCGTGTACGAGGTAGCGGGAAAGACCGGTACCGCGCGAGTCGCCGGCCCGGGCGGGTACGTAGCGGGCTCGCACATCGCGGTCTTCGCGTCGCTCTTTCCGGCTGAGGATCCGCAGCTCGCGATGGTAGTGAAACTGGAGAATCCCGCGGGCACCTATGCGACGCTCACGGCTGCCCCGCTCACGCGGCTGATGCTCGAGCAGATCCTCGGCGCACAAACCGGAGCCCTCGATCGCAGTCGGCTCCCACGTCGCGTCGCACCGCCGGCACGCGTCGCCGCCCCGCCCGTCCGTGGCGCAACGCGCATCGTGGTCGCGTGGCCCGGTAGCGGGACCCGGCCCGTTGGCGGCACGCGGGTCGTACCCGAGGTGGTTGGCCTGACGCTCCGCGCCGCGCTCAGCCGGGTGCACGACGCAGGGCTCCGTGCGCGCGTCGATGGATGGGGTCGCGTGACTCGGGTAGATCCGTCATCGGGAGACAGCCTGCCTCCCGGAACCATCGTTCGATTGGTCGCGCAGGAAACCCGATGAGTACCATCCATGCGGTGGTGGACGCGCTGGAAGGGGCGGGACAACTCATCGGGCGGCCCGATACCATGCCCACAGTCACAGGTGCGACCGACGACTCTCGTCTCGTGCGGCCGGGGATGGTCTTTTTCGCTGTCGAGGGCAGCGTGGCCGACGGGCACGACTTCGCGACGGATGCCGCCAACCGCGGTGCGGCGGCGTTGGTGGTCGCGAGGCGCCTCGACGTTGCACTCCCCCAGCTGCTCGTGCGCGATTCCCGCGTTGCCGCCTCGGTCGCAGCCGCCGCGTGGTACGAACGGCCGGCCGACGCGCTGACAGTGGTTGGCGTCACGGGCACCAACGGAAAGTCGACAACCGTGACCCTGATCCGCCATCTCTTGAACGCCGGTGGACGTGTTGGGGCGTTGGGCACGTTGGGAGGCATAGACGGCAGCGGAGCCGCGTTGCCCGACGACGCCGGTCTCACGACTCCCGGTCCGTTCATGGTTCAGGAAGCACTCGCCACGATACTGCGTAGCGGCGCGCAGACGGTCGTGATGGAGGTATCGTCGCATGCGCTCGATCAGCAGCGCGTCGCGGACGTGTCCATGCGCGCAGCTGTCTTCACAAACCTGACCCGCGATCACCTCGACTATCACCGAGACGAAGACACCTATCGGGATGCGAAGCTCCGACTAGCCCACCTGCTGCGCGACGACGGCGTTGAAATCGTGAATGTCGATGACCCGGCGTGGGTGTCACTGCCAATCCGGCAAGGCATCCGCCGCGTGACGTATGGGCGTGGTGCTGGTGCAGTCGTGCGCGCGGACGACGTCGCATGTTCCGTTGCAGGCAGTACCTTCCGCACGTCCTTCGATGGCGTGGCGGCAGACGTCCGGCTGCCGCTGCTCGGCGCATTCAACGTGCACAACGCGCTTGCGGCGGCAGCTACCGCGTGGGCCCTTGGCAGCTCGTCCGAAGCGATCGCGGTGGCGCTGGCCGCGGCGCCTCAGGTACCCGGTCGCATGGAGCGCATTCGGAGTGAGCCATTCACGATCTTGCGGGATTACGCGCACACGCCCGACGCCCTGGAGCGAGCGCTGGGCGCGTTACGGCCGCTGACCGGCGGGCGTCTGATCGTGCTCTTCGGGGCCGGTGGTGACCGTGACCGGGGGAAACGGGCCCTCATGGGAGCGGTTGCCGTTCGCGGCGCCGACCTTGCCGTCGTGACCTCCGACAATCCGCGCACAGAAGATCCAAGTGCAATCGTGGACGAGATCGAGGCGGGGATGGGCGACGCCTCGCACATGCGGATCGTCGACCGCCGCGATGCGATTCGTCAAGCTGTCACGCTTCTTGGACCGGGCGACTGTCTTCTGCTGGCTGGCAAGGGTCATGAGACCTACCAGATCATCGGGACCGAGAAACTGCCCTTCGATGAGCGCAGTATCGTGCACGAGGCGTTGGGAGGGGCCGCCGCGTGACCACGTGGACAGCTGCGGCCGTCGCGGAGGCACTCGGCACGAGCGCTCCCAACGAGGGGCGCTTCACCGGCGTTTCCACCGATACGCGAACGCTTGGGCGCGGTGAGCTGTATGTAGCGCTCGAAGGAGCCCGGTACGACGGCCACGCGTTCCTGGACGACGCGCGGCATCGCGGGGCGGCGGGCGCGGTCGTGAGGCGAGGCACTCCCGACGTTCCCGACCTCACCCTCTTCGTGGTGGACGATACCCTCCGTGCGCTCGGCCGATTGGCGCACCACCGTCGGCGTCAGATTGCCGGGCCAGTTGTCGCCGTCACCGGGACGAACGGGAAGACGTCTACCAAGGAATTCATCGCAGCCGTTTTGGGGACGTCCTGGCAAGTCCATGCCACGCGAGCGAATCTGAACAACGAGATCGGTGTCCCCCTCACGATCCTCGGTGCTCCGCAAAGTACCGACGCGCTGGTCGTCGAAGCAGGAGCCAGCGAACTCGGCGAGATCGGCAGGTTGCGTGAAGTGATCGCACCGACCATTGGTGTGATCACGAACGTCACGCGGGGACATGTAGAGGGCTTCGGATCCGAACGCGGCGTCTTGGACGAGAAGGTCTCACTGCTCCAGGGTGTGCCGGTGGCGATTGTTGGGACGACGCCCCCCGAACTCGTGACGCGTGCCCGAGCCTCGAGCCAACGGGTGGTGACTGCCGGACTCGAGCCGAATGCGGATGTCCATCCAGACGCATGGCACCTCGATCCCGACGGACGTTGTGTGCTGGAGGTCGCGGGCGCGCGCGCCACAATCCCGGCGATCGGGCGCCATCAAGGGGACAACGCTATGCTCGCGCTCGCCACAGGCCGGGTGCTCGACGTGGATGTGGCGCGTGCAGCGGGCGCGCTAGAGGGCGTGCGGCTTCCGGCCGGACGCTGTGATTTGCTGCGCGCCGGCGAGCGCGTTGTGCTCGACGACACGTACAACGCGAACCCGGCCTCGGTCGAGGCCGCGCTCGCGACGGTGGAATCCCTGCGCGGCCACCGCCCGCTGGTGGTCGTCGTCGGGACGATGCTAGAGTTGGGGTCCGCCTCTCAGGCGGAGCACGACCGGGTAGCGGATCTGATTCTCGCGGCGGACCCAATGCTGATTGGCGCCGTCGGGGCCTTCGTCCCCGCACTCGAGCGGCATCGGTCGGCCCTCGGTGACAGACTGATCGTGGCGGATGACGCCGACGACCTGGGGCGCGCGGTTGCCGGCCGGCTCAGGGGCAACGAGTTCATATTGCTGAAAGCGTCGCGTGGCATGCGACTCGAACGTGCCATCCCCCATCTCCTTCCCGACCGCGAGGCGCCGTGTTCTACCACTTCCTGACGCCGCTCGCGGACCGTTACTTCGGGCTCAACCTCTTCAACTACATCTCGTTTCGCGCGGCCGGGGCCGCCGCAACGGCGATGGCGCTGGCGTTCCTCGTCGGCCCACCGATCATTCGCCAGCTCGAACGGCGCGGAGTGGGACAGATCGTGCGCGCTGAAGGACCTGCCAGCCACCAGGCCAAGCGCGGCACACCCACCATGGGTGGGCTGATCATTCTCATTGCGGCCCTCGTTCCCACGCTGCTCTGGGCACGGCTCGACAACCGGTACGTTTGGGTCGCCGTGCTCGCGACACTCTGGACGGGCGCGATCGGTTTCGTCGACGATTTCCTGAAGACGGTGCAGGGTAAATCGCGGGGGCTCGTTGCACGCTACAAACTGGTGGGTCAGACGACTTTTGGTGTCGCGCTGGGTATCTACCTGCTCGCGTTTCCCATTGCCGACAACGTGCCCGCGAGTGCGACGACGCTACCGTTTCTCAAGTACGTTCTGGTGATCTTTGCCCCCGCGGCGTACGTAGTTTTCGTCTCACTGGTCGTGACGGCGACCAGCAACGCCGTCAATCTCACCGACGGTTTGGACGGCTTGGCCATTGGGCTTTCGATGATTGCGGCGGCGGCGTTCGCCATCTTCGCGTACCTCTTTGGCCGGGTGGACTGGGCGGGGTACCTCCAGATCTACTACCTGCCTGGGGCAGGAGAACTGACGATCTTCTGCGCCAGTGTGGCGGGTGCGGCGCTGGGGTTTCTCTGGTTCAACGCGCACCCAGCACAGGTGTTCATGGGAGATACCGGGAGCCTCGCGCTCGGCGGGGCGTTCGGGACCGTGGCCATTCTGTTGAAGTCGGAGTTCCTGCTGCTCCTGATCGGTGGCGTGTTCGTGGCGGAAGCGCTCTCGGTGATCCTCCAGACCTCCGTCTTCCGCTGGCGTCGCCGTCGCCGCGGTCGAGCCTACGCCGAACAGCATCGCCTCTTTCGCATGGCGCCGCTGCACCACCACTTCGAGAAGATCGGCTGGGCCGAGTCGAAGGTTGTAACCCGCTTCTACATCTTCGGGTTGCTGTGTGCGCTGATCGCGCTTTCGACGCTCAAGATTCGGTGATCCCGCCTGCGTGGCGCCGTGGCGAGGTCGCGGTTCTGGGTTTGGCGCGCACAGGGACCGCCGTCAGCCTTTTCCTCGCCGATCAGGGAGTCCGGGTTTACGCGTCCGACGCTTCCACGGGCGAACACATTGCGGCGGCGGCGGCGACCCTCGAGGCGCGGGGCATAGCGGTCGAACAAGGGCGCCACGACCTCGAACGAATCACACGTGCCGCGGCCGTAGTGGTGTCGCCGGGGGTGCCCCCATCGGCGCCCGCGGTCCTGGCCGCACGCCGGGCCGGCGTGCCCGTGCGCGCGGAGTTGGATCTTGCGGCCACTGTGCTGCCGGCGACGCGACTCATTGTCGTGACGGGGACGAACGGTAAGTCCACGACGACGGCACTGGTCGCGCACATCCTCTCGAGGGCGGGCATCCGTGCGGAAGCGGCGGGCAACATTGGACGGCCGCTCATCGCGCTGGCCGCGGAGTCGCAGGCACCGACGTGGGCTGTGGTCGAGGTGTCGTCCTACCAGTTGCACGATGCGCCATCGCTGAGACCCCGCATTGGGGTTGTCACCAATCTCTCGCCGGACCATCTCGACCGCTACGGATCGGTAGAGGCGTACTACGAAGACAAAGCACGGCTCTTCACCAACGCGGACGAGGAATCGCAGTGGATTCTGAACGGCGATGACGCCGCGGTGCTCGAGTTGGCGGGGACCGCACCCGGAACGCGCAAGCTGTGGCGCCTGAGCGGACCAGCGGACGCGTGGTGGGACCGCGTTGGCGGACAGCTCAAGCTCGGGGCGCGTGATCTGGTACGACGTGAAGCCCTTCGCCTGATGGGTGACCATAACGTCGAGAACGCTCTCGCGGCCGCGCTGGTCGCGGAGTGCGTAGGTCTCGATGATACGCAGATCGCTGACGGGCTGGCGAGTTTCAGCGGTCTAGTCCACCGTCTGGAAGTCGTGCGCCACGTCGAAGGCGTAAAATGGATCAACGACTCGAAGGCGACGAACGTGGCATCTACCTCCGTGGCCGTTCGCGCCATGGAAGGTCCCTTCGTGCTCATGATGGGTGGCCGGCACAAGGGCGAGCCCTATTCGCGTCTCGGCCAGGTACTGGGAGCGTGCCGGTGCGTGGTCGCGTACGGTGAGGCGGCGTCCATCATTGTCCAGGATCTCGCTGATGTCGTGTCCGTTCGGCGGGTCGGTACTCTTGCCGAGGCGGTGCACGATACGGCAGGGATGGTGCAGACCGGCGATGTGGCACTGCTCTCCCCTGCCTGCTCCAGCTTCGATCAGTTCGAGAACTTCGCGGCGCGGGGCGACGCGTTCCGCCGTCTCGTGGAGGCGTTGTGAGCGCGCGCGTGACGCTCTCTCGGGTCAACTGGCAGGGGCGCATGCTCGGTGCGGTGACAGCGATGCTCGCGGTGTTCGGTGTCGCCGCCGTGTATGGGGCCTCGAGCATCGTGGCCGTACAGAGTGGCGAACCTGGATCGGCGTTTGCGTTGCGACAATTGGTGGGGGTCGTGGTGGGGGGGATAGGGCTCCTCGTAGCGGCGCGGCTCGACTACCACGTGTGGCAACGGCTGGCATGGCCCCTAATGCTGGGAACGCTCGCCGTTCTGGCCGTTCCCTATCTCCCGGTCGTGCGGGTTCTTGCACCGGAGATCAGGCATGCACGGCGGTGGTTGGTGCTCGGGCCCCTGTCCCTGCAGCCGTCGGAGTTTGCCAAGTTCGCGGTGATCGTGTGGGCGGCGATGCTCGCAACCCGAAAGGGGGACGGCGTACGCGACTTCAAGACGGGCGTGCTACCGTTTCTGGTGATCGGTTTCCCGGTGTGCGCGCTCATCCTGTTCCAGCCCAATCTGTCGACAGCCGTGCTAGCCGCCCTGTTGCTAGGTGTCGTGATGTTCGCCGCCGGCGCGCGGATCGGGCATTTCCTCGTCCTCCTCGTGCTCGCGATCCCCATCGTCTGGCAGCAGCTCGTCTCGGTGCAATACCGCTTGGCGCGTATGGTCACTTTCCTATCGCCGGGCGGCGAGGCGTCCGAGACCGGTTGGCAGATCCAGCAGTCGTTGATCGGTATCGGGTCGGGTCGCCTGGTTGGTGTGGGCTACGGTGAAGGGTCTCAGAAACTCGGTTTCCTTCCCGATGCATATACGGATTTCATATTCAGCACGATCGGTGAGGAGTGGGGATTCCTCGGTAGTGTCGTGATCCTGTTGGCGTTTGGGTCGTACCTCTGGATCGGCCTGCGTATCGCGCGCGATGCGGAGGACCGGTTTGGCGCCCTACTGGCCGTCGGACTGGTTTCGTTGGTCGTGCTGACCGCCCTGCTACATATTGCGGTCACACTCGCCATCATTCCAACCACGGGCCTTCCGCTTCCCTTTGTCTCGTACGGGCGCTCTAACCTGCTCGTCTCCATCTTTGCGACGGGCGTACTGATCAACATCGGGCGGTGCACCTCCCGCACGCGCCGATGATCGTCGTCCTCGCCGGTGGAGGCACCGGCGGGCACCTCATGCCCGCGCTGGCACTGGCCGATGCGTTGGTCGCGGTACAGTCCGACATCGAGCCAGTAATCGTGGGCTCCCGCCGCGGGGTAGAGGCGAGCATCTTGCCGCACCGGCCCTACCGATATCACCTGCTCTCGGCGGAACCGATTTATCGACGCACGTGGTGGCGCAACCTCCGCTGGCTCGGACTCGCGCTGCGTCTCGCGGCCCAATGTCGGCGCGTGCTCGCCGAAGAGCGGCCCCGGCTCGTCGTTGGCACTGGAGGCTACGCCGCCGGCCCGCTGCTGTGGTTCGCCGACCGGCGTGGAATCCCCATTGCGCTGCAAGAACAAAATGCGATGCCGGGCATCACCACACGACGCCTTGCGGGCCGAGCCGCGCAGCTCCACCTGGGATTTGCCGAGGCGCAATCGCACCTCCGCCCCGGACCGGACACGGCGGTGTTCACGCTTGGCAACCCCATCACGCCGCCGGGTGCCGCGGACCAGGCAGAAGCCAAACGCCGGCTTGGTGTGACGCCAGATGTCCCGGTGGTGCTCGTGACCGGCGGCAGCCAAGGGGCGCAGGCGGTAAACGACGCGGTCGCGCAGATGGTGGCCAGCAACACGCTGCCACGGATGGCGCTGCTCTGGAGTACGGGCCCCGGGGCGTTTGAGAGTTTAAGGGCGTTCGACCGGCCGCCCGACGTTCAGGTCCGTCCGTTCTGGGATCCGATTGCCGAGGCATACGCGGCCGCGGACCTCGTGGTTGCCCGGGCGGGGGCAATGACAGTGGCGGAACTCGCGGCCTGGGGCCTGCCGTCGGTGCTCGTGCCCCTTCCCACCGCCGCCGCCGATCACCAGTCGGCGAATGCCGCGGCAATGGCCGCTGCCGGAGCGGCGGTCCACCTACCACAGTCGGTGCTCGGGCCGGATGTGATGGAACGCGAACTCACGGCGTTACTGCGGGACAGGGTACGGCTCACCGCGATGGCAGGGCAGGCACGCGCGCGGGGTCAACCTCAGGCCGCGCGGGCAATTGCCTCGCATCTGATCGAGCTGCTCTGAGGGGCCGTAAGTCTTTCGTAAATTTCGAGTTGACACTATATTAGCTGCCCAACCAATGCCGCTTTTCACCCCGGACGATCCTCGCCCCGTGCATTTCCTTGGAATCGCCGGTGCGGGGATGAGTGCCTTGGCGCTCCTGGCGCGCCATCGGGGTGTGGCGGTCACCGGATGCGACATCGAACCGAGCGGCGCGTCGGACGCGGCGCGCGCCGGCGCCGACATCTTCTCAGGGCATGATCCAGCGCACGTGACCGGTGTGCGGGGAGTCGTGTACACTGCGGCGGTGGGACCCGAACACCCGGAATTGACCGCGGCCCGGGCTGCGGGCATTCCGGTGATGCGGCGTGCCGACGCGTTGCACGAGGCGATCGCCGAAGGTGTGGTGGTGGCGGTGGCGGGGACGCACGGGAAGACGACGACGTCCGTCATGACGACGGAGGCGCTGAGAGCCGTCGGTCAGCGGCCCACAGGACTGGTCGGGGGTCGTGTGGCGGCGTGGAATGGGAATGCACTGCTCGACGGCGACGAGGTATACGTCGTCGAGGCGGATGAGTACGACCGCGCCTTCTTGTCGCTCTGGCCCGACGTGGCGGTCGTCACTAATGTCGAGGCGGACCATCTCGAGTGCTACGGTGACGTCGCGACGCTCGAGGAGGCGTTTGTCACGTTCGCGGCGCGCGCGACGCGTGTCCTCGCAGGCGCGGACGACGCGGGCGCGCGGCGCGTGGCGGCACGCGTGCCGAATGTGTGGACCGTTGGGATGGCGGACGACGCTGACGTGCGGGTGACGGACATCCAGACGGGTGCCGAGCACACGACGGCCAGGGTCGCGCTACCTGGTGGGATGGGGGCGGTGACACTGCGACTGCAGGTCCCGGGGATCCACAACCTGCGCAACGCGGCTATGGCGCTCGCGGTGGTGGCCGTACGGGAGCGTGACGTGGCAGCGGCGGCGGGGGCTCTGGAGCGGTTCGGTGGAGTTGGGCGACGATTCGAGATTGTGGGGCAGACGGCCGGGATCACGATCGTCGACGATTACGCCCATCACCCGACCGAAGTGGCCGTGACGCTCGCGGCGGCGCGTCAGCGGTTCCCGCGCGCCCGGTTGGTGGCAGTATTCCAGCCGCATCTGTACTCGCGGACCCAGGTACACGGGGAGGCACTTGGGATCACGCTGTCGCTCGCGGACGTCGTTGTTGTCACGGAGGTATACGCCGCACGCGAGCGCCCCATCGCCGGCGTCTCGGGGAAGCGTGTGGTGGATGCGGCGAAGCGAGCGGGTGCGGATACACACTGGGTCGATGACCGCGCGAACGTGACGGATGTCGTGGCCGGGATCGCGCGAACGGGTGACGTTGTCATGACGTTGGGTGCAGGCGACATCACGGCGGTGGGACGCGAGTTGCTGGACCGCCTGAACGGGCGGGCGGCATGACTCGACGCGCGCTGCTGATCGGCGGCTCCACGGCAATGGTGATCGTGGCTGGGGTGGTGAGTCTCCGTTGGGTACCGTTCTTTCGTGTGCGGCAGGTCGAGTTGGTGGGCGTGCGGTACCTTGCCCCCGAGCGGGTGCTCGCCGCACTGGACCTGAAGGCGTCACAGAACGTCTTCGACCGGGTGCGGCCGCTCAGGCAGCGACTGGAACGTCTGCCGGGCGTGTTACGAGCGGAGGTGGACCGGCGGCTGCCGGCCACGCTCCGGGTTCGGGTGGTGGAACGCTCGCCGGTGGCGTTCGTGTCCGGTCCGGAGGGGATGGTCGCGCTCGATTGCAACGCCCGGCCGCTCCCGTATGACCCGACGCGGGGTGGCCTCGATCTGCCCGTAGCGCGGCGGGCCGATCGCGCGGTGCTGGGGACGCTCTGTGCGGTGCGTGCGGCAGATACATTGTTGTATCAGTCGGTGGACCTCGCATATGGGGGTGAAGACGCAGTGACGTTGAACGTGGCAGCGCAGCGAGTCGTGGTCCGCAGCTATCCGTCGCCGGCCGAGATCCGCGCCGTGGTCACGGTACGTCGCTACCTCGCCGACGCGGGTGTGCGCGTGTCGTTACTCGACGGACGGTTTGCCGGATGGGTGGTTGCGCGGCGGAGCGGCACGTGAAGCGTGGGCAGATCGTGGCGGGTCTCGATCTCGGGAGCTCCAAGGCGTGCGCGGTGATCGCCGAGGCAACCGGAGACACGCGAATGCCCGGGGTCAAGATCCTGGGCGTTGGGGTGGCCAAGACCGCTGGGATGCGTCGGGGGATGGTGCGCGACATCGAGGAGACGATGCGCGGGATCGAGGCGGCGATGCGCGACGCCGAGCGGATGGCGGGCGTCCAGGCCGCCGGCACGTATTGCGGCATCGCAGGCGAGCACGTACAGACGCGCAACGAGGGTGGACTCGCCTCGGTGACCGGCGACGAGATCACACGTGCCGACGTCAAGCGCGTCGACGACGTGGCCAGGGCGGTGAGCCTCGGCGCCGACCGCGAGTTGCTGCATCCGATCCCGCAGGAGTACAAGGTCGACGGGCAGGGTGGCATCAGCGATCCGGTCGGCATGACGGGTCTGCGGCTCGAGGTGGACATGTATCTCGTGTCGATGCAGGCCACGGCCGCGCAGAACGTGCGGCGCGCCGTCGAGCGCGCAGGATATCGAGTGGTGGGGCTGGTGTTGGAGCCGTTGGCGGCTGCACTCGCTGTTTTGACCGCCGAGGAGCGGGAACTCGGGTGCGTCCTCGTGGAGTTGGGTGGGGGCTCGACCAACATGGCCATCTTCAAAGACGGGAAGATCCGGCATTACGCGTCGTTGCCCTTTGCCGGCTCCCATGTGACGAACGACATAGTGCAGGGACTCGGTATCACGCAGTCCGATGCGGAGCGGCTGAAGGAGCGGTACGGGTGCGCATTCACGCCTCTGGTGGACCCGGACGAGGTGATCGATCTGCCCGGCACGCCCGGCCAGGGCACCAGGCGTGCAAAACGCGAACTGTTATCACATATCATTCACCAGCGGATCGACGAGATCCTGGGGTTGGTCCAGCAGGCCATCGACAGCACCGGCTTCGGCGGCCGGTTGCCCGCGGGGGCAATCCTGACCGGGGGCGGCGCTCAGCTGGCCGGGTCGGTCGAGTTGACCCGTGAAGTGCTCGCTATCCCCGTTCGGCTGGGTCCGCCGGACCGGGACGTCGGTGGGTTGGTCGACAGTGTCCAGGCGCCGCGGTACGCGGTTCCCGTCGGGCTGGCGTTGTGGGCCGCTCGCGAGCGCCTTCAGGGAGTGCAGGGCGGCGGAGCCACCGAGCGCCTCTTGGGGCCGGTGAAACGGTGGTTCCAGGACTTCTTCTAAGCGGGGTCTAGGACGACCTATGGTCTTTGAGCTCGAGGAAACCACGTCCCAGAACGCCCACATGAAGGTCGTGGGTGTGGGTGGCGGCGGCGGGAACGCCGTCAATCGGATGATCGACGAACGCCTGAGTGGGGTGGCGTTCATCTCGGTCAACACCGACGCACAGGCGCTGATCAACAATCAGGCCGACATCAAGGTGCAGATCGGGAAGAAGCTCACGCGGGGACTCGGCGCGGGCGCCCGGCCCGAAATTGGGCGCCAGGCGATCGAAGAGAACCGCGACGACGCCTTGCGCGTTCTCGAGGGCGCCGATCTCGTCTTCGTCACGTGCGGCATGGGCGGCGGCACCGGCACGGGTGCGGCCCCCATCATCTGCCAGCTGGCTCGTGACGTGGGCGCACTCACTGTCGGGATCATCACGAAGCCGTTCCTCTTCGAGGGCAAGAAGCGAATGCGGCAAGCCGACATCGGCATACAAGAAATGCGCAAGCACGTCGATACGATGATCGTCGTGCCAAACGAGCGCCTTCTGTCGGTGGTTGGCAAGAACGTGCCGTTCCAGGAAGCGTTAAAGAAGGCCGACGAGGTCTTGCTCCATGCGACCCAGGGTATCTCGACCCTGATCAGCGTCACAGGTCTGGTGAACGTCGATTTCGCTGATGTCCGCACGGTCATGCAAAACGGCGGCTCCGCGCTCATGGGGACGGGTATTGGGCGTAACGAAGATCGGGCACTCGATGCGTCGCAGCAGGCCATTTCGAGCCCACTACTCGACGACGTGTCGATCAACGGGTCCACCGGCGTCCTAGTCAACATCACCGGCGGCGAGGATCTCACGCTCGGTGAGGTCAATCAGATCAGCGAGGTGATCCACGAAGCGGCGGGGGATCAGGCAGAGATCATCTTTGGGGCGGTGCATGATCCGGCGATGGCCGGCGAAATCCGCGTGACCGTGATCGCGACCGGTTTTGACAGGGAAGCCGCCAGGGGGGAGGGTCCCTTCGCGCGGACGCCTCCGGGCGTGCTGCAGTTCCCGGAGCGGCACTCGCACCCGCGCTCGTCGGGTGCACGTCTCGTCACGCCACCTCCTGCCGCGCCGACGTCGACGGAAGAGGCGGAAAACGTCAGCGAAATGGAGATCCCAACGTTCATCCGGCGACAGATGGACTGATGGTGCGGGCTGGGTGGCGTTTCGTCGCGGTCGGCCTCTTGGCGGTCGGCAGCCTCGCATGGCTGGGTGGGCGTGCCTGGTCGTCCGATAGTCTTCCCGTGGCACCGGCAATCGTCGTGACGCGTGCGTTCATCGAGGTCGCAGACACGGTACGCCGCAACGAGACGCTTTCGGAGCTGTTCGCCCGGCAACATATCGTGGGCGGCACGTTCCTGGACGTGCTGAGCCAGATGGACGGTATCAACCCTCGCCGTGTCCGGCCGAACACGGTCTTCGAGTTCCGATACACCATCGGCGACCCGGTGCCCGATCGGGTACGGGTGCGGATGAGCGATGACGCCTTCCTCCGGCTGGATCGTGACTCCGGCGGCGTGTGGTCTCCCGAGACCGAGGTGGTCACGTGGACGGTGCACACAGAGCGGGTGTCGGGGGCGATCGAGACGTCGCTCTACGACGACATCCGCGCTGCCATTCCCGATTCCATTCTGCCGGCCGTGGCGCGCGATGCGATCGTCTGGGACCTCGCTGACGGCATCTTTGCCTGGCAGATCGATTTCACGCGCGACTTCTATCCAGGTGATGCCTTCGTCGTGCTATACGAGCGGCTCACGTCGTCGCTGGGCGAAGTGCGCTATGGGCGGGTCGTCGCGGCGAGCATAGAGACCCGCGGGTCGGAAAACACCGCCTACGTCCTGGAGGATAGTGACGGAAGCAATGCGTACTACGATGCCGGCGCCCTCTCGCTGAGACGGGCGTTCAAGGTCTATCCGGTGAGGTTTCGCCGGATCTCATCGAACTTCAGCCGATCCCGGTATCACCCGGTGCTCCGGACGCGGCGCGCGCACCTCGGCACCGACTACGCCGCGAATCCAGGCACGCCTATCGAGGCGACGGGAGATGGCTCGATCACGCGGGCAGGCCGTTGGGGTGGGTACGGGATCATGGTCTCCATTAGGCATCCCAAGCAGATCGAGACGCGCTACGCGCACATGAGCCGGCTGGCGCGAGGCATTCGACGCGGGCTTCGCGTGAGGCAGGGGGACATCATCGGCTACGTGGGAATGACTGGCGTCGCCAACGGGCCGCACGTCCACTACGAGTTCATCAAGAATGGGCGGCACCTGAACCCGCGCCGCGTCGATCTCGGCGGCGGTGACCCGGTCCCGTCCTCCCAGCGCGCCGCATTCGACTCGGTGCGAGCCTACTTCGACCGTCTCATGGGGCACCCCGCGGCGCGCGACACCGTCTCGCGCGTCGACTGAATCACACCGCTGTCCTTCTGGGTATACATAGCCGTGCTGATTCTTCCGGCGATCGATATTGAGCGCGGACAGCTCGCGCGCGGCTCGCGCGGGACTTCCGGCGATCCGGTTGCGGAAGCGCGTGCCCTGCGGGCAGCCGGCGTGTCGTGGATCCATGTGGTCGACATGGATCGGGTGTTTGGAAGGGGAGACAACACGCCCACGGTCCAGCGAGTGGCTGCTCTCGATGGCGTTCACGTGCAGCTCGGGGGCGGGCTAGGAGACACGGACTCGATTGGCGAGGCGCTGGCATGGGGGATCGATCGCGTCGTTATCGGCGCAAGCGCCGTGGCGACTACCATGCACGAGCTGGCAGCGACGTTCGGTCCGGACCGTCTCGCGGCCGGTATCGACGTGCGGGACGGGAGGGTCTCCGCCAGGACGGGTGGTGAGTCTCCCAAAACGACGCCGACGGAGCTGGTCGATCTCGCCGTTGCGGCCGGGGTGCGGACCGTCGTCTACCGTGATCTGGCACGTGACGGTCAACTAGACGGCGCCGATCTCGCCGGGGCGACCGCGCTGGTCGGCCGCGGCGCGTCGGTGGTACTGGCAGGCGGGATTGCGTCGCTCGAGGAGCTGCGGCGGGCGGATGCCGCGGGAATTGGTGCCGTCCTCGTGGGTCGGGCCATCCACGATGGACGTTTTTCGCTGGAAGAGGCGATGGCATGTTTGGCGTGATCGTCGCGACTCTCGTCGTGGCGGGCGGCGCCGTGTTCGTATACCTCGTGCGGGAGCGGCTCGGTGTGCAGGGGGTCGGGATGGCGGCGTTGCGCACGACCGCCCTCGGCGCGCTCTTGATCCTGTTGGTGAATCCGATGGGTGAGCGGTCGGCGGACGCCGGCCCACCGACCGTGTTACTCGATGCCTCTCTCTCTCTCTCGGTGGAGGGAGGACACTGGGCCGCTGCGCGCGATTCCGCCAGGGCGATCGCCGGCGACCGTGGCGTCATTCTTCGTGTCGGCGACGGGGTCGCCCCGTTCGATTCGTCCCCCCCTACCGCAGGTATCTCTACGGCGCGGGCTGGTCTCCAGGCGGCCGCTGGACGGGGCGGCCCCGTGTACCTCCTGACCGATGGCGAGCTGAGCGACTTCGACGCGCTGCCACCGGCTTTGCGCGAAAACGTCACTGTCGTGGTGTTCCCCCGCGATACAGTGCCGAACGCCGCGCTGCTCGATGCGGCGCTGCCGGAGCGCGTGCGGGTCGAGGACTCGATCACGGTCACGCTGGAAGTTGGCACGTGGGGCGCGTTGACGACGGATTCCGCATGGGTCGAAATCACCGACGAGGGCCGTGTCATCGCGCGAGAATCCGTTCGGTTGCCGCCGCCACCTGGTGTCGGGCGGCGTACCCTCCGCATTCCGCAGGGTGCCCTGGACGCGGGGAAACACGTGCTGTCCATCGCACTCAACACGGCGGGTGATCAGGAGCCGGCGGACGACCGGCGGGAGCGCATGGTCACCGTATCCGCACTTCCCGCAATCGTTCTCGTGGCCCGGCCCGCTGACTGGGAGAGCCGGTTTCTCATGACGACACTGCGCGACGTCACCGAGGCGACGATTCGGGGTTTTGCGCAAATTGTCGAGGATCGGTGGATCGACATGCAGTCGCTAGAGCCGGTTACGGTCGACCGGGTGCGGCGTGCCGCGCGGCGTGCGGCGCTTCTCATCGTCCGTGGCGACTGGCCCGCAACTGCGAGCCGGCAGCCCCGATGGCGGTGGCCCAGCGCGAGCGCGACCGTTCGCTTCACGGCAGGCGATTGGTACCCGGTTGGGACCGTTCCCGCCTCACCGTTGGGAGGGCTGCTGGGCGCAATCGAGTGGGATTCGCTCCCGCCGCTCACCGGCATCGTGCCGATTGCTCCGGTTGAAGGCGAGTGGATCGCGTTATCGGGGCGCCTCGGGCGGCGCGGCGCCGAGCGGCCCGTTCTCGTCGGTCGGGATTCCGCCGGGATCCGCGAGATGACCATCGCCGCAGGCGGTCTGTGGCGCTGGTCGTTGCGGGGTGGAGCCTCTGCGGAAGCATACCGTGCGCTCCTGGCCGCCGGGGTTGATTGGCTGCTTGGCGGTACCGGCGCGGCCCCGGGGGTTACCGTCACGGCGACACCGGTCGTGCCGCGAGGTGTGCCCGTCGTGTTCAGCTGGTGGGCGGGAGACCCGCCGGCGGAGCCGCTCGTGCAGTTGACGGGACCCGATTCCACATACGCCGTCCCGCTGGTGTTCGACGACCAGCGGCGTGCGAGTCTACGTCTCGATCCGGGCGTGTATCGGTGGCGCATCGACGGGAGATCCGGCGCACAGGGGATGACGGTCGTAGAGGCGTTCTCCGACGAGTATCCGCCCGGTCCCGTGACGGTTGCTGCGTCCGCTGCGGCGGGTAGCGGGTACACGCTGCTCCGCAACGCGCGGGAATTCTGGTGGGTGTATGTGCTTGCCGTCGCGGCGCTGGTTGGCGAGTGGGCATGGCGCACGCGCCGGGGGCTTCCGTGAGCGGTGGGGTCTGGTCCAAGATCAAGCGACTGGCCCTCACCGATGTTGCCGTGCTGGCCAAAGGGCTGGATCGCGATGCGCTCGATCGGGTGGAGCGCGTCTTGGTCGAAGCGGATTTTGGTGCCGCCGCCTTCGACCTCACCGAATCGCTGCACGACAAACTGCGTCGCGGTGATCTGCGCTCGGAGGCTGCCATGCGTGACTGGCTGCGCGACCAGATAGCGGAACAGTTCACGCAAGTAGGAGCACCGGACGGACTGAACCTCGGCACCACACCTCCGGCGGTGATCGTGGTGCTGGGGGTGAACGGCGTGGGCAAGACGACGCAGATCGCGAAACTCGCGCACCGTCTGATCGGTGAGGGGAAGCGCGTGCTGTTGGCCGCGGCGGATACGTACCGCGCGGGCGCGAGTGAGCAACTGCAAGTCTGGGCCCGGCGGCTCGACGTTCCCTGTGTGGTGGGAACCGCGCGAGGCGATCCGGCGGCAGTCGCGTTCGATGCCGTTACCGCCGCACAGGCGCGCGAGATTGATGTGGCCCTTGTCGATACCGCAGGTCGGCTGCACACACACGGCGATCTGATGGATGAGTTACGCAAAGTTGTGCGCGTCATCGAGCGACGGTGTCCGGGTGCTCCCCACGAGTCTTTCCTCGTGCTGGACGGGACGGTGGGGCAGAATGCCATCCAGCAGGGGCGATCGTTCATCGAGGCGGTCCCGGTGACGGGGCTGATCATCACCAAACTCGACGGAACCGCCAAGGGTGGGGCGGCGGCGTCGATCGGTCGTGAGCTGGGTGTACCCATCAGGTTCGTCGGTGTGGGTGAAGGCCTCGACGATCTCGAGGCCTTCGATCCGGTGCGGTTTGCCGATCGCGTCCTCGCGGGGTGATGGCGATCCGCCTCGACACCTCCGTTCAGTTCCTCAAGTCGGTGGGACCACGCCGGGCCGAGGTGTTTGCGCGCATGGACGTGCGCACGGTCGAGGATCTTCTCTATCACACTCCGCACCGCTACATCGATGCGTCGGCGATCACGCCCATAGCGCAGGCGACAGTCGGGTCGGATGTGACCGTGGTCGGGCGCGTCGTCTCGAAGGGCGTGCTGCCGACTCGACGCCGGCTGCGCATTTTCCGAGTGATCCTGCGCGACGGGTCCGGGGTCATCGAGTGTGCCTGGCCGGGTCAGGCGTTTCTCGATCGGACGATCAAGGTCGGACAGTTGCTGCTCGTGACCGGTCCGGTGAAGCACTACCATGGGCGGCAGCTCTCACCGCGCGAGCAGATCATCCTGGACGAGGGCGAAGAAAGTGGTGGCGAAGCGGATGGAGAGGGCATCGTCATTCCCGTCTATCCGGCGACAGAAGGCCTGAGCCACCGCGTGATTCGACGGATCGTCTCGCTGAACCTGGACGCAATACTGCAAACGGTCGAGGACATTCTGCCCGATCGCATACGCGCAGCTGCCAAGGTCGTGGGGCTGCGCGAGGCATTTGATGTGCTCCACCGTCCCGGCCCCGCTCGCGCCGGAGCCGGCCAGGACGAGTCGAGGCCAGGGGAAGCCGGCCGCCGCCGTCTCGCCTTCGATGAGCTGTTCGACTTGCAGCTCGTCGTGGCCCGTGCCCGCCATCTCGCTAAACACGCCCGCCGCGGCGCGCAGTTCGTCAACCACAAACGTCTCACTACAGCGTTGAAAGACGCACTGCCCTTTGCGCTCACCGCCGGCCAGAAGAAGGCGGTCCGCGAGATCACCGCGGATATGACGTCGGATGCGCGCATGCACCGATTGCTCATGGGTGATGTCGGGGCGGGGAAGACGGTCGTTGCACTCTTTGCGATGTTGCTCGCGCTTGAGAACGAGTACCAGGCTGTTCTGATGGCTCCCACCGAGCTGCTCGCCGAGCAGCACGCGCGCACGCTCACGGATCTGCTCGAGCCGCTCGGTCTCGAGCCCACACTGCTGCTCGGGAAGCAGGGCGGCGCAGCTAAGCGCGCAGCGCGGGAGCGCATCGCCGCAGGTGAAGCGGCACTCGTCGTGGGCACGCACGCGTTGATCCAGGAGACCACCGCGTTCCAGCGTCTAGGACTGGTGGTGATTGACGAGCAACACCGGTTTGGTGTGGAGCAACGTGCCGCGCTCATCGAGAAGGGTGAGGCACCCGATGTCCTGCTGTTATCGGCGACACCGATTCCGCGGACGCTCGCCCTGACCCTCTACGGCGATCTCGATATTTCGGCGCTGAAGGACAAGCCCCCGGGCCGCACACCGGTGAAGACGGGCGTCCGCACGGGGAAAGACCGCGCGCAGGTCTATGGCTTTCTGCGCGACCAGTGCGCAGGTGGCCGCCAGGCATACGTGGTTTATCCTGTGATTGACGAATCGGAGCAACTCGATCTGCGGGCGGCAACCAAGATGGCCGCTGAGCTGGCCAAGACGCTCGCGCCGGCCAGTGTCGATCTTGTGCACGGCCGCATGCCGGCCGACGACCGCGACGACGTGATGCGCCGGTTTCGCGACGGCGCGCTCGATGTGCTCGTGGCGACGACGGTTATCGAGGTGGGTATCGACGTTCCGAATGCCACGGTGATGCTGATCGAGCACCCCGAGCGGTTTGGCCTCGCCCAACTCCATCAGCTGCGTGGCCGAGTGGGGCGGGGCGCCGCAGAGAGCCACTGCATTCTCCTGACCGACGCCTGGGAGGCACGGGATCGGGTGCGCAGCTTCGCGCGCACGACCGACGGTTTCAAAATCGCCGAGATGGATCTCAGGGAGCGCGGCATGGGTGAACTGGCTGGCGCGCGCCAGTCGGGTGGCATTGCGCTGCGGTTCACGGACTTTGCGACTGACGCCGCTCTCATCCGGATCGCGCGGCGCGAGGCGAGACGCGTGCTGGACCGCGATCCCGGCCTGGAGCTATCGGAGCACCGTCCGCTTCGGAAGCGGATCGAGCGTCGCTATGAGCGGGGCGTGGAGCTGTTTCGTGTCGGGTGAGTGAAGGCTGGGCCATCGCAGATCGCCATTAGCCCTTCTCCGAACTGCGATCTGGAATAGGAGTGGCGGAACGGATGTGCGGGGAGCTATTCGTCAGTCGCTAGGTCGAGCCCCTCCGCCTGGAATCCTGCGAAACCTCTGGGATCTGCAGTCGCGAGCTGTGCTTCGGCCCGGATGGCGACCGCGGCGATCATGCAGTCAGCGAGCGTCCCGCGGCGGCGGCCGCTCCCGTTGAACAGCGACGCGGCGAGGCGGGCGTCCAAGGCACCGAAGGACACCGGCGCGCCCACCACCCGGGCGCCGAGCGTCTGCTGGGCCGAGGAGATCGGCCCGCACAAGAATTCAGCCCACGCGATGGCGCTCACCGCCAACGGGATCCTCCGCTCGAGCCAGCTCCGCAGACGGCGGTCTTCCCCCGACCCCGCTACCAACGCGCGAATCAGAAAGCTCGTGTCCAGATGAATCACTGCCTCCCCTTGCGGGCGGTCGCTTGCCGCTCGGCCCTGACCTCACGGACCCACGCGTCCGCCGTCGCACGCGTCAGGTGCGCCGACGCCTGCAGCGCATCGAGTGCGCCGACCGGACCACCGGCGCCACGCTCCTCGGCCTTTGCCGCCGCCCGGATGGCACGATGCAGCACCTCCGACTTAGATACGCCCCAGCGGCGCGCCAGGTCGTCTAGCGCCGCCGCGGTTTCGAGATCAAGCGAGTAAGTCGACTTCACGCGAGGTATGGCCATACTCAAACATATGGCCATACTCCACGCCCGACAAGCTCTGCGCAACCCACGTCATGTCCGAAATCCCTGCTGGCGCTCGAAGAGCGGAGATGAATTACCGATAGAACGCGGAGAGCGCCGAGATATGCCTTAATCGATCGCGTCCGCCTTTGCCGCGAAAATGAAGTCGCTCTCCGTGAGTCCGTCGATCGCGTGAGTCCAGATCTTGATCCCCACCTTGCCCCACGAGAGAAAAATGTCCGGGTGGTGGCCCTGTGCCTCTGCCACCGCACCAACCCGGTTCGTGAAGTCGAGCGCGGTCTGGAAATCCTCGAACCGGAACTCCTTGTACAGATGATGATCGTCCTGCACCTGCCAGTTGCCACCCAACTCTGCGAGGAGCCGATCGCGCTCCGCGCCTGCTAGCGGCGGTACGCCGCCGCGGCAGGGCACACACTGTTTGTCGGCGAGAGAACTCGACATCGAGACTGCTCCTGTGTTTGTGGGCGCTCCGCCCGACTAGAAGCGGACGCGGAACCCGGTGTGGTGCCCGGTCGTGAACACTTCGAGCGGCGCGAAGGGGATGTTCCTCGGTCCGTCGTCACCGGTGACCAGGTCGACCAAAAAGAGGACACCCGAGGCGGCGAGCACCACCTGGCCGGCCACCATCCACGCCCGGGCCTGACGATCGATCCGCAGGGTTTCGTCGTAGAGGATCTCGGCGCTCGCATCGACGTATCGGCCGTCATCACCCAGGAAACACGCATCGGGCGCGGCGGCACAGAACCGGTTCAGGCCGCGGAACACTTCGTTGGCGTCGTCGTTGCGAAAGATCGCGACCGCGGCGAGCCCTACGGCAGACGCCAACGTGCCCCATTTTGCCCACTGGGCAAACGAAATCACCCATGGACGGTGGGTCTGCGTGTCGGGAGGCTGTTGTGCCGTGGCGGACGAGGAGAGGGGGAGCGTGGCCGCAAGGAACACGAGGGCGCTTGTCGCCGCCGTACGGCTCCATGACGGTCGTGTGCGCAACGCGCGAAACCTTCTGTACTTGTCCGCTATTTCCACGCGTGCATCCCTCCAACGCCGTCTACGACAAAGAGTGTCCCGTCACGCACGATGGGCTGCTGTTCGATCGGTCCCTCGACACGAACGCGCGTGACGGCGCTGCCGCCTCCCGCCGGGACGAATAGGACCTCGCCCTGAATCGTTCCGACGAGCACCCCGTTGGCAATGGGTGCCGGAGCGGCGCGCACCGGCGCCTCCAAGTCTAATACGCGCCTCGACTCCGGGTCGGCGACCGGGATGTGCCACAGCTTCCCCGTGAGCGTCACGACGACGATCGTGTCCCGCGCCACCGCAGGGCTCGCAAAGACGGGGTCGTCCAATTCGACACGCCAGAGCATCTCCAGGTCGGGGACTGACATGGCCGCGATGAACCCACCGGCCGAGGCGAGGATAAGGGTGTCTCCGACCGCGGCGGGCGGGGCAATGAGCGCGCCCGGCAGGGATGCCCGAGTGAGGATCTCGCCGTCAGCGGGTGCGAGCACGAAGATCGAGTCGTCCGTGGCGACGATGGCGCGGGTGCCCACCACCATGACGCCCGCGCGAACCGGGCCGCCGAGGCGTTGGCGCCAGACAACCTCGCCGTCAGTGGCGTCGAGTCCCACAACGCGTCCCGTTTCCGTAACGGCGAGGACGCGATCGGTCGCGGTCGCGATGGGTGGGCTCACGGCCCCGATGTCGCGACGCCAGATACGGGAGCCGTTGGCGAGCCGCAGGGCGTACACGCGGCCCTCACGGCCGCCGGTCGCCGCATAGATGCGGTCTCCCGCAAGCAGCGGCCCACCGACGCCGGCGGTGTTGAGGCGCACGCGCCACGCACGCGCTCCGCTCTGTCGGTCGAAGAGCTGCAGCGCGCGATTAAAACCCAGGATGACCACCACTTCGTCCCCGATGGCGGGCGGGCCGGAAGCGGCCTTGCCTATCGATACGTGCCAGGACGGGACGAGTTCTGCCGCGAGGTGCTCGTTGGCAGACGTGGCGTGCCGCGGGTTACCCAGGTAGCTGACCCATTGTGCCGGGTCGGAAGACGGAGCGCGTCGTGCGGCGGCGCCGCATGCCGCGTTGACACCCCCCAAGGCTATGGCTAGCATACCCGCCGCATGCCTGATACAGCGTCCATCTCTGAGCTGCCGCAGCGTGCGGGCAATCGTGTCACGGTCCGCGGGTGGGTGATGACGAGCCGATCGAGCGGGAAAATCGGGTTTGTCACCGTCCGCGACGGCACCGGTTACCTGCAAGGTGTCCTGCTTCGCAAAGAGGTGGCAGAACCCGTGTGGGACCTGTTCAAGTCGTTGACCCAGGAGACGGCCGTGTCGCTCACCGGCGAGGCGCGGGCCGATGAACGATCGCCCGGCGGCGTGGAATTGTCGGTCACCGACATCAGTGTCCTTGGAGAAAGTCTCGAGTACCCCATCTCTCCCAAAGAGCACGGCACCGCGTTCCTGCTCGAGCACCGGCACCTCTGGCTCCGCAGCCGACGACAGGTCGCGATCATGCGTGTCCGGCACGAGGTCGTGCAGGCGATCCGTGACTTCTTTTACGAGCGCGATTTCACGCTGGTCGATACGCCGCTGCTGACCGGGTCCATCGGCGAAACCGCGGGCACGCTGTTTGAGACCGAGTACTTCGATATGGGCAAGGCCTACCTTGCGCAAACCGGTCAGCTCTACGTCGAGGCCGCCGCCGCTGCGCTGGGCAAGGTCTACTGTTTTGGGCCTACGTTCCGTGCGGAAAAATCGAAGACGCGTCGCCATCTCACCGAGTTTTGGATGGTCGAGCCGGAGGTCGCCTGGCATACGTCGGACGACAACATGCGGCTCCAAGAAGACTTCGTCTCGTACATCGTCGCCAGATGCCTCGACCGTCGCAAGACGGATCTCGAGGTGCTGGAGCGGGACCCCGCGCCGCTCGAACGCGTGACCCCACCATTCCACCGCATCTCCTACACCGATGCCGTGGCCAAGCTCCAGACGCTCGACAGCGACGTCGAGTGGGGCCACGACCTGGGCGCGGATGACGAGACTCTGCTGGCCGAGCAATTCGACCGGCCGGTGCTCGTCTACAATTACCCGCGAAACGTGAAGGCCTTCTACATGAAGGAGAATCCGGACGATCCGCGCACGGTGCTGTGCAATGACTGTCTGGCCCCCGAAGGCTACGGCGAGATCATCGGCGGGAGCCAACGGGAAGACGACCACGACAAACTCCTGGCGCGCATACGCGAGGAGAAACTGCCCGAAGACGCCTATGAGTGGTATCTCGATCTGCGGCGATACGGGACGTTTGTGCACTCGGGGTTCGGGCTCGGGGTCGAACGAACCGTCGCCTGGATCTGCGGAATCCCACACATCCGCGAGGCCATTGCCTTCCCCCGCATGATGACTCGGCTGTATCCCTAGCGCTCCGCGCGTCCCTTCACTTCATCCCACAACGCATCCAACGTCTCGAGGTCGGCACGTCCAACCTCGATGCCGCGCTCGGCTGCCAGTGCCTCGACCGCGCAAAAACGGTCGCGAAACCGGTCGTTGGCTTTCTCGAGTGCCGCACGCGGGTCGAAGCCCGCTTTCCGGCCCAGGTTAACGACGGCAAAGAGGAGGTCGCCGAGTTCCGCCTCCACCCGGGCCGGCGCGCCATCGGTGAGTTCGGCGGACAGCTCGAGGGTTTCTTCCCGCACCTTGTCCAGTGGGCCCCGCACGTCTTTCCAGTCGAATCCCACCCCGGCGGCCCGTTCCTGGAGGCGGTACGCCATGACCAGGGCCGGCATCGTGGGCGGGAGCCCGTCGAGCACCGACGGACGGTCGTCCGTACGCTCGGCCAGCTTCTGACGCTCCCACATTTCTTGAGGCGAAAGCTTGTCGTTTTCCGGGGCCTCCCCGGACGGAGCTGGCGCGTGTTCCGGGAACAGGTGCGGGTGGCGCCGCCACATCTTTTCCTCCACCGCGCGCGTGAGGTCTTCGGCGCCGAACTTGTCTTGCTCTTCGGCCAGGACGATCTGGAAGGCGAGGTGCAGCAGAAGATCTCCCAGCTCCGTCTTGATTGCCTCCGGCTCGAGCTTGGCGATCGCGTGGTCCAGCTCGAAGACCTCTTCGATGAGATACGGACGAAGCGTCTCAGGCGTCTGCGCGGCGTCCCACGGACAGCGGCTGCGCAGGTCCCGTACCAGTTCGACGATGCGTCCAAGCGCTGATGGTTCTTGCATTTGGGGCCTTGGGCCGGTACAATACCGACCCCGTTGTGGACCTGTCAACGCGAATCATGAGCCAGCGCGCGTGGGTTGAGATCAACCTCGCCAACCTCCTCGAAAACGCGCGCACCGTGCAAGCGGCGGCGGGTGGAATCTCGTTGCTCCCCATGGTCAAAGCCAACGCCTATGGGCTGGGAGTTCTCGAGGCAGTAGGGGCGCTCGAGGCGGTCGATCCGTGGGGGTATGGCGTCGCCACCGTGCCGGAGGGGCTCGAACTTCGCGCTGCTGGCATTGCCCGACCGATCCTCGTCTTCACACCCCCGGTCCCGGATCAGCTCGACGTGTACCGGCAATCCAGCCTCACGGCGGTGCTCGACGACCCGACGGTAGCGGGCGGCTGGACGCTCCCCTATCACGTCGAGATCGACACGGGTATGGGCCGGTGCGGTGTACGCTGGTCGGATACCGATGCCTTGCGCGCCTGTGCCGGTGCACATCTGGAGGGGGCCTTCACGCACTTCTACGCGGCAGACACAAATCCCGCCGCGACCGCGGAGCAAGAGGAACGGTTTCGCACTGCCGCGGCGCAGTTTCCCACGCGCCCACGTCTCCTGCATGCGGCCAACAGTGCGGGTGCGTGGCGCATGCACGATCGTCTCGATCTCTGCCGTCCCGGGATCTTCCTCTACGGTGGAAAAGCAGGTGACGGACTCGCCGACCCGCTGCCCGTGGTGTCGGTTCGCGCTGCCGTAGTGAGTGTCCGCACGCTCGAGCCGGGCGACACGGTGAGCTATGGGGCCGAGTGGCGCGCTCCGCATGTGACGCGGGTCGCGACGCTCGCGATCGGCTACGCCGATGGCGTTCTCCGGGCGGGGCAGGGCCGCGCCCACGTGTTGCTGAGCGGCGCACGCTACCCAGTGGTCGGGCGGGTAACGATGGACTTCATCATGGCCGATGTCGGTGTGGATACGCCAGTGCGGGTCGGTGACGTCGCTACGGTGATCGGGACAAGTGGCCCAGAGGCGATCACGATCGACGATGTCGCCGAGTGGGCGGGGACGATCTCCTACGAGGTCATCGCCCGGCTCGGTCCGCGATTGGTGCGGAGATACGTCACGTAATGGGGCGGGTCGCCTTGATCATCCTGGACGGACTCGGTATTGGGGCGTGTCCCGACCAGGAGGAGTACGGAGACGGGGGGAGCGACACCCTGGGGAACGTTGCGCGTGCCGTCGGCGGGCTCGAGACACCGTTCCTCGCGGCGCTCGGATTGGGGTGCTGCCGGCCCATTCCCGGGCTCGCCTGTACCGATCCCCGGGCGGCGTATGGAGTGGCGTTGCCCCGGTCCAAGGGGAAAGACAGCACGACGGGTCATTGGGAGATCTGCGAGCTGTTGGTCGAGCAGCCGTTCCCGGTGTATCCGGACGGCTTCCCACCCAATGTCGTGGAGACGTTCGCTAGGCGGACCGGACGCGGCGTGCTCGCCAACCGGCCCGCATCGGGAACGGCGATCATCGAGCAGTTCGGCGCCGAGCAGATGCGGAGCGGCGCATGGATCGTGTACACTTCGGCGGATTCGGTTTTTCAGATCGCCGCGCACGAAGAGGTCATTCCGCTCGATGAACTGTACGCGGCGTGCCAATCCGCTCGCGCGATGCTCCAGGGGGAGCACGGGGTCTCACGGGTGATTGCCCGACCCTACAGAGGCGAGCCCGGCGCGTTCCACCGGACGGCGCATAGACGGGACTTCTCGCTCCCGCCGGCTGGTCCGACGCTGCTGGACCGGCTGGCAGAAGCGGGCGTGCCGCGGGTGGGCGTGGGCAAGGTCGATGACCTCTTCGCCGCTCGGTCGATTACGAGCCGGCACACGCCCACGAACCGCGACGCGTATGTGCTCGTTGCTGAGGCGCTCACCTCGATGGATCGGGGGCTGTTGTTCGTCAACGTGATCGAATTCGATCAGAGCTGGGGGCACCGCAACGACGTTGCGGGGTTCTATCAGGGGCTTCAGGAGCTCGATCGCGAGTTGCCGAGGCTGATCGACCTACTCCAGCCCGACGATCTGATGCTCCTCACGGCCGATCACGGCACCGATCCGACGACCGATTCGACCGACCATTCGCGCGAGGCGGTCCCGCTTCTAGCGGTTGGCCCGGGCGTGCGCGCGGTGGATCTGGGCACCCGATCCAGCTTTGCGGACATCGGCGCGACGGTGGCTGATTACTTTGGTATTCAGCCATCTGTGGGGGATTCGTTCTTGGGAGAGATACTTGGTTGAGCCTCTGAAGGGTGCAGACAAACGACTGCTCGCCGCCGCGCGCGCGGCACAGGCCGAGGCGTACGCGCCGTACAGCGGATTCCGCGTCGGCGCTGCCCTCGAGGCGGACGACGGCCGCGTGTTCGTGGGCGCGAACGTCGAGAATGCGTCGTACGGACTCAGCAACTGTGCCGAGGTGCTTGCGGAGTTCGGAGCCGGTCTCACGGTGGAAGCGGTTGGCCCCACCGGTGCCCTGCGGTGGAGCCTCAGCGAGCTCCTCCCGCACAAATTCGGGCCGGAGGATCTAACATGACGCGCGCCTCGCGCGCATGGGCCGTATCGCTCGGCGCGACCGCACTCGCTCTCGCGGGATGCCGCGAGGCCACCACGGCACCAGGGGCTTGCCCGGACTTCTGTCCACCCGCATCGGTGCAGCTCGTGGATACGGTCTTGGGTCAGGGCATAGTTGGTGATTCGACATTCATTGGCTTCGTGAACGGGTCCGAAGCGGCGGGCATGCAGTTGGTCAACGACACCGGTGCAACGAGTGGCGTCACGCAGAGCCGTAGCGTCATCCGCTTCATCGCGTTTCCCGATCGCTTGCCGGTCGCCGCTACCGACACCGTAACGGGTGCCGTTGTGGGTATCGATTCGTTCGCGGTGACCCTGCCGGTCGTGCTCCGGAGCCAAGGTGTGGCGGGTCTGGAGCTGGCCCTCCATCGTCTCCCAGCCGATATCGATACGACGGCTAGCTTCGCATCGCTCGAACCGTTTTTTGCGGACAGCACACTGCTCATGGTGCTACCGATCCCGGACAGCCTTACCGCGGACACCATCAGTACGGTCCTTCCCGATAGCGCGTTCCCTACGTTCGATAGCGACGGGCGCCGCGCTTCCATTGGTGTCGTGCTGCGGAGCCCAGAACCCGCATTCCTGACGCTAGGGGCAATCGAAGTCGGCAATGCGGCGATCCTCACCAGGTTCGCGCGCGTCGATTCGGGTGCGGGGGAGGTCGAGGTTTCCGACGCGCGACAGCCTGACTTCGATACCTTCGTGGCGGCGCCCCTGCCACTGCCGGCCGCCGATGTCTTGCGCGTCGGTGGCGTACCTGCCGCGCGCGCAGTGCTGCGGCTCGATATCCCATCGTCGATCCTCGACTCGGCCAAGATCGTGCGCGCGACACTGGTCCTGGTACTCACCGAAGCCGTCCTCGGCGCTCCGACGGACTCTGCGCGTATCCTCGTTCAGCGCGTCTCGGCCGATGTCGGGGCGAAGTCGCCGCTCGTCACGGTGCGGGCGGACTCGATCCCGTTTCGGTCAACCTTGGTGACAGCGGGTGCGACGGACACGGTGCGCATCGACATCACCGATCTCCTGACCGATTTCCAGCTCGATCCCGAGCGACCACGGGTCGTCGTTCTCCGAGCCGTCCCGGAAGGGGCCTCGTTCGTGGAGGCGCGTTTTGGATCGACCGCAAACGCTGCCACACGACCCGTACTCCACATAACGTTCGTTCCTCCAGTGGACTTCTTCCGATGATGCGATCCGCGAGTATCGTGTCCCTGCTGCTAGTCGCGTTGGCGGTCCCGACCCAGCTCCGGTCACAGGTGTCTGTGTACGCCGTGCACGGGATCGGGTTTCCCGGCCGGCCGCTGAGCGCTCGCTCGCTGGCACTTGGCGGGGGTAGTGCGCTTTTCGACCCGGCGTCGGCCATCAACCCGGCGGCTCCTATCGGATTCCGGCGCCCCACGGCGATGGCGATTTCGGGAACCGAGTTACGCTCCTATGAAGTCGCGGGCGTGGCGGCAGACGGACTACGGAGCACACGGTTCCCTCTGGCCCTGGTGGGCGGGCGGTTATCGAGACGGATGGCGTTTGCGATTAGTATGGCGACCTATGCGGAACGCACCTTCGATATCACCGCCAGTGACACGATGATCTTGCGCGGAACGGCGGTCGGCGTGGAAGACCGGATCATGTCGGATGGGGGCATCGCGGACATCCGGGGGGCGCTTGCGTGGGCGGCCTCCGATCGCTTGTCGGTGGGCGTTTCCGTCCATCTCCTGAGCGGATCGACCAAGCTCGAGGTCCGGCGGACGTTTGAGGACAGTTCGTTCCGGTCGTTCCGGCAGGACGGGAGATCGAGTTTTTCGGGAGTGGGAGCCGCCGTTGGTTTCCTGTGGAACGCTCTGCCCGGTATGGATATTGGCGGCGCCGTGCGCATTGACGGGGACCTCGAGGTGACGTTGGACTCGGTACAGGTTGGGGAATTCGATCTCCCGGCCACCATCACGGGGGGTATTCAACTCGCGCCTTTCCCGGCCCTGCGCCTGACGGTAACGGGGCAATGGCGATCGTGGTCGGATGCGGCAGCGGACGTCGTCGCGGCAGGCACGACCGCGTTCAATACTTGGGAGATTGGGACCGGTCTGGAACTCGGCGGTGCCGCAACCGGCACATCGCGCATCCCACTGCGGCTCGGGTTTCGTTACGCGCAGCTTCCCTTTGCGCCCGACGCCCGCCGGCCGCGGGAACTCGATTTTTCGTTCGGCACCGGCGTGGCCTTCGCGAATAGTCGCGGGTTGCTCGACGTGGTCGTGCAGCGCGTGCTGCGCGACGGTACCGGCGTGCGCGAACGGGTATGGCAGATCTCGGTCGGCATGACCGTCCGTCCATGACGGCGGTCTACCTCCACACCTTCGGCTGCAAAGCCAACCAATACGACACCGAGACGGTCCGGCAGGCGCTGGAGTCGGCGGGGGCGTCGGTAGTGGACGACCCGCGAATGGCCGATGCCGCCGTCGTCAACTCCTGTACCGTAACGCACACCGGCGAAGCCAAGATGCGCGGGCTCGTCCGGCGCCTCGCCCGTGCGCGGCCGGGCATCCGCACAGTCGTGATGGGATGCGCTGCGGCGCTGGATGACGGCACGATTGCCGCTCTCCCTGGCGTGCGGCGGGTGGTCGGAGCGGCCGACCCCGCGGCGGTTCTGGATGCGCTCGATCTTGCCTCCACGCCAATCGATCGCGTGCTGCGGCGATTCACACGCGGCACACGCGCATGGCTCAAGGTGCAGGACGGATGCGATGAGCACTGCACGTTCTGCGCGACCACGCTGGCTCGGGGTGACAACCGGTCGCGGCTCGTCGCCGACCTGGTGGAGGAGGCGCGGCAGCTCGCCACGACGACACGTGAGATCGTGATCACGGGCGTGCACATTGGTACATACGGCCGCGACCGGGGCACTGCCTCTACGCTCGGCCAGCTCATGGAACGGTTGATCTGCGAGATACCCGGCGTACGGTTTCGGTTGTCGTCCATCGAGGCGACCGAAGTGGACGACCAGCTCGCGGCACTCATGATCGAGATGCCGGATCGACTAGCGCCGCATATTCACGCGCCCCTCCAGTCGGGCAGCGATCGCGTGCTCAAGCGCATGGGGCGCCATTGGTACAGCGCGCGCGCATACCGCGCGCGGCTCGAGTGGCTCGCAAGCAGGTTGCCGACCTTCGGTCTGGGCGCCGATGTAATCGTCGGGTTTCCCGGAGAAACCGAGCGAGATCATCGGGAAACCGAGGCGGTCGTCCGCACGCTGCCCTTCACCTACGCTCATATCTTCCCCTACTCAGAACGCCCTGGGGCCGCGGCCCGTCATCTCGGCCCGCCGGCGCCTCCGCCGACGGCGCGCCGACGGGCGGAAGCGCTCCGCCGGCTCGTGGCGGAGAAGACAGCGGCGCATCGTGCTGCGCGCGATGGCGGAATGGCAGACATCGTGCTCCTGGAACGGCGAGGTGGGCGATACGAAGGTCTCACGGAGGATTACCTGCCGGTCTACCTTCCCACCAAAGCGTCACCGCCACCGGACAGATTCCGGGGTCGATTGCGCAGGGTGGGTGATGGCCTCATGGCGGAACCGGTAGCAGCGGCATGAGCAAACGCGTCTACATCGAGACCTACGGCTGTCAGATGAACGTCGCGGATTCCGATCTCATCTTAGGGGTCTTGGGACAGGATGGCTTTGTGCCCACCGACGATCCTGCAACTGCGGACGTGATGCTCGTTAACACGTGCGCCGTTCGCGAGAACGCGGAACAGCGTGTCGTGGGCCGGATAGGCGAGTTGAAGCGGCACAAGCGCCCTGGCGTGATCCTCGGGGTCGTCGGGTGCATGGCGCAACGGCTCGGTCCCGTGCTCCTCGACCGAGCTCCACACGTGGATCTGGTCGTCGGTCCCGACGGATATCGCGCGCTACCGGAATTGATTGCCGGCGCGCAGGCGGGTACGCGCGCCGTCGACGTGGAGTTCAAGCCCTGGGAGCATTACGAGGATATCCCCCAGGAACATACCCAAGGTGTCGGGGCCTTCGTCACGGTGCAACGCGGATGCGATTATAGGTGCTCGTTCTGCGTCGTTCCGATGACGCGCGGTCGCGAACGCAGTCGCAAACTGCAGGATGTCGTTGCGGAAGTGGAACAGGTGGCCGGGCGGGGCATTACCCAAGTCACGCTCCTCGGGCAGACGGTCAACAGCTATCACGATGGCGAGCACGATTTCGCTGCGCTGCTGCGCGCGGTGGGCAGCGTCGAGGGTATTCGACGGCTCCGCTTTACGAGCCCGTATCCTACCGACTTCACACCCAATGTCATCGAGGCAATGGCCGACGAGCCCGCCGTGTGCGAGCACGTCCATCTCCCCGTACAGAGCGGGTCATCACGGCTGCTCAAACGCATGGGGCGCCGCTACGACCGCGACCAGTACCTCGATTGCGTCGAGCGGTTGCGGGTGGCCCTTCCGGGCCTTGCCATCACCACCGATATCATCGTGGGGTTCCCGGGGGAGTCGGAGGAGGACTACACGGCCACCGAAGATCTCGTGTGTGAAGTCGGATTCGACGACGCGTACACCTTCCGCTACTCGCCGCGAGACGGTACGGGTGCACTGCGGTTGCCCAGTCCCGTGCCCGACGACATTGCGGCGGCCCGGCTCGAGCGACTCATTCGCGTCGTGCGCCAGACAGCACGGCGGCGGAACATGGCGCTCGTCGGGTCCGTCATGGAGGTGCTGGTGGAGAAGGTCGCGAAGCGGGGCGGCCTGCTGCAGGCGCGGTCGCGCACCAACAAGGTCGTCCTCGTGGACGGGCCACGCGAGTGGATTGGTCGGTACATCGACGTCAGACTTTCCGGAACGACGGGGTCGACGTTCACTGGTGTGCCCGCGCAGGCGGTGCGAGCTTTGGCTCTACGCGAGTACGACCGCATGGTGGGGACGATAGACGAGTTCTGCGGATGCGAGCGGTGCCGCGACGACGTTATCGTGTACGCGCTGAATCGGCTCCCGCCGCACTACGTCACCGAGCGACGCGGCGGCGTGCTGCAACACGTGGCAATGCAGGCGGACCAACAGACCGCGGACGTGTCGGTCGCGCTGCTCAACGGTTTGCGAGTCGTCAGGGCATCCCCGCGACCCGGACACGATGTACCGGAAGCGCCTTTGTAGCGGAGTGCGGGCGGTGAGACCGCCCGTTCGTTTGTTTACGATCATCTTCGGGGCCGGTCTCGTGACCGGCCTCGTTGTTTTGGTACCCGTGAGCGTGGTTGTGCTTCTCGTGGGCGTGGCGGTCGTAGTGACCGCGCGCGGATCGCGGACGCACGGCACGATGTTGGTGGCCTTCGCGATTGGCACATCGGTCGGTTCGGTGACCGCGCAAGAACGGCGAGTTGGGTGCGCCGCGTTGTGGAGACCCGGGAAACAGGCGGCGATCCTGCGGATTCACGACGCGCCCGATACACGGGGTAGGGCACAGGCTACCGTGATACACAGTCCGGCCGGCTGTTCGGGCACGGTCCGCATTGGTGTTGGTGAAGCACATGTGAGGTCGGGAGCTACTATCGTCGCGGTGGGCGTCGTCCGGTGGGGCAATATCCTTGCGGTCGATCGTTTCCGGGTACTCGACCGGCGTCCCGGGCTGCGCTACCGGATACGCGACCGCGTCGCGCGTCGGATCGACGCGTTGTATGGGCCACGTAGCGGTCTTGTGGCGGCGCTCGTTCTGGGCCGTCGGGGAGACATCTCTCCTGCGCTCCGTGCTCGCTTTGTGGAGAGCGGGCTGGCGCACGTGTTGGCCATCTCCGGTCTGCACGTTGGAATCCTGAGTCTTTGGCTCGCTCTTGTCGCGCGCCTGGTGGGAGCCGGACGTCACGCGTGGGCCTGTGCTGCCGTGGGTGTGTGGATCTACGTAGCTGTGCTGGGATTCCCCGCTCCCGCGTTCCGGGCGGCCTGGTTCATCACGCTCTATGGCACCGCGCGTGTCCGACAGCGTCACCCGTCACCCACGACGATTCTCGCTGTGGCAGTGTTCGCGATTGTCGCCGTGACGCCCGGCGCCGTCACGAGTGTCGGGGCGTGGCTCTCCTGCGGGGCGTTGTGGGGCACGGCATCCGCGCTACGTCTGGCGCCGCGCGCCCGCGGGGTGGCGCGGCTGGTGGTGGCATCGGTCGGAGCGACGGTGGCGACGGCTCCCATCACGGCACTCACGTTCGGGTCGGTGGCTCCGGTTGGCATCGTCGCTAACCTCATTGCCATTCCGCTTGCAGGCGTGGCGGTACCTGCCGTCTTCGGAAGCCTCGTCGCAGGCGGCACCCTGGCACGCGGCGCCGGATTGGCGTTGACGGGAATCGAGCGTGTCGCGGCACTTGGCGCGGCGATCCCCGGGGGCCATCTGAGCGGGGACCCAGGCGTGGGCTTCGCACTGCCCTGGTTCGTGCTGGTGTCAGGCGCCGCGTGGATCGTCTTTCGCCGCCCGACCTGGGCCTTGGTGCGGTGGCGCCTCCTGGCGGGTGCGGCAATCCTCTCGTGGACGTTCGTTGCGCTGGACCATCTTCCCATCGGTAGCACCGGGGGACTCACCCTCCACGTGCTCGATGTCGGTCAGGGTGACGCGATCGTCCTGCGCACGCCGCACGGCCGTTGGGTACTCGTTGATGGAGGGCCGCGCACACTGTCGGGAGACGCCGGCCGGCGTGTCGTGGTCCCTTTTTTGCGCCGCCACGGGGTGCACGCGCTCGACCTCGTGATCATCTCCCATGGGGACGCCGACCACCTCGGTGGGATACCGGCGGTGCTCGGCGCGGTTCCGGTTGGCCGCGTGATTGAGCCGGGTCAGCCGCTCGGAACGGAGCTGTACCTCGAATACCTCGGCGCGGTCGCGGAGGCCGGCACACGGTGGTCTGCGGCACGAGCGGGCGACACGCTCATCGTCGACGGCGTGACCCTCGCGGTACTCCACCCGGACGCGTCGTCGCTCGAGCGCGAGCTGCGGCCCAACGAGAACTCCGTGGTCGTGCGGGTCACCTTTGGACGTTTCGACGCGTTGTTCACCGGCGATATCGGGTGGCCCGCCGAATCCCTGCTCATCGATGACCTGCAACAGGTCGAGCTGCTGAAGGTGGGCCACCACGGCTCCGCGGGGAGTTCACACGATGCGTGGCTCGATGCCGTCCGGCCCAAGGTCGCCGTCATCAGCGTGGGCCAAAATGGGTACGGGCATCCAGCGGCAGTCGTGCTACAGCGGTTGCGTACACGAGATGTCAGTGTCTACCGTACCGACCGAGGGGGTACCGTAACGATCCGCTCGGATGGACGCTATTTTGAGGTCACGCAGGGCGGCCCGAATCCTCTACTCGCGGAGTGGCCATGTCAGGTCCGTCGCTGGTTACAATCGAGAGCTTCATCGTCGAACAGGAGCGCTTGCACCCCGAAGCCACGGGGGAGCTCACCAGCCTCCTTTACGACGTGGCGCTCGCCGCCAAGAACATATCGGCCTATGTGAGACGGGCCGGTCTCGTCGATGTCCTCGGGCGCACGGGCACGACGAACGTACTGGGCGAAGAGCAGGAGAAGCTCGACGTCCTTGCCAACGATGTCATGAAGGCCGTGCTCAGTCGGGCCGGCCGCGTGTGCGTCGTTGCCTCCGAAGAGGACGCGGAACCGGTTCCCATGGGCGATTCCGACCATGCCGGCAAGTACGTGCTCATCTACGATCCCCTGGACGGCTCATCGAACATCGATGTCAATGTTTCGATCGGGACGATCTTCTCCATCCACAATCGGGTCACTTCCGGTGGGTGTGGGTCGTTGGACGATTGCCTCCAGGTCGGGCACCGGCAGGTCGCCGCCGGCTACGTCATCTACGGCTCGAGTACGGTCCTCGTGTATTCGGCCGGGCGCGGGGTCCATGGGTTCACGCTCGATCCCACGATCGGCGAGTTCCTGCTGAGCCAGGAGGACATCACTACGCCGTCGAACGGCAAGTACTACTCGATCAACGAGAGCTATTACGATCGGTGGTCGGACGGGTACCGGCACGTCGTTCGTGCGTTCAAGGGACTCGACGATTCGGGAATGGCCAAGAACGCACGCTACATCGGGTCGTTGGTTGCCGATTTCCATCGGAACCTGATGAAGGGTGGCGTCTTCATGTATCCTGCGGATGCGAATTCACCCAGCGGGAAGCTGCGTTTGCTCTACGAGGCCTCACCGTTGGCTTTCATCGTGGAGGCGGCAGGCGGTGCGGCGTCCGATGGCGCACGACGCATCCTCGACATCGAGCCCGTGGAGCTGCACCAGCGCACGCCACTCGTGATTGGCAGCAAGGACGACGTCGCGTTCGTGGAACAGACGCTCGCGTCGACCAGAGCCGCGACGGCATGACCGATGAGCGCCGTACGCCCTCCGGCCTGCGAGTAGACGTCGCCTACGGGCCCGAAGGGCCCGGCGTCTTCCCGTTCACCCGGGGGATCCACCCGGATATGTACCGGGGTCGGCTCTGGACGATGCGCCAGTACGCCGGTTTCGGTACGGCCCACGAGACCAACCAGCGCTTCCGCCACCTGCTGGAGGCGGGGCAGACGGGTCTCTCGGTGGCGTTCGATCTCCCAACGCAAATGGGCTACGACTCGGACGTGCCTGCCGCCGAGGGAGAGGTTGGGCGGGCGGGCGTGGCCATCGACTCGGTGGACGATCTTGCCCTGTTGTTCGACGGCATCCCGCTCGATCGGGTCTCGACGTCAATGACGATCAATGCCACTGCCCCCATCCTCCTTGCCATGTACGTCGTGATCGGGGAGGAGCGCGGCACCCCCCGCACGGCTCTCAGGGGCACGGTGCAGAATGACATCCTGAAGGAGTACGCCGCGCGCGGGACCTATATCTATCCGCCCGAGCCGTCGCTCCGGCTGATCACCGACGTGTTCGCGTTCGTCGACGAAGAGGGGATCCCGTTCAACCCAATCTCGGTGAGCGGATACCACATCCGGGAAGCGGGCTCCACCGCCATTCAGGAGGTGGCCTTCACCCTCGCCAACGGCATCGAGTACCTCGACCGGGCGCGCGCTGCAGGACTCGACGCCGCCGGGATCGCGGCCCGTATGTCGTTCTTCTTCGCCGCGCACAACGATCTCTTCGAGGAGGTCGCGAAGTTCCGGGCGGCGCGAGAAGTGTGGGCGACTATCGTGCGGCAACGCTACGGCGGGGACGATCGGGCCTGCATGCTCCGATTCCACACTCAGACGGGTGGGTCCACCCTGACCGCTCAGCAGCCGGTCAACAATGTCGTCCGCGTCGCGGTGCAGGCTCTGGCGGCGGTGCTCGGAGGCACGCAGTCGCTGCACACGAACGGTTTCGACGAGGCGCTCTCCCTGCCCACAGCAGATGCGGCGCGCCTGGCCCTGCGCACGCAGCAGATTCTCGCCAACGAGTCCGGTATCACGCTGACCGCCGACCCGCTGGGTGGGTCGTACTATGTCGAGCATCTGACCGAGACGATCGTCCGCGACGTACGCGCGCTACTCGACGAGATCGGCCGGAAGGGTGGGGCGGCGGCGGCCATCGAACGCGGAGATTTTCAGGACGCGATTGCGCGGGCGGCCTACGAGCAGCAGCGTGCCCAGGAAAGCGGCGAGCAGGCGGTGGTGGGTGTGAATCGGTTTACCGAGGACGAACCCACTCCTCCACGGCAGATGCCGGACTACGGCGCTTTCGCGGCGGAGCAGATCGAGCAGGTCCGCGCTACGCGTGCCGCGCGGGATGCCAAAGCGTGCCATGCCGCGCTCGATGCGCTTGCCGCAGCGGCTCGCACACCAGGACGGAACCTGATGCCGCTGTTGGTCAATGCGGTCCGTGCGCGGGCTACGATTGGTGATATCAGTGACGTGCTGCGGGAGGTATGGGGAACCCATCGCTCGGTTGCTTGATCTTCCCCATGGGCTCGGCTAAGTTGGTTGTTCATAACTAATTACAGGATTTCATGCCCACATATGCGTATCGGTGCCCGCGCTGCGCGCACGCGTTTGAGCGGTTTCACAAGATGAACGATGATGCCCCCCACACCTGCCCCGAATGCGGAGCGACGGCGGAACAGGTGATCACGGGCGGCACCGGTTTCGTGTTCAAGGGATCGGGTTTCTACGCCACCGACTACAAGCGATCACCCGGTGAGAAGGACGCCGGCGACAAGGAAAGGGACGCCGGCGACAAGGAAAGGGACGCCGGCGACAAGGAAAAGGACGCCGGTGACAAGGAGAGGAAGAAGACTGGCGACACCAAGGATTCCTCCTCCAAGCCCGGCTCCGATTCCGGGTCCTCCAAGTCATCCGGGGGAGACGCAAGCTGACCTCCGGTACCGAGCGGCTCCGGGATGCGCTGGCAGAGAGTGCCAACGCGCTCGGAGTCCCCGACGCGGCATTCGTGCTGGAACGACCGCGTGACCCGACCCACGGAGACCTCGCGACGAATCTCGCCCTGCGACTGGCGAAGTCGCTACGCCGCAAGCCGCGTGAGATTGCGGAGGAACTCGTAAGGCGGCTCGACTTGCCTGCCGACGTCGTCGAGCGCATCGAGATTGCCGGACCTGGATTCATCAATTTCGTGTTCGCCGATGCGGTGCTGGCCGACACGGTTCGTACCGTCCTGACCGACCGCGACCGGTTCGGCACGAGCGACGCAGGGCAGGGGAGCCGCGTCGATGTCGAGTTCGTTTCGGCGAATCCGACCGGGCCGCTCCACGTCGGACACGGGCGGCAGGCGGCGTTGGGTGATGCCATTTCGGCGCTGCTCGAGCACACGGGGTGGTGCGTCACCCGAGAGTTCTACTACAACGACGCCGGCACTCAGATGGAGAAACTGGCCTTGAGCGTGCAGGCCCGCCTGCGGCAGCTGCGTGGCCACGACGCGCCAATTCCGGAAGGTGGCTATCACGGCGAGTACATCCGGGACGTCGCGGAACAGTACGCGCTGGAGCATGCAAACGATCCCGACGGTGAAGACCTCGACGCCATCCGCCGGCTTGCAGTGGAGGCGCTCCGCGCCGAGCAGGACCGCGACCTCACGGCCCTCGGGATTTCGTTCGACGTGTACTTCCTCGAGTCATCGCTGTACGGAAATGGAAACGTCGAGAAGACGGTGCAGCGCCTTGTCGATGCGGGACACACCTACGAGGCCGACGGAGCGCTGTGGCTGCGCACCACGGATTTCGGGGATGACAAGGACCGCGTGATGCGGAAGAGTGCCGAGAAGGGTGGCGGCTTCACCTACTTCGTTCCCGACGTGGCGTACCACGTGACGAAATGGGAACGTGGGTTCACCCGTGCGATCGACGTACAGGGGGCCGATCATCATGGGACGGTCGCCCGCGTGCGGAGCGGTCTTCAGGCGCTGGACCTGGGTATCCCGCAGGGGTACCCCGAGTACGTGCTCCATCAGATGGTGACTGTGACGCGGGCTGGGGAGGAAGTGCGGATCTCGAAGCGGGCCGGGAATTACTACACCTTGCGTGATCTTGTCGACACGGTCGGTCGGGACGCGGTGCGCTATTTCTATCTCATGCGCAAGGGTGACGCGCAGTTCGTCTTTGACATCGACCTGGCCACCAAACAGTCGGAAGAAAACCCGGTGTACTATGTCCAGTACGCGCACACGCGCATGGCGGGCATTCGCCGGAATGCCGCGTGGTCACCAGATGCCGTCGCGCCTGAGACGATAGAGCTCTCGTCGCTCACCGCACCGGCCGAGTTGGCGCTGATGCGCCAGTTGGCCGAGTACCCCGGCGTAGTGGCCCGGGCCGCCGAGCGACTCGAGCCGCACCTTGTCATCGCGTATTTAGAAGAACTGGCTCGGGCCGTGAATCACTGGTATCACCATCACCGCGTGCTGGGCGAGCCCGAGCCCGTCGAACGGGCCAGGCTGGCCCTTGCCGGCGCCGCACAGCAAGTACTCTCCAACGGTCTCACCCTGATGGGCATTGCCGCCCCGGAACGGATGTGAGTGTGAGTCTTCTCGTCGTCGGAAGCATTGCCCTCGATTCAGTCGAGACGCCCTTTGGCTCCACCGCGGACGCGTTGGGTGGCTCGGCGGTATTTTTTTCGTTCGCCGGGTGCCTGCTCCACGAGGTACAGGTCGTGGGCGTCGTCGGCGATGACTATCCCTGGGACCGCCTCGAGCGCCTCACCAAACGGGGCGTCGATCTCGCGGGCGTGGTGCGCGCCTCGGGAGAGAGTTTCCGATGGAAGGGGCGTTACTCATACGATTTGCAGAACCGCGAGACACTGGAGACGCGTCTTGGCGTATTCGCCGACTTCGATCCGCAGATCCCCTCGGAATTCCGGGATGCGCAGTACGTCTTTCTCGGCAACATCGATCCTGAGCTGCAGTTGGCCGTACTAGATCAGGTGCGAGAGCCGCGCCTGGTCGCATGCGACACCATGAACTACTGGATCCAGAGCAAACGCGACGTGTTGGTCGAGCTACTTCGACGGGTCGACGTGCTCATGGTCAATGACGCCGAGGCGCGCCAGCTCTCCGGTGACTGGAACATCTATCGGGCGGCTCGTTGGATCCTGGACCACGGCCCAACGCACGTCGTCATCAAGCAGGGCGAGTACGGGGCGGTGCTCGTGAGCGCCGACCGCACTTTCTACGTCCCGGCCTATCCGCTCGAGGAGATCTTCGATCCGACCGGAGCGGGGGACGCGTTTGCGGGCGGGTTCATGGCGCACGTCGCGCGCACGGGCGATGAGTCGCAGGAGAACTTGCGCCGCGCCATGGTGTTCGGTAGCGCCATGGGATCGTTTGCCGTCGAGGCCTTCTCGGTCCAGCGGTTCGATGAGATCGGGTTGGTCGAGGTGGCGCAACGAGTCGAGCATTTCGCGGAACTGGTGCGCTTCGACATCCAGCCGGACGCGGGTGGCGCGGGCGCGTCGTGACGGCCCCGGGGGCATGAGCACCGCGGAACGGTACCGCGCCGCAGGCGTCGACCTCGACGCGGCCGACCGGGCCAAGGCCCGGATCAGAGATGCGCTCGCCTCGACGCGCAGCGAGCTTGCCCGGGGGGCGGTCGGGACGTTCGGCGGCATGATCCGGATGCCCGCCGGCGTAGACCGTCCAGTCCTCGTGCTCAGCACCGACGGAGTGGGGACGAAAGTGCTGGTGGCGGCGCGGGCCGACCGCCACGATACCGTGGGCGAAGATCTCGTCAATCACTGCGTGAACGACATCTTGGTGCACGGGGCGCGGCCGCTCGCGTTCCAGGACTATATCGCGGCGGCCACTATCGAGCCCGAGACCATTGCACAACTGGTCGAGGGGGTGGCCCGCGGTTGTCGCGCGCACGACATGACGTTGTCGGGTGGCGAGACCGCGCAGATGCCCGAGCTGTACGCGCCCGGGCACTATGATATCGCCGGAACGATAGTGGGCGTCGTGGCGGAGGATGCGGCGCTGCACGGCGATCGTGTGCGGGTGGGCGATGTGCTGGTGGGCTACGCATCCACCGGACTGCATACGAACGGATACAGCCTTGCCCGGCGCATTTTGTTCGAGCAGATGGGACTCGCCATCGACGCGACGGTGCCGCAGTGCGATGCGACGGTGGCGAGCGTGCTGCTTGCGGTGCATCGGAGTTATTGGTCCGTCCTGGCGGGGCTACTGGACCGGGTGCACGCCTTGGCCCACGTCACGGGTGGTGGGATCCCCGGTAACCTGGGCCGCTCGCTGCCGCCGGGATGCGGCGCGCGGGTCAGCCGGTCGTCGTGGGCACCACCGCCGCTGTTCGACGTGCTTGCGTCGGGAGGTGACGTGTCCCGCGACGAGATGTATCACGTTTTCAACATGGGCATCGGATTCGTTGCGGTCGTCGGGCCCGATACGGTGGATGACGCCCGGCTCGCGGCGCGCGCCGCCGGTATCGATACCTGGGTGATCGGGGAAGTGGTCGCCGGCGAGGGCGTCGGGTTGGAGGACTGACGTGGAGGAGAGGGAGGCGATGACCCGCGCGACGGCGCTTGCCCTGGAAGGGTGGGGGCGGGTGGCGCCGAACCCTCTCGTCGGTGCGGTCCTCCTGCGAAACGGGGAGGTGCTAGGCGAGGGACACCACGCCGCGCTCGGTGCGCCACATGCCGAGGTGAGCGCCTTGGCGAATGCCCCCGATGCGCGCGGAGCCACCTGCGTGGTCCCGCTCGAACCGTGTGCGCATCACGGGCGGACGCCGCCGTGCGCTGATGCTCTGATCGCTGCCGGCGTAGCTCGTGTCGTCGCGGCCGTGCGCGACCCGAACCCGGTGGCCCGGGGTGGTGTGGAGCGGCTGCGCGACGCCGGTATCGAGGTCGACATCGGCCTGGGCGCGGCGGCGGCGGCGGGTCTCAATGCCGGGTTTCTGTGGGCTGCAACGCGCCCAGAGCGGCCGTTCGTCGCCCTCAAGCTGGCCGCGTCCCTCGACGGCTTCATTGCCGATGCGGCCGGTCGATCGCGCTGGGTGTCGGGAGCAGCAGCGCGCGACTATGTCCAGTGGTTACGTGCCGGCTTCGACGCCATCGCCGTGGGCCGGCGCACGGCGGAAGCGGACGATCCCGCCCTGACCGTTCGGGGTGCCGTGACGCCGCGGATGCCACCCATGCGGGTGGTACTAAGTGCCTCCGGCCGGCTGCGGGCCGACCTGACGCTTGTGACGTCGGCACATGACGTGCCCACTACGGTCGTCACGGACACGCGTGCGCGCGATCCGCTCGCACAGCGTCTAGAGCCACATGGGGTACGGGTGCTCGGCGCGGACACGCTCGCGCAGGCCCTCGAGGCCTTGCGCGCCCTCGATGTGCGAACGGTGTTGGTCGAAGGTGGCGGCGCGCTCGCCGGCGCGCTGTTGGACGCCGATCTCGTCGATCGGTTGTATTGGATACAAGCCCCCCTGTGGCTCGGTGATGGGGTACGCGCGTTCAACGCCGGACGCGGCCATGCGCTGCCCGATGTGTCGCGCTGGACGGTTGTTGAGCGCAGGGCATTGGGCGCCGATACATTACTGGTGGTGGATCGACAGCCATGTTTACCGGAATAGTGACGGCGATTGGGCGGATTGAGGAACTGGAGCAGAAGGACGCGAGCCTCCGTATCCGTATTGCGTCTCCGTTCGACGATCTTGCGACGGGTGAGAGCATTGCCATCGACGGTGCGTGCCTGACCGTGGTCGATCACGCTGCCGGGAGCTTTGCCGTCGAGGCGGTCGTCACGACCCGGGCGCGTACGCGCTTCGGCGACATGCAGGTGGGTGAGGAGGTCAATCTCGAACGCGCGCTCGCGGTCGGAGACCGCCTGGGTGGACATTTTGTCCAAGGCCACGTCGATGGGATCGGCGAAGTCACCGCGGTTGCGGATCATGACGATGCGCTCCTGATCGACATCCGGCTTCCCTCCGAGGTTGCGCAACTCTCGATTCCCCACGGGTCGATTGCGGTGAGCGGAGTGAGCATGACGATCAACGCAATCCCCGGGGAAGCAACCATCCAGCTCTCGGTGATCCCGCACACCAGGGATCACACGACGCTCGGTAAGTTGCGTCCGGGGGATCGCGTGCATGTTGAAGGTGACATGCTCGGCAAGTTCGTGCGGGCACTGATGCGGAACGAGGACTGAGATGGGATTCGGCACAATCGAGCAGGCCATTGAAAATGTACGGGCAGGCAAGCTCATCATCGTGGCGGACGACGAAGATCGCGAGTGCGAGGGCGACCTCGTTGGCGCCGCGGAGCTGATCAGTGCGGAGCACATCAACTTCATGGCGACCCATGGACGAGGGCTCATTTGTCTCGCGCTCACCCCCGAGCGGTGCGACGCGTTGGGCCTGCCACAAATGGCCGAGCGCAACTCCGAAGCGTACGAGACCGCGTTCACGGTGAGCGTCGATGCCGACAAACGGTTCGGGGTCACGACGGGCATCTCCGCGACCGATCGCGCGAAGACGCTGCAGGTGGCCATCGATCCCGCAACGGTCCCGTCCGATCTGCGCCGGCCGGGACACATCTTCCCGCTGCGCGCCCGGCCGGGTGGCGTGCTCCAGCGCGTGGGGCACACGGAGGCGAGCGTCGATGTCGCCCGGCTCGCGGGACTCTATCCGGCCGGCGTCATCTGCGAGGTGCTGGCGGAAGACGGGACGATGATGCGACGCGACGCCCTCGAAGCGTTCGGTGAGCGGCATGGTCTGGCGTTCGTCACTGTGGCCCAGTTGGTCGCCTACCGGATGCAGAACGAACGTCTCGTGCAGCGCGTTGCCGAAGCCAGACTGCCGACGCCGTTTGGGGAGTTCCGGGTGATCGGGTATTCGAACCAGCTCGACGATGCGGAGCACGTAGCGCTCGTGTACGGGGATGTCGTGCGCAAGCGTGACGTTCTGGTCCGGATGCACTCGAGGTGTCTCACCGGCGACGTGTTCGGCTCCGCACGCTGCGATTGCGGGTGGCAGTTGCGCTGCGCCATGCGGATGATTGCCGACGAGGGCGCCGGCGTCATCGTCTACCTGGATCAGGAAGGCCGGGGCATCGGTTTGCTCAACAAGCTCAAGGCCTATGAGCTGCAAGATGGCGGGCATGACACCGTCGAGGCCAATGAGCGGCTGGGATTCCCGCCGGATCTGCGGAACTACGGCATTGGCGCGCAGATTCTGGTTGACCAGGGTCTCAGCTCCATCCGTGTGCTTACCAACAACCCGCGGAAGCTGGTCGGGATCGACGGTTACGGACTCGAGATCGTCTCTCGCATTCCCATTGTGCAGGAGCCGACCGACGAGAACCGTGCGTATCTCGCGGTGAAACGCGAGAAACTCGGCCACCTGCTGCACGACTAGTGGCAGATACTCCTCCACTCGCGGGCGGACGTGCCCTCGTGTGCGTCAGCCGTTTCAACGAGGCGGTGACGCGGCGGCTGTTGGACGGCGCCTTGCGTTCCCTGGAGCTGGGGCGGTATCCGCGCGAGCGGGTAGACGTCGTTTGGGTTCCGGGCGCCTTCGAACTGTCGGTTGCGTTGCGGCGGGGTCTCGGCACCGGCCGATACGCGCTCGCCGTGGCGCTCGGCGCCATCGTGCGGGGAGAGACACCCCATTTCGATTTCATCGCACAAGACGCGACACGCGGAATTGGAGATGCGGCGCGCCGGTTCGGCGTCCCGGTAGGATTCGGGCTGCTGACATGCGATACCCTTGCTCAGGCAATGGCGCGGGCGGGCGGCGACATGGGAAACAAGGGGGCCGATGCGGCGGAGGCGGCGATCGAAACCACGCGTGCCCTCGACCGGCTCGACGCGGATGCTGCGACCTGAATCCAAGAACCGCGCACGGGCCCTGCAACTGCTCTATGCCTGGGAGTTGCAAGAAGGTGCGTCGCTGGCGGAGGTGACCGAGCGGCTCCTCGAGGTGCACGGGGACCGCCGCGACTGGACCGAGGCCGAAGCGCTGGCGCGTGCCGTCACGACGCAGACCGCCGCGCTAGATGCGGATATTGCCGAGGCCGCAGAGCATTGGCGGCTGCCGCGGATGGGTGTCATTGAACGCAACATCCTGCGGATTGCCATACAAGAGATGGGCGACCGTCTCGCCCCTCCCAAGGTGGTCATCACCGAGGCCCTCCGGCTAACCCGGTGGTTCACGGGCGAGCAGGCGGTGCCATTCGTGAACGGCGTGCTCGATGCCGTCGCCCGGCGGCGAGGGCTGCTGTGAAGATTCTCGCGCTCAACTGGCTCGATCTCGAGAACCCGCAGGCCGGTGGGGCTGAGGTCCATTTCTTCGAGATCTTCGGCCGGCTCGTGACGGCGGGTCACTCCGTCGATCTGGTTACCTCGGGTTGGCGTGGCGCGCCATCCTGCGCGGACGTACACGGGATTAGGGTCCACCGCTGCGGTGGTCGGCACACGTTTGCCCTGAGCGGTCGCGGTCTTGTGCGGCGACTGCTGCGCAAGACCTCGTATGACGTGGTGGTCGAGGATATCAACAAGTTGCCGCTCTTTCTCCCGACGCTCACGACGCGCCCGGTGTACGTGATCGTGCCGCACCTGTTCGGGTCTACCGCCTTTCGGGAAGCTGTTTGGCCGGTTGCGGCGGTCGTGTGGGCTGCCGAGCGGCCCATCCCCTTCGTCTATCGACGAGCGGCGTTCCACGCCATCTCCGAGAGCACCCGGGACGATCTCGTCGTGCGGGGCGTGGCTCCCGAGCGGGTCCGGGTTATCCTCCCCGGGGTCGATACCACGCGGCTTGCGCCCGATCCGACGGTGACGCGCGAGTTGGTCCCAACGTTCTTGTATGTCGGCCGCTTGAAGCGTTATAAAGGGATAGAGACGGCTCTTCGGGCCGTACAGCGGTGTCGGGACGAGGGGCTCACGATGCGTCTGTGGGTGGCGGGACAGGGGGACGATCGCGCGCGGCTGGAGCGGATAGCGCAACGTCTCGGGGTGAGTGACCGAGTAGATTTCAAGGGGTTCGTTTCGGAGGATGAGAAACGGGCCCTCCTGCGCCGAGCGTGGGCCACGATTCTGCCCTCCCCGAAAGAGGGGTGGGGGATCACCAACGTGGAAGCGGCGGCCTGCGGGACAGCGGCGGTCGCTTCGGACAGCCCCGGCTTGCGCGAGTCTGTCCGGCACGACGAGACCGGGCTGCTGGTACCGCACGGCGATGTCGCCGCCCTTGCCGCGGCCTTGCGCCGTCTGGCGAGCGCACCGGACGAGGTGGCCCGCATGGGGAGCCGCGCTCGCGTCTTTGCGGAATCGCTCACGTGGGAGGACGCCGCGACCCAGACGGCAACCCATCTTTCCGAAACGACTGATGCCGCCGCGCGCGGCTGAAAGGAGTGACGCCGGTGCGGATCACCATCACGGCACGGCACTGCGAAATCCCCAGCGAACTGCGCACCCGCACGCTGGATATCGTGGAACGGGTTGCGAAAATTGCTCATCGCCCGCAACACGCCGAGGTCGTGTTCGACAACGATCACCAGCAGAAGGTTGTCGAGCTGCGGATGCAACTCGCCGGAGGTGGAACCCATGTCGCCGGCGCCGAGGCGGACGATTTTCAGTCGGCGCTCGATCGGGCCGTGGCCAAACTCCGCTCGCAACTCGACAAGAAGGGAGGCCGGCCCGCGCGCCGCGCCGGGACCGTGTGATATGGGACTGACAGTTCGCGAGCTCGTCGCAGAGAAGAAGCAGTCGCTCCAGCTCGACGTGCTCACGGGCGACGTGGGTCTCGACTGCCCCATCGAGTTGCCGGAGATCTCGAGCCCGGGTCTCGTGCTGGCGGGCTTCACGCAGCGGTTTCAGAGCAAGCGCCTTCACGTCCTGGGTGAGACGGAGATCTCATATCTACGGTCTCTGGATGCGGAGGTGCGCCGGAAGTCGATCGAGAAGTTCCTCGACTACGACATTCCCTGCGTATTCGTGACGAAGGGACAGACGGTGCCCCGGGACCTCTTGCGCATTGCGCGCGAACGCGAGGTCCCCCTCATCAGGACGGCGCTCAAGACCGCCGATTTCTTCCGCCGGATCACGCCGTTCTTGCAGGAGGCGTTTGCGCCGTCAACGACGGTGCATGGCTCCCTCGCCGATGTGTACGGTGTCGGATTGTTGTTCGTTGGCCGATCGGGTATTGGGAAGAGCGAGTGCGTGCTCGATCTCGTGGAGCGCGGGCACCGGCTCGTGGCTGATGATGTCGTACACGTGACGCGCAAAGGGGCCGACCTGCTGATCGGACAGGGGCATGAGATTTCCCATCACTACATGGAGATCCGCGGTGTCGGGCTGGTCGATATCTCGGCTGTCTTTGGCGTACGGGCCGTGCGGCAGCAGAAGCGGATCGAGGTCGTCGTCGAGCTCTGTGACTGGGACAGCGCATTCGACGTGGATCGGACGGGGCTCGATCGGAAGACCACTGAAATCCTCGAGACATCGCTGCCTAAAGTGATGGTACCGTTGAACCCGGGCAAGAACGTCACGGTGATTTCGGAGGTCGTCGCGATGAATCACCTCCTGCGCTACACCGGGTACGACGCGGCACACGCGTTCAACGATCGCCTGGTCCGCCGCATGGCCGAGGGCCGGAAGCTCCGGGAGTATCTCTCCGAAGACTATGAGTGAGACGTTGCTTGGAGTGGTCGTGACGCACGGCGACCTTGCGCGTGCGTTGGTGGATGCCGTGCGGCGTATCACGGGTGATGACGGATCGCTGGTGGCGATGAGTAATGATGGATGTGGCCGCGACGGGTTGGTCCAGCAACTCCAATTGGCAATCGGCGATTGGCCCTGCGTCGTATTTGTCGATCTGCCCAGCGGTAGCTGTTTGCAAGCCTCCGCGACCTATCTGCGGTCGCACGCCAATGTGGCGCTCGTGGCCGGGGTCAACCTGGCGATGCTGCTCGACTTCGTGTACCACCGAAACGGCACGCCGCAAGCGGCTGCCCAACGGGCGGTCGATAAGGGCGGTGAGGCAGTGCGGGCGGTCCCCGGATGAGTGTGATCCTAGTGCGGGTCGATGATCGGCTGATCCACGGCCAGGTGGTCGTCGCGTGGGGCCGGACGGAGCGGGTAGGGCGCATTGCGCTCGTCGACGACGTGATTCGTGGGAGCGCGTGGGAGCAGGACCTGTACCGCCTCGGCGTCCCGGATGGAGTCGACGTGGTGTTCGTCTCCGTGGCCGAGGCCGCGAGTGCGTTCGCTGAATGGCAGGAAAACGACCGCCGCACCCTGGTCCTGGTCGGGAATATCGAGACGCTTTCCCGGCTCTGTGCCACCGTGCACATCCCCCAGGTGAACCTCGGGGGCTTGCACAAGGGGGCGGGTCGGACGGAGCGGTTGCCCTACGTCTTTCTTAGCGACGACGAGGAGCGGCAATTGCATGCCCTCGACGAGCGCGGCGTCCGGATCACCGCACAGGATGTTCCCACTTCGTTGCCCGTCCCGCTGAGCGACCTCGCATGTTGACGACCGCCGGTCTCCTGTTCTGGGGCCTGTTGGTCGGCCTCGACTTGATCAGTGTGCCGCAGGTCATGATCTCCCGGCCGCTCGTGGCAGGGGTGGGGGCGGGTCTTCTGACAGGCGACCCGGTAGCGGGATTTGCCGTTGGAGTAATCCTCGAGTTGTTCGCGCTCGATGTGCTCCCGGTCGGTGCGGTGCGATACCCAGAATACGGGCCAGCCACGGTGGTCGCGGTTGCGGCAGCGGCTCACACCCCGATAGCTGGTGGGGTGGGCGTCGGTGTGGCGCTGGGCCTCGGCATTGCCTACCTGGGCGAGTGGAGCATTGTCGCGACCCGACGTCTCACCTCGCATCACGTGCAACGCGCGGAGGCCGAACTCGACGCGGGCAGTCGCGGTGCCCTCAGCCGCGTTCACCTCGGCGGCATCGCGCGGGATGCGGTGCGGGCGCTTTCGGTGACGAGTTTGGGGCTGCTGCTGGCTTGGGGCGTTCGCACGTGGACACCGGTAGCGGGGCGAACTGCCATCCTCCTTACGGCGGCGATGACGGGTGTAGCGCTGGCTACCGCCACAATGGGCGCGTTGCGATTGCGGGAACGACGGCGGGCGATTAGCTGGTTCGCCACCGGGCTCGGTATCAGTCTCGTGTGGGTGGCGCTGAGATGAGCGTCGTGCCCCTAATCCTCTCGGGCGCCCGGCTCTTCGCCGTGCAAGGGTCGTGGAACTACGACCGACTGCTTGGCCTCGGGATCGGATACGCAGCCGAGCCCCTGCTTCGCGACCTACCCGGGGGACGAAACGGGCAGCGGTATCGCGAAGCGTTGGGCCGCGCGGTCGCGCCATTCAACGCCCATCCGTACCTCGCCGGTTTTGCGGTCGGAGCGGTGGCGCGGATCGAGCACGAAGACCAGAGCGAGGATCTCGCCCGGTTCCGAATAGCACTGCGCGGACCTCTCGGATCGGTGGGCGATCGGCTGGTCTGGACGGGGACGCTCCCGATCGCGTCTGCCCTGGGCCTGATGGTGGGCGTCCTTGGCCCGACGTGGCTGGGACCGATCGTTCTGCTCGTGGTGCACAACGTGGCGCATCTCTGGCTCCGGCTGTGGGGGTTGCTCGCAGGCTGGCGGCTCGGGCGGGATCTGATACGCGCACTGCGCGCCCCGGGGCTGATGGTTGCGCTACGGTTCGCCGGGCCGGCGGCTCTCGTGCTTCTTGGGATGGCGCTACCACTTGCCGCCTCGTGGATGCTCGCCGAATTCGACCTGGCGGGACAGGTCGCCGTTGCCGCCGTGTTCGCCGTCACGTTCGTCATTGGCCGCTGGTTCGCGCCGGTGCTGCGCGGACCCCTCCTCGGGTTGCTGATCACGGCTGCGGTTCTCGTGGGAGCGCGGTTATGAGCGTCGAACGCGCCGTGGCGATCGTCAATCCGTTGGGACTGCACGCCCGGCCGGCTGCGGAATTCGTGAAGCTTGCCGCAACGTTCCAGAGCAAGATCTTCGTCGAGAAGGACGGCGTCGCGGTCAATGGCAAGAGCATCATGGGGGTGATGACGCTCGCCGCCGAATGCGGCAGCAAGATCACGATCCGCGCCGACGGGGATGACGCGTCCGCTGCTCTGGCGGCACTGGAGGCGCTCGTACGGAACGGGTTCAACGAGCAAGAGGGTGCCGAGTGAGCAGTCACGAGTACCGGGCAATCGGCGTCTCTCCCGGCATCGCCGCGGGGCCGGCGGTAGTGCTGCGCCGGGACTTGCCGGACCTTCCCGACCGGGTCATTGGGCCGGACGGAATTGAAGACGAGGTCACGCGTCTGCACGACGCCGTGGACTCGGTACGGCGCGGGCTGGAGGAGCTTCGTGGCCGCGCCCGCGAGCGCGTCGGGACAGAGGAGGCCAAGATCTTCGACGCGCAGATCCTCATGCTCCAGGACCAGGACTTCCTGGAGGGCGCGGAACGGTTGATCCGCGACAACCAACTCTCAGCCGAACGGGCTTTTGAGTTCAAGGCGCTCGAGGTCCGTGCGTCGTGGGCGGGATCCGGGAGCGTTCGCCTGCGCGACCGGGTGACCGACCTGTCCGCACTGCAACTCCGCATTCTCGACCGGTTGCTCGGGCAACCGGCAGAAGAGTTGTTGCGGCCCGAAGCGGGGCGACCGGCTATCGTCGTGACGCGCGAGCTGTCACCGTTCCTCACCGTCCAGTTCGAGCGGGACCACGTCGTGGGGTTCGTCAGCGAGGAGGGTACGCGAACCTCGCACGCCGCCATCCTCGCTCGATCGCTGGGCATTCCCTGTGTCATGGGCCTCGCCGGCGCGGTCGATGCTGTGACAACCGGCGTCGAGATCATCATCGACGGCACGCGCGGCACGGTCATCGTCGGTCCGAGTGAGAGCGAAAAAGAGGCTTCGCTCGAGCTTGCCGAGCGGCGCAAGGGGCTCCTGACCGAGCTCGAGGAGGCGGCCGGCCAGCCCGCAGTGACCGCCGACGGGACTGCGATGGCGCTCCTGGGTAATCTCGATCTCCCGGAGGAACTAGGGGAACTCGCGCGCGCCGGCGCCGACGGTGTGGGCCTGCTGCGTACGGAATTCCTCATCGTGGGACGCGCCGACCTCCCCGACGAGGCGGAGCAACTCGATTACTTCCGGCGTGTCGTGCGGACCTTTCCCAACAGACCAATCGTCGTGCGCAGCTATGACGTGGGCGGCGACAAGTTTCCTGCGGCCTTCCGCATCCACCCTGAGGCCAATCCGTTCCTGGGATGGCGTGCCATGCGCGTCTGTCTGGACAACCCCGAGGTGTTCGTGACGCAGTTGCGCGCGCTCCTGCGGGCGCGCATCGACGGAGATATTCAGCTGATGCTCCCGCTGGTTGTCGACGTCGACGAGGTGCTGGAAGCCCGCGAATTGCTGGTGCAGGCGCGGGAGTCACTCACGCGCGATGGGTTGCGTGCGGCAAACGACCTACCAGTAGGGGTCATGGTGGAGACGCCGGCCGCCGCGACGATCGCCGATCGGCTGGCGAGCGTGAGCGATTTTCTGAGCGTCGGGACCAACGATCTGACGCAATACACCCTCGCCATGGATCGGGGGAACGCCCGTCTCGCGAGCCGCTTCACGGCCCTCCATCCGGCGGTGGTGCGTCTGCTCGACACCATCCGACGCACCGCCACGGAAACCGACACACCCCTAAGTGTCTGTGGCGAGTTGGCGTCCGAGCCGCTGGGTGCATTCCTCCTCGTCGGGTTGGGCTACCGGGCCCTGTCGGTGGCCCCCTCGGCAGTGCCGCTGGTACGGTGGTTGCTACGCCATATCCGGACCGCGGCGGCCGAGCGGGCGGCGCAGGAGGTGCTCGGGGCCGACCGCGCGGGAGATGTGCGACGGATACTCAAGAACGCGTTGGCGGAGTTCATCGACTTGGAAATGCTCGCCTCAGGCTGGTTGCCGGAGGGGGAAGCCGACACTACCTTCAAATGACTTCGCGCTGCCTCAACCCACGACTTTTTCAATGACCTCATACACATACATCGTCTCCTCCGAGTCGGTGACGGAAGGCCATCCAGACAAGGTGGCAGACCAGGTTTCGGACGCGGTCCTCGACGCGATGCTGGCGCAGGACCCATCCTCGCGGGTGGCGTGCGAGACGTTGGTCACCACGGGCATGGTTGTCGTTGCCGGCGAGATTACGACGACGGCACAGGTTAACGTGCCGGCCATCGTGCGCGAGACCGTCAAGGATATCGGGTATACGGATGGCGCCATGGGCTTCGATTGCGAGACGTGCGCCGTGTTGACGTCGCTCGACCAGCAATCTCCCGATATCGCGCAGGGCGTGGATACGGGTGGGGCGGGCGACCAGGGCATGATGTTCGGGTATGCCAGCGACGAGACGCCCGAGTTGATGCCCATACCCATTGTGCTGGCGCATCGCCTCACCCGCCGGCTCTCGGACGTTCGCAAGTCGGGCGAATTGCCGTGGCTGCGGCCGGACGGCAAGAGTCAGGTGAGCGTCGAATATAAAGGGACCACGCCGGTAGCCGTGCGTGCTGTGGTCATCTCGACCCAGCACGCGCCGGAGATCAAAACGGCCGATCTCACCCAAGCGGTCCGCGACGCTGTCATCATGCCGATCCTGAATGACCTGAGCATCGATGTGAGCGCCCCCACGCTCTACATCAACCCGACGGGCCGGTTCGTGATTGGTGGTCCCCAGGGGGACGCTGGCCTCACGGGCCGGAAGATCATCGTCGATACGTACGGTGGGGTGGGGCGGCACGGTGGCGGGGCGTTCAGCGGGAAGGATCCCTCCAAGGTCGACCGATCAGCCGCCTACGCGGCGCGCTGGGTTGCCAAGACCATCGTGGCGGCCGGATTGGCCCGCCGGTGTGAGGTACAGTTCGCCTACGCCATCGGTGTCGCCGAGCCAGTCTCGGTGATGGTAGATACCTTCGGCACGGGCCAAGACGATGCAGCCATCATTCGGGCGGTGCGAGATGTCTTCGACCTGACGCCCGCCGCGATCATCGATGCGCTCGGGCTCCGCAATCCCATCTTTGGTCCCACCGCGGCCTATGGGCATTTTGGTCGAGAAACAAAGAGCGTCTCTGCGTTCGGACGCGATGTCCAGCTGTTCACGTGGGAGAACCCCACGTTGGTAGAGGCCCTCCGTGACGCGGTCCGTCACGCCGCGTGACGCGCGGCACGGAACCAGACTCCACTCGAGAGCATACATATAACTATGACTGCTGTGACCCCTAAAGCGGCGAATGCCGCCGACAAGACCGCACTGGATTATCATGTTCGGGACATCACGCTCCACGAGCTGGGTCGTAAGGAGATCCGGCTTGCCGAGCACGAGATGCCCGGACTCATGGAAGTGCGCCGCCGCCACGCAGCCGAGAAACCGCTTCAGGGCACGAAGGTGATGGGCAGCCTGCACATGACCGTGCAGACCGCCGTCCTCATCGAGACGCTGGTTGATCTGGGTGCGGACGTGCGGTGGGTGAGTTGCAACATCTTCTCTACGCAGGATCACGCGGCCGCGGCAGTCGCCGTCGGTCCCAATGGGTCGCCCGAGGCACCTGTGGGAGTGCCCATCTTTGCCTTCAAGGGCGAGACGCTGGAGGAGTACTGGGGGTTCACGACTCGCGCGCTCCAGTGGCCCGATGGGACTGGTCCGGATCTCATCGTCGATGACGGTGGAGATGCGACTCTCCTCATTCACAAGGGCGTGGAGTTTGAGAAGGCGGGCAGCGTACCTGCGTTCGATGCGGACAGCGAGCCGGAAGAGTGGGGCGTCATCCTCGATCTGTTGCGTAGGGAGTTGGCAAACGATCCCGAGCGTTGGCGCCGTACGGCAGCCAACATCCGGGGCGTGAGCGAGGAGACGACGACGGGTGTCCATCGCCTGTACCAGATGGAGGAAGCTGGTACGCTCCTCTTTCCAGCCATCAACGTCAACGACTCCGTGACCAAGAGCAAGTTCGACAACATCTACGGGTGTCGGCACTCGCTCATCGACGGATTGAACCGCGCGACAGACACCATGCTCGGTGGGAAGGTGGCTGTTGTCTGTGGATTCGGTGAAGTGGGCAAGGGGTGTGCGCAGTCGCTGCGCGGGCAGGGGTGCCGCGTGATCGTAACCGAGATCGATCCGATCCTCGCGCTGCAGGCGGCAATGGAGGGGTATGAGGTCACGACATTGGAGGACGTCGTCGAGACCGCGGACGTGTTCGTCAGCGCGACGGGGAACTACAACGTGATCACGTTTGACCACATGCAGCGGATGAAGGACAAGGCAATCATCGGGAACATCGGCCATTTCGACAACGAGATCGACATGGCAGGATTGTCTCGGGCTCCCGGCGTCCGCCGCGAGAATGTGAAACCGCAGTACGACGAGTACGTGTTCCCGGACGGTCGCAGCATTCTGATCTTGGCCGAGGGGCGGTTACTCAACCTCGGGTGCGCGACCGGCCACCCGTCGTTCGTCATGTCCACGTCCTTCACGAACCAGGTGCTGGCACAACTCGAGCTGCATCGCAACACCGGTACGTACGAGAAGAAGGTGTATCTCCTGCCGAAGGCGCTCGACGAAGAGGTGGCGCGCTTGCACCTCGATCACCTTGGTGTGAAGCTGACGCGTCTCACCGAGGAACAGGCGAAGTACATCGGTGTGCCGGTCGACGGACCCTACAAGCCGTCGTACTATCGGTACTAATAGTGTCAGACGACGTGTCAGACGACCAAGAGCTCTCCGCGTCGGTCACCGAGGTCAAGGTGGCGCACCTTGGCCTCGACCGCGCGACGAACACGCCGGTCGTGATCCTTCAAGAAAAAGACGGCGAGCGCATGCTGCCTATCTGGATCGGCCCAGCCGAGGCGAGTGCGATTGCAATGGAGATGGCCGGCGTCAAGTTCAGTCGGCCGCTGACACACGATTTGCTGAAGCAGATAATAGTTGGCTTGGGAGCCAACCTCGACCGGGTCATGATCACGCGGGTGAAGGAAAACACGTACTTTGCCGAGTTGCACATTCGCCGGAACGACCACGTCATTCAGATCGATGCGCGGCCATCCGATAGCATCGCGGTGGCTCTCCGGCTGGAAGCACCCATTTTCACGCTCGACGAGCTACTCGACAACTCGGCCGTCGATACGGTCGATACCGGAGACGGCCCAACGGCACTCGACGCCGACGAGCTCAAGTCCTATCTCGAGAACCTGGATCCGGAAGATTTCGGGAAATTCACGCCGTAACGTCCTGCTCATCGTTGGCATGGTCCTGGGATGGGGGTGGGGGTGGATCGGTTCGCTCGACGCCCAGGGCTTTCGTGTAACCGGTCATCTCGTGCGCGGCGTGACCGCCGATTCCGTAGCGCCGTTGGGCGGCGCCTGGGCCGTCTTGCACAGCGTGACCAACGCCGGCGGATTGCCTGTCGATTCGCAGCGCACTGACGCGCGCGGGCAGTACCGTTTTTCGGTCGCGCAAGCCGATACCTCGGCCATTTATCTCGTTAGTGCGGCCTATCATGGCATTACATATTTCTCCGTGGCCATCGTCCCGGGGGAAGCGGGAGATTCGGTCGAGACGCTCGTCGTTTACGATACGTCGAGTGTCGAGCCCTCCATCCGTGTCACCCAGCGCCACCTCGTCGTGCGGGTGCCGGATCAAGACGGAGGAGGTCGGCGGACGATGGAGCTCGTGTCGCTCGGGAATCGCGGTGCGCGCACACGCGTCTCCGCCGACGGCACACGCCCCACGTGGCAAGCGTCCCTGCCGCTCGGCGTCGTCCAGTTCCAGGTTGGCGAGAGTGACGTCTCGGCAGGCGCGGTGGCTAAGGTCGGCGATACGGTGGCGGTCACCGCCCCATTGCCGCCGGGGACCAAGCAGGTTCTCTACACCTACGTCGTCCCCTCGGGCGCTCGCGAGTTGGTGTTGCCCATCGATCAACCGACCGATCGACTGCTCGTGCTGCTCGAAGATACGGCAGCGGTAGTCCTGAGCGGGGGCCTGGTCTACCGTGGTGTGGAGGTCTTCGAAGATGCGCAGTTCGCGCTCTTCGAGGGCGTTAATGTCGCACCCGGTACGAATGTGGCGTTCGAGTTCAGTAGAGGATCGGGTATCGCGATTCACCAGCTGTGGGGAGTGCTCGTGGCTCTCGTTGCGAGCGTCATGCTCGGCTCGCTGCTACTGTGGTGGCGGCGCAAGTCACCACAACCGGTGCTCGTCACACCCGAGGTGCTCGCTCACGAGATCGCGGCATTGGACCTGGCATACGAGGCCCAGGCGGACGCGCCGCCCGATGCCACCGCGCGCTATCGCGACGAGCGAGTGCGTCTGAAGATTCACTTGCAAGACGAGCTTGCGAAGCGAGGACACGGCCCATAGCTTGGTTTTGACAATCTGATTTTAGCGAGCGCGGAGTCCGGAAGCCGGTGTAAGTCCGGCGCGGCCCCGCCACTGTAACGGGCAACGTAGCGCGGCTCACACACGCCACTGGGGGCTTCCCCGGGAAGGCGAGCCGCGGCCCGAAGTCAGGAGACGATCCCGCTCGCGCCACCTCGTACCCCTCGTGGGAGGGCCGGTGGAGCAGCGTGCCATCAGGCGCTTCAACCTCCGCATTCGGGAGGTTGGGCGCGTCTTTTGTTCCCGCCCGACGAGCGTTACTGCGCTCGGGGTTCTCGCGCTCGCGTGTGCGGGCAGCGTTCCCGAGCGAGGCGCGCCGCACGAGCGCGTTGTGTCGCTCGCCCCGTCCATCACCGAGTTGCTGTTTTCCGTTGGTGCGGGCTCGGCGGTCGTGGGACGCACGCGTTGGGCAAGCGACCCTCCCGAGGCGCTCGCGGTTCCGTCGGTGGGAGACGGGTTGAATCCCAACGTAGAGGCGGTGGCGGCCCGCCGACCTGACCTCGTCATCCTGTACGACTCACCTGCTAACGCCGGGCCGGCCGCACAGCTCCGCCAGTTGGGCATCGAGACGGCTGTCTTCCGGATGGATCGGCTCGACGACGTGGCGCGGGGCGCCCGTCTCTTTGGTGCGCTCATCGGCGTATCGGACGTGGCGGAGGAGGTGGCGGCGCGCTTTTCGGCCGCGCTCGACTCCGCCCGCCGCGTGCCGCGGCCGACCGACCGGCCGCGGGTGCTCATCCTCGCGTGGGATCAGCCGCCCATCGTGATAGGGGCGGGCAGCTTCCAGAGCGAGTTGCTGGACCTGGCCGGCGCAGAGAATGTCTTCGCCGATCTCGCGGGACCGTCGGGACAGGTCACGATCGAGATCATCGCGGAGCGGAACCCCGACTTCGTGCTGTTGACCGGAGGCGTCTCCGATCCCTCCTGGGGATCGCGGCCAGAGTGGCAGGCCGTACCGGCGGTGCGCCAGCGTCGTTTCGTGATAGTTGACGGGAGCGAATTCTCTTACCCCTCGCTCCGTGCCCTCACCGCGGTGCGCCGGCTTCGTCAGGCGCTCGCGGAGGCGCGAGAGTGATCCGCTGGTCCGCGCTCGGTATTGCCGCTTTCGCGGCGCTCGCGATTGGTGTGCTGGTCGGCCCGGCCCACCTCCCGCCCGGAACTGTCTGGCACGCGGTGCTCGGACGCGGCGATGACGTAACCGTGGCAATCGTGCGCGACCTGCGCATACCACGGGCGGTTCTCGCCTTTTCGGTGGGTGGGAGCCTCGCCGTTACCGGAGCGGTGTTGCAGGCGTTGGTGCGGAATCCGCTGGCCGACCCATACCTTCTCGGTCTCTCCGGCGGGGCCGGCCTCGGTGCAGTTGGGGCCATCGCCCTCGGGCTCAGTGGAACGTGGGCGCTGCCCGCCGCAGCCGCTTTCGGCGCGCTGGGGGCGATTATCCTCGTCTATCGACTCGCGATCGTTGCCGGGGCCGTGCTCGACACGCGCATTCTCCTCCTCGGTGGTGTTGTCGTGAGCGCCTTCACCTCGGCCATCGTTGGCGCCATCATGGCGCTCTCGCCCGCCGAGCAGCTTCGCAATGCGTTGCTCTGGCTGCTGGGCGGGTTTGATGGAGCTTCGTGGCTGACGCTGACCGTTTTCGCGGCGTATGCCGTGTTTCCACTCGCGTTGCTCTACCGTGCCAGTCGGCAACTCGACCTGCTATCACTCGGTGAGGAACCCGCGGCATACCTGGGCGCCGATGTCGAGCCGCTGAAGCGGCTGCTCTACGTCATGGCGTCTGTACTCACCGCAGCAGCGGTAGCTGTCTCCGGCATCATCGGATTCGTCGGGCTCGTCGTCCCGCACGCCATCCGGATGCTGTGGGGGCACACGCATCGGGCGCTTCTGCCGGCGGCCTTTCTCCTTGGCGGTAGCCTGCTGGCGGGTGCCGACGCCCTGGCGCGAACCGTATTTGCACCGCTCACGCTCCCGGTCGGCGTCGTGACCGCGGTGATCGGCGTCCCCGTATTCGCCGTGCTGGTGCGACGATGGGCAAGTTAGTCTTCGCGACGCGTGACCTCACGTTCCAATTCGCGGGCGCGCGGACCGCGACCATACGGGACGTCGATCTGTCGATCAGCCGCGGCGAGTTGGTGGGGATAGTCGGACCGAACGGAAGCGGGAAGACGACGCTGCTGCGGCTCCTGCTCGGCACGATCGTGCCCGACACCGGTAGCGTCATGGCGTTTGGTCATCCCGCGAGTCAGTGGAAGCGCCGCGATCTCGCGCGCCGCGTTGGAGTCGTGACGCAGAGCGAGGAACCCGCGTTCCCCTTGCGAGTGCGTCAGGCGGTCACGTTGGGGCGCTATGCGCACCTCGGTCCCTTCGAGGCTCTCGGTGCCGTGGACCGCGACGCCGTCGCGGCGGCGCTCACGCGCGCGGACGCGATCCACCTGGCAGACCGGTGGACTGCCACCCTATCGGGTGGGGAATGGCAACGCGTGCGCGTCGCCCGCGCCCTGGCGCAGGAACCCGAGGTTCTCGTGCTCGATGAGCCCACGGCCAATCTCGATCTGCGACACGAGATGGAGCTGTTCGAGTTGGTCACCGATCTCGTCCGCCACGGCATGACCGGCCTCATCGTGAGCCACCACGTCAACCTCGTGGCACGGTTCGTCGATCGGATCGTGGTGATGCACGAAGGACGGATCGCGGCCGCCGGACAGCCAAACGACGTGCTCACCCTCGAGGTGCTCGAGCGCGTGTTCGCCTGGCCGCTCGAAATCGTGCGGTGGGACGACGTACCCCAATTCGTACCTAAACGGAAATCGAGCGTACGCTGATGCACACGCACACTCTTCATGAGGCCCACACGATGCGAACTGTTGTTGTTGGTTTGTTCACCATTCCCTTGCTGATCGGAACACCGCTCGGCGCGCAGCAGGACAGTGTAACGACGCTACCCGATATCGTCATCACCGCGAACCGCCGCCCGGTTCATAGAGACGAGGTGACGTCGCGCATTACCGTGATCACCGGTGACGAGCTGCGTGCCCGCGGCGTGCGGCAGATCGTCGACGCGCTGCGCGGCGTGGCGGGCCTGACGGTGGTCCAAACGGGCGCCTTCGGCGGCACTGCATCGCTCTTCCTCCGCGGCGGCGAGTCGGATTACGTCCGCGTGCTCGTCGACGGCGTTCCGGTCAACGAGCCGGGTGGCTCATTCGATTTCGCGCACCTCACGGCGGACAACGTCGAGCGCATTGAGATCCTGCGCGGGCCGGCTAGTGTGCTGTACGGATCCGATGCGGTCGCGGGAGTCATCCAGATCTTCACGCGTCACGGCGCGGGGCAGGGCCGGGTGGATGCGAACGCCCAGGGGGGAACGTACGGCACGACGCGGCTCTCCGTGCATGCGGAGGGCGGTTCGGAAACTGCCCGGTTCTCGCTTGGCGTCAGTCGATTCAGGAGCGACGGACTCTACGCATTCAACAATGGCTACGACAACACCGCCGCGAGCGGCCGCTTTACGGTGCGACCCGACGCTCGGACCGACGCGACGTTCACGTTCCGGTACACCGACGCGGAGTACCACTTCCCCACCGATGGGGCGGGGGTTCTGGCGGACTCGAACCAGTTCACGGCCACCGAGACCACGACGTTGGGAGTCGATGCGGGCAGGTTTCTCAGTGACCGGCTCGAGGTGCGGGCGCAACTGGGTCTCAACGATATCGGTTCGTTGTTCGACGACCAGCAGGACAACGTCGCCGATACCGTCGGCTTTTTCCGCTTCCGCAGCCAGCGGGAGATCCGCACGCGCAGTGCCGACGGACGTATCAACTACTACCTGTCGGGAACATCCGTGCTCACGGCAGGAGCGGCGATCGGTCAGGAGTGGGAACGGACCGATGCAGACCGCACCCGGCTCAACCGCTCCTACTATGCGCAGGCGGTCGCCGCGCTACCGGCTGGACTGAGCGTCAACGCGGGCGTCCGGGTCGACGACAACGATCGGTTCGGGACCTTCGTGACGTATAGAGGAGGTGTTGGGTATCGATTCTCCTTCGGATCGCGTGTGCATGTCGGAGCGGCATCCGGGTTCAAGGCGCCGAGCTTCTTCGAGACGTTCGACAGCCCCTTCTCGGTCGGGAACCCCACGCTCGAGGTGGAGCGGTCACGCAGCTGGGAAGCGGGCGTCGAGCAGCTTCTGCTGTCCGGACGAGTGGTGGCGAGTGCGACGTACTTCGTGCAGCGCTTCAGGGACCTCATTCAGTTCACGTTCGCGTCCCCAAACCCGGGCGACCCCAACTACTTCAACGTGGCAGAGGCGGACGCGGATGGAGTGGAGGTCGAGGTGGAAGCGGTCCCGCTGCGCGGCCTCCGGGTGCGTGCCAACTACACGCGGTTGCGGACCGATGTCCGCGACGCCGGATTCGATGACGGACCGGACGCCACGTTCGTGGTGGGTGACCGGTTGCTGCGCCGTCCCACCCACGCCTTTGCGGCGCTTGCGCAGTACAGTCTCCTCGGCCGTGCGAGCCTCGGGGCCGAGGTGCGGTACATGGGGACCCGTGACGACCGGGATTTTGCGACGTTTCCGGCGACGCGGATGACGCTTCCAGCGTACACCGTGCTCGATCTGTCGGCGACGGTCGACGTGATCGCGCCCCGTCGATCGATGCCGGGCCTCGCCGCGACCATTCGAATCGAGAACGCGCTCGACGAGGCGTATGCCCAGGCGGTGAATTTCCCGGCGCTGGGACGCACCGTCGTGGTTGGAGGCAGGCTGTCCATGTAGGCGCGCGCGGTCGGGGGAGGGGTGGGCCGGGCAGTTGCTCTTCCACCCTGCCGCCCGGCCGGCTCGTAGGCGTATTATCCGTGCGTGCTCGTATCTACGCCGGCCATCGTGCTGCACTCGTTCCCGTATGGGGAAACATCCAAGATCGCCCGCCTCAGCACGCGCGATCATGGAGTGCAGAGCGTGATTGCAAAGGGTGCCGCGCGACCGAAGAACCGGTTCGGTGCTGGTCTCCAGCTGCTGAGCGAAGGCGTTGCACATTTCTACCTGAAGGCCCATCGCGATCTGCACACCCTCTCTGCGTTTGACGTCACGGAACAGCACGCGGCGCTCGCGGCCGACCTCCGGCGTTACGCGTCGGCGGTGGCGGTCGCCGAATTGATCCTACGTTTCTCGCCCGCGGAGCCGCGCCCGGAGGTGTACGAAATGCTCCGGGCGGCGCTGGATCATCTCGTGCACGCCGACGCCCGTCGCGTGCCGCAGGTGGGACTCGCAGCGCTCTGGCGCACGGTCGCGATTCTGGGCTTCGCACCGTCGGTCGAGGTGTGCGTGCGGTGCGGTGGACCGCTCGGAGCGCGGGCCCGGTTCTCGGTGGACGGGGGCGGGCTGCTGTGCCCTGGGTGTGGGGCCGGCGTCAAGGCCGGCGAACTCGGCCCACTCGACCAGCAGGCACTTGCAGCGTTTGTCGCCGGAGCAACCGATGCGCCCGATCTTGCTGCAGACCATCTGGCGGCCCATCGGAGGCTGCTCGTGCGCTTCGTCCAGCGTCACGTTGCAGAAGACCGAGACCTCCATGCCCTGACCTTCTGGGAGACCGCACCGTGACGAGCCACATCGTTATCGGCACTGCGGGTCATGTCGATCACGGGAAGACGGCGCTCGTTCGAGCGTTGACCGGGACGGAAACCGATCGCTGGGAAGAAGAGAAGCGGCGCGGGATCACGATCGACATCGGCTTCGCGGAACTCGCCCTCCCGAGCGGACGCCAGGCCAGCATTGTAGATGTCCCGGGCCACGAGGACTTTATCAGGAACATGGTCGCCGGTGCCACGGGCGTTGATGTCGCCCTGCTCGTCATCGCCGCCGATGAGGGCATCATGCCGCAGACCGAGGAGCATCTTGCCATCCTGGAGTTTCTTGGAGTGCGGGTCGGCGTGGTGGCGGTTACCAAGATGGATCTCGCCGAGGAGGAGTGGCTCGATCTCGTGCTCGAGGAGGTGCGCGAGCGCCTGAACGGGACCGCGGTCGAGTGGACCGACATCGTACCGGTGTCTTCGACCGCCGGTACCGGTCTCGAGGTGTTGCGTACCCGTCTGGACGAGGCGGCGGCTCATGCACGCGTGCGGAACGACCTGGATCTGTTCCGATTGCCGGTGGACCGCGTGTTCACCGTCGCAGGAACGGGCACCGTGGTGACCGGCACGACGTGGAGCGGTACCGCTGCGGTGGGCGATGACGTAGTCGTCCTGCCGGGTGAGCTAAGGAGTCGCGTGCGCGCGATCCAGGCGCATGGCCACGCGTCGCCCCAGGCGGTTCCGGGCCGGCGCACCGCCGTCGCGCTGACGAACATCGAGCGCGCCGCCGTCTCGCGCGGCAGCTGGGTGGTCCACGATGCCGGCTGGCGCGAAACACGCGTGCTGGATGTCGCCGTGACGCTCCTGCCCGAGGCGCCCGCGATGTCACAGCGCACGCGGGTCCGCATGCATCTGGGGACCGCGGAGGTGATGGGACGTGTGACCCCTGCGACCGACCGCATTGCCTCTGGGCAGTCCGGCACGGTGCGGCTCCGGCTCGAGGCTCCCGTCGTGGCCCGCTGGGGGGACCGCGTGGTACTCCGATCGTACTCGCCGGTGACCACCATTGGGGGCGGCGTCGTGGCCGATCCATGGCCGGCGTCACGACCGCGCCGTCCCCTGCCGGTTGACGATCTCCTTGGCGATCCGGGGCCGCGCCTCGCGGCACTGCTCGAGCGCGGCCCGGCCCGTGGTGTTGCACGGGACGAGCTTCCGGTGCGTCTTGGGATCGGCGCGAAGGACATCGATCGCGCCATCGAGGAAGCAGGTGCCGGACGCGTCATCTCCGTCGGTGTGCGGCTCGTCTCGGCGGACACACTGGTCCGTGCTCGGAAGACGCTGATCGATACGTTGACCTCATTCCACCAGCACGACCCACTCGTGCCCGGGATGTCGCGTCAGGTCCTTCGTAAGCGGATCGGCGATGTCGCCGTTGCCGATCACGTTGAGCGGGAACTGGCGCAAGATGGTAGCATCGTCGTGGAGCGGGCTTCGGTGCGCCTTGCAGAGCATACCGCGCGGCTGGGCCCGGATCTCGAGGCGACGGCGGCCGGAATACGGAACGCTCTCGCCGACGCGGGGTTCGAAGGATGTACGGTGCCCGACCTTGCTGAGCGGTGCGGAACCCCGGAGGCGACCGCCTTGCGCGTCGTCGAGTTCTTGGTGAGGGAGAACACTGCGGCCCGGGTCGGGCGTGACCGATATTATGATCGGGCCGCGTTACAACGCATGGTGGCGGCGGCCACCCAGGAGGTGCTCCGCCGGGGAGAGGTCAGCCCGGCGCAACTGCGCGAGTCCCTTGGACTTACGCGGAAATACCTGATTCCCTTCCTGGAGTGGCTCGACGGCGAGGGGTTCACCATTCGTGTAGGGAATGTGCGCCGCCCGGGCCCGCGCTTGACAAACACTTCCGCGGACCCCTAACTTGTGGCTACATGGTAAGATAGACCCCAAACCAAGGAGTATTTGTACGGACAATCCCTTGTCAGAATAGGAGTTGAAATGAAGTACGTTGCCTGGGCGATGCTCTCGCTCGGGCTCCTGATGGCGGCGGTGTCTGCCGTCGAGGCGCAGGAACCTCAGCAACGCGAACGGGTGCAGTTAGGTCAGAATTACCCTAACCCGTTCAACCCTGAGACGACGATACCGTTTACTGTTCCTCAGCGGTTCTTCGACAGCGGCCGCAGGCCTGTCGTGAGTCTCAGGATATACAACGTGCTGGCTCAACTGGTCGCGATTCCCATTGTGCAGGGGTCCGGCCAACCGCTCGACAATTTGCAGCTCGATTGGAACGGCACGGGGCGGTACAGCGCGTATTGGGACGGCAAGGTTCTCGGAACGAACCGCGAAGCGGCCTCAGGAGTCTACGTGTACCAGATCGTCGTCGACGGCGAGCGGTCCACGGCCAAGATGACGATTATCAAGTAGCAGGACTGCGAGGCATACGTACGCCCACGAACATCAGACGCGTCGACCAGTTGGTCGGCGCGTCTGTCTTTTCAGCACGGTCCGACCAGCTCATACTGTCAAGTGTGCAGGAATATGGGGCATGAGGGGTTGCCTCAGGTACCGCCGGTGCGGCGCCGGTGGGCGTGCGGCGTGCAGCGTGCAGGGTTGTAAGGTGCAGGGGTGTAGGGTGCAGCGTGCAGGGTGTTTAGAGATGTGTATGAAATACTGAGGAAAACGATGATTCGATCCGATAGACTGACCGTCAAAGCGAGCGAGGCTGTGCAGGGTGCGACGCGTATCGCCCAATCGCGCGGCAATCCAATCGTGAACGATGCGCACCTCTTCATGGCGCTGATAGATCAGGAGGAGGGCATCGTCGGGCCGGTGCTTCAGAAGGCGGGCCTCAACCTCACTGAGTTACGGCAGGCCGCCGCACGCGAGGTCGATCGACTCCCGACCCAGCAGGGAGGCGGTGCCTCGTCCGCTATGTCTCGTGAGTTGGCCGGAGCGCTCGATCGGGCGGACGCGCTCGCCCAGGAACTCGGCGACGCCTACGTGTCGACCGAGCACATCTTGGTGGGTTTGGTCGATACCAAGGGAACGTCTGCGCGCGAGACGTTGAGCCAGCACGGGATCGACAAGGAGGTGCTGATCCAGGCGCTCGAGTCGGTGCGAGGTAGTCATCGCGTGACCGATGTAGAGCCGGAAGGGAAGTATCAGGCGCTCGAGCGCTACACGCGCGATCTCACCGATCTCGCGCGTCAGGGCAAACTCGACCCGGTGATCGGCCGGGACGAGGAAATCCGTCGCGTCATTCAGGTTCTCTCGCGCCGCACCAAGAACAACCCGGTGCTCGTAGGCGAGCCCGGCGTGGGGAAGACCGCCATCGCGGAGGGGCTGGCGCAGCGGATCATCGATGGCGACGTGCCCGAGTCGTTACGCGGGAAACGCATCCTCGTGCTCGATATCGGCCAGCTCCTGGCCGGCGCCAAGTACCGGGGTGAGTTCGAGGAACGTCTCAAGTCCGTCATCAAGGAACTGACCAGTCAGGAGGGGCAATTCGTCGTTTTCATTGACGAGCTGCACACGATCGTCGGCGCTGGAGCGGCGGAAGGTGCGGTGGACGCGTCGAACATGCTGAAGCCGGCGCTTGCCCGCGGCGAACTCCACGTCGTGGGTGCGACAACACTCGACGAGTACCGCAAGTACGTGGAGAAGGACAAGGCGCTCGAGCGTCGCTTCCAACCCGTTCTCGTCAGCGAGCCATCGGTGGAAGACACGATTGCGATTCTGCGCGGGCTCAAAGAGCGGTATGAGGTGCATCACGGCGTGCGCATCACAGATGCGGCCATCATTGCCGCCGCGACCCTGTCCAACCGGTATGTCGGCGAACGATTTCTGCCTGACAAGGCGATCGATCTCATCGATGAGGCGGCGAGCCGCCTGCGGATCGAGATCGACAGTCTGCCACAGGAGATTGATGATGTCGAGCGGCGCAAGGTGCAGCTCGAGATCGAGAAGCAGGCGCTGGCCCGTGAGAAGGACAAGGCGAGCAAGGAACGACTGCACGCGCTCAAGAAGGAACTCGCCGAACTGGATGAGCAGGCTCAGTCGATGAAGGCGCAGTGGCAGGCGGAGAAGGCGGCCATCGCGTTGTTGCAGGAGAAAAAGGCGCAGCTCGAGGAGGCGCGCACCGCGGGGGAACAGGCAACGCGCGCTGGTGATCTGCAGCGAGCGGCGGAGATCAAGTACGGGAAGATTCCCGAGCTCGAGCAGGATATCGAGAGTGAGAAGGCGCGCCTTACGGAGATCCACAAGACGGCGAAGTATCTCAAGGAAGAGGTGCACGACGAGGACATCGCCGAGATCGTGGCCATGTGGACCGGGATTCCGGTGACCAAGATGCTCGAGTCGGAGCGGGAACGCCTCACGCAGTTGGAATCGGAGTTGAGTAGCCGGGTGATCGGACAGGCCGAAGCGGTGAGTGCCGTCTCGAACGCGGTGCGCCGGTCACGTGCGGGGCTGCAAGATCCGAACAGGCCAATCGGGAGCTTCATCTTTCTGGGTCCCACCGGCGTCGGCAAGACCGAGACGGCCCGCGCGCTGGCCGAGTTTCTGTTCGACGACGAGCGGGCCATGGTCCGGCTCGACATGTCCGAGTACATGGAGAAACACGCGGTGTCGCGCATGCTCGGTGCGCCGCCGGGATACATCGGCTACGAGGAGGGAGGACAACTCACGGAGGCCGTTCGCCGCCGGCCGTACGCCGTGTTGCTGTTCGACGAGATCGAGAAGGCGCATCCGGATGTATTCAACGTGTTGCTCCAGATTCTCGACGACGGCCGGCTCACCGACAGCCAGGGACACGTCGTCGATTTCAAGAACACCGTGATCATCATGACGTCGAACGTGGGCAGCCAGTTCCTGCTCGAGGCCGGTGATGTGGGCAGGGAACAGGCGGAAGATCAGGTCATGGACCTGATGCGCCGGACGTTCAAGCCAGAGTTTCTCAATAGGGTCGACGACGTGATCATGTTCCGGCCGCTCACCCGTGAGGACCTGAACCCGATCGTCGACCTCCAGCTCGCGCGGGTGGGAGGGCTGCTCGCCGACCGCAAGCTGACGCTCGAGGTCACAGACGACGCCAAGGACCTGCTGGTGGCGGAGGGCTACGACCCGGTGTACGGCGCACGTCCCCTCAAGCGTGTCATACAGCGGCTGGTACAGAACCCCCTGGCCCTGATCATCTTGGAGGGAGGGTACACCGAGGGCGATACCGTGCGCGTGAAACGCGAGGGCATGTCGCTCGCGTTCGAGCGCGTCCCGTCCATCGGCGAGCCCGAGGCGCAGCACGCGCCGGTCGGCGTGTAGCGGACGCTCCCCGTGCCAGGCCGCTCCTCATCGCGGCTGGACAGCGGTTGGACGGGGCGGTACTTCACGAAGACACAACCAGGGCGCGCTCCATGCCCAGCGGAGTGACGGATCGGCACGGCCCGCCGTCTCATGGGTAGCAGGAGCGACCCCTCCCGACAGGAGCATACTCATGGGCATTCATGTGTCCGGATCTGCCGTTGCCATGGCGTTGATAACAGTTGCGGCGTGTGGCGGCGATGACGTTGTTGTTGCACCTCCCGGCCCGCCCGCCACGGTGACGGAGGTTTCGTCGACAACCGTCTCCGGCACGGTCGGTACGACGATCGACTCACTGCGCGTCCGCGTATCCGATGCTGATGGCCGGGGTGTCCCGGGCATCTCTGTGGATTTTAGGATCACGGAGGGAAACGGCTCGATTGCGGTTCCGCCCCCTCCCGCGGACACGACCGCAGCGCTGCGGTCTGGTGCCCAGCTCGTCTCGATCACCGATGTGAATGGCAATGCGGCGGCGAGTTGGACGCTGGGGACGCAGGCGGGGTCTCAGGCGGTATCGGCGAGCGTGGCGGGTCTGACATCCGTCGAGTTCACTGCCAGTGCCGATCCGGACGTTGCTGCCGCGTGGGGATTCACGACCGCAACGGCGTTTGCCGGGACCGCCGGCCAGAGCGCTGACGGTCCGCTCGTGGTCCGTGTCTTGGACCAGTTCAACAATGCTGTCCCGGGCATCTCGGTGGGGTGGTCGGCGTTGGACGCCGGTGCCTCGGTCTCGGCCGCGACAACAACAACGGACTCGTTGGGCGAGGCGAGCGTGTCGGTAATGCTCGGATCCAGCCACGGACTCTATCTGTACACGGCAATGCCGTCGGGCCTGCCGCTGGATACGGTTTCGCTCCTTGCAGTGGTGGGTTTTGCGGATCCGGCGTCTGATGTAAGTGATCCAGGAGGCGCGGGTCTGGTGGCACACGACATCACGTTCGTCGGCGGGACGGTTATCGATTCAGTGCTGTTCGTCTACATGCGGTTTGGCGATAACGTCGTCGGGTTGCCGACCGGCGGGGGCAGCATCCCGTCGAACACCGTTGTGGGCTTGGTGGAACTCGACGTTGACCAGGATTCCACTACCGGGTTCCAGACCACACGGGAGTGCATTGGCGCTGACCCGCTAGGATTTGGGGTCGACGGGATTTTTGACGTCAATCCTACGTCTCCACTCGTGGGTGTGCTGCCCAGTCCTCCGCCGGGAACGATCACCGTGCTGCAAGCGGACTCGGTGGATCCCGCCGATCCCTGCGCAGGATCCGTGTTCGTGCTCGGGATCGTCCCGCTCTATTTCGAGAACACCTTGCTGTTGTTCGGCCCAATCGGCTTCGTCGAGGACGATGGTGTGTTCGACCTCACATCATTCATGGCGAACGGCGCCACGTTTGGCATCACGGATTTCGCGCCCGATTCACTCGGGGCGACGTTCAACCTCGGTCCGGTTGCCGCTGCGGGGGCAGCGCTGCGCAGGGGGCGCGCGGAGTTTCTGCGCTACTTCCCCCGACCGCTAAGAAGAACGGCGCCCGTGCGCATGCGACTCGATGCGTTCCGCGAGTGGCGCCTGCGAGATCGGTGAACGGCGCTGCGCGCCAACCAATCGCTGACGACGCACGATGCGGAATGGAGTCGGCCCTCTCATGTGCGCGCAAGGCGCGCGATTGCGGAGAGGTGCCGGTCGGTGCGGCTATCGTCCGCGATGGCGCAACCATAGCCTCGGCACACAATGAGACGGTGGCCCGCAGTGACCCCACAGCTCACGCGGAATTCCTAGCGATTCGCGAGGCGCTCTCAGTACTCGGTACCGACCGGCTCACTGACTCGACCCTGTGTGTAACGTTGGAGCCCTGCGCGCAGTGCGCGGGGGCGATCGTGCTCGCAAAGGTGGGCCGCGTCGTCTTCGGTGCCTACGACCCCAAGGCGGGCATGGCGGGAAGCGTCGAGGACCTCCTGCGACATCCGCGGCTCAATCACCGGCCGGAGGTGGTGGGTGGGGTGTTGGAAGAGGAGTGCGGCGCGCTGCTGCGAGACTTCTTTGAGGCGAGGCGGTAGCGGGTCGAGACCGTGGAGGTGGGCAGAGCGGTCGGGTTACGCCCCGACCACCCTGCCATCCCCGCCTTACAACTCCAGGAAACACCACTCCTTGTCACACGGCACCGTCCCCATCTGGAGTCCCGTCCCGTCGGTCACCAGGATGTTGTTGGAATGGTTGAACCCAAACCCATTCTCGGGATCGTATAGGCCGGGCTCGTTGGAGAAGTGCATACCCGGTTGCATCACCGTGTAGTCGCCCAGCGCCTGGTACGGCGGTTGGTGACCCTCCATGCCCTCGCCGTGTCCGGGACGATGGTAGACGAGATGCTGTACGCCGTTCGCCACCTGGTAATCGTGCACGGCCTTGGCAACGCTGGCACAGGTCGCACCGGCACGTGATCCCTCGGCTTGCATGAAATACGTCGCGGTGTGGACATCCCACACCTTTTCCTGCCACTCGGTCCAGGGTGCGAACAGGTAGGACCGATACTGCTCGCCGCCGTACCCCCCAATGCGCACTACGCCCGCAATCTGGAACGCATGGCCCCGCTCGATGCGTGCCCACGAGACCTGATTGGGGTGCGGATAGGCCGTTTTCTTCCCCGTACGGCACCCGATGCCGACGTCGATGCCGACGACATCGTGGGGCTCTTGCGAATTGGGGATATCCTGCATCAACCGGTGCATGCCCCATAACGTGACCGCGTTCTGGATTTCCCAATCCAGCGTGCCGTAACCGCGTTCCAGGATGTAGTTGCGGCAGAACGCGTGCATCTCCGACCAGTAATCCATGGCGCGCTGGGTGAGCGCGTTCTCCATGTCATCCTTCACTATGCGGTGCCGCACGAGGATGTCGTAGACATCCACGAACTGGCTGTTCCGCATGGCGGCGGCCATTGTCCCGAACTTGCCCCCGGCGGGTCGATCCCGACCCGGCTCGTCAAACCGGCCGGACATGTTGAGACGTCTGTCGTCGTCCTGTCCGGGGAGGATCCCAATCTCGGCGGCCCCGCCGGCATCGATGCCTATGGTCTTGCCGTCGTAGCCCAGGCTCGCGAGCGTTTCGCCCCACCAGCGATAGATGTTGACCGTGTTCCCCTCGGTGACTTCCCCCGCATTCGGGAAGCCGTCTGCAGCATGATGCCAGTCGAAGTACGAGTGCGTGTCGGTGGCCCACCAACTCGTAACCAGTTCCTGGTCAAGATAGGGGTGCAACCAGATCAGGCCGTCCTCCTCGTCCATGGGGAAGAAACACGCAAAGGGGCGCTCGGTGGTGGAATGGAGCAGGCCGCTCGCGTAGATGATGTTCCAGCGGTTCGTGAGCAGAATGCCGCCGTCGACGCCGCGTTGGCGCGCTTCCTCTTTGAGCTGTCTCGCCTTGGCCTTGTACCACGAGAGCGGTAGCCGGTGGAAATCGGCCCCATCGGGCAGCTCACCGCGGCGCCGCGCCTGCTCGCGCCGCAAGAGCACGAAGCTCTCGGTTGAGCTTTCGGCCCGCGCCATGGCGCGTTCGTCGGGCCAGGCCGCTTTGGGGCCAGTTACGGCCGCTCCGCCCAGGCCGACACCGGCGTACTTCAGGAAGTCGCGACGATCGAGAGACATTTGCCCCACCCCGGTTGAGATTCGGGGGCAAAAGATGCGCGTCGGGACCGGGCCTCACCACCCCAGACGGGAAGGCGGATTGGCGGAAGGGCGAAATGTAATCCCGAACCAGGTGACCGGCGGATCCCTTGTGAGGAGCACCCTTCCGCCGTTCCGCCCTCCCGCCCTTCAGTAGGGCAGGTAGTGCAGCAGCTTGAGGATGTCGGAAAACACACCCATCGCCGTCACGTCGGCGCCGGCACCGGCGCCCTGAATCACCAGCGGGGTCTTGGCGTACCGCCTGGTAGTGAACGCGATCACGTTGTCGCTCCCCGTCGTGGTGGCGAACGGATGGTGCAGTGGTACCTCACGCAACCCGGCGGAGGCCGACGCTTCTTCGAGCACGCCAACATACCGAAGTACTGCCCGGTGTTCCTGTGCCCGCTCGAGCCGGCGGCGCATCGCCCCGTCTGCTTTCGCGAACGCCTCATAGAAAGCTGGTGAGAACACGCCGCGACGCAGCGAGCGGGGCACGAGGTTCTCGCACTCCACATCCCGCAACTCCATCTCCAACCCAAGCTCACGCGCCAGGATCAGCAGCTTTCGGGCAACATCTTCACCGCACAAGTCGTCGCGCGGATCCGGCTCGGTGAGACCCTTCCGGTGTGCCTCCTGCACGAGAGCACTGAAGGGACGAGTGCCGTCCAACTGATTGAAGAGATAGCTGAGCGTCCCCGAGAGAATCCCTTCGATTTTCACGATCTCGTCACCACTGGCCACGAGATCCCGCAGCGTGCTGATAACCGGCAGGCCCGCGCCCACGTTCGCCTCATACAGCAAGTACTTCTGCCGGCTGTGCATTAGATCCTTGAGCGCAGCGTACGTCTCCCAAGGGAGCACGTTGACCTTCTTGTTCGGAGTGATCACATGAGCGTTTGCCCGCACGAACACTTCGTAGGCCGCTACGACGTGCTCACTGGCAGTGCAGTCAACCCCGAGCAGTGCGGGCCACTGGCCGAGGTCAATGCCCTCGGGTCGGAGCACGTACCATCGGCTGTTCGCGATCCCCACGACTCGAACGTCGAACCCCTGTCGCGCCAGTGCGGGAGCCTGGGTTCGGAGTTGTTCTAATAGCGTGCGCCCGATGTTCCCAACGCCCATGACCAGCAGATCGAGCCGCTTGCGGGTCTCAAAAAATGCCTGGTGAATGACGTTGAGCGCACGACTCCGCTGGCGCGTATCGATAACGAAGGAGATGTTTCGTTCCGAGGCGCCCTGCGCGATCGCGGTCACGTTGATGTTGTTCCGCCCGAGCGCTTGAAACACCCGGCCCGAAACCCCTGGCGTTCCCCGCATACCGTCACCCACAATGGCGACGATGGTCTGACCGGTTGCGACGTCTACGGCCGTGGCGCCGGCCTCGAGTTCATAGTGGAACTCCCTCGTGAGCGCTTGCCTGGCTCTAGGCGTGTCGTCGTGACTCACGGCGAGGCAAATCGTATGCTCCGAGGACGCCTGCGAGATGAGAATGACATTGACCTCCTCGGCTGCCAGTGAACGGAACAGACGGTCCGCGGTGCCCGGAGCACCGACCATGCGCATGCCCCGCAACGTCAATAGGGTCACGTCATCGACTGACGTGATCCCTTTGGCGACGCGGTCCCAGCTCTCTGTCCGTTCTGTAATCCACGTCTCGGGACCGTGGGGGTTCAAGGTATTCTTGATGAGAATCGGGATGCGTCCCGCGACGGCGGGTGCAATGGAGGCTGCGTGCAGGACGGTGGCGCCGAAGTAAGAGAGTTCCATCGTCTCTTCATACGACAGGTGTGGAACGACGAGCGCCGAGGGGACGATGTCCGGATCCGCGGTGAACACGCCGTCGACGTCGGTCCAGATCTCGATGCGGGACGCCGATAGGGCGGCGCCGATGATCGCCGCCGTGTAGTCCGATCCGTTGCGCCCCAGGGTCGTTGTCCGGCCGTCCGCGGTGGCTCCGATGAACCCCGTGATCACCGCAATTGGCCGACGGCCCTTGGATCGAGACCGCCTCCGGAAGTACCGACGGACTGCCCGATGTGTGGGCTCGGACTGCACGCCCGCACGCGTGAATCGATCATCCGTCACGATCAACGCTCTCGCATCGACATCTTCGGCCGGATGCCGACGCCGCAGGTATGACGCGAAGAGGGCCGCGGCCAGCAACTCGCCGAAACTCGCGACGAGATCCAGCGCGCGCGGCGAGCAGTGCCGTAACAGGGCGATACCGTGCAGCACGTCACCGAGGTCATCCAGGAGCGCCGTCACCGCCGAAACGGTGCGGCGAGGCCGCCGAGCTCCTAGAAGATCGGTGAGCAGTGCAACGTGCAGATGGACGACGTAGTCATAGTCGTCGCGGTACTTCCCGGTCCCCTCCTCGGCGCGTTTGGCACACGCCAGTAGCCGATCCGTGACGCCCTGGCACGCAGACACGACCACCACAACCCGCTCGTGCCGAGCCGCCCGGAGCACAATGCGGGCAGCCCGCCGAATACGATCCGCATCCGCCAGCGACGAGCCTCCGAACTTGAGGACTTTCATCACCCGCCCTGTTCTGGATACTCAGCGCGCTCCCGGGACTCTGCGTCAGCCATCGTTCGTCTCCGTCCGTGTAGTCTCGCCCGAGCTCAGCGCTTTGATCACACTGGAACTCGTCGTGCGAAATATACCGGACGGGGGCACGGCCTGGCGGGATGGCGGAAGGGCGGAAAGTAATCCCGAACCAGGTGAGCGGCGGATCCCTTGTGAGGAGCGACCTTCCGCCCTCCCGCCTTCTAGTTCTCCACCAATTCCGCCGTGACCGTCAGAATGGTCGTTCCGTCGCCCCCGCCGAGTTGGGCGTTTCCGAGCACGACGGTCTGGCCGGTGCGAGCGTTGATTTGTGTGGCCAGGCCGCCCATCACGCCCGCCCTGAGTTCGACGTGCATGTTCACGAATCCAGTGTCTCCGATCTGCCGTATCTCTCCGACCTCCACCTCGATGAAGAAGGTCTTTTCGGGATCGGCACGCGAGCGGATCGCCTGCTCCACGCGGCTGCGGGATGTTGCGCTGACTACGGCTTGGCCCACGAGCCGATACCCATCATACCGAAACAGTCTGCGCAGCTCCGCCTCGACCTCCGCGATATCCGGGTCGACCGCGGCCGCGCCGTCTGCCTCGATGATCTGGAACGAGAGGCGTACCCATGGGCTCGGGACATCGTACTCCTCGAGTACCCGCGCGATCTTTTCGAGATTATCAGGGGTTTCCCGTACCGTGACGGTCGACTGGGTTGCGCTGATCGTTCCGGGGTTATTAGGACGATCGCCGAACACATAGGGATCGAGCAGCCCGAGCGCAGTGCCGGCCTCGATGTACTGGAGGGCGAACGTCCGAGTGTCAATCGTCGACTCGCGGGTGCAAGCGAGGGGTACGATCATGAGCAGGAGGACTGCAGGCAGAAGATGGTGGTTTGGCATCCGAATCTCCAGTATCTAGAACGTCCAGACAATGACGATGTTGGGGTTATCCGTCTCGAAGACTGCGACGCGCTGACCCGGCGTCGCGTCGACGAGCGGGACAGGATCTGGTGGGACGGTAGCGATTGTGTGCGTGGGGGCCTCTCCGTCCCGTCCTACGAAGAGGGCGATAGCGATCCCCGCGGCAGCCAGCGCAAGTACGGCCGCGGCGAAGCGTGTGAGCCGCCGTCGGCTTCGCACTCGTGCCCGCACAAGCGGCACGAGGTAGGACGCCGGTCGAGCCGGCGTCGCGGCCGCGAGGTGCGCACGCAGGGCATCCTCGGCGGTCAGGATGCGCTCGGCGGCCTTCCGGCACGTCGTACACTCGGCCAGGTGAGCCGTGAAGTCGGTCGTGATCTCGCCGCGTAGCTCCGCGGGATCGGCTTCGAGCAGTCGCTCGCGCACGTCGGCACAACGCATCAGGTGTACTCCTCAACGAAATCTGGCTGGCTCGAGAGGATGGTTGCCCTCACGGCTCGCCGCGCTTTGTGCAGGTGCGCCCGGATGGTGACGGGTATCATGTCGAGCATCTCGGCTACCTCCGATGGTCTGTATCCCTGGAGATCCACGAGGTCGAAGACTTCGCGTTGCCGAGCCGGGAGCCGCCCGTATGCCGCAAGGACGATATCTAGCGTCTCCGTGGCCTCCATTCGGGTTGCCGCACCTCCAGTTGTGGTCACGGTCGCCCGGTCAGCGGCGGCGCGCCCTTCCGCTCGCTTCCGCCGATCCGCGTTCCGAAAGTGATCCGCGGCGGCGTTACGCGTGAGGCGGTACAGCCAGGTCGTGAAGCGTGACTCCCCCCGGAAACGGGTGAGACGGGTGGAAAGCCCTACCAGGACGTGCTGCACGACATCGTCGGCGTCGTCCGGATCGCCCGTCTGAGCCAGTGCCCATCGATGTACCTGTCCGTAGCACTGCTCCACGAGCTTCGTAAAGGCGTGCTCATCTCCCGCCTGGGCTCTGAGTACCAGTGCATTCACCTTGGCATCCCGCTGCTCGCGTTCGCTCAATCCGGCTCCGGACTCGGGTCCTGCGATTCTGTGACGCCGGGCAATGGGTGGGCGTTTACTTCCTGCCCTCCCGCCTTCCCGCCCTCCCGCCTAACTTCCTGCATCTGATCCACCAAGGGAATCTCACATGCTTACGAAGTCTGTCGAGGCCGCCCTCAACGAGCAGATGGCCATGGAGTTTCACGCCGCGCACGTGTACTTGTCGATGGCGGCGTATCTCGAGAGCGAGAGCATGATTGGTTTTGCAAAATGGATGCGCATACAGCATGAAGAGGAACTCGTGCACGCCGAGCGCCTGTTCGACTTCATCCTGAACAACGGAGGGCGGGTCAAGCTGCAGGGAATTACCGAGCCGCCCTCGGAGTTCAAGAGCCCGCTGCAGATCATGAAGCAGTCGCTCGCGAATGAGCAGAAGGTCACTGCCTCGATCAACAAGCTCTACGCGCTCGCCGTGAAGGAGAACGACTACCCGACGCAGGTCGAGATGCAGTGGTTCATCAACGAGCAGTCGGAAGAAGAGCGGACGGTGGGAGACAACGTGGCCCGCCTCAAGCTCGCGGGTGACAACGGGGCGGCCCTGCTCATGCTCGATGCGGAGTTGGGTGCGCGCGGACCGGAGACGGAGGAGTAGGTCAGGCCAGCTCCAAGCTGATCTAACATGCGGTCCAGCAACGTGTTACGCACGTATGTGCGGGGGTGGGTCGGTGGCCCGCTCGCCGCGCTCCTGCTCGCCTGTGGATGTGGGACGCCGGTCCCGGACATCACTCCCGGCGTCTCGTGGGAGTTGGCGCAGTATCGCACCAGCAC
>JAZDCY010000034.1:0-5501 GCA_036679645.1 Gemmatimonadota bacterium | reverse complement strand
GAAAGAGGGGGTGCGGGGGATTCCTCCCCCGCGTCAGAACTCCCGCGCACCCCAAAACCCGGCAAATATGCGCGCATGACCACATCTGTGCGCAGTTTCGTGGACATCCGCGCAGCGCCCCTTGACGCCTTCCGCCGACGCCGTACTCTTGCACCATGATCGCGGGGAAATCACAACTCACCGACCTTGAAGCCGCGCTGCTCGACGCGTTCCTCGACGCCTCCGCACCCCTCCCCGAGATCGCCCGCGACTTCCAGATCTCGGTCCAGGCCGTGCTCGACGCACTCGAAAGCCTCACGCAACTCCGCTGCGAACTCATCTCAAGCGAAGCCCGCTGCACCGCCCTCCTGGCGCTCGAACAAATCGCCGCCGACCCAACCGCCCACCCCATCGAGCGTCGAAGAGCCGCAACCGCAATCCTCAGACCCTTCCCGCACCCCCCGCAACAAGACCGCGCCGAGTCTCCCCTCCCTCTCCCCTTGGGAGAGGGCCGGGGTGAGGGTCCCTTCCCTTCCCCCACGCAACAAAGCCGCACCGAGTCTCCCCTCCCTCTCCCCCCGGGAGAGGGCCGGGGTGAGGGTCCCTTCCCTTCCCCCCCACAACACGCCCCACAAGACACCCGCGACGAATCTCCCCGCCCTCTCCCCTTGCAAGTCAACCGGGCTGAGGATCCGCCCCATCCACACGCGCCGCTCTCACCCAACGCGCACCAACCCACCGCCAACACAAGCCCCGACCGCCCCACCCCCACACACCAAAGCCCCGGGATCTCAATCCCGGGGCCCGCCGCAACCCCGCGCGCCCCCTCCACGCTCGCCCAACGCGCAGGCAGGGCAACCCCGGCGCCCCACGACACAAGCTAGCCCCCGCCCCGAACGACGCCCCCACTACCGCCGCGTCATCACCATCTCGAAGGCCTTGCGTTCACGCCCCCAGCGACCCGGTCTCAAAGTAGATCATCGTCGAATCGTTGTCCATCCAAACGAACTCGTACTGCCCGTCCAGGTTGTTGTACCCGCTGAACCCGAGCCCCTCGAAACTGCCCAATTCGCTGGAGGCCCTCACGCTCTCACGAATATAGCGCCCGTCCATGATCCATTGCCGGCGCACCGACCCGTTGACCTCGAGCGGCTCTGCGCGGTGCCGGAGACGTCGAAGATCCCGACCAGCGCGTTGAGCTTCTCGTGGCTCTTACCCGGCATGCCCGCCGCCATCATCGCCGCCACCTCCGGCGGTACGTCGCCCTCGGGCTGCCCGGCCGCCAGCGCAGCCGATCCCGCACCTGTCGGCACACCCGCCCGCCCCACGACAAACGCCACCGCCGCCACTGCCACCACCGACACAATGTTCCAATTCATCCGCATGACTGAGCCTCCATTGTTCCGCCGTTCGGTCCGGACACACCGGCCAGCATACCAAGTCCCCGCCGCAAGTGCGGCTGAATCGCGCCGGAATCCAACCCCCGCCCCTACACCCACGCCCGCACGCGACGCCTGTATGCCGCGTACTCGTCCCCAAACGCCGCCCCGAGCATCCGCTCCTCCATCCGCACGAACATCACCTGAATCAGCACCACGAACACCGGCACGACCAGCAGCGGCGTCGCGGTCCCCATCAACACGCCGATCCCGATCAGCAGCAGCGCCATGCCGAGATACATCGGGTTGCGGCTCACGCGGAACGGCCCGGTGGTCACCAGCGCGCTGGACTCAAACCCCGGCCGAATCGTCGTGCCCCGGTTCCGGAACAGCCGCGCGGCCCACATCGCCACGCCGATCCCCACGCACATCGGCGCCAGCCCGAAAAGCGTCCACGGGTAGGCCGCCCAGCGCGCCATAGGCCACTCGCGATGCAGCACCACCATCGCCACGATCGCCATGAGCAGCAGTATGGGCGGCATCGGCTTGGGGCCCATCGGACCTACCATCATCAATGCCCACGCCCTTCCACGACGCCCGGGCGGCGCTGGACGCGTTCATCGCCGACGACGCCAATCTCGACCGGCTCGAAACCGTCGCCGAGATCGTCACCGGTGCGTTCAACGCCGGCGGCAAGGTGCTCGCCTGCGGCAACGGCGGGTCGGCCTGCGACGCCATGCACTTCTGCGAGGAACTCACCGGGCGGTTCCGCAACGACCGCAAGCCTCTGCCCGCAATCGCCTGCATCGACCCGGGCCACATCACCTGCACCGCCAACGACTACGGCTTCGAGCACGTCTTCTCGCGCTGGGTCGAGGCCCTCGCACGCTCCGGCGACGTGCTCATCGTCCTCTCGACCAGCGGCAACTCCGAGAACGTCGTCGCCGCGATCGGCGCGGCGAAGGAATTGGGCGTCACAACCGTCGCGCTGCTGGGCCGCGACGGCGGACGGCTGGCCTGCGCGTGCGACCACCAGTGGATCGTCCCCGGCGACACACCCGACCGCATCCAGGAGCTGCACATGCTCATCCTCCACGCGCTGGTCGAGCGCGTTGAGACGGTTCTCTTTGGCTGACGTGGCCGATCCCGGTGGGATAGCTCTCCGAGCTGTCCGTTCCAGGTGGGATAACTCTCCGAGCTGTCTGTTGCGGCATCGACGAGCCCTGGGCGCGAGCACAGGGTTGCCTCGCGGCGCATCGTTCTCGCCGCTTGCGCGGCGTGAGGTCTAGAACAGGAGAGGCGGCTTTGACATACGCCCGAGCGTCTCTACCCTGAGTGGGTACCACTGTTCACCTTCGGGACTGTAAACGAAGGTCACGCGAATCTCCGTGGTTGGTCGGCCCGTGAACTGCACAGGAAACTGCATCCACGCCACCGGTATCTCTCCGCGTTCCGCTCGGACCATGATCGCGTCGAATCCAGGAAACTGAAAGGCGGTGTACACGCCCGTGACGGACTTCGCGCTCTCCTCTACGGTAAGGTACCATCCGGAACCCGCGATTGTGCGCTTCGAGTCGATGCGCTCCCAACCCGCTCGCCGTGCGTCAGAGTGAGTCCACATGTACTCGTACCGCTCCTCTACGCTCATGGTATCCCATTGGGGGCCGGGTACATCCTTGTAGCCGAAATCCCTGAAGTGCTCAGCCAGACCTGCCGCGCGTTCACCAAGAACAGCGTTCTTCGAAGCCATGAGTTCGCGGTATTCCTCAAAGTCGTCATTCATAAGGCTTACCAGCGTCACTTGCGCGTCGATCTGCAAGGCCTGAACGAGTTCTGGAGTGATGTCATTGTCGCGCCACTGCTTCGCAGCCTTGATGACGACACGCTCCGCGAGGTCGCTTGCGTGCTCCGGAGTCACGCGTTCACGGGGCGTGGGTAGCGGCGCAATCTGAGACGAAGCGCGCAGCGCGGGCGCGGGTCGCGTGAACCACTGATACGCGATGAATGCCAGCGCACCGCTGGCGATTGCGGCCGCAACGGCCAAGCGGATGTTCAATCTGTCGGCCATTCCGGACTCCTTTTCATGCCCGCACCCAAAGCCTACGCTTCACATCCGCTCCAGCCACGCACCGGAGCTGGGGCGACTACGGATTGACTACACAATTGGCGAACGGATTGCCGTCGTCATCCACACCCGTATCGCAGTCTTGGCCTTGCCCGCAGCAGGTTCCTGCGTACTGCCACGTAGAGCAGTTGCCGTACTGGCAACAGTAGGTTCGATCTGTGCACGTGATCGAGCCCAGAAGCACAGGCGGGTTTCCGCACCATATTTCGCAGGTGATCGCCGCGTTGCCCGCGGCAACAGCCACCATAGCGAGCCCGAGAACCATGAAAGCCACACCGACACGATTCGCCTTCATTCCTTTCTCCTCTCGGCGCCACTGCGCCGTGGTTGGGGGACAATTGTGACCAAGCCGACAGCGCAGATCACAAGGAGTATTCCGTTTCGAAGCAGTGACGCTGAGACCGATGATTGCCCCGAGCCGCCGAAGCACCCGCACCCACCCTGGAAACCCTGTGTGCGCGCGAGCCACAGCAGGGCGGACATCGCAGCGATCAGCAGTCCTGTTCCAATGAGCATCGCGCGTTTGCGATAGCCGGTCATCAGTGCGAACGCGAGTCCCCACTCTGCGAGAACGATGGCGGATACGACCGTTCTGGGACGATCGGAAGACAAGGTGGCAGCGGCAAATCGCTCGGCCGTCTCAGGTGAAACAGATTTCGCAAGCGCCGCCCACAGAAATGTTGCCGCCAAAGTCGCGACCGGCATCTCGCAGACGATCACCCGAGGGTGGATCACACTGGCCTTCGACGAGGACGGGATCGCGCTGGCACTACTGAAAATCACGACCGTGCACCCCGTTCTCAGTATTGATGATCGGATGTGGCTCGCCTGAGGCGAATAGGTTGGGAACGCCTGGCTCAGCGTCGTCTCGATTCAAGGCCGCCGCGTGGCCGTCCACGAATACCATCGGCGTGCGAGGGATGGGCAGATCGTCCAGGCGCTCGCCGATGCCGAACCGATGTACCACGATCGTCTCGAACAACGTCACCTTGAGTGTCGGATACCGGACATCCACGAGGCGCTGACGCTTCAGATCCGTCAGTCTCTGCGTCGCGCCTCGCGACCAGAATCGCGGTGTCGCGAGAAACGCATCGGACAGGGAGTATGTGCTGGCAATCACGCTATGGTCGCACAGCGCAAAGCGGCGAGGATCACCCCACACCACAGGATCAAGTTCCGCGTCATCCTTGAGGCCTGAGCAACTCCATGCTGGCGAGACTTCGTTCCACTGCGCTGTAAGCACGGCGGACCAGAACCGCCCACCCTCGAAATACGGCCCTCGAATCCACGTCGCTCCGCACACAACCTGTGCTTGTGGCTCTCCCCCGGGGCCCAACGGAAGGTTCGCGTCGTGCCACCTGGCGGGAACGTGGCCCTCACTCTCGTTGGCATACAGGGCGACAGCGAGGCCGGACTGGCGCGCGTTGGACACGCAGGCAAGTTCGCGGGCCGTACCCGTGGCCGAAGAGAGTGCCGGCAGCGAGATCCCGATGAGGATCGAGATCACGGAAATGACGACGAGGAGTTCGATCAGGGAGAACGCTGCGAAAGTGGGCACGCCGCGTGGGGATGCCCGAGCACTGTCCTCGTACGCGCTCGACCGCATCGCACGCTGCTGGCTACTATCCCCACCTCCCCATCCTCGATTCGTCTTCCGCATCGGGCACGACCTTCCCATCAAGTGATGTGCCGCATGAATCGTCCGCAGCGACACGTAGCAGACGACAGAATTACCAACTGGTGTGGACGTGTCAAGCGCGAACAGAGAACATTCGGAAGGTGTTTGGGTAGCTGCGCCACGTCGCGCAGACCGCTCTGCACCAGATTCGTGTGTATTTGCCTCGATTGTGACTCATATTTGCACAAAAATAGGTCGAGGAACGATCATACGACCCATTTGTGGGTATTGTGAATAGCGATACAAATAAACTGAGCTCGGCGGGTGGTCCATCCAAAAGCTCTGTGTGGCGCTCTCACGCGCTTCGCGCGGGCATGGTTCGCGTCTGTCGCTGTGCAAG